>NZ_JBITIZ010000009.1:0-255621 GCF_044459525.1 Streptosporangium sp. NPDC050284
ACCTCCGGTGTCGCCCCGGCTCCGTCGTTCGACGACGGGTTGAACGTCCAGCGCGTGCTGGCCGCGGTCGAGCGCAGCGCCGCCGACCAGAGCCGCCTTACATCTGTGGAGGGAATATGAGCAGGCCGATCACCTTGTTCACCGGCCAGTGGGCCGACCTGCCGTTCGAGGAGGTCTGCCGTCTCGCCTCGGGCTGGGGGTACGACGGCTTGGAGATCGCCTGCTGGGGCGACCACTTCGAGGTCGACAAAGCCCTCAGCGACGACGACTACATTCCCCGCAAGCAGGAGATGCTCGCCAAGCACAACCTGAGCGTCTACACCATCTCCAACCACCTCGTCGGCCAGGCCGTCTGCGACAGCCCCATCGACGCTCGCCACCAGGGCATCCTGCCCGCCCGCATCTGGGGCAACGGCGATCCCGAGCAGGTCCGCCGCAACGCCGCCGAGGAGATCAAGAACACCGCCCGCGCCGCCGCCAAGCTCGGCGTCGACACCGTGGTCGGCTTCACCGGCTCCTCCATCTGGCACACCGTGGCCATGTTCCCCCCGGTCCCGCCCCAGATGATCGAAGACGGATACGCCGACTTCGCCGACCGCTGGAACCCCATCCTCGACGTCTTCGACGAGGTCGGCGTCCGCTTCGCCCACGAGGTCCACCCCAGCGAGATCGCCTACGACTACCACACCACCGTGCGCACCCTGGAGGCCATCGGCCACCGCCCCGCGTTCGGCCTCAACTGGGACCCCTCCCACATGGTCTGGCAGGAGATCGACCCGGTCGCCTTCATCCTGGACTTCGCCGACCGCATCTACCACGTCGACTGCAAGGACGCCAAGGTCCGTACCGGCGACGGCCGCCGCGGTCGGCTCGCCTCCCACCTGCCCTGGGCGGATCTGCGTCGCGGCTGGGACTTCGTCTCCACCGGGCGCGGCGACGTGCCCTGGGAGGACTGCTTCCGAGCTCTCAACGCGATCGGCTACAACGGGCCGATCTCCATCGAGTGGGAGGACGCGGGGATGGACCGCCTGGACGGCGCCCCCGACGCCCTGGAGATCATCCGCAAGCTCAACTCCATCACCCCGCCCTCCACCGCCTTCGACGCCGCTTTCTCCTCCGACTGAGTCGGCCGACCCCAGGTCTCGGGACCGAGAGCCTGGGGCCTTCCGACCAAGAGGATCTTCCGGCCGACGGCTTGGCAACGGAAAGCCCCGGACGGACCTCTGAGGAACAGGAATCGGACAGGAGCCCGGGCCGTAATTCTCGGCCCGGGTCCTCGGCCGATGTCTCTGACAGAAATCCCTGACTTAATTTCATGAGTTGTTTTCATGAGTTGAGCTGGTCTGACGGAAACACATGGCCCTGAGGCATATATCCGTAATATCCGCATAACGTACGATTCCTTGCACAAGCGGGTCGGACCGTAAGATCCGGCCCGTCGCGGGGTCGTCTCCTTCGTTCCAACGACCACGTAGTACCCGCCGACGACATCCCCTCCGACCGGACGGCCGCGACGGATGTCACCGGCGCCGTCCGGCCCCGGCCGGGCGGATGAAAATCGTCATCCCCCAGGAGTCGACTCACCACAGGAGGCCAGATGCGTACGGGAGTGTGGCTGGTAGGAGCACGAGGCTCCGTCGCCGTCACGAGCGTCATCGGAGCGCTGGCGGTACGCGCCGGTCTCGCCCAGCCGACGGGCTGCGTCACGGAACTCCCCCAGTTCCGAGGCGCCGGACTGCCGGGGCTGGGAGACCTGGTGTTCGGCGGGCACGACATCGTGCCGACCCCGCTGGAGAAGAAGGCGGCCGCGCTGGCCGGAGCCGGGATCGTACCGGCCAGGCTGCTCGAACCCCTGCGCGACGAGCTCGCCAGGGTCGAGGAGAACCTGAGGCAGGTGCCGGTCGCCGAGAACCAGGCCGCGACCGCGGAGCTGATCGGCGCAGACATCACCGAGTTCCGGCTGCGGCACGATCTGGAACGGGTCGTCGTCATCAACGTCTCGACCACCGAGCCCGCCCTCGAGCCGCGTCCGGCGCACGCCGACCTGGAGCTGCTGGAGGCCGAGCTGGCGGGTTCCCGGGACCTGCTGCCGCCCAGCGCCCTGACGGCGTACGCCGCCTTCCGCGCCGGCTGCCCCTACCTGGACTTCACCCCCTCGACGGGCGCCAGGCTGCCCGCTCTGGACCGGCTCGCCGACCTGATGGGACTGCCGTACGGGGGGCACGACGGCAAGACCGGCGAGACGCTCGTCAAGTCGGTGCTCGCCCCGATGTTCGCCCAGCGCAACCTCCGGGTTCGCACCTGGTCGGGGATGAACCTCCTCGGCGGGGGAGACGGCGCCAACCTCGCCGACCCCGCGGCCAACGCCGCCAAGGCCGCCAGCAAGCAGCGGGTGCTGGGCGAGACGCTCGGCTACACCCCGCAGGGCGAGACCCGCATCGAGTACGTGGAGGACATCGGCGACTTCAAGACCGCCTGGGACCTGGTCACCTTCGAAGGGTTCCTGGGGACGTCCATGCGCATGGAGTTCAGCTGGCACGGCTGCGACTCCGCCCTCGCCGCGCCCCTGATTCTGGATCTGGCGAGGCTCACGGCGGCGGCGCATCGCCTTGGCCGCACCGGGCCGCTGGGCGAGCTGGCCTTCTTCTTCAAGGACCCGCTCGGGGAGGCACCGCACGCGCTGGCCGACCAGTGGCGGGTGCTGCTCGCGTTCGCCGACACCCTCGGAGAAGGGGAGCGGGTCTGATGCCGTCGCCGCGCGACTTCGCGGAGCTCGTGCGCGCCCCCGCCGCCCTCTCCGTCCCCGGTGACGTCGTCGCGGGAGCCGCCGCCGGCCAGGTGCTGGGTGGTAGGACCCTCGGACTGGCGTGCTCCTCGGTCTGCCTGTACTGGGCGGGAATGGCCGCCAACGACTGGGCCGACCGCCACCTGGACGCGGAGGAACGCCCGGAGCGGCCGATCCCCTCGGGCCGCGTGTCGCCGGGCGCCGCGCTCGGCGTGGCCGCGGGGC
Source organism: Streptosporangium sp. NPDC050284 (assembly GCF_044459525.1). Lineage (NCBI taxonomy): Bacteria > Bacillati > Actinomycetota > Actinomycetes > Streptosporangiales > Streptosporangiaceae > Streptosporangium > Streptosporangium sp. NPDC050284. Next base: position 3,011 of record NZ_JBITIZ010000009.1, read on the forward strand.
TCACCGTCGCGGGTCTGGCGGCGGCCGGGCTCTCCGGTGGACGCCGAGCCCTGGCGGTCGCCGTCCCGCTCGCCGCCGCCGTCTGGTCGTACGACCTGGTGGCCAAGAACACGGTGGCGGGACCGCTGGTGATGGCGCTCTGCCGAGGCCTCGACGTGCTGCTGGGTGCCACCCCGGGACGGAGCGTCGCGGACGCGCTGCCCTCGGCTCTCACCGTCGCAGCCCACACCTACCTGCTCACCGCGCTGTCGCGCGCCGAGGTGTCCGGCTCGGACCGGAGCCTGCCCGCGGCGACCCTGGCCGGCACCGTCGCGCTCGCCGTGGCCACCGCCCTGGGGCGCGGCGACACCTCGTCCACTCCGCAGACCGTGCGTGCGGCGCGGGTGGTGCGGGCCGTGCAGGCGGGACTCACCGGCTGGTACGCCGCCAGGTTCGGCATGTCCCAGGCTCAGGCGGTCGCCGAACCCTCGGCCTCCCGGCTGCGGGCCGCCGTCGGCACCGGCATCGTCGCGCTGCCCGCTCTGCAGGGCGCGCTCGTCGCCCGCAGCGGCGCCACCCGCGAGGGGATCGCGGTCGCGGCGGCCGTCCCGCTCGGCCGGGCCCTCGCCAGGAAGGTCTCTCCCACATGAGCCCCGGTGGCACCGAGACGAGCGCTGAGACGAGTGCCGGGCTGAGGTTCGGCTACGGCACCAACGGGTTCGCCAACCACCGGTTGGACGACGCGCTCCGGGTCATCGCGGACCTCGGTTACCAGGGGGTCGCCCTCACGCTCGACCACGACCACCTGGACCCCTACGAGGAGGGACTGGCCCGCAGGGTCGCGGCCGCCGCCGACCTGCTGCGCGATCTCGGCCTCGGCGTGGTCGTCGAGACCGGGGCCCGCTACCTGCTGGACCCCTGGCACAAGCACGCCCCCACGCTGCTGCACGACGAGCGCGAGAAGCGCCTGGACTTCCTGAACCGGGCGGTCGCGATAGGCGCCGACCTGGGAGCCGAGGCGGTGTCGTTCTGGGCGGGCGTGCGCCCGGAGACGGTCGACGAGGCCACGGCCTGGGCCAGGCTCGTCGACGGCTGCGCCCGTCTCGCCGAGACGGCCTTCGCCGCCGGGGTGCCGCTGGGCTTCGAGCCCGAGCCCGGCATGCTCGTCGAGACGATCGCCGGATGGCGCAAGCTGCACGCCGAACTCGGCGAACCGCCGGGGTTCGGCATCACGCTGGACATCGGCCACTGCCGCTGCCTCGAACCCGAGACGGTCCCCGACTGTGTCACGGCCGTCGCCGCCCACCTGGTCAACGTGCAGATCGACGACATGCGCCGAGGGGTGCACGAGCATCTGGAGTTCGGCGAGGGGGAGATCGACTTCCCGCCCGTGCTGCGCGCCCTCGCCGGCTGCGGCTACCGGGGCCTGGTCGCGGTCGAGCTGCCCCGCCACTCGCACGCCGCGCCCCAGGTGGCCGCCCGATCCCTGAACTTCCTGCGTACCGCCGCCGAAGGGACGAACGCATGACCTCCGAACCCGGTAACCAGACGGACAGCCTGCTGGCGGCGCTCGGCCAGGAGTGGCTCGCCGACGCGCGCGCGACCGTCGCCGCCAAGCCGGGAAGTGTCACACGGCACTTCGCCGCCGCGGGACGTCGCGCCGGACGGGCACCGTTGCCGGACGCGCCCGGCTGGAGTGCCGACGAGGCGGCGAGGGCCGTCCTGCTCGCCGCGCTCCCGCCGGAGGAGGCGGCCGGGCAGGCCGCCGACCTCTACCGGTACGGCGACGCCGACGAGAAGCGCGCCGTCCTCAAGGCCCTGCCGATGCTGCCCGTCGGCGCGGAGGCGGTGCCACTGCTGCTCGACGCGATCCGCACCAACGACACCCGCCTCGTGGCCGCCGCACTCGGCCCGTACGCCCGCCACCTCGACCAGACCATGTGGCGGCAGGCGGTACTCAAGTGCGTGTTCATGGGCGTGCCGCTCGCCGCCGTGGACCGGCTGGAGGAGCGGGCCGACGCCGAGCTGGCCGGGATGCTGGCCGCGTTCGCCGAGGAACGCACCGCCGCCGGACGCGACATCCCCGAGGACGCGACCGCACTGCTAGACCGTCTGACCAGCGAGAAGGAGGCATGATGCGTATCTTCGACCCGCACATCCACATGACGTCACGCACCACCGACGACTACGCCAGAATGGCCGCGGCCGGGGTGCTCGCCATCGTGGAGCCCGCCTTCTGGCTGGGCCAGCCCCGTACCAACCCCGGCTCGTTCACCGACTACTTCGACTCGCTGATCGGCTGGGAGCCGTACCGCGCGGGGCAGTTCGGCATCGCGCACCACGCCACCATCGCACTGAACCCCAAGGAGGCGGGGGACCCGCGCTGCCGGCCCGTGCTGGACCTGCTCCCGCGCTACCTGGAGAAGGACCGGGTCGTCGCGGTCGGTGAGATCGGTTACGACTCGATGACCCCCGAGGAGGACGACGCCTTCGAACGGCAGCTCGCGATGGCCGTCGAGCACGAGCTGCCCGCGCTCGTGCACACCCCGCACCGCGACAAGGCCGCCGGCACCCGGCGCACCCTCGACGTCGTCGCCGCCTCGGGCATCGAGCCCGGACGGGTCGCCGTCGACCACCTCAACGAGGTCACCGCGGGAATCGTGCACGACTCGGGCTGCTGGATGGGCTTCTCCATCTACCCCGAGACCAAGATGTCGCCGCCCCGCATGGTGGAGATCCTGCGCGAGCACGGTCTGGAGCGGGTGCTGGTCAACTCCGCCGCCGACTGGGGCGTGTCCGACCCGCTGCTCACCCTGGAGACCGGAAGGGCGATGCTGGAGGCCGGGTTCAGCGAGGACGACGTCGACCGGGTGCTCTGGCGCAACCCCGTGGAGTTCTACGGCCAGTCGGGACGCCTGGACCTTTCCGAGGTCGCCGGGGCGCGGGAGGCGACGTTCGAGGGCAGCTCCATCAAGCGCGGAGGGTCTTGATGCGGCTGCTTCACCCCGGTGGGCGGGCGTTGCACCTGAGCTACTGCACCAACGTGCACCCGGCCGAGGACCTCGGCGGTATCGTCGGGCAGCTCGACACCTACGCGGTGCCGATCCGTGCCCGCCTCGGCGCCGACGTGCTCGGGCTCGGGCTCTGGCTGGCCGCGCCCGTCGCCGCCGCGCTCGCCGCCGACCCCGGGCTGCTGGCCGGGTTCCGCCGCGAGCTGGACGCGCGGGGACTGGAGGTCGTGACGCTCAACGGCTTCCCCTACCGCTCGTTCCAGGACCCGGTGGTCAAGCAGGCGGTCTACCACCCCGACTGGACCACTCCGGAACGGCTCTCCTACACCCTCGACCTGGCGCGCGTCCTGGCCGCCCTCCTGCCGGACGACGCCGCGAGAGGATCGATCTCCACGCTCCCGCTCGCCTGGCGCGACCCGTGGGACGAGGACATGTCCCGCCTCGCCATGCGCAGGCTCGACGAGCTCGCCGGCGGGCTCGCCGCCGTCGAGTCCGCCACCGGCCGCGTCATCCGGGTGGCGTTCGAACCCGAGCCCGGCTGCGTGGTGGAGACCACCGACCAGGCCGTACGTGCTCTGTCCGGTGTCGACACCGACCGGCTCGGCATCTGCCTGGACCTCGCCCACCTGGCGTGCGCCTGGGAGCGGCCCGCCGACGCGCTGCGCCGGTACGCCGAGGCGGGACTGCCCGTCGTCAAGGTCCAGGTCTCCGCGGCACTGGAGAGCGACGACCCGGAGACCCTGCGCGAGTACGTCGAGCCGCGCTTCCTGCACCAGACCCGAAACGCGGCCGGCGACGAGGCCGACGACCTCGACGAGGCGTTCGAGCGGAAGCTGCCCGGACCGTGGCGGGTCCACTACCACGTGCCCCTGCACGTCGCGCCGCAGGCACCGCTCGGCACCACCGTGCCGGTGCTCCGCGAGGCCCTCGCGGAGCTGGTCGGCGGTCCCGAGCCGCTCTGCGACCACTTCGACGTGGAAACCTACACCTGGGGGGTACTGCCGCCCGCGCTGCGCCCGCAGACCCCCGACCGGCTCGCCGCGGGCATCGCCGACGAGCTTGACTTCGCCCGCGCCGCGATGCGCGATCTGGGAGTGAAAGCATGACATCGTTGCTCGTCCTCGACGTGGTGGGACTGACCCCGAGGCTGCTGGCGCACATGCCGAGGCTGCGCGCCGTCGCCGACGGCGGCTTCCAGGCCGAACTCGGCACCGTACTGCCCGCCGTCACCTGCTCGGCCCAGTCGACCTTCCTCACCGGCGTCGCGCCCACCGAGCACGGCGTCGTCGGCAACGGCTGGTACTTCCGCGAGCTGGGCGAGGTGTTCCTGTGGCGCCAGCACAACGCGCTGGTGGGCGGGGACAAGCTGTGGCACGCCGCCCGCCGCGAGCGGCCGGGCTTCACCGTGGCCAACGTGTGCTGGTGGTACGCGATGGGCGCCGACGTCGACTGGACGGTCACCCCCCGGCCCATCTACCGTGCCGACGGGCGTAAGGACCCCGACTGCTACACCTACCCGCCGGGCCTGCACGAGGAGCTCACCGGCAAGCTGGGCACCTTCCCGTTGTTCACCTACTGGGGGCCGGGCGCGGGGATCGCCTCCTCCACCTGGATCTGCCGCGCCACCGAGCAGATCATGAAGGACCACAACCCCGACCTGACCCTGGCGTACGTGCCGCACCTGGACTACGACCTGCAGAGGTTCGGCCCGTCCGACCCGCGCTCGGCCGCCGCCGCCTCCGAGCTCGACACCGTGCTCGCCCCCCTGCTGGACGCCGCCGCCGCGCGCGGGACCACCGTGGTGGCACTGTCGGAGTACGGCATCACCGACGTCTCCCGCCCGGTCGACATCAACCGGCTGCTGCGGACCGAGGGCCTGCTTGAGGTCTACACCCAGGACGGCATGGAGTATCTCGACCCCTGGACGTCACGCGCGTTCGCCGTCGCCGACCATCAGGTGGCCCACGTCTACGTCGCCGACCCCGCCGACATCCCGGCCGTGGCCAAGCTCTGCGCGGGCCTGCCCGGGGTCGCCGAGGTGCTCGACGAGGAGGGCAAGACGAGGAACGGGCTGGCACACTCCCGGGCGGGGGAGCTGGTGCTCGTCTCCGAGCCCGACGCGTGGTTCACCTACTACTACTGGCTCGACGACACCCGCGCCCCCGACTTCGCCAACCTGGTCGAGATCCACCGCAAGCCCGGCTACGACCCGGCGGAACTGTTCTTCGACCCCGCGGACCCCGGAGCAGCCAAGCGCCGCGCCGCCATGGCGCTGCTGCGCAAGAAGACCGGCATGCGCTACACGATGAACGTGGTCGGCCTCGACGCGGGCGCCCGTGCCATCCGAGGCTCGCACGGTCGTCTGCCGGACAACCCCCTCGACGGCCCGGTGCTGCTCTGCTCGGATCCGTCCGTGGCCAGCGACCGGATCGCCGCCACCGAGGTCAAGGACCTGCTGCTCCAGCTCTCCCTGCGCTGAGCGGCACTTCGACGGCGCCGCCCGCCTGTGCCTTACACCCCCCGGGCGGGCGGCGCTTTCCACTTTCTCGTCAGCTCGCGGGGTGGCGGTCACGGCGGGTGCGGAGCTTGTGGCGGTTGCCGCAGCGGTCCATCGAGCACCAGCGTCGCGCTCCCGGACGGGAGGTGTCGAGAAAGAGCAGCGGGCAGCGCTCGCCGTCGCACACCCTGATCCGGTCGAGGGCCGGCCCGCCGAACACCTCGACGGCGTCGCGGGCCGCGGCGGAGAGGAACTGCGTTCCGGTGACGGGCAAGGCCCAGGAACGCTTCAGGCCGGGGCCGATGACCGGGATGGGCGGCGCCGCCGCGGCGGCCTCGTTCAGCGTGGTTAGGTCGGCCTCGGAGAAGGCGCGCGAGCCCGAGGCGGCGGTCGCGGCGAGCCGCTGGAGGGCGGCGCGCAGGCGGAGGACCGCGGCGAGGTCGTCGGCGGAGACCTGGACGAGGTCGCCGAGGCCCGCCCTGGAGAGCGGTATCCAGGCGGCGAGGTCGCCGGGTGTGTGCAGCCGCTCCCACTTCGCCAGCCCTCCCTCACCTCCGGTGACGAGAAGCTCCAGGCACAGTGTGCCGGCGTCGAACCTGAAGCGCTGCCCGCCGCGGGAGCCGAGCTCCATCACGTTTGCCAGGTTCATGGGTCGAGTGTAACACTGACACCGGTTAAACAGGTGTCAGTGAGAGGGAGTGCGGCGATGAGCCCCGAGCGTGAGCAGGCCGAACGTGAGTCGATCGAGCGTGAGCTGATCGAACTGTCCGAGCGGGCCTGGGAGGCGAACAGGAACGGCGACGCGGAGTTCTACGACCGCCTCCTCACCGAGGCGCCGCTGAGCGTGTCGCAGTGGGGGATCGTCGACGACCGGGAGGCGATCCTGAAGGGGTTCGCCGAGAACCGCAACCCGTACACGCGTACGGATCTGAGCGACCACCGGGTGATCGTCCTGAGTGACGGCAGCGCGGCCCACACCGTCACCGTGGAGATCGACGTGCTCGTCGGCGGCACCGACAAGCAGACCATGAGGGTCTTCGCCACCACCGTGCTGACCCGCCGCGACGGCGAGTGGAGGGCCGCCCTGTTCCAGATCAGCCCGGCCCCCACCGGGTGAGACCCGTCCCTGTCCGGTGACATCGAAAAGCCGAGTCTTGGGGGGGGGGGGGGGGCCCCCCCCCCCCCCCGGGCGGGGGGGGGGGGGGCGCCCCCCCCCCCACCCCCCCCGGGGGGGGGGGGGGGCCCCCCCCCCCCCCCCACCCCTCGGCTCGGAGGTGGTCAGCCGACGCCGCAGTCCCTTCCGTCGAGGTTGAAGCGCACGGGGGTGGGCGTGGGGCCGCTGTAGGAGGCGACGAATCCGACCTGTGCCGTCGAGCCCGCGGGGATGACCCTGTTCCACTGCTCGCTCGTGGCGGTGAGCCGTGAGCCGGTCTGGGTCCAGCCCGCGGACCAGCCGGAGACGAGGCGCACGGCCGATGTCGGGTAGTCGACCGTCAGCGTCCAGTCGTCGAACGCGGTCGTGCCGACGTTGTGTACGGTGATCTGCGCGCTCAGCCCTGAACCCCACGTTGTCGCGTGGTACGACACCGTGCACGACGACGGCAACGGGCTGGGGCTGGGGGAGGGGAGACCTCCCCTGGCGAGGGCCGACAGCGGATCGGACGGAGCGCTGAGGTTGCCGGCCGCGTCCCTGGCGACCACGACGTAGGTGTAGCGCTCCCCGATGACCAGGCCGGATTCCCCGGAGCTCTGGTACGAGGGATAGGTGGTCGTGCCGACCTTGACGTATCCCGTCGAGGTCTCGCGGTAGACGTCGTACGCCGTCACCGCCACGTTGTCGCTCGACGGCTGCCAGCAGAACGCGACGCCCCGGTAGTCCCACGGACAGGGTTCGTTCAGGCCGGTCGGCTTGGAGGGGGGCACGCGGTCGCCCGGCGGGGGGCTCGGCGAGGCGCTCGGCGTCATGCCGACCGTCGCGGACACCGTGATAAGAGCGGAGGGCGGGCTGATGTTCCCCGCCGAGTCCCTGGCCACGACGTACATCGTGTACAAGCGGTTCAGGTCGCCCGAGAAGCCGCCGACCGTGCCGGTCGTGGTGGCTGCGAGGACGAAGCCGTCGACCCTCAGGCGATACAGGTCGTAGCCGGCGACCCCCGTGTCGTCCGTCGAGGGATTCCAGCAGATGGAGGCGTAGCCGGTCGAGGTGGGGATGCCCGGAACCGGGCAGGGCCGCGTTCCGGTGGGACGTGTCGGTGGCGTGGTGTCGTCGGCCGCCCCTGCCGGAACGGCGTAATGAGGGGCGTTTCTCGCCGGGGCGGCGGCCAGGGCCGTCTCTCCGGCCGGGCCGATCGTCAGTGCCGTGATGAGTAAGGCCAGGGTGAGAAGTCCCAGGGTGAGGAGGACCGCCCCCAGGGATCGCCTGCCAGGTTGCATGATGCCTCTATCAGATCGCGTCGGCGTGTGACCCCCCGCAGGGATTGTGAACCACTTCCGAGATCCCGTAAAGCGGGCCGGTCCGGTGTGCCTCGGTCTTCGACCGGATCTGTCGGACGATCGAGGTGAGGGTACGGGTGTCGAGGGCGTCCGGCGGGTGATCCGTCGTTCGTGGCTCCTGCCGGTCGTTCCAGCGAGTGTCGGCGGCGATTTTGTCGGTGGGCTGTCGTAGCGTCGGTGCCCACGACCGTGGCGGGCGTGTCGCGAGCGGAGTCGGCTCCGAGCCCGGCCGGACGATCGGGAGTGTGGCGCGGTGCCGGCAAGGGTCGGCGCCGGGATCGGAAAGGAGCCCCGGTGAGTGGTGTACGAGTGCTGGTCGGCACGCGCAAGGGCGCGTTCATCCTGACGTCGGACGGCAGACGCGAGCGGTGGGACATCAGCGGCCCCCACTTCGGGGGGTGGGAGATCTACCACCTCACGGGATCCCCCGCCGACCCGTCCCGCCTCTACATGTCGCAGTCTGGCGGCTGGTTCGGGCAGCTGATCCAGCGGTCCGACGACGGCGGCGCGACCTGGAAGCCGGTCGGCAACCAATTCCAGTACGACGGCGTCCCCGGCACCCACCAGTGGTACGACGGCACGCCGCACCCGTGGGAGTTCACCCGGGTCTGGCACCTGGAGCCATCGCTCACCGACCCGGACACGGTGTACGCGGGTGTCGAGGACGCCGCCCTGTTCCGCTCGGCCGACGGCGGGCAGAGCTGGCAGGAGCTGCCCGGGTTGCGCGAGCATCGCTCGGGGCCCTCCTGGCAGCCGGGTGCCGGTGGGATGTGCCTGCACACGGTCGTCGCGGACCCGCGCGATCCCGGGCGCATCACCGTGGCGATCTCGGCCGCGGGTGTGTTCAGGACCGACGACGCCGGCAAGAGCTGGCAGCCGAAGAACCGGGGTCTGAGCTCGGGGGGCATTCCCGACCAGGACGCCGAGGTCGGCCACTGCGTTCACCACATCGCGATGCACCCCTCGCGTCCTGACGTGCTCTTCATGCAGAAACACTGGGACGTGATGCGCAGTGACGACGCCGGTGAGTCGTGGCACGAGATCAGCGGCGACCTGCCCAGCGACTTCGGGTTCCCGATCGCCGTCCACGCGCACGAGCCGGACACCGTCTACGTCGTCCCGATCAAGAGCGACTCGGAGCACTACCCGCCCGAGGGAAGACTGCGCGTCTACCGCAGCCGGACGGGCGGAAACGAGTGGGAGCCGCTCACCAGGGGCCTGCCGCAGAGCCACTGTTACGTCAACGTGCTGCGGGACGCGATGGCCGTCGACTCGCTGGACTCGTGCGGCGTCTACTTCGGCACCACCGGCGGGCAGGTGTACGCGTCCGCCGACTCCGGCGACAACTGGATGCCCATCGCCAGGGACCTGCCGGCCGTGCTGTCCGTCGAAGTCCAGACGCTTCCATGATCCGCGTGGTGCTCCCGGTGCATCTGCGCAACCTCGCGAGTACGGGAGGCGAGGTGGAGCTCCATGTTCAGGGGCAGGTGACGCAGCGTTCGGTCCTCGACGCGCTTGAGGCCCGCTACCCGATGTTGCGCGGGACGATCCGCGACCACGTCACGCAGCGTCGCCGCCCCTTCGTGCGGTTCTTCGCCTGCGAGCTGGATCTGTCCCACGAGTCGCCGGACACCCCGCTGCCCGAGCCGGTCGCGACGGGAGCCGAGCCGTTCATGGTCGTGGGGGCGATGGCGGGCGGGTAGGCGCGGAGGAGGGCCGTCCGCCTCCCTGCGGTCGCGGTATCGGGGTGACCGCACAGGGCGGACGCTCGGCTCCACGTGCCGGGGGCCGGCGGGCCGCACGCGAGACAGGGGACGCGTTCGTCCGGGAGGTGGTCCGGGGCCCGCGTAGGGAAGGCGTCAAGTCTTGGCACCGGGGCGTATGGAACCCGTCAAGACGCGCAGGAAGCGCGGAAAACGGCGGTTTCCTTGCGTATGCCTCACCCGTCGGGTGATGGCGGACAAACCCCGGATGCGAGGAGTGGGGATGGCAGACGTCATCTTCGTCGCCCTGACGGTCGCGGTCTTCGCGATCCTCGGGCTGGCCGTCAGAGCGGTGGAACGGTTGTGAGCGCCGTCAACGCCGCGGGTCTGGTCGTGGTCGCAGGACTGGTGGTCTTCATGGTCGCGGCCCTGCTCTTCCCGGAGCGCTTCTGATGAGGGAGCGCTCCTGATGTCCTCGACCACGGCGGGGATCTGGTTCATCGGATCCCTCGTCGCCGCCCTCGCGCTCGTACACCGGCCGCTGGGCGACCACATGTACCGCGTCTACACCGGCACGAGACACCTCGCCGCCGAACGCGTGATCTACCGGCTCGTCGGTGTCCGGCCGGACGTCGAGCAGAGGTGGGGCGTCTACGCCCGCGCCCTGCTGGCGTTCTCGGTGACATCCGTCCTGTTCCTCTACGGTCTGCAGCGGCTGCAGGACAGGTTGTTCCTGTCGCTGGGGCTCGCCCCGGTGCCCGACCACGTCGCCTGGAACACCGCCGTCAGCTTCGTCACCAACACCAACTGGCAGGCCTACCCGGGTGAGTCGACGATGGGCTACCTGGTGCAGATGTCCGGCCTGGCGGTGCAGAACTTCGTGTCCGCCTCGGTGGGCATGGCGGTGGCGATCGCGCTGGTCCGCGGCTTCGCCCGCAGGAGGACCGAGGAGCTCGGCAACTTCTGGGTGGACCTGGTCCGCGGCGTCGTCCGCGTCCTGCTGCCGCTCGCCCTCGTCGGCGCGGTCGTGCTGCTGGCGGGCGGCCTGATCCAGAACTTCACCGCCCCGCACGAGGTGACCACCCTGACCGGCGGCACCCAGACGATCACCGGCGGCCCGGTGGCCGGTCAGGAGATCATCAAGGAGCTGGGCAACAACGGCGGCGGGTTCTACAACACGAACTCGGCCCACCCGTTCGAGAACGCCACCGCCTGGACGAACTGGTTCGAGATCCTCGTGATCCTGCTGATCCCGTTCGCGCTGCCCCGCACGTTCGGCCGCATGGTCGGCGACACCCGGCAGGGCCACGCGATCGTCGCGATCATGGGGACGCTCGCGCTGGCGAGCGTCGCGCTGCTGACCGCGCTGGAGACGGCCCACGGCGGCACGGTCCCGCAGGCGGTGGGCGCGGCGATGGAGGGCAAGGAGGTGCGCTTCGGCGTGCCAGACTCCGCCACCTTCGCCGCCGCCACCACGCTCACCTCCACCGGAGCGGTCAACTCCTCCCACGACTCGTTCACCGCGCTCGGCGGCATGCTCACGATGTTCAACATGATGCTCGGCGAGGTCGCCCCCGGCGGCGCGGGCGCGGGCCTGTACGGCATGCTCGTCCTCGCCGTGATCACGGTCTTCGTGGCCGGCCTCATGGTCGGCCGCACCCCCGAGTACCTGGGCAAGAGGATCGGCTCCCGCGAGATCAAGTTCGCCGCGATGTACTTCCTGGTCACGCCGCTGCTCGTGCTGACCGGCACGGCGCTGGCGATGGGCTCGGCCGAGCGGCGGGCGAGCATGCTCAACGGCGGTCCGCACGGTTTCTCCGAGGTGCTGTACGCCTTCACCAGCGCTTCCAACAACAACGGCTCCGCCTTCGGCGGCCTCACCGCCAACACACCGTGGTACGACGTCGCCCTCGGCCTGTGCATGGCCTTCGGCCGCTTCCTGCCGATCGTCTTCGTTCTCGCCCTGGCCGGATCCCTGGCAGGGCAGGCACCGGTCCCCGTCTCCGCGGGCACGCTGCCCACGCACCGCCCGCAGTTCGTCGGCATGGCCGTCGGCGTGACGGTGATCCTCGTCGCGCTGACCTTCCTGCCGGCCCTGGCGCTCGGCCCGCTCGCGGAAGGAATCCAGTGACGCCCCGGACGCTCGAAGTGCGGGGCTCTGCCCCCGCACCAGGGGAGGGAAAGGTGGGCGGCGGCCTCCTCGATCCCCGGCAGTTGCTCACCTCGCTTCCCGAGGCGGTCAGGAAGCTCAACCCGGTCACGCTCTGGCGCAACCCGGTGATGCTGATCGTCGAGGTCGGCGCGGTCTTCACCACGGTGCTCGCCGTGCTCACCCCGTCGTTCTTCGCCTGGGCCACCGTGGTGTGGCTCTGGCTCACGGTGATCTTCGCCAACCTGGCCGAGGCGGTCGCCGAGGGGCGCGGCAAGGCCCAGGCGGCCACGCTGCGCGACGCCAAGCGCGACACCACGGCGCGGCGGCTGCGCGGACGCGACTCCACCGACTGGGACGTCGTCGGAGCCTCCGAGCTGCTGCGGGGTGATTTCGTCGTCGTGGAGGCGGGGGAGGTCATCCCCGGTGACGGCGACGTGGTCGACGGCATCGCCTCGGTGGACGAGTCGGCCATCACCGGCGAGTCCGCCCCGGTCATCCGCGAGTCGGGTGGCGACAGGTCGGCGGTGACCGGCGGCACGAAGGTGCTGAGCGACCGGATCGTCGTCCAGATCACCCAGCGACCCGGCGAGAGCTTCATCGACCGGATGATCGCCCTGGTCGAGGGCGCAGACAGGCAGAAGACGCCCAACGAGATCGCTCTCAACATCCTGCTCGCCGCCCTGACGATCATCTTCCTGGTCGCGACCGCGACCATGCAGCCGCTGGCGATCTACGCCAAGGCCCAGAATCCCGGCGTACCTGACTCACTCGCTCTCACCGGGGACGGTGTCACCGGTGTCGTGCTGGTCGCGCTGCTGGTCTGCCTCATTCCGACCACCATCGGGGCGCTGCTCTCGGCGATCGGCATCGCCGGCATGGACCGGCTCGTCCAGCGCAACGTTCTCGCGATGAGCGGCCGCGCGGTCGAAGCCGCAGGAGACGTCAACACCCTGCTGCTGGACAAGACCGGCACCATCACGCTGGGCAACCGGCAGGCGTCGGAGTTCCTCACCGCCCCCGGCGTCTCCGCCGACGAGCTGGCCACGGCCGCGCAGCTGGCCAGTCTCGCCGACGAGACCCCCGAGGGCCGTTCCATCGTGGTCTACGCCAAGCAGGCGTACGGCCTGAGGGAGCGCGGGCCGGGAGAGCTGGCGGGTGCCGAGTGGATCGGGTTCACCGCGCAGACCCGGATGAGCGGGGTCGACCTCGACCGCCGCCGGATCCGCAAGGGTTCCGCCACCGCCGTCATGAAATGGGTACGCGAGCACGGCGGTCACCCCACCGACGAGGTCGGCGGCATCGTCGACGCGGTCTCCGGATCCGGCGGCACCCCGCTGGTCGTCGGGGAGGTCACGGGGGAGGCCGGGGGCGCCGGGGGCGCCGGGGGCGCCGGGGGCAGGGCACGGGTCCTGGGTGTCGTCCATCTCAAGGACGTCGTCAAGCAGGGCATGCGCGAACGCTTCGACGAGATGCGCAGGATGGGGATCCGCACCGTCATGATCACGGGCGACAACCCGCTGACGGCGAGGGCCATCGCCGGCGAGGCGGGCGTGGACGACTTCCTCGCCGAGGCCACGCCCGAGGACAAGCTCGCCCTGATCAGATCGGAGCAGGAGGGCGGCAGGCTGGTCGCGATGACCGGAGACGGCACCAATGACGCGCCCGCGCTCGCTCAGGCGGACGTCGGGGTGGCGATGAACACCGGCACGTCGGCCGCGAAGGAGGCCGGCAACATGGTCGACCTCGACTCCAACCCGACCAAGCTCATCGAGATCGTCGAGATCGGCAAGCAACTGCTCATCACCCGCGGCGCGCTGACGACCTTCTCGATCGCGAACGACGTCGCCAAGTACTTCGCGATCATTCCCGCGATGTTCGCGGCGGTCTACCCGGGCCTGGACGCGCTGAACGTCATGCGCCTGTCCAGCCCGCAGTCGGCGGTCCTGTCCGCGGTCGTCTTCAACGCGGTCGTCATCGTGGCGCTGATACCGCTAGCCCTGCGTGGTGTGCGCTACCGCCCCTCCAGCGCCTCGAGGCTGCTCAGCCGCAACCTCTACGTCTACGGTCTGGGCGGGATCGTCGTGCCCTTCGTCGGCATCAAGTTGATAGATGTGATTGTCCAGTTTCTTCCGGGGGTGTCTTAAATGGAACGCCTGCCCAGCTGGATCCGCCGACATCTCGCCGCGCTCCGGGCGCTGCTCGCCCTCACCCTCGTCACCGGGGCCTTCTACCCGCTCGTGGTCACCGGCATCGCCCAGACGGTGTTCCACGCCGGCGCCAACGGCTCCCTCGTCCAGAAGGACGGAAAGGACGTGGGAAGCGCGCTCGTCGGCCAGAGCTTCACCGGCGCTGACGGCAGACCGGTCGGCCGCTACTTCCAGAGCAGGCCGTCGATGGCCGGCGCCGGCTACGACATGCTCTCCACCGCCGCGAGCAACCTCGGGCCCGAGGACGTCGTGGACGTCCTGCCCGTCCCCGGGACGAACGGCGGGGAGGGCAGGCGGAGCCTGCTCACCCAGGTCTGCGCCCGCTCCAGGGCCGTCGGGGAGCTGGAGGGGGTCAGCGGCGCCCGGCCGTACTGCGCGCCCGACGGGACGGGCGCCGTGCTGAAGGTCTTTCCGGTCGCGGGCGTCCCCTCCCGGGTCGTGAGCGTGAACCAGGCCTGTCCCGCGAGCCCGTTCGTCGCCGAGTATCGTGGTGTGAAGGTCGAGTGCGGCAGGCCGGGCGAGGACTACGCGACCGGGCGCACCGTCCCGGTCCGCGGTACGGCGAGGGCCGTGGTGCCCGCAGACGCGGTCACCGCCAGTGGCTCCGGCCTCGATCCGGACATCTCCGTCGCGTACGCCGACCTTCAGGCGCCCCGGGTGGCCAGAGAGCGCGGCCTGCCCGTGGAGACGGTGAGGGGGCTGATCATGGAGAACACCACCGGCCGTTCCCTCGGCTTCATGGGCGAACCGGCGGTGAACGTCCTCGAACTCAACCTGGCCCTCGACAGATGAGCAGGGGGCGAGGGCGGCTGCGCGTCTATCTCGGGGCAGCCCCGGGTGTCGGCAAGACGTACATGATGCTCTGCGAGGGGCACCGCCGCCTCGCGAGGGGCACCGACGTCGTCGTGGGCCTCGCCGAGACCCACGACCGTCCCCGCACCGCCGAGCTGCTCGACGGCATAGAGGCGATCCCGCGCAAGAGCATGGTCCACCGCGAAAGCGTGTTCACCGAGCTCGACGTGGACGCCGTCATCGCCAGGAGGCCCAGGGTGGCCCTGGTCGACGAGCTGGCCCACACCAACGTGCCGGGCTCGCGCAACGCCAAGCGCTGGCAGGACATCGAGGAGATCCTGGAGGCGGGCATCGACGTCATCTCCACCGTCAACATCCAGCACCTGGAGTCGCTCAACGACGTGGTCAAGGAGATCACCGGGGTGGCCCAGCGCGAGACGGTGCCCGACGAGGTGGTGCGCCGCGCGGACCAGGTGGAGCTGGTGGACATGGACCCGGAGGCGCTGCGACGGCGGATGGCGCACGGCAACGTGTACGCCCCGGAAAAGGTCGACGCGGCACTGTCGAACTACTTCAGGGCCGGCAACCTGACCGCGTTGCGCGAGCTGGCGCTGCTGTGGGTGGCGGACAAGGTCGACGAGCAGCTCGACCGCTACCGCGCCGATCACGGCATCGCGGGCACCTGGGAGGCGCGCGAGCGCGTCGTGGTCGCGCTGACCGGTGGCCCGGAGGGCGACGCGCTGATTCGGCGGGCCGCCAGGGTCGCGGGCAGGGGCCAGGGGGCCGACCTGCTGGCCGTGCACGTCACACGCTCCGACGGCCTGGCCGGAGCCGACCCCGCGAGCACGGCCCGTCAGCGCACCCTGGTGGAGGACCTGGGCGGCACCTACCACCAGGTCGTCGGTGATGACGTACCGACCGCACTGCTGGACTTCGCGCGCGGCGTGAACGCCACCCAGCTGGTGCTGGGGGCCTCCCGGCGTGGCCGGTTCGCCCAGATCCTCTCGCGGGGGGTCGGGGTGACCACGACCGCGCGCTCCGGGTCCATCGACGTTCACATGATCACTCACGACGAGGTGAAAAGGACGCGTGCCCGCGCTCCGTCACGGGCCGCGCTGACCCGCACCCGCCGGGTGGCGGGCTGGCTCCTCGCGGTTCTCGGGCTGCCGCTCCTGACCCTGGCACTGCGGCCCTTCCACGGCGCCGTGAACCTGCCGAGCGACATACTGCTCTTCCTGCTCATGGTGGTCGTGGTCGCCCTGGTCGGCGGCATGTGGCCGGCCGTCACCGCCGCCGTGCTCGGCTTCCTGCTGCTCAACTACTTCTTCACCGCGCCCGTCGATCGCCTCGCCGTCGCAGCCCCGGAGAACCTGTTCGCACTGAGCGTCTACGTGCTGGTGGCCGTCATGGTGAGCGCGGTCGTGGACGTCGCCGCCCGCCGTACCCGGGAGGCGGCCCGCGCCCGCGCCGAGGCGGAGGTCCTCTCCACCCTGGCCGGGCACGTGCTCCGCGGCGAGCACGCGCTCGCCTCGCTGCTCGCCCGCCTGAGGGAGACCTTCGGGCTGGCCTCGGTCACCATGCTGGAACGCGTCGGCGAGCAGGGACCCGACGACCAGTCCGACCCCGAGGCGTGGCGGATCGCGGTCACCGTCGGTGACGCGCCCTGCACCTGCCCGGGAGTCGCGGACACCGACGTCGTCATCGACGAACGGCTCGTCCTGGCCATCCGGGGCAGGCTGCTAGAGGCGTCCGACCGGCGGCTGCTGGAGGCGTTCGCCGCAGAGGCGGGGGTGGCGCTGCGGCAGGACCGGCTGGCGCAGGAGGCGGAGCGGGTCAGGCCGCTCGCCGAGGCCGACAGGATGCGCACCGCACTGCTCGCCGCGGTCAGCCACGACCTGCGCACCCCGCTCGCCTCGGCGAAGGCGGCCGTGGAGAGCCTGCGCAACACCGGCGTCGACTGGTCCGCCGAGGACAGGCGGGAGTTGCTCGCCACGGCGGACGAATCCCTGGTCAAGCTGGACCGCCTGGTGGCCAACCTGCTCGACATGAGCCGCCTGCAGGCGGGAGTGCTCGGGCTGGCACTGGAGCCGACCGCGCTCGAGGACGTCGTGCCACACGCCGTCGACGACCTCGGCCCGCTGTCCCGGCGGATCGAGGTGGACCTCTCCGCCGATCTGTCCGAGGTCGTCGCCGACCAGGTGCTGCTGGAACGAATCCTGGTCAATCTCATGTCCAACGCCGTCCGCCACAGTCCCGAGGGGCAAAACGTCCTCGTCACGGCCGGGGAGTACGGCGACCACGTGGAGCTCCGGGTCGTCGACCGGGGTGCGGGCATCCCGCGTGACGCCTACGACCAGGTCTTCATGCCCTTCCAGCGGCTCGGGGACCGCGACAACCACACCGGCGTCGGCCTGGGTCTCGCGCTCTCCCGAGGGCTCGCCGAGGCGATGGCCGGCACCCTGCTCCCTGAAGAGACACCGGGCGGTGGTCTCACCATGATCCTGACACTTCCCGTTTCCTCCCCCTCGCGAACGCGCCCCCCGGAGGAACGACGGTGACCCGCGTCCCACCACGGTGGAACGAGGCTCGGGGGCTGTTTTCCGGTGTCTCCGCGTACCGGGCGGATGCCACTCGCACCCAAGCTCTCCGCCGCGCCCCGGCGACGGCCGGTCGAGGTCTGCGTGGAAGGCTGTCAATCATGACTGTTCTGGACATTCCAACGGTGAAGCTGGTCAACGGCGCGGACATCCCGCAGGTCGGCCTGGGAACCTGGCCCATGTCGGACGCGGAGGCGGAGATCGCGGTCGCCGCCGCCGTCGAGATGGGCTACCGGCTGGTGGACACCGCCTACGCGTACTACAACGAGACCGGGGTGGGGCGTGGGCTGCGGGCCTCCGGCGTGCCGAGGGAGGAGTTGTTCGTCACCACCAAGCTGCATGACGAGTGGCACGGATACGACGCCGCGCAGGAGGCTTACCAGGCCAGCCTGGACCGGCTCGGCCTCGACTACGCCGACCTCTACCTGATCCACTGGCCGCGGCCGCGCAAGGATCGCTACGTGGAGGCCTGGAAGGGCATGGTCAAGCTGCTGAGGGACGGCCGCGTGCGGGCGATCGGCGTGTCGAACTTCAAACCGGCCCACATCGAGCGGCTGCTGGCCGAGACCGGCGTGGTGCCCGACGTGAACCAGATCCAGCTCAACCCGTTCCTCACCCGTGACGAGCCCCGGGCCTACAACGCCGGGCACGGGATCGTCACCCAGTCCTGGAGTCCCATCGGGCGAGGGGGTGACCTGCTGGAGCATCCGGCCGTCACGGCCGTCGCCGAGCGTCACGGTAGGACTCCCGCCCAGATCGTGCTGCGCTGGCACATCGAACTCGGGCTGATCACCGTGCCGAAGTCGTCCAGTGCCGAGCGGATAAGGGCCAACGCCGACATCTTCGACTTCGCCCTCACCTCGGAGGAGGTCGCCGAGCTGTCCTCCCTCGACCGGGGTGAGGCCGCCGCGATCGACTCGGACGCGGCCGATGGCTGACCTCATCGGACCTCGGCGAACCTCACCGCCGCGCTGACTCCTCGCCCGCAGGTCAGGCGTCGCCGCCCGTGGTGGCCCGGTCTCGCACAGCCGCGAGAATATTTCACGGTTAACCTATAGAGATAGTAGATTTAACCGAGACCAGTCCACGCGAGGCCGAAGGCAGAGGCGCACTGTCGGGGGGACTTTCGGATGCACGTCACGGCTCGGAGCGACTACGCCATAAGAGCGATGCTGGTCATCGCGCTGAGCGATCCCGACCCGGTCAAATCGGAGACGATGGCCCAGGCGCAGGAGATCCCGGCGAGTTTCCTGCGCGGCATCCTGACCGACCTGCGCCGCGCCGATCTCGTCTTCGCCCAGCGGGGTCACGAGGGCGGCTTCACGCTCGCCCGGCCGCCCGTCGACATCTCGGTCGGAGACGTCCTGCGCGCGGTCGGGGGCGAATTGACCTCGGTGAGGGGAGTGCCGGCCGGCGACGTGGCCTACTTCGGAGAGGCGGTGCGACTGCGCACCGTGTGGCTGAACATCGAAACCTCGATAAGCGCCATCGTCGATACCGTCAGCCTGGCGGCCCTCCTGACGCCGGCGACCCAGACCGGCAGGCGGCGCAGGGTCTGACCTCGTGTGTGGGACGAAGATTCCCATCCCTTGAGACGCCTTGCTTGAAACGTGACTTGACGTCGCCTTGGCCTTCATTCACCATAATTCCTATCAACAGAGTGGGAAAAATAGGAAGGGGGGCGTTGTGCGTGCGCTCATCCTCTTGGGCCTAGTCGGCTTCGCGGCGCAGCTCGTCGACGGAAGCCTCGGCATGGCCTACGGTGTCACCTCGACGACTCTGCTCCTGGCCATCGGTACCAACCCCGCCGCCGCCTCGGCCACCGTCCACCTCGCCGAGATCGGCACCACCCTCGCCTCAGGCATCTCCCACTGGCGCTTCAACAACATCGACTGGAAAGTCGTCGCCAAGATCGGTGTTCCCGGCGCGGTCGGCGCGTTCGTGGGAGCGACCTTCCTGTCCGGCCTCTCCACCGAGGTCGCGGCCCCGATCATGTCGATCATCCTGCTCACGCTGGGTGTCTACGTCCTGATCCGCTTCACGGCCTTCGGTCTCCCGCGCGGCAACCTGGGCAAGCCGCTCCGCAAGCGCTTCCTCGCCCCCCTCGGTCTGGTCGCCGGATTCGTCGACGCCACCGGTGGTGGCGGCTGGGGGCCGGTCGGCACCCCGGCGATCCTCGCCAGCGGCCGCCTGGCGCCGCGCAAGGTGATCGGTTCCATCGACGCCAGCGAGTTCCTGGTCGCCATCGCCGCCAGCGTCGGCTTCTTCGTCGGTATCGGCTCCGAGAACATCGACTTCTCCTGGGTCGCCGTCCTGCTGATCGGCGGTGTCATCGCGGCTCCCATCGCCGCCTGGCTCGTCCGTCACATCCCGCCGCGCATCCTGGGCTCCGCCGTCGGCGGCATCATCGTCCTGACCAACATCAGGACCCTGCTGCGCAGCGACTGGATCGACGCCTCCGGTGGCGTCCAGACCGCCGCCTACATCACCATCGCCGTCCTGTGGGCCGCCGCCATCGCCTACTCGGTCCGCGAGTACCGCCGCGACCGCGACAACGAGACGGTCGAGGCGATCGAGGAGGAGGAGAAGCGCCGCGCCGCGGAGCAGGAGACCGCGGGCACCGCGAGCTGATCCCGGCGGCGCCCTCCGGCGCGCCGCACGCGTGAAGGCCTCTCTCGCCGAAGCGAGAGAGGCCTTCACGCGTTTTCGCCCGCCCGGTCCTCGTCCTGAGGTCGCGCGTGACGGTCAGGACTTCGAGAGGGGCGGGGCGGCCGGTCGGTTCGCGGTGCGCGTCCCCGGGATCCGGCACGGCGGCATCGACACCGCGGGCCTGGAGGGCGCCGGGCGGGAACGGCTACAGCGGGTGAGCCGGGGCGTCCGCCGGCGGGCGGCCCGGGGGGCCGAAGTGCTCCGACACGCGCTCGGCGGGGTAGGCGCCGTTCTCGGTCACGATTCTCGTCACCAGGTGCGGCGGGGTGGCGTCGAAGGCGGGATAGTGGCCGGTCACGCCCTCGCCCGCGGTACGTGTCCCCAGAACGTGCAGGACCTCGTCGCCGTCCCGCCGTTCGATGACGACGTCGCCGATACCCGGCGCCTGCGGATCGGGCGCCGGGATCACCACGTAGTACGGGACGTCGAAGGCGCGGGCGGCGAGCGCCACCCCGAGCGTGCCGACCTTGTTCACCACGTGCCCGTCCATCGTCACCCGGTCCGCCGCGGTCAGCGCCACGTCGGCGAGCCCGTCGGACAGTACCGAGGCGACCATTCCGTCGGTGATGAGGGTGGGCCGGTAACCCATCTCCACGAGTGTCGGCGCGGTCAGCCGTGCCCCCTGCAGATAGGGCCGGGTCTCGGTGCAGATGAACTCCAGTCGCTTGCCCGCCTCCTGAGCGGCCTCGACGGTGGCTATCAGGTAGGCGTCCGCCCAGCAGTGGGTGAGGACGCGGGCGCCGTCGTCGAGCAGCGCGGCCGCGTGCCTGCCCATGGCCGCGCTGCTCGCCAGGTAGGCCGCGTCGTGCTCGGACGCCGCCCGGGTCACGGCCTCCACCAGTTCGTCCCCGCAGGCCTGCGGCAGTGGCCCGTTCACCGTGGCGGCGAGGACGGCCTCGACGGCGTCGCGGATGTGGTTGTTCGTGGGCCGGGTCGCGATCAGCCGGTCGCCCGCCTCGCGCAGCCGCGCCGCGGCCCGGCCCGGCGGCTCGCCCCGCGCCTCGCGGGCGGCCAGTGTCATTCCGGCGGTCGCCGCGAACGAGGGGCCGGTGCTCTGGGTGACCATCCGTTCGATGGCCACCGCGACGTCCTCGCTGGTGGTACAGCGCACCCAGCGGTGCTCGAAGGGATAGACCCGGCGGTCGAGGATCTCCACGGCGCCCTCGGTGATCCGGACGGAGTCCGCGAGGACAGGGCGCCTTCGGGTCGTGCTCATGAGACCTCCAGCGGGGGATCGGGTGGTCTGCCGCCATTCTGCTCGCCACACCGGGCGCCGCTCGGCGTCACCGCCACCACCGCGACCCGGCTGTGCCTCGCGCTTATGCCCTTTTTGGGGGGCCGCGTACCCACGGAGGACAGGTCGTTCCCGGACGGCTCGCCGCTCCGGGGGAACGGTGAGCCCGAGCAGACCCCGCCACGGGCCGGAGACGAGGTCAGAGGGACGCCGGGCCGACCGGGAGCCGATTCGGCGGGAACCGGAGACGGGTCAGGCGAGCTTCTCGCCGATCTCGACGATCTGGGCGCGCTGCTCGGTCACCATCTTCTCCGCCAGGAGGGTGGTGGGCCGGTGCCTGCCCAGCGCGATCGCGACCTGGGCCATCTGGACACCGCTGTTGAGGTGCTTGCCCAGCACGCTCAGCCACAGCTTGTCGAAGGCGGCGCCGGACCGTTTCTCCAGGGAGGAGATCTGGGTGGCCGACAGCATGCCCGGCATGTCGTGCGCGGAGTGGTCGCCCTCCGCCGGTACCTCGACCTCCCACGACCGCAGCCAGCCGGACATCAGGTCGATGTCGGCCGCCTCCTTTTTCTTGATCTTCGCGGCGAGGTCGTTCACGTACGGGTTCTCGCTCCGGCCGGCCACCAGGTCGGCGAGCTGGATCGTCTGCCGGTGGTGGGGAATCATCTCCTGGGAGAAACGGACGTCCGCGTCGGTTCGATCGCCGGCGAGTCCCACCGCCTGGACGGGGGGTTCCGTGGTCATGGCCGCTGACGAGCACCCCGCGGTCAGCATGGCGGAGACCAGCAAGGAGGCGGTCAGAGACCGTCGCTTGCGCGACCGCCGGGTGCTCATCGAAATCACTGCCCCTTTCCTGCGGGTGGGAAGGATCATTCCTGCCGTTCCGTCCTGAGATACGCGGGTGCCCTTCCCGCGGTTCAGGGTTCGCCGGAAATCGTGTGCCCGGAATTCCGTACCCCGGTTCTGGAGGCGGGGTACGGAATTCCAGGGTCGGGGAGCGAGGGAAGGCGGCGGCGCGGGAGTGGGAGCCCTCCCTGCCGCCGGGTGGGTCAGCCGGGGACGTCGCGGTGGTCGGAGACGCTGTCGAGCCAGGCGCGGTGCAGGTCGGCGTAGCGGCCCGCCCGCTCGACGAGCTCGCCGGGCGGGCCGTCCTCCGTGATCCTGCCGCCGTCCATCACCAGCACCCGGTCGGCGATCTCGACGGTCGACAGGCGGTGCGCGATGATCAGAGCCGTCCGGTCCGCCAGGATCGTCCGCATCGCCCGCTGTACCAGCCGCTCGCCGGCGACGTCCAGGCTGGACGTCGCCTCGTCGAGGATCAGCACCGCCGGGTCGGCGAGGAACGCCCTGGCGAACGCCACCAGCTGCCGCTGCCCGGCCGACAGCCGGCCGCCGTGCTTGCCGACCTGGGTGTCGTACCCCTCGGGGAGCGCGGAGACGAACGTGTCGGCGCCGATCGAGCGGGCCGCCGCCACGATGTCGGCCATGCTCGCGCCGGGCCGGCCGAACCTGATGTTGTCCGCCACCGACCCGCTGAACAGGAAGTTCTCCTGGGTGACCAGGACCACCGCGGCGTGCCGTGTCTCCTCGCCGAGGTCGCGCAGGTCGACCCCGTCCAGCAATACCCGCCCCGAGACGGGGTCGTAGAACCTGGAGGCCAGCTTCGCCAGCGTGGTCTTGCCCGCCCCCGTGGTGCCGACGAGCGCCACGGTCTGCCCGGCGGGGACCACCAGATCCAGCCGGGGCAGCACGGGGGTGCCGTCCAGGTAGGAGAACTGCACCCCCTGGAACTCGATCCTCCCGCGTGGCCGCTCCAGCGCCACCGGGTCATCGGGCTCGGCCACCGTGGGGCGTTCCTGCAGCACGCCGGAGAGCTTCTCCAGCCCCGCACCGGCCGACTGGAACGTGTTGTAGAACTGGCTGATCTCCTGCATCGGCTCGTAGAACTGGCGCAGGTAGAGCAGGAAGGCGGCCAGTACGCCCACCGTGACCTCGCCCTGGATCGCGAGCGTGCCCCCGTAGAGCAGGACGGCCGCGATCGTCACGTTCCCGATGAGCTTGACGCCCGGAGAGAAGATCGCGACCAGGTGCATGCTCCGCCGGTTGGCGTCGCGGTAGTCGGCGTTCAGCTGGGAGAAGATAGCCTGGTTGCGCGGCTCCCCGCGGAACGCCTGGACCGCGCGCATGCCGGCCATCGACTCCACGAAGTGGACGATCACCAGCGCCACGGTCTCCCGGGTCCTGCGGTAGACGATGCTCGACTGCCGCCGGAACCAGCCGGTGAACAGCATCAGGACCGGCAGCGGCAGCAGCGCGACCACGCCGAGGTGGACGTCCAGGACGAGCAGCAGGACCGCCGTGCCGACCAGTGTCAGCACGGCGGTGACGAGGTCGTCGAAACCCGACTGCAGCATCTCGGAGATGGCGTCGATGTCGGAGGTGAGCCGGGAGACGACCCGGCCCGAGGTGTAGTCCTCGTGAAACGAGAGCGACAGCCTCTGGAAGTGGACGAACACCCGCCGCCGCAGTTCCAGCAGGATGCTCTGGCCGATGCGCCCGGCCATCCTGAGGAATATCCGCCGGGTCACCAGCTGGACGGCCGCCGCCGCCAGGATCGCCACGACGACCGTCACCAGCGTTCGCGGCCCCGCGCCCGCCACCATCGGCGGGATGCCCGCGTCGATGCCCACCTTGACCAGGTAGGGGATGGAGAGCGAGGCGGCGTTGCAGGTCACGATGATGACGACGAGCAGGACGAGCTTGCCTCGGTACGGGCGCAGCAGGTCGCCGAGCAGCCGCCTGGACCTGTCACGCAGCAGGAACGACACCTGCGCCGACAGCTCCTCCTGGTTCTCGGCCGCGACGCCCCGCCACTCCCGGGACCCGCTCGTGCTCTCGGTGCCGGAAGGTTCCGCCGGGGGATGTGTGGAAGGTTCGGTCACGCTCACAGCCGCGCCTCCTCGGTGTCCGGGGCGGCCGACAGCAGCGCGCGGTACTCGGGCACGCTCGCCATGAGCTCGTGGTGCTCGCCGACGTGCGCGATCGTGCCGTCGAGCAGCAGGGCCACCCTGTCGGCGAGGAGTACGGTGGAGGCCCGGTGGGCGACGACGATCCCGGTCGCCTCGCGCAGCACGTGCCGGAGCGCCTCCTCCACCAAGGCCTCGGTCTCGACGTCGAGGGCCGACAGCGTGTCGTCCAGCACGAGGATCCTGGGACGGCTGAGAACCGCGCGTGCCAGCGCGAGCCGCTGGCGCTGGCCGCCGGACAGGGACATACCCTGCTCGCCGATCCTGGTCTCCAGCCCCCACGGCAGCGTGTGGACGAACCCGGCCTGGGCGATCCGCAGCGCCTGCTCTATCTCCTCCTCACTCGCGTCGTGCCGTCCCAGCGTGAGGTTCTCCCTGACGCTCATCGAGAACAGCGTCGGTTCCTCGAAGGCGGTGGCGACCATCGAGCGCAGCGTGGGCAGCGGCAGGTCGCGGACGTCGACCCCGTCGATCGTGACCCGGCCGGTGTCGGCGTCGTGCAGCCGTGGCACCAGGGAGGTCAGCGTGGTCTTGCCCGACCCGGTCGCGCCCACGACCGCGACCGTCTCTCCCGGCCGTACCTCCAGCCAGACGTCGCGGAGCACGGGTTTCCTGTCACCGGGGAAGGTGAACCCCGCCCCCTCGAAGCGCAGGTGCCCTCGGGGCCGTTCGATCACGGCGGTGCCTCCGACGATCTCCGGTTCGGTGTCGAGCACCTCCATCACCCGGTCCGCCGCGGTCATCGCCTCCTGGCCCATCGTGAGGATGAAGCCGAGCGCGGAGATGGGCCAGACCAGTTGCAGCATCAGGGTGGCGAAGGCCACCAGTGTGCCCAGCGTCAGTGTGCCGGAGCCGACCGCCAGGGCCCCGAGCAGCAGCACGAGCGCGAGGGTGATGTTCGGGATCACCTCAAGGAAGGTGAAGAACCTGGCCGACAGGCGGACCTTCTCCATGGAGGTCCCGTAGACCTTCAACGCCCCTTTCTCGAAGATTCCGGAGACGTACGGGCCGCGGCCGAACGCCTTGATCGTGCGGATGCCGGCCGCGGACTCCTCGACGACCGTGGCGAGGTCGCCCTGCTCGTCCTGGACCCGGCGGGAGATGGTGATGTACTCGCGCTCGAAGCGCAGGGTGGTGACCATGATCGGCACCGCCGAGGCGACGACCAGCAACCCGAGCGGCCAGTACATGTGGAGCAGCAGCCCGGTCACCGTCGCGATCTGGACGGTGGTGAGGACGAGGAAGAGCAGGCCGAAGCCGAGGAAACGCCGGATCGTCGACAGGTCGGTCGTCGCCCGGGACAGCAGCTGGCCCGACTGCCAGGAGGAGTGGAATCCCATCGGCAGCCGCTGGAGGTGGCCGTAGATGTCGTCGCGGAGGCTGGTCTCCAGGCCGAGGACGGCGGCGGCCAGCAGCCACCGCC
Source organism: Streptosporangium sp. NPDC050284 (assembly GCF_044459525.1). NCBI lineage: Bacteria > Bacillati > Actinomycetota > Actinomycetes > Streptosporangiales > Streptosporangiaceae > Streptosporangium > Streptosporangium sp. NPDC050284. The sequence goes on from NZ_JBITIZ010000009.1 coordinate 28,837, forward strand.
TCAAGAAGACGAGCAGTGCCTCGATCACGCCCAGCGCGCAGGCGAGCAGTGCGAGGGGTGGCACGGCCCCTGCCTCGCCGCGGGCGACGGGACCGTCGATGATCTCTCTGCCGATCAGCGGGATGGCGATGCCGATCGCGACCGCGGTGAGGGACAGCACCCAGATGGCGACGAGGCGGGCGACGTACGGGCGGAGGTAGGACTTCAGCCGCCACAGGGAGGCCGCCCCGGCGCGGCGCGAGGGGAGGGGCCGCGAAGTCAGGGAGGCCGGGTTGGTGGCGGAGGCGTCAGTGGTGTCGGTATTGTCGGCGTTGTTGGTACTCGCTGAGGTGTTTCCGGTGTCAGGGGGCATCGGTAGGCGGCACGCTCCTCACGGTGTTCTGACGAGGTGAGAGCCGTCCGGGGCAGGGCAGGCCGGAGCGCCATCCCTCCCAACCGGTCTCTCCCGTACCACCGCTCCAGGTGGTGCCCCGTCGGATCACCGCCACCCGCGTGACGCGGGCGACCATCCAGTTTCCGCACCAGGCTGCGGCGTCGGCAACTGATTTGACGGTCGGCATGGTGTAACCACCAGGCCAGAATGCCCACTGACCGCGAATCCCCTCCTCGGAGTGAACGGATGGGTAAGACAGCCTTTCCAGCCCGCCAGGCAGTGTCACCGCACCAAAATAGGGGGGCTAAAATTCCCGGTGGTGTCGAGCGCGAGGAGGCGGCCCCCGATGGACCTGAAGACGCTGCACGACGTTTCCGGGCTGAGCGACCCCATCGAGCGCGCGCGGGTTCTGAGCCGCCTCATGACCGAAGAACAGGGACTCGTCGCGGAAGCGGCGAAGATGCGTCGTCAGGCGATCGCCGAGGCCCGTGACTCCGGGATGGGCCTGGAGGAGATAGCGGCGAGCCTGGGCGTGTCCCCCGGCCGCATCTCCCAGATGAGGAAGGGACCGGCGGCGCGGGTCCCCGAGGGGCCCATGATCCATGAGCCGAAGGTCGTGGTGCGGCGGGCGCTGCCCACCGACCCCGCCGATCGAGGTTCGGCGTCCCTGTTCCTCGCCGAGGCGGAAAGGCAGGGCGTCACGCCCGGCCGCAGGATGCTCTATGTGGGACCGGAACCGGCCGGTGAACACGTGGCCGCGCGCCTGCGCGTCGAACCCGGTGCCGAGGTGATCGCCCGCAGGAAGATGATGACGGCCGACGGGATCCCGGTGCGCGTCGCCACCAGCTACTTCCGGGCGGACCTGTTCGGGGGCACCCGTCTCGCCGAGCCGGGGTTCGTGAAGCCGTCACTGCAGGCGGCACTGATCGCCCTCGGCCACACCTTCGGCCACGCCGAGGAGAGCCTGACGGCCCGCCCGCCGACCTCCTTCGAGTACGAGACCCTGGAGCTCGAACCGGGGGAGTGGGTCGTCCACATCCTTCGCACCGGCTACTCCGACGAGGGCGTCCCCGTCCACGTCCTGGAGACCATCTGTGCCGCGAGCAGGCACGTCTTCCCGATCGGCCAGGTCTCCGGGCACGACGAGTTCTGACCGGCCCCCACCGGGTTTCCCGCACACACCCGCGCACCCGAAAAGGCGGAGGCGAGACGGACCCGCCCGCCGTGCTCGCGACGCCGCCTCCCCGACCAAGTGACGTTTCGTCCTGGAGAGGAAAAAAGGGGAGGCCATAGCGGGCTGGGCGACTGTATGGTCTGTGACATGACCTGGCGACATTGATCCTGAACGATCGGTCGGTCCGGCGCGAGCTGCCGTGGGCCTCCGGAGATGCCGAGCATCCCGAGTCCGCACAGCCCTCGCGAGAAGGACCCCATGACCACTTCTTCTTTTCTCCGTGCGCCCGAAGGGCGTGCGAAGCGCCTCGCCGCGACGCTTTACGTCTACACCTTCCTTGATGAGTTCGTCCTGTTCTACCCGTTCTACGCGTTGCTGTTCGTCGACACGGGTCTGTCGACCGCCGAGATCTCCTCGCTCCTGGCGATCTGGTCGGTCACCTCCGTCGTGCTGGAGGTCCCCTCCGGAGTGTGGGCCGACGCCGTCTCGCGACGCGCGCTGCTCGCCCTGGCGCCATTGCTCGCCGCGGCCGGTTTCCTCCTGTGGGTCGCAGCCCCCTCCTACTGGGTGTTCGCCGCGGGCTTCGTGCTGTGGGGTGCCTCCGGAGCGCTGCAGTCGGGCGCGCTGGAGGCGCTGGTCTACACCGAGCTCGACCGCCTGGGCGCGGCCGTCCGTTACGCCGCGGTCATGGGGCGTGCCCGCGCGGTCGGCACGGGTGCCGTCATGGTGTCCATGGCCGTGGCCGCCCCGGTGTTCGCCGTGGGCGGCTACCCGCTGGTCGCCGCGGGCAGCGTCCTGGCGTGCGTGCTCGCCGCGGCGGCCGCGCTCGCCTTTCCCGAGCGTCGCGTACGCCCCGAGGAGGAACGCGGGGAACGCGAGGAGGCCGACGATGAGGAGACACCGGCCGGTGGCTACGCCGCGATCCTGCGCGAAGGGTTGCGGGCCGCGCGCGTCGACCGGCCGACGCGCCGGGCGCTGCTGCTGGTACCGGCCGTAACGGCCCTGTGGGGTTCGCTGGAGGAGTACACCCCGCTGCTCGCGGTCGGCACCGGCGTCGCCACGCACGTCGTGCCGCTCCTGGTGCTTCTGGTCTCCGTGGGTGTCGCGGCAGGTGGCGTGCTCGCGGCGGCCGGGCGGAGCTTCACCGACCGGGAGTTCGCCGCGCTTCTCGCGTTCGGTGCGCTCGCGCTCGGCGCGGGCGTGCTCAGCGGCGTCGCGGCGGGGTTCGTCGCTCTCGCGGTGGCCTTCTGCGTCTTCCAGATGGCGACCGTGCTGGCCGACGTGCGGCTCCAGGAGAGCATCGCGGGCCCGGCGCGCGCCACCGTCACCTCGCTGGCCGGGCTGGGCACAGAGCTGGGCGCCGTCCTCGTCTACGGCGCGTACGCCGCGGCCTCGGCGCTCGTCGGCCATGCCGCGATCTTCACCGCCTCCGCGGTGCCGTACGCCGTCCTCGCCCTGCTTCTGTTCCTCGGCGGGTCTCGTTCGAGGAACGCGGTGACCACCCGGCCCCCGCTCGGCGGTCCATGAGGCGGGCCGCTCCTGTCGGATCGGCCGGGATCGGCATCCATGAGGCGGGCCGGTCTCGTCCGATCGGCCGGGACCGGCGATCCTCGCCGGTGAGGATCGCCGGTCCGTGCCGGTGCCGCTCGGTGCGGACGGACCCGTCGGATCCCGGTCTGGCGAGTTGGGCCGAGGTCAGCGCTTGGTGAAGCGGGGCAGGCCCAGCTCGGCGAAGACCGGACGATGGTCGGTGTGCGGGAGGTGGTGGACGCCGAAGGTCCTGATCGCCATGCGTGAGTCGGCGAGCACGTGGTCGATCGTCACCCCGGGGACGGGCTCCCAGCCCTGCCGCGGCCAGGTGGGCGTCAGGCCGTGCCCGGTGACGTCGGCCGCGTCGCGGTAACCGCTGTCGAGCAGGTCGCGTACCGGCCGGTGGTCGAGGGTGGCGTTGAAGTCTCCGGCGAGCACCCGCAGCTCGCCGCCCGCCCTGGGCAGCGCCCGCAGTCCCTGCTCCCAGCACGGCACCCTGTCGCCGTACCGAGGCGCGCAGGGGTGGACCGAGACGACTTCGATCTCGTGGCCGCTCGGGTGCTTGATCACCCCTCGCGCCTGCCGGAACCTGCCCAGCGCGATCAGCGGCTTCTCGGTGATGGGGTTCTTGGAGTAGATGCCCGAGCCCCACACTCCGTCGACCGCGCGGTCCACGACGTGGGGCATGTACCGGCGCAGCCCGGCCGCCTCCAGACGGTCGCGCGCGGCCGGGGTGACCTCCTGGAGGGCGAGTACGTCGGGGCCGAGGGAGCCCACCAGCCTCATCAGGACGTCGGTGTCGCCCGCGCCGACGGCGAGGTTCGCGGCGAGCACCCGGAGCCGTCCTCCGTCGGCCGAGGGCTGGTCGTCGTCGCCGAAGTGGCGGGGGAGCACGACCGTCGCCAGCGTCGCGCTCGTGACCAGGGCGAGGGCCGCGGCCGCCCAGCGGCGCAGTCCCAGGGCGAGGAGCAGCGGGATCGCCGAGGCCGCCGCCACGTACGGGGTGAACGCCACCAGGGCCACCCACTGCCAGACCGGGGTCCAGCCGCCGGCCCTGAGCAACGCCCAGGCCGCGAAGGGCAGCACCGCCAGCCAGACCAGCGGGCCCACCCATCTCGATCTGATCATGCTCCCGGAGCGTAACGGCCTTCTGTGCAGTTTCGGTGGAGATTGAGGTCTTTACCGGCGCAGATACGCAAAAACCAGGCGATGCGCGTGCTCCGCGCCCCAGCCTGGTCAGGAGCCGCCGATGAGGTCGTACGCCTGCGCGATGAGCTCGTAGGAGCGGATCCGGGCGGCGGAGTCGTGGACCATCGTGGTGATCATCAACTCGTCGGCCTCGGTGCGCTTGCGAAGATCCTCGAGCCCCTGCCGCGCTCCGGCGGCGTCCCCCAGCACCAGCTTGGACAGGTAGTCGTCGAGGAAGTCGCGCTCCATCGGGCTGTACGGGTGGTTCTCCGCCTCCTCGGGCGTGGGGATCGGCTGCGGGGCCCCGCGGCGCAGCCGCAGCATGGACAGCCCGCCGGAGCGGGCCAGGCGCAGTGCCTGCTCGGGGGTGTCGGCGGCGACCGCGGAGACGCCGATCATCGCGTACGGCCGGTCGAGGACGGCGGAGGGCTCGAAGGACGACCGGTACAGCTCCAGGGCGGGGATGGTGTTCTCACCGCTGAAGTGGTGCGCGAACGCGAACGGCAGGCCGAGCCTCCCGGCGAGCCGCGCGCTGAAGCCGCTGGAGCCGAGCAGCCAGATCGGCGGGCGGCCCGACTCGGGGGAGCGGGGCACCGCGACGACCCGCTCCAGAGGGTGGCCGTGCGGGAACGCGCCGTCCAGGAAGGCCGTCAGCTCGGCCAGCTGCTCGGGAAAGTCGTCGGCGTCCAGGCCGTGCCGCCCGCGCAGGGCCCTCGCCGTGGCGGGGTCGGTGCCGGGGGCCCGGCCGAGCCCGAGGTCGATGCGGCCCGGATGCAGCGCGTGCAGGGTGCCGAACTGCTCGGCGACGACGAGCGGGGCGTGGTTGGGCAGCATGACACCGCCGGACCCCAGCCGGATGCTTCTGGTCGCGGCGGCGAGATGGGCGATCAACACGGCGGGCGAGGAACTGGCCACGGACGGCATACCGTGGTGCTCGGCCACCCAGATCCGGTGATAACCCCACTTCTCCGCACGCCTGGCCAGTTCGGTGCTCGCTCGCAGGGTCTCGGTGGGTGTCACGCCGGAACCGACGGTCGCCAGCTCCAGGATCGACAGGGGCACCTCGGAAGAGCCGCGGGCCGTCCCGCGGATGTCGTCATCAGCCATGTAGGCGGCAACCGGGCGAGGCGGAGGTTTATTTCTGCCGGTCATCCGGCATTGCCGCCAGGTTCCGCCGGTCGGCTCGTCTCATCGCACCACGGGATCGCCTACCGCACCTGGGATGACCGTCCCTCGGGCAGGCCCAGCGAAACCGATCGTCCGGGGGCGGGGGAGACGAGCAGGTGGCCGAGACCGGCCTCGGAGAAGGCGGCGAGCACGTCCGACTGGTTCTCGGTGAAGTGGGTCCAGCCCTCGACGTGGAGCGGCACGACCTGCCGGGCTTCCAGCAGGCGCGCGGCGGTCACCATCTCGGCGGCGTTCAGGGTGAGGCGATCGTCGATCATGGGCGTGCGGACGGCGCCGCCGAACAGCAGGGCGACGTCGACGGCGGGAAACCGCCCGGCGATGAGTTCCACGCACTCCAGCGACGCGTTGTCCCCGCTGACGTAGACGGTGGGCAGCCCGTCGCCGTTGAGCACGAAGCCGGTGACCTGACCGACGAAGGGCTCGCATCCCGGCGGGCCGTGCAGGGCGGGAACGGCGGTGACGCGGAGGCGGCCGACATCGTGGTGCTGCCAGGGGCGCAGCGGGGTGACCCCGGTGCGCTCGGCGGCCTCGGGCGTGCTCAGGGTCAGCGGCGCCGCGGACATCACCTGACGGCCCAGCCTGTCCAGGTTGTCGGGATGCTGGTCGTGACTGAGCAGCACCAGGTCAACCCGGCCGACGTCGGCGGGGGAGAGGGCCGGGCCGATGGTCTTGGTGAGCGTGAGCGGCCCGACGGGGTGGTCTCCCGGCGGATCGAAGGTCGGATCGGTGAGAATGCGCAGCCCGCCGAGCTCCAGCAGGGCCGTGGGGCCACCGATCACGGTGATGGTGGTCGTCATGGCGCTCCGTTCGTCGCGCGGCCGGGCATCGTCTCGATCACAGCCCCGATCACGCGGGCCGAACGGGACGCGGGCCGATCTCCGATCAAGCGTATCTCCCAGGGCGTGGCCTTCCCAGCAGGAAGGCCACGAGGATCTCGCGTGTCCCGCACCCGCCGGCCATGGCCGCCGCCCGACGACCATGACCTCCCACCTTCACTCTCCGGCACTCTCGCGGGGCCACATCGCGCTCGCGACCCCGCAGAGGGTCAGACGGGCAGGACCCGCAGGGCGGGGTAGCGGGGCGAGTTCAGGTACAGCTTGTCGGTGCCGTGCTCCTTCTCCAGCTCCAGGACGAATCGGTAGCGGTAGAGGCCCGGCCGGGCTTCGCTCATCACCGCCCCGGCCCAGTAGTAGTAGACGGCGGTGTACTGGTCGCGCATCCGGTCGGGGGCGCCGTAGACCTTGAGCTCGGTCATGATCCGGCGTTCGGCGACGTCGTCCTCGTCACCCTTCTCGATGTCGAGGAAGACCAAGTTGTTGATCTTCGGCATCGGAGGCCAGGTGCCGTCCGCGCGGCGGTGCATGTCGATGGGGCGGATGATCCAGTTGACCACCTGCCCCTGCTTGCAGATGGTCTCCAGGTGATCGGTGCCCTGCCCGACCCCGCCGACGCTGTTGTCCATCATGTAGAGACAGCCGTCCAGGGACTTCGTCGCGGCGGCCCTCTCCATGTCGACGAGGGTCACCACGTTCAGCTGGACGGAGTTGAGCTGGCCACGATCGGTGAAGTCGGTGGCCGCGTACGCCTGGGTCATCGGCCCTCCTTTTCCTCGGTGACGGGACCGGCCAGGGCCGGTCGGGCGGTGGCGGTGAACGGTGTGCTGACGGTGCCGAGCAGGAACAGGAGCCGGTACGGGACCGGTTCGGTGAGGTCCTGCTTCACCTCGGCGGTCCAGAACACGATGTCGGTGCCGGGATACACCTTCTGCGTGGGTTCGGCGACCCGCGGGTCGATCTCGATGCCGGCGAGGGAGACGTAGGTCTCGCACTCCAGCGGGATCACGTTCCACAGCAGGGTGTCGCCCTTGCGCACCCGGCTGTGCAGCTCGGGGGTGCCGAAACCGGTGGATCCCGCGGTCTTGTTGGTGTCGTAGAAGTAGAGGCTGTCGTCGAGGCTCTCCGACGCCAGCGCGGCCACGGGGTCGACCACCGCGGTGATCGTCACGGGCCGGGTGGGCTTGGCGGTCCGGCTTTCTGGCTGCTTGTTCCTCGGGGGCATGCGGTTCCTCCGCTCGAAGGTGTTCCGACTCGGACAGGTCAGCCGGCGGCGGGGACGGGCGGCAGGGGGAGCGCGCCCAGTCCGGCGCCGGTGAACCCGTTGCGCTTCGGATCGTTGATGATCTTGAGGCTGGACTCGCAGGTCAGGTCCACCGACTCCCAGACCATCTCGCCGCCCCGCTCGACCAGCTCGTGCAGCTGGATGTGCATCGTGTACGGATAGACCCCGGGCCGGCTCGTGTCCACGGTCGCGGCCCAGTACCAGCCGTCGTAGATCATGTCGGGGGACCCGTACTGGGCCGGATACATGATCTTCTCGCTCACGGCCTGGCCGGTGATGTCGGTGATCACCGGGGCAGGGTAGTTGTAGGCGCCGGAGCCGCTCGTGGTCTTGCCGGTGACGTCCAGCAGCTTGGCGTCGGTGAGGCCGCGCCCGCCGCCGCGCTTTTCTGCGTGCTTGCCGACCCGCCGCTGCAGCCGCTTGAGATCGCCCTCGCTCACGCCGCCCTCGGCGTTGAGCGAGGCGAGCTCGTTCAGCGTGCGCTGGTCGTCGGCGCGCTCCTGCTCGGCGAGGTAGTTGCGTGGCACCGTCGGCGGGATCGAACCCAGCGCCGCGGGCAACCAGTTGAGCACCTGCTCGGTCGCCTGCGACCCGTCGAGGAAATGGGTGCCGGGCACGATCGTCACCAGCCGCTCGGTGCCCACCCCGGTCGAGCCGAACAGCTTCATGTTGTCGAACCAGTACGTGTTGCCGTCGAGCGATCGCGTCTTGAGCGCGTTCTCGACGTCGAAGAGCACGATGATCCCGTGTTGCTGGGCCATGAGACCGCCTTTCGCGAAACGTGGCTCACACGCGCAGCAGCGCGGGCGAGTCGATGGACAGCACGCTGTTGGGTCCTTCGTGGAGCCTGACGGAGAGCCGGTAGCGGTACGGGACACCGGGCGTCATGTCGTAGGGCACGACGCCCTCCCACACCAGCAGGTCGTGGTTCTCGTATCCGTTGGAGCCCATGGCGTCGACCGCCGCCCCGGACACGACACCGGGTGCCGGAACGGCGGAGTGCCCCACCGGGTGCGGTGACGCGGCCTGGCCGGCCGCGGGCGGGGCCGGGGCACCGGACAGGAACTCGATGGCCTGGATCTCGACCGGGGTCTGCACGTCCACGTGGATGGGCGTCCACTGGACGATCTGCCCCGGGGTGACCACCGTGACGAGGTCGGGGGTCCCCTTGTGCCTGCTTCCCGCCGCGCTGTCGTCGACGAGCGAGATATTGCCGTTGTGCAGCGTCCGGTCGGACAACGCCCCGACGGCGTCGACCATCACGACGATGCTGATCCTGTCTTGCATCGATCCTCCCTTGTCGGATGTGATTGCGGTCTGCGGGCCACCACTCAGCCCCGGTCCCTGACCAGCGGTGTCTTGCCGACGGTGGTCCGCTCGATCTGTGGTGAGGAGCGGGGCACGAACACCAGCCGGAACCCGTATCCGGTCTGCTCGATCGCCGCCGCGGTCGCCTCCCGGTCGTTGAAGAGCGACAGGGAGCTCGGCAGAGCCTGGGTGAACAGCTGCCGCGTCCCGCTCGGGCCGAGGGCGTGCTCGACGGCGGCGGCCGTCCCCTCGGCGTCGTCCACCGCGACCAGCAGGGTGAGGGTCCGGTCCTCGCGGTGGTTGTGGAACTGGACCTCGTGCGCGACCAGGTCCAGGTCGACACCGGTCGTCGAGCGCAGCCGCCCGCGCAGGGCCGCGTACGCGAGCGTCGCCGAGTACTGGCTGTCGTTGAGGTGCAGCACGTCGGCGGTGCGCCCGGCGAACTCGAACCGCTCGGTGCGCAGCCCCGGCCCGTTCAGGGCGGGGCGGCGGATCATCCGATCGCCGAGCTTGAGCCGGAGCAGCGGCGTCTCGTCGGAGTGCAGCCGGGTGACGACCAGCTCGCCCTCCTCGCCCTCGGCGACGGCACGGCCGTGCTCGTCCACGATCTCCACCAGGTGCAGCCCCGGCACGGCGGAGAGCGCCGGTGAGGCGTGGTCGAGCTGGAGCCCGACGCACTCGGCCTGGGTCGCGGCGAAGTAGCTGAGGATCGACACGTTGGGGAAGAACGCCTGCAACTCGTCGCGCTTGCGCTGGGGCAGGGAGCCACTGCCGTACATCGCGACCCGGAAGCTCGCCCTGGCCTGCGGGGACAGGCCCGCGCCCAGCTCGGGCAGGAGCGCGATGCCCGCGGTGATGCCCATCAGCGCCTTGTGGCCCGGGTAGGAGAACATGTGCTCCAGCACCGGCGCGCTCACCGGACCCGCACCGATGTAGTTGACCTCGGGGACGTGGGACAGGACGCCGCCGACCATGGTCCCGCTGCTCCACATCTGGTAGTCGGCCAGCGTGGTGAACAGCCAGCGCGGCGCGGGGCCACGCAGGTAGCGGCCGAGCTGGTAGGCGCCCATGAACGCCCCGGAGATGCGGTAGGTGTCGCGCAGCTCCCGCAGGGAGTACACGATCTCCAGGGGCATGCCGTCACCGGTGCCGCCGCTGGCCACCACCTCGAACCCGCCGCGGTCGAGCGGCACGACCATCCCGGCCCGCGCGCCCATGAACATGTCACGCTGCACGGTCTTGTCCGACAGGGGGATCCGCTCCCACTCGGACATGTCGGCGGGGGCGTCGCGGATCCCGAAGTAGTGCAGCCGCTCGCGCCACAGCGGGTTGAGCAGGGCGATGCCGACGAGCTGCTGAAGCCGGCGGAACACCAGCGCGTTCTGGAGGTCGAGCGGGGACTCGCAGTACGGGGCTCCGGTGAGCCGCCCGCACTCCTCCAGCTTGCCCGCGAACGATGGCAGCCCGATGACGTCGTCCACCGAGCGGGGCCGCAGCTCCTCCTCGGGGATCAGCCGTGCCGCCAGCTCCACCGAGCTGGCGAGGTCCACATCCGTCATGGTCATGAATGGCTCCTGTTCCGCTGGTCGTCGCGGGTCGCGGTGCTCGCACGCAGCACCCGTTGCCCGATGTCCCTGATCTCGTCGATGAGCATGGTCAGGTGGCCCGTGTCGATCAGGTGGTTCATCACCACCACGCGCAGCGCCGCCACCTTGTCGATGTCGACCTTGGAGATGAAGAAGCGCCCGCCGCCCCGGATCCGGTTGCGGATCTCCAGCTGCAGCCGGTGCGCGGTCGCCGGTTCCAGGTCGTCCGGCAGGTATCGGAAGCACAGGATGTTGGACTCCGGCTCGTGCGCCACGGCGAAGTCCGGTTCGGCGGCGAGCATCCGGTGCGCCTGCCGGGTCACCTCGCACAGCCGGTCGATCCGCTGTGCGAACAGCGCCGGGCCGTAGACCGACCAGACCGTCCAGAGCGGCATGATCATCGGGCGTTTCGTGCACTCGAGGTTCTTGTCCGCGCTGTCGTAGGCGCTGTAGACGTCGGGCTCCTCGTCGAAGACGTAGCTGGCCCGCTGCCGGAACGCGCCGCGCGCCGCCGCGCCGTCGCGGTAGAAGAGCAGCGTGCACGGCGACGGCATGAACAGCATCTTGTGGGCGTCCCAGGTCAGGGAGTCGGCCTGCTCGATGCCGCGCAGCCGGTGCCTGTGCCGGTCCGACAGCAGCAGGCTCGCCCCGTGCGCCCCGTCCACGTGGAGCCAGAGCCCATGCCGGCGCGCCACGGCGGCGAGCTCCTCCAGCGGATCGAAGGCGCCCACCGAGGTGGTCCCGGCCGAGGCCACCAGGCAGAACGGCCGCAGACCGCGCCGGTAGGCCTCGTCCAGCGCCGGGCCGGCCAGCTCCGGGCGGATCCGCCCGGCCTGATCGACGGGGAGACGGATGATCTGTCCTTCTCCGATGCCGAGGACCCCTGCCGCCCGGGTCACGCTGTAGTGGGCCTCCTCACTGACCGCGATGGCCGGGGGACCCGGCAGGGCGCCCACACCGCGGGTCCAGATCTGCGGGAAGGCGCGGTTGCGGGCGGCGAGCAGCGCGGTCAGGTTGGCGAGGGAGCCCCCCGAGGTCGTCACCATGGCGAACCGGTCACGGTCCCAGCCGATGAACCCGTTGAGCTCCTCGGCCATGAGCCGCTCGGCGACGCTGGGGAGCTGCCCTGCCTCGTAGAAGGAGGAGGGCTGGTTGACCACCGAGCCGACCAGGTCGATGAGGCTGGCCAGCGGCACCACGCCGGAGAACTGCCGTCCCATGTAGCCGGGTGAGTAGACGGGGATGCCGGTCCCCGTGTACAGGTCGACGATCTGGTTCACCCGCTCGGCGTCGAAGTCGGCGATGCGCCGCCGTTCCGGGGTCATCAGCCCCCGCGCGGCCTTCAGCAGCACCGCGGGATCGAGGAGATCGAGTCCTCGGACCGACCGGTCGCCCAGATACGTCGTCAGACGGCCGACGATGTCCATGGCGCCGTCGTGGAAACGCTCGGGGTCGAAGGCCGCGGTGAGGCCGGGCATGGGTGAACGGGAGCCTTCGCCGGTCGCCGGCTCAGGAGCCGACGGCTCGGGAAAGGAACTCTGGACATCGGAAAGCGAACTCGTCATGGAGGGGCCTCCAAATGACCCGAGGTCGAGAACACCTAAATGTTCGTGCTGAATGAGAGTTCGGAGATGGTGAATTGAACTCCCGGGCGATCACGCACGTGAGGGTTCTCGCGAATAAACGCGTGGTCTTCGGTGATGCGTCGATCGAGAAAGAGGTCCTCGACGTCCGGGGACGCGAGGCGGCATTCGTGCCGTCACCGGCCGTTCCCGATCGATGGAACGGTCCAATATCGAGGGATGTCGATGAGTGATGGTGGGAGATGGTGCGAGAACGCCTCGCCACCCCTGATCAAGTGGTTGAGGTCGGTCTGGCGATCAGGGTCTGGAGGAGGGTCGTCGTGGACGAGTCGCGGCTAATTCGCCCTGAATTTCAATCGCCGTATATGTTGGCACGCCCTTCATGTAAGCGACCTAATCATTGTTCACGGCAGGGGCGCAAGACCTCGGATGCAGGTGGAGTGGCAGATTGCGGCCACGGTTAACGCGCGTGGTGATCGGTGTGAGGAGATGGTCGGCGATTCTCGACTGTTTTGGGTCTTATAGGTTTTTTCTCATTAAATTCCATTTAACTCGGCATTCGGGACATCCGCCCCCGTGAGTCGTGCAGCGTCGTGTTGCGCCGTGTCGGGTGGGTTCGTGCCGTACGGTCCCGGGCGGCCGTCGTCTCGACGCCCCCCTTCGCACACTCGTGACCCGGCGGAAAGGCGAGGCGGGCGGGCGCGAGAAAACCCGGGAGGCGTTCCACAGGCCGAAGGGGGAGGCGTGCGGGGTGTTCACGAGCCGCTCGCGGAGGCGTGCGCGGGTGCGGGGACCTGGAGGTCGTGGCCGAAGGAGCCGAGTCGTCGGGCGGTGGCGGTGAGCCGGGCGGTCAGCTCCGGGAGCCGGTCGTCACCCAGCCGTACCGCCGGGCCCTGGATGGCGAGCGCGGCCAGCACGTTGCCGTGGCCGTCGCGGACCGGGACGGCCACGGCCCGGACCCCGGCGACGCGCTCCTCGAAGTTGACGGCCGCACCCCGGGCGCGTATGCGGTCGAGTTCGGTCTCCAGGCCGGCCCGGGTGGTGATCGTGGTGTCGGTGTAGCGGGCGAAGGGCTCCTCCATGCCCACCCTCGGATCCCCGAAGGCGAGCAGGGCCTTGCCCATCGCGCACACGTGGATCGGGTTGCGCTGGCCGGGCTCCTGCTCGTAGCGGAGCGGCTGTCGTGAGGGGACCTGGAGCAGCACGGCCACCTCGTCGCCGATGCGCACCCCCAGGTTGACGGCCTCCCCGGTCAGGTCGCGCAGGGCCTCGAGTTCGGGGAGCATCGTGGTCGCGCCGAGGCGTTCCAGGGCGAGGCGGCCCAGCGTGGCGGTGGTGATCCCGAGGTGGTAGCGCTCGGTCACCGGATCCTGGCCGAGCATGCCCGCCGCGTGCAGGGCGCGGACGATGCGATGGGCGGTGCTGACCGGCAGGTGAAGCCGCTGCGCCACCTCGGTGGGGGAGAGCGTCGTCGACCGCTCGAACGCGCGCAGCACCGCGATGGCGCGTTCGATCGCCTGGGTGCCCCTGCGGGCGGCGTCTTCAAGCTTCGGCTTCATCGGGTCCACCGTTCCAGCTTAGGGCGGAGAGCTATTTCCTACACTCTTGACGGGTTTTTAGGGAATTACTACTATGTGGAATGAAGATCTTGCCATGTGGGATCTGGCTCGTTCCCCTGAGAGGACCCCCGTCATGCCTGTCCGTCGGCTTCTGCGACCACTGGCCCTGCTCATCTCGGTCGTTCTCGCGTTGACCGCCTGTGGCGGCGGCACCCAGTCGGTGGGCACCGCCTCCGGCGCGGAGGGAGGCACCCTCAAATGGGGCTGGAGCCTTCCCACAACGTGGGATCCCGTCACCTCCAGCGCCGGTAACGACGTCAACGCCCTGTCCCTCGTCTACAGCGCCGTCACCCGCCTGGACGACAGGGGCGACGCCGTCGGTGGCCTGGCCACCGCCTGGAAGTACACCGACGGCGGCAAGAGGGTCACCTTCACCCTCAGGGCCGGGCTGACCTTCTCCGACGGCTCCCCGCTCGACGCCGAGGCCGTACGCAAGAACCTCCTGCGCGGCCGGGACCAGAAGGACTCGCTCATCGCCTCCCAGCTGCGCGGGGTGAAGGACGTCGAGGTCGTCTCACCGACCGAGTTCGGGATCCTGCTCGACCGGCCCGACCACCAGATCCCCAACCTGCTCGCGGGAAAGACCGGGATGATCGTCAACCCCCGGGCCTTCGAGGCGGACGCCAAGGCCGTCAGCGCCAAGCCCGCGGGCGCGGGACCCTTCACCCTCACCCAGCTCGTTCCCGGCTCGCACGCCAACCTGGACCGCAACCCGTCCTACTACGACGTCGCGAACATCCACCTGGCCAAGTTCGAGCTGAAGACCGTCTCCGAGCCCGCCACCGTCGTCGCCGGACTCCAGTCCGGCCAGTTCGACGTCGCGATACTGCCCGCCGCCCAGATCGACGCGGCCAAGGCGGCCGGGCTGAAGGTCGACCTCATCCCCTCGCTCATGGTCCGGGTCCTGGACGTCAACAACAAGATCGCGCCGTTCGACAACCCCAAGGTCACCGAGGCGCTGAAGTACGCGGTCGACCGTGAGGCGCTGCTGGAGACCTCGGGATTCGGCGTCGGCGAGGTCAACACGCAGCCGTTCCCCAAGGGCCACCTCGGCTACAACCCCGAGCTGGAGAACCTCTACCCGCACGACCCCGCCAAGGCCAGGAAGCTGCTCGCCGAGGCGGGGTTCCCCGACGGCATCGACGTCCCGCTGACCACCGCCGACCCCGAGGGCCTGCCCGAGCAGGTCCAGGAGCAGCTCAAGGCCGCGGGCATCAGGACCACGATCAAACTCATCGCCCCGGCGCAGCACACCCAGCTCGTCTACGTTCAGCACAACGTGGCCCTCGCCCCCGACGCCTTCGTCGGCCGAGAGTCGCCGCTGCAGGCGCTCGGCGTCGTCTACGGGCCGGAGGGCCTGATGAACCCCGGCCGCAACACCCCCAAGGCGCTGCTGGAGCAGTTCGACAGGGTCCGCGTCACGCCGCCGGACGATCCCGGCTACGCCAAGACCGTCCAGGACGCGGTCGCCATCGGGGTCAGGGAACTGCCCAACGTCTGGCTGTTCTCCACACCGCGCATCTTCGCTCGCAGCCCCAGGGTCTCCGAGCTTCCCACCAACCTCGCGGTGCAGCGCTTCGACGGCGTACGGGTGACGAACCCGTGACCGCGCTGGGATCACGCGCCCCCGCGTCCGCGCGGGGAGCGGGGGAAGACGGGGAAACCGGGGGAGCCAGGAAGGGCGGAGGGGACGAAAAGGTCGGCCGGCCCGTCGTGACCGCGCCCCCGGCAAGACCCTCCCGGGTCCGCCGGAGCGCGGCGACCGCCCGGTGGCGCGCGGTGGCGCGCGGATCGGTCGCCCTGGTGGTCGTGGCGCTCGTCTCCACCTTCATCACCTACGGGCTGGGCGCGCTGGGCGACGCCAATCCGGCGGCGGCGGTGCTGGGGGAGACCGCGACCCCCGAGGACATCGCCAGGATGAGCCACGAGTTCGGGCTCGACCGCCCCTTCCTGGAGCAGTACGTCACCTGGCTGGGCAACGCGCTCACCGGAGACCTGGGCCGCTCCTGGTTCACCCAGCTCCCGGTCGCCGAGAGCATCGCGCAGCGCCTGCCCGTCGACCTGTCGATCACCGGCCTCGCGGTGCTCATCGCGATCCTCGCCGGGGGCGCGGCCGGCGTCGGCGCGGCGGTGAGCAACGGCGGCAGGTTCGACCGGATCGTGACCGCCGTCTGCGCGGTCGCCTCCACCCTGCCCGCGTTCGTCGTCGGCATCGGACTGATCGTGGTCTTCGCCGTGATCGTCCCGGTGTTCCCCTCGGGCGGGTACGTGCCGCTCACCCAGGATCCCGTCCAGTGGCTGAGGCTGATAACCCTCCCGGCGATCGCGCTCAGCCTCGACGCCGCCGCCGACCTCGCCAGGCAGCTCCGTACCGGCCTGGTGGCCGCCCTGCGGGAGAACTACGTGACCGGCGCGGTGGTCCGCGGGCTCCCGGCGCGGCGGGTGCTGTTCCGGCACGCGTTGCGCAACGCCGCGGGCCCGGCGCTCACCGTGCTCGGGATGCACATCCCACGCCTGATCGGCGGCGCGGTGGTCACCGAGGCGGTCTTCGCCCTGCCGGGTCTCGGCCGGCTCACCGGCGAGGCGGCGCTCAAGCACGACGTCCCGGTGATCCAGGGCGCGCTGCTCACCACCATCGCGCTGGTGCTCGTCTCCAACGTCACCGTCAACGCGGCCGTCGCCAGGCTGCGGGGTGCGCGATGAGCTCCTTCCGCAGGGCGTGGCGGCTGCCCTCCGTCAAGCTGTCCGTGACGATCCTCACCGTCGTGCTCCTCGTCGCGGTGTTCGGCGACCTGCTCGCCCCGCACGACCCGCTCGCGCAGAATCCCCGGCTGCGCCTGCTCGGGCCGTCGGGAGAGCACCTCCTCGGCACCGACTACCTCGGCCGCGACGTGCTCAGCCGGCTGCTCGCCGGGACCGGTCTCTCGATCGCCGCGGCGGCGGAGGCGGTCGCCGTCGGACTGCTCCTGGGGGCGATCCCCGGCCTCGCCTCGGTGTTCTTCGGCAAGATCTTCGAGTGGACGACGATGCGGCTGGTGGACGCGCTGCTCACGCTGCCGTTCGTCATCTTCGCCATCGCCGTCGCCGGGATCCTCGGCAACGGCCCGCACCAGGCGATGGCCGCCATCGGACTGCTGCTCGCGCCGGTGTTCTACCGGGTCACCCGTACGGCAGCGCTGGGTTTCACCCGCGCACAGTACGTCGAGGCGGCCGAACTGCTCGGCGCGTCCCGCTCCCGGATCCTGCGTACCCACATCGCGGGCAAGGTGCTGCCGACGGTCGCGGTGACCGCGGCGGGGGCGTCCGCCGCGGCGCTGCTGGTGGTCTCCTCCCTCG
This sequence comes from Streptosporangium sp. NPDC050284, assembly GCF_044459525.1. Classification (NCBI taxonomy): domain Bacteria; kingdom Bacillati; phylum Actinomycetota; class Actinomycetes; order Streptosporangiales; family Streptosporangiaceae; genus Streptosporangium; species Streptosporangium sp. NPDC050284. Next base: position 45,840 of record NZ_JBITIZ010000009.1, read on the forward strand.
CCTTCCTCGGCATCGGTGTCGAACCCCCCGCCCCCACCTGGGGCGGGATGCTCGCCAGCGACCTGGGTTACCTCCACCAGCGGCCGCTCGCCCCGCTCGCGCCCGCCGTCGTGATCATGCTGACCGTCGGCGCGCTCAACGCCCTGGCCGACGCCGTACGCGACACGACCGGCCTGCACACCGACGGCCACCGTATCGACGAGAGCGAGGAAGTCCATGCCCGCTGAAGCGCTGTTGAGCGTGCGCGACCTGCGCGTGACCGTCTCCGGAGGCCGGGCCGAGGCCGTGCGCGGGGTCTCCTTCGAGGTCGCCCCCGGCGAGGCCGTCGGCCTGGTCGGCGAGTCGGGCAGCGGCAAGACCCTCACCTGCCGCGCGGTCCTCGGCGCCCTCGCCCCCGGCTGCTCGGTGAGCTCCGGCGAGATCGAGTTCGGCGGCCACGACCTGACGGGGGCGAGCCGCAGGCAGTGGCTCGGGATCCGCGGGAGCAGGATCGGCGCTGTCTTCCAGGACCCCGCCTCCTACCTGAACCCGTCCCTGCCGGTCGGCGACCAGCTCGCCGAGGTACTACGGGTCAGACTCGGCCTGCGGCGGCGCGCCGCCCGCGAGCGCGCCGTGGAACTGCTGGGCGCGATGGGCCTGCACGATCCGGCCCGGGTCCACGGCCAGTATCCGCACGAGCTGTCCGGCGGCATGCTCCAGCGGGTCCTCATCGCCGTCGCCGTCTCCTGCGATCCCGAACTGCTGATCGCCGACGAGGCCACCACCGCCCTCGACGTGACCGTCCAGGCCGAGGTGCTCGAACTCCTCGCCCGGCTGCGCGCCGAGCGCGGCCTGTCGATCGTCTGCGTCTCCCACGACCTGGCGGTCATCGCGGCGCTCTGCGACCGGATCGTCGTCTTCTACGGCGGCGAGATCGTCGAATCGGGGCCGGCGAGAGAGGTCCTGGACAGTCCGGCGCACCCCTACACCGAGGCTCTGCTGCGGGTCGCCTCGGCCGGAGACTGGGGCAGACGGACACTGGAGGTCATCCCCGGCCAGCCGCCGCCCGCGGGCGCCTCGCTGCCGGGCTGCCGCTTCGCCGGCCGCTGCCCCTTCGCCGAGGAGGCCTGCTCGGCGGCTCCCGTTCCCCTCACCGCCCACCCCGGTGGGCGCGAGGTCCGCTGCCTGCTGCGCCAGGAGCCGGTGGGGCGCGACACGGTGAGCGTCGGCGCCGGAGCGCGGGGGAGCGACCTGTGAGCGGCCCCGAGAGCACCCCGGTGACCGGTTCCGGGTGGACTCCCGCGACCGCGGCCGGTCCCGCGAGCACCTCCGCGACGGGCAGGGCGACCGCGGACGGCTCAGCGGCCACCCCCCGCACCGGCCCGGCGGGGACGCCGCTGCTGGCCGTGCGGGGCCTGAACGTGTCACTCGGCAGACCCGCCGTGCGGATCCTCAGCGAGGTCGACCTCACCGTCAGGGCCGGGGAGATCCTCGGGATCGTGGGGGAGACCGGCTCGGGCAAGACGACCCTGGCCAGGACCGTCGTCGGCCTGGTCGGCCCCGACTCAGGTTCGGTCGAGGTGGAGGGGGTCGAGATCTCCTCGCTGAGAGGCAGGGCGCTGCGGGCGCATCGCCGTACGGGAAAGGTGCGATTCGTCTTCCAGGACCCGCTCCGCTCGCTCGACCCCGACCACAGCGTGGGAACCGTCGTCGGCGAAGGGCTGGCCGTGCGGCGCGTGCCCCCGGCCGAACGCGCGGCCAGGGTACGGGCGGCACTGGAACTGGTCGGCCTGGACCCCGCCCTCGCGGCCAGGACGCCCGGCCAGATCTCCGGCGGGCAGCGGCAGCGCGTCTCGATCGCCCGCGCGATCGTCGCGGAGCCGTCGCTGCTGATCTGCGACGAGCCGGTCAGCGCGCTGGACGCCTCCAACCGCAACCACATCCTGCGCCTCCTGGACGACCTGCGCGGCAGGCTCGGCGCCGGTGTCGTCGTCATCTCCCACGACCTCAGCTCCCTGGCGGGCGTCGCCGACCGGGTCGCGGTCCTCTACCGGGGCCGGATCGTCGAGGAGGGCCCGATCGGCGAGGTCTTCGACGACCCCCGCCACCCCTACACCGCGCTGCTCGTCGCCTCGGCCCCACGCGTGGCCGGTGCCGCCCGCCACAGCCTGGAGCGGCTGCGGGCGGCGCCCACAGGCGTGGCCGGCGCGGGCGGCGCCACCGGCGGCTGCGTCTTCGCCCACCGCTGCCCGTTCGCCACCGAGACCTGCGCGGTCGTTCCCGAACCGGTCGTCAGGGGCGGGCGCGCGGTCGCCTGCCACCACACCGGCACCTGGCCCGCACGGGCCGCCGCGTCGACGCCCGCCCTCGATCCCGTCCCGGTGACCGTTCCCGGCCGCGGCTCCGCCCTCGAAAGCCCTCTTTCCGAAAGCCCTGTTCCAGAAAGCCCCGCTCCCGGCTCCGTTTCCTTCCGCGGGTCCGCAGGCGGTCCCGGTCCCGCACCGAACCTCGCCTCCGCTCCCGTCCCCGATCCGGCCTCCGGTTCCGTTCCCCGCTTCGTCGCCCGCTAAGGAGTACACGCATGTCCATCGAGATTCTCGGCATGGTCGGTACGAAGGACTTCTCAGAGACCCACGGTTCCTTCGTCGACGGCCCGCCCATCGACGTTCCCTACCTGGCCACGTTCGCCCGCGCCCACGAGGCCGCCGGGTTCGACCGGGTGCTGATCGGCTACGGCTCGTCCTCGCCCGACGGGTTCGCCGTCGCCGCGTCGGTGCTGCACGCCACCGAGCGGCTGCGCGTGCTGATCGCGCACCGGCCCGGCTTCGTCGCCCCGACGGTGGTGGCGAGGAAGCTCGCCACTCTCGACCAGCTCACCGGGGGAGGCAGGGTCGCCATCCACCACATCACCGGCGGCGACGAGGCCGACCAGCGCCGCGACGGCGACTTCCTCGACCACGGTGGCCGCTACCGGCGTACCGGCGAGTTCATGTCCGTGCTGCGCCGTACGCTCACCTCGGCCGAGCCGTTCGATCACGAGGGTGAGTTCTACCGGTTCGAGGGCGCCTACAGCTCGGTCAGGGCCGACATTCCGCTCTACTTCGGCGGGGCCTCCCCGGCGGCCGTCCAGACCGGGGCCGAGCACGCCGACGTCTACATGCTGTGGGGCGAGCCGCTGGCCGAGACCGCCGAGCGGATCCGGCGCGTCAGGCAGGAGGCGGCCAGGCACGGCCGGGAGATCACCTTCAGCCTGTCCACCCGGCCGATCGTCGCCGCGACCGAGGCCGAGGCGTGGGAGCGGGCCGAGCGGATCAGGGCCGCGACCGCCGCGCGCGTCTCCGGCGGCGGACTCGGCTGGAGCAAGGGGAAGAGCGAGTCGACCTCCGTCGGGGCCGCCAGGCTCCAGGAGCAGGGCGCCGAGCGGGAGGTGCACGACGAGCGGCTCTGGTACGGCGTGACCAACCTGATCGGTCCCGGCGGCAACTCCACGGCCGTGGTCGGCACCGCCGAGCAGGTCGCCGAGGCGCTGCTGAAGTACCACGACCTCGGCGTCACGACCTTCCTCATCCGCGGCTTCGACCCGGTGGACGACGTCGTGCGCTGGGGCGACGAGCTGGTGCCGCTGCTGCGGCAGGGGGCCGGGCGGCGCGAACCCGCGGGCGTGGGCGCGTGAGCTCGACACGCGCGGCCAGGGGTGCCGGCCCCGAGCAGCCTGGGCGCCTCCGGCCCGGCAGGGCCGGACACTCGCGGCGAACCGATCACCAGGGACACGGCACAGGAGGTGGCACGATGAGCGCCGAGGCGGTCGGCGGCGGGCAGCCGCGCGATGTCTTCCTGTCCGCCTTCCGCAGGCACGCCGCCGGGGTCGCCGTCGTCACCGCCCCGGGTCCCGCCGGTTTCACCGCGACCTCGCTGACCTCGATGTCGCTCGATCCGCCGCTGCTGTCGTTCGGCATCTCGGTCGGCTCGTCGAGCTGGCCGGCGATCCGGGACGCGGACGCGTTCGTCGTCCACATCCTCGCCGGAGACCAGCGGGACGTGGCGGAGCTGTTCGCCAGGAAGGGCGCCGACAGGTTCGCCGACCGGGATCGCTGGGAACCCCTCCCCGGAGGGGAACCCCTGCTGTACGGGGTGGCCGCGTGGCTGCTCTGCCGCACCCAGGAGCGGTTCATCGCGGGGGACCACCGGCTGGTCGTCGGCCGGGTCGTGGAGGGGCACACCGACCCCGCCCATCCTCCGCTGCTGTACCACGATGGAGGTTTCGGCGCGCTCGCGCCGCACCCTTCCGACCGAGCCAGGAGTGACTGATGCCGATCGTCCTTCCCGAAGACCCCTTCCACCGCCGCCTGCACCACATCGCGCCCGGCGGTCTCACCTCCGAGACCGCCCAGACCGGTGGTATGCGCCGCCGTGCGGCCATCAGCGGAGCCACCGTCGGCTCCAGCCGTCTGTGGATGGGGCAGACCCACGTGGCGCCCGCCACCGCCTCGGCGAACCACCACCACGGCGAGTCCGAGACCGCCATCTACGTCGTCAGCGGCCACCCCTCGTTCGTCTTCGCCGACATCGAGGGGGAGGAGCCCGTCGAGGTGCGCATCGACACCGAACCCGGCGACTACATCTTCGTGCCGCCCTTCGTCCCCCACCGGGAGGAGAATCCCGACCCCGACCTGGAGGCGATCGTGGTCATCGCCCGCAGCACCCAGGACGCCATCGTGGTCAACCTGGACGATCTCACCTGGACGGGACCGGTTCTGACCTCGCGGTGACGGCGGCCCGTCGCGGGCCACCGTCACCGCGAGGTCAACGGGAAGTCACTGGGAGATCATCGCGAGGTCGTCGCGTGCCCGCCGCCCGGAACGCCGGGCGGCGTCCAGGCCGGTCGCTTCTCGCCCGCCGGCGCGGAGGGTGCGCCGGTGGTGAAAAGATCGCGGGCGTGTCCGAGGCGCCGGGCGGTGTCCGACCGGCCGTTCACCCGCCGGTGTCCCCGGCCGCCAGGCCGCCGGCCGCATCCCCGGCCAGCCGGTCGTCCGCCACGACCCCGGCGTACACCAGGGCGGGAGGTACGTTGCGCCAGATCGGCCCCAGGGTGTCGACGGTGGTGAACGTGCTGTTCATGAGGCCGCGGAAGTGCCGGGAACGCTGGAACGGCATCACGGTCAGCGTCGTGATCGTGCTGAAGGCGCCGCCGGGGGCGAGACAGGCCGCGATCTCCTCCAGAACGCGTTTCTGCTGGGCCTCCTCGAACAGGGTCCAGGGGAGCGAGGAGACGATCGCGTCGGCGTGAGACAGACCGGCCTCCCGCAGTATCTTGCCGAGGTCACCCGCGTCCCCGCAGATCACTTCCAGCCAGGGCCTGCTGCGCCGCAGGTGGTGCACCATGCCCTCGTTGAGCTCTATGGCGAGCTGCCGCCCTCCCACGGGGAGACGGTCGCGGATCGCGTCGCTGATCACTCCGCCGCCGGCGCCGAGTTCGACGACCGTGGCTCCGGGGGTTGTGGGAACGATCGAAGCCGCCAGGCGTGCGACGGCCTTCGAACTGGGAGCGATCGCCCCCAGCTGGTGGGGATTACGCATGATCGCACCGAGGAATGTGAACGTGTCACTACCGGCAGGACGATTTTGAGAGAGCATCGACAGCTTATTCCCCCTGTTGAGGGGGTTATGCCAGATAACGGGCTTCGATGATCGGGGTTCCACCGCCGTACGGTCGCCGTACAGGTGCCGGTCCGCCGGGCGAAGGAAACGGGCGTTCCGGCGGCGGTGTGGTTCACCGTCGGTGACGGTCGCGACCCTCCTCTGCCCCGGGAAGGCGGGGCGAGGTACCGTCGTCTTATCGGATCCCGGTCATGAGGGGAGCCGCCATGCCAGACGATTCCGATCACGTACTCGACTCCATCGACGGTGCGGTCGACGAATGGCTCGCGATGAGCGACGACTCGATGCGCTGGACACCGCCGGAGAAGGCACGGCCGAAGCCCCAGCTCGGCCTGCCGGTGCCGCCGCTGCCGCAGGTGCTGGAAGACTTCATTCAGGAGGTCGGAGCCCGCCTCGCCCCGCCCGCCCAGGCCGTGGTCGACGCGTTCCGTCCCTTGGGGGAGGGGGTGGTCGACGCGGTCTCCACGTTCCTCGACAGCCCGCCCGTACGGCAGCTTCTCGATCCGCCCGGCCCGTCGGGTGACCGACCGGAGGAACTCGGGGTTCACGCGTTTCCCGACACGTTCGGGACGCCGCCGGAGGACGCGTCCAGGCCGCCGCGTATGATCGAGTCACGGCTGGAAGAGGTCGAGCCACCGGCGGGCCCGTCCGATCGCGAGGATCCGCTCGGGCCACCGGATCGGTCCGGGGCCTCTCCCGTGCGGGAGCGGCCGGACGCCGGGCCGTCAGGAGACGGGGATTCTCCGGCAGGGTCGCCACCGGCGTAGGTTCCGGGGACTTCCCGGTCGTCTCCGGTCATCGAGCCGGGCCGGACAGGGCCGCACCCGCTCGCGCAGGGGGCCTTTTGGGCGGAGCCCTTTGGGCAAGGGCCCTTGGAAGGGACCCCTTGTTGGGCGGAGCCTCTTGAAGGAGGCCCCCTTGGAAAGTTTGGACGGACCCTCACCGCGGCCGTTCGCCGACGGTGCTTTGTCCGAAACTCCGGTGAGATCTTTCCGCGGAAACAGGTGAGTCTTCCCGTCGGAGGGGAAGCGGGTGTGTCCCGATTGCGGGGGAGCGGGCGCACAGTTTCACTTTCGCCCAAAGTGTGCGGTGAAGTGCGAAACTCCCTTTTTCGGGCAAAGAACAAAAAACGCATTAACCGGCGTAGTTCAGGGGTGATGAGGCAATGGCGGGTCTGGCGGGGCCGATCGCGGTCGGCGTCGAAGAGGAGTTCCACGTCGTCGATGTCGACACCCGGCACCTGGTCCCACGGGCCGGTGTCCTGCTGGAACAGCTGCCGGCGGAACGCTTCACCCATGAGCTGCAGCGTTCCGTGGTCGAGGCCAACAGCAGGCCCTTCATGCACCTGGAGGACCTCGGGCACGACCTGACCGCGCTACGCCGCACGGTGATCCAGGCGGCGGACGGACTCGGCCTGGGAATCGTGGCGGCGGGCAGCGTACCGATGGTGGATCTGGAGGCACTGAAGATCTCCCCTGACCCCCGCTACGAGCAGATGCTCGCCGACTACCAGCTGCTCACCCGCGAGCAGCTGATCTGCGGGACGCAGTTCCACGCCGACGTCGAGGACCGCGACCTGGCCGTGGCCGTCGCCCATCGCCTCGCCCCGTGGCTGCCCCCGTTGCTCGCCCTGAGCTCCAGCTCGCCGTACTGGCTGGGGTCCGACACCGGGTATGCCAGCTACCGCCCGCTGCTGTGGCAGCGCTGGCCCACCGCCGGCCCCGTACCCAGGTTCGAGTCGGCCGCCGAGTACGACCAGGTGGTGCGCGACCTCGTCGCCTCCGGGGTGATCACCGACCCCGGCATGATCTACTTCGACATCCGGCCCTCGGCGCACCTGCCCACCATCGAGCTGCGGGTCTGTGACGCCTGCCCCCGCGTGGGCGACATCGTGCTGATCGCCGGACTGTTCAGGGCGCTGGTGGCCAGAGAGCTGGAGGAGGCGCAGAACGGCCCCGAGCGCACGGTCCGCCTGGAGATGGTCCGCGCCGCCTCCTGGCGGGCCTCGCGCTCCGGGCTGGAGGGCGACCTCGTCGACCCGGTCGAAGGCACCCCGCGACCGGCCGCCGAGGTGATCCGGCGGATGGTGAACAGCCTGCGCCCGCAGCTGGAGCAGTACGGCGACTGGGAGCTCGTCACCTCCCTGGCCACGGAGTCGCTCGCCAGGGGGAGTTCGGCGGCCCGCCAGCGGCAGGCGTACGCCCGCGGCGGCCAGCTGTCCGACGTGGTCGACCTCGTCATCGCCGAGACGCGATCGGAGGAGTGGGAGACCGCCTTCGGCGGGCCGACGCCGAGGATGCACACCAGTCTCCTCGACGGCTACGAGGCCCCGGGCGACGAGGCGATCATCGAGGGCACGGTGCGCGAGTCCTACCAGCCGGTGCTGCGGGTCCTCGACCGCCTGGGCGTCGAGGGACTGCGCGAGCGGGAGGAGAGGCGCGACGCCTACCAGCGCGACAACGGCATGACCTTCCAGGTCGACGGAGGCGGCGAGAGCCGGATCTACCCGTTCGACATGGTTCCCCGGCTCGTCCCGCCCGGCGAGTGGACGGGGATCCAGCGGGCGCTGCCGCAGCGGGTGCGCGCGCTGGAGGCGTTCCTGCACGACGTCTACGAGGGACGCGAGATCATCAGGGACGGCACGATCCCCGCGTGGGTGGTCGACGAGTCCCCCGGCTACCGCAGGCCGGGCCGCAGGGTGCCGCAGGGCACCGTACGCTGCGCCGTGGCCGGACTGGACCTGGTCCGCGACAACGTCGGCCGCTGGGCGGTGCTGGAGGACAACCTCCGGGTGCCCTCCGGGCTCGGATACGCCGTGACCAACAGGCGGCTGATCAACGAGCTGATGCCGGAACTCGCCCCCGGCGAGGAGGTCGCCGACCCGAGCGTCGGCCTGCGGATACTGCGAGAGGCGCTGCTCGCGGCGGGCTCCGGTGACCCGTCGGCCCTCGCCGTCGTCTCGGCGGGACCCGAGGACTCCGCCTACTACGAGCACAGGATGCTCGCCGAGGAACTGGGAGTGGTCCTCGCCGTACCGGCCGACCTGTCCTTCAAGAACGGCCATCTGGAGATCGACGGGCGCAGGATCGAGGTGCTCTACCGCAGGATCGAGGAGAGCGCGCTGCTCGGCGGGCGCCTCGGGCTGGAGATCATGGACGCCGTCGAGCGTTCCGCGCTCGTCCTGGCCAACGCGCCGGGCAACGGCGTGGCCGACGACAAGTGCCTGTACCGGTACGTGCCGCGCATCATCGAGTACTACCTCGGCGAGCGACCCCTCATCGACAACGTCCCCACCTACCTGTGCCGCGACGCCGCGGACCGCGAGCAGGTGCTCGACCGGCTGGCCGAGCTGGTCGTCAAGCCGGTGGACGGGTTCGGCGGGCAGGGCGTGGTCGTCGGCCCCGACGCCTCCGCCGACGAGCTCGAACAGGTCAGGAAGACGATCCTCGCCGCCCCCGAGGGGTGGGTCGCCCAGGAGACGGTCCGGCTGTCGACGCACCCGACCTTCGACGGAGACCGGTTGAGCCCGCGCGTCGTCGACCTTCGGGCCTTCGTCTGCTTCGGCGAGACCGCGAAGGTGCCGCCGACCGCGCTGACCCGCGTCGCCCCGGCCGGCAGCATGATCGTCAACTCCTCCCAGGGGGGTGGTTCCAAGGACACCTGGCTGCCGAGTGGGGACGTCGAGGTGGGGCTTGAGCGATGAGCTCAGGCGCGAGCCCGAGGCGTGAGATGTGCGATCTGAGCGGTGAGTTCCGGCGTGAGCCGGTCACCGGGGGGTTTCGATGTGTGGTTTGAGCGGTGAGCTCCGGTTCGACGGCCGCCCGGCGGACGTCGCCGCAGTGGCCCGGATGAACGATGTGATGCACGACAGGGGCCCCGACGGGGCCGGCCTATGGTCGCTGGGGCCGGTCGCCCTCGGCCACCGGCGCCTGAGGATCATCGATCTGTCGGACCGGGGTGCCCAGCCGATGGTGGACAGCGACCTCGGCCTGACGGGAGTCTTCAACGGATGCCTGTACAACTACCGTGAGTTACGGTGCGAGCTGGAGGACCTGGGCTACCGCTTCTTCTCCACCTCCGACACCGAGGTGCTGGTGAAGTCCTTCCACCGCTGGGGGAGTGGCTGCGTCGACCGCTTCAGGGGCATGTTCGCCTTCGCGGTCGCCGAGCGCGACACCGGCAGGCTCACCCTCGGCAGAGATCGGCTGGGGATAAAACCGCTGTACGTCACCCAGGACGCGAGGCGGCTGCGTTTCGCCTCGTCGCTGCCCGCGCTGCTCGCCGGGGGCGGGGTGGACACCGGCATCGACCGGGTCGCCCTGCACCACTACATGACGTTCCACTCGGTGGTGCCCGCCGAGCGCACCATCCTCGCCGGGGTGCGCAAGCTCCCCCCGGCCACGGTGCGCACCGTCGAGCCCGACGGCACCGTCACCGACCACCTCTACTGGCAGCCGCCGCACACCCGCTCGGCCCTGCCCGAGTACGCCGGGCTCACCCCGGACGAGTGGTGCGAGGCCGTGCTCGACCAGCTGCGGACGGCCGTACGCAGGCGCATGGTCGCGGACGTGCCCGTGGGCGTGCTGCTGTCGGGGGGCCTGGACTCCAGCCTGATCGTCGCGCTGCTGGCCGAGGAGGGTCAGGCGGGCCTCGCGACCTTCAGCATCGGGTTCCCGTCGGCGGGAGGGGAGCGGGGGGACGAGTTCGCCTACTCCGACCTGGTCGCCAGGGAGTTCGGCACCGATCACCAGCGCATCCTCATCGACGACACCCGCATGCTGCCCGCCCTGGAGCACGCGGTGCTCGCCATGAGCGAGCCGATGGTGAGCCACGACTGCGTCGCCTTCCACCTGCTGTCGGAGGAGGTCTCCAAGCACGTCAAGGTCGTCCAGTCAGGCCAGGGCGCCGACGAGGTGTTCGCCGGCTACAGCTGGTACCCGCCGCTCGCCGGCGTGTCGCGCGAGGACGCCGCCGCCGTCTACGAGAGGGAGTTCTTCGACCGCTCGCACGCGGCGCTGGCCGAGATCCTGTCTCCCGAGTACCTGCTGGACGAGGACGTCAGCGGCGACTTCGTCCGCCGTCACCTCGCCAGGCCAGGCGCGGACACCGCGCTCGACGCGGCGCTGCGCCTGGACACGAACGTCATGCTCGTCGACGACCCGGTCAAGCGCGTGGACAACATGACCATGGCCTTCGGGCTTGAGGCCAGGACCCCGTTCCTCGACCACGAACTCGTCGAGCTGGCGGCGGCCTGCCCGCCCGAGCTCAAGCTCGCCTCCGGCGGCAAGGGCATCTTGAAGGGCGCCGCGCGCAAACTGCTGCCCGCCGAGATCATCGACCGGCCCAAGGGGTACTTTCCGGTCCCGGCCATCAGGCACATCCACGGCCCGTATCTGGAACTCGTCAGGGAGGCGCTGACCGGCCCCGCCGCGAGGGCCCGCGGCCTGTTCGACCAGCCATATGTCGACAAGTTGCTGGCGGCTCCGGACGAACACCGCACTACCCTGGGTGCGAACGCGTTGTGGCAACTCGGACTCCTGGAGCTGTGGTTGCAGGCACAAGGAGTTTGATGACCGAAATTCTCGGCGCCCGTTCCCGCCCCTCGATGGGCACGGGCCTGACCGCCTGGAGCTGCCGGGCGCCCGCCCTGGCGCCCGACCTGAGCGCCGTCGCCTTCATCGGCGACCGGGACGGCTCGCCGAGGGTCTGGATCCAGCCCCTCGGAAGAGACCTGGAGGCGTGGCCTCCGGGAGAGCTCGAGGACCTCCTGGATCTCCAGGAGGAGGACCGAGGCGCCTGGCCGATCGACACGGGGGCCGAGCCCGTCGCCGACGTGAGCTGGTCCCCCGACGCCCGGCGGCTCGCCGTCCTCGTCGTGCCCGGCGGCGGGGAGCACACGCAGGTCTGGACGGTGAGGGCCGACGGCGGCGACCTGCGCCCGCTGGCCGCGCCCGAGGGCGGGTCGGCGTCGTTCGTGCGCTGGACGGGCCAGGGGGAGGTCCTCCTCGTCGCGGAGGTCTCCTCGTCGGGCCGTACGGACGCGGTGCTGATCGACGCGGGCTCGGGAAGCCGGGAGGTGATCGCGGAGGGGGCACTCATGCACCCGGCCGCGGTGAGCCGTGACCACCGGCGGATGCTGCTGCGGCGCGGCCCGCGCGGTGTGCGCCGGATGTACGTGGCCGATCTTCCGGCCCTCGCGGGCGACCCCACGGGCCACCCGCCCGCCCTCGCCGGCGATCCCGCGGGTCCCGGCGCTCTCGTTCCCGGCCTGTCCCATCCCGGGGATCTCGCCGCGGACCCGTCCGGTGACCTCTCCGCCGACCTTCCCGCCGGGATTCACCTCGACCTGCCCACCGAAGATCTCTCCGATCTCTCGCCCGGCCTGCCCGCCGACCCTCCGGCCGGGATTCGCGTCGACCTTCCCGCGGGCCATCTCGCCGACGTCCCCCCAGGCCTGCCCGCGAGCCTTCCCGACGAGGCCGCCGGTGACCTGCCGGGCCACGGGGAGCTGCCGCTGCTGGCCGGCCTGACCGGCACCACCGACTACGGCATCCTCTCTCCGGACGGGAGCACCGCCTACCTGCTGTCCGACGTCGGCCGCGACCGGGCCGCGCTGGTCGCGGTGGGCGAGGACGGGGTGGGCGTCGTGCTGGCCGAGCGTTCGGACGCCGAGCTGGACCAGTTCGCGCTGAGCTCCGACGGCCGCCGCGCGGTGCTGGTGTGGAACGACTCCGGCCGCTCGGGGCTGGAGGTGATCGAGCTCGACACCGGCCGGACGCGTCCGCTTCCGCCCCTGCCCACCGAGGTGGTGTCCTCGATCAGGGTGTCCCTGGACGGCAGTCTCGCCGTCCTGGCGGCGGAAGGACCCGGCCACCCCTCCCACGTGCTGCTCTGCGACCTGGAGGTGGGCGGCTACCGGCGGATCGCGGGATCGGGTCGGATCCCCGAGGCGGCCGGAGCGGAGCTGATGCGCTTCCAGGCGGGCGACGGCATGGAGCTGACCGGCTGGCTCTACCGGGTCCCCGGCGTCCCCGGCCCCGCGCCCTTCGTCGTCTACCTGCACGGCGGCCCCGAGAGCCAGGAGAGGCCCACCTTCAACCCGCTGTTCCAGAACCTGCTGGCCGCCGGGATCGGGGTGTTCGCGGCGAACATCCGCGGCTCGTCGGGTTTCGGCCGGGCCTTCCGCAACGCCGACAACCACGCCCTCCGCTTCGACGCGATCAACGACGTCGCCGACTGCGCCCTGGAGCTGGCGCGGGAGGGCATCGCCGACCCGGCCAGGATCGCCTGCATGGGCCGCTCCTACGGCGGCTACCTCACGCTGGCCGCCCTCGTCACCCACCCGCGCCTCTTCCGCGCCGGAGTCGACGTCTGCGGCATGGCCGACTTCGAGACCTTCTACGAGCGGACCGAGCCGTGGATCGCCGCGGCGGCGGTCAGCGAGTACGGCCACCCCGTCACCGACCGCGACCTGCTGCGGGCCCTGTCACCCCTGCACTCCTTCGACCGGCTCGCCGCCCCGCTGCTGGTCGTGCACGGTGCCCAGGACACCAACGTCCCCCTGTACGAGGCCGAGCAGGTGCTCCAGGCGGCGCGGGCCCGTCAGGTGCCCTGCGAGCTGTTGCTGTTCGAGGACGAGGGGCACGAGATCCGGCAGATCCCGAACCGGGTGACCTTCGTGAAGAACGTCGTCGAATGGCTCAGATGGCACCTCGCGGTCCCCGACCCGGAGTGAGGCCGCCTCCCCGGGCACCCGGCGGTCTTGGACCCGACGCGAGGCGGGTCATCGTGGCGAGGGAGGCCGTTGGCGCCTGGGGGTCCCCATGCCCCGGTTGTTGCTGTGTCGCACGACGCGGGGCCATTGGCGCCCGGGGTCCCCGACCCGGTGTGAGGGGGGCGCCTGGGGTGAGGCGGTCACCGTGGTGTGGGAGGCGCGGTCCCGGCCCCGATCCGGCCGGTCCTTTTGGCGAGCACCTCCAGGGGGTTGGCGAGTAGCTCGGAGAAGGCGAGTTCGGCCGCGCCGACCAGGGTGGCGTCGTCCCCGAGAGCCGAGACGCGCAGCCGCACCCTCTCCCGGGAGATCACCAGCACGTTCGCCTCCACCCGCCTGTGCACCTGGGCCGCCGAGCCCGGGTAGACCTCGCGCAACATCCCGCCGAAGATCACCAGGCCGGGGTTGAAGAGGTTGATCAGGTTCGCCACCCCGATGCCGAGCCAGTCGCCGATCCGGAGCAGCGCCTCCGTGGCCGCGACGTCCCCTCGACCGGCGGCCTCCACCACCGCCTGTACGCCCTCGCGGCCGGAGAGCTCGGAGGAGCGGCCGGCGGCGTCGATCAGGGCCTGCTCGCCGACCTCCGCCTCAAGGCAGCCGCGCGATCCGCACCCGCAGGGCCGCCCGTTGTACGGGTTCACCATCATGTGCCCGAGCTCGCAGCCGTACCCGCCGTCGCCGTCGAGCAGTTTGCCACCGACGATGATCCCGCCGCCCACGCCGACGTCCCCGTGCAGGTAGACCAGGTTCTGGAAGCCGACGCCCACCCCCCGTTCGAGCTCGGCCAGCGCGCCCAGGTGGGCCTCGTTGCCGACCGCCACCGGGAGCCCGAGTCCCAGCCTGAGACCGAGTTCGGTCCCGAACGCCTGGTCCACCCAGCCCATGTTCGGCCCGAAACGCACCATCCCGTCACCGGGCCTGATCATGCCGCAGTAGGCCGCGCCGACCCCGACGCACACCGAGTCCGAGGGGGCCTCGCGGTCCATCTCGCGGGCGAAGTCGGCGAGGGTGCCGACCACGTCGTCGAGGTCGGCCCCGGCGCGAGGCCGGACCGCCTCCCTGCGGTCCAGGATCGTTCCGCCCAGCCCGACCCTGGCGGCGACCAGTCGGTCCACGCGGACGTCGAAGGCCATCACGTGGAACCGGCCGGACTCCGGGCGGACCACCAGCGACGGCCGGCCCGCCTTGCCGGTGTCCTTGGGGAGCTCCTCGCGGACCAGCCCCGCCGAGGCGAGGTCCCCGGTCAGTCCCATGATGGTGCTGCGGTTCAGGCCCATCCGGTCGGCCAGTGCCGTGCGGGAGAGCGGGCCGCCCAGGTGGACGTGCCGGAGTAGAACGCCAAGGTTGTGCCGGCGAATCTCCTCCTGGGAACGACCGGCTTTCAGCATCGTGGGGATCCTGACGAGGAGGGGGCTTGCCATCGTGGTGCGCCACGACGGCGGGACAGGATTGCCACGCCGACCTGAGGCACTGCGATAGATCCTGTCACACCGGGGGAACCCCGGCCGATGGCTGCGGAAGCGTTTTCCGTCACTCCTGGCCGGCGCCTCGGGCTCGCCGTTCGGAAGGTGCCGGGTCTCGCGATCACAGATTATGAATCTACATCGTAAAGGGCGCGGGCCGGTGAAGAACTGCAGAGCGTACGGAGGTGTTCCAACTGTCGGAACTGTGAGGAGTGTGGTGCGGACAGCCACATTAATGTCCGGACGTGACGGCCGGCGATGCGGTGTCGGCACTCGTCGATCGTGCGGGCCGGCCGGGACGCGAAGAAAGGCGCTCGCGCGTTCGTCGGGCGCGGGCCTTCGGACTTCACCGATTCCTGACCATGCGGTGACATACCACCAAGCTGGAAAGGAAGACCGGTCCACCGGGCGGCGTCGGTACGGAGGGAAGGGAACAGTCACATATGTCAGGTCCTTTGGAAGGCGTCAGGGTCATCGACCTCGGCCGGGTCGCGTCGGCGCCGTTCGGAGCTCTCATACTGGGCGACCTCGGCGCGGAAGTCATCAAGATCGAGGATGTCAACGGCAGCTTCGACCGCCAGATCGGGCAGCCGAGCCGTAACGGTGTGGAGGCCTTCTTCATCAACACGAACCGGGGTAAGAAGTCCATCGCCCTGGATCTTCGTTCGCCCGAGGGGCGCGAGGCCGCACTCACACTGATCGCCGATTCGGACGCGGTGGTCGCGAACTTCCGGCCGGGTGTGCTGACGGCGATGGGCCTGGACTACGAGGCGATCCACGCTCGCAACCCGCGAGTCGTCGTCGCCGAGATCACCGGCTTCGGGGAGAGCGGCCCGTACCGGGACATGCCCGCGTTCGATCCGGTGATCCAGGGCCTGGCCGGCATGATCGCCCTGCAGCGGCCGGCCGCCGGCGGGCCACCGGACGTCATCCACAACATGATCGTCGACAAGATCACTTCGCTGTTCGCCGCCAACGCCATCAGCGCGGCCCTCTATGCGCGCGAGCGTACCGGTCTAGGACAGCGGCTGGAGATTCCGATGCTCGACTCGGCCGTCTACTTCCTGTGGCCCGAGGGCATGGCGGACCAAACGTTCGTCGGCGACTTCGAGGCCGGCCGGATGGGGGTCAAGACGCTGCGGCTCACCGAGGTCGCCGACGGCTTCGTCGTCTACATGGCCATCGCCCTGAAGCAGCGGCTCGGTCTGCTCGACGCCGTCAACCGATCCGACCTGCGCACCGACCCGCGGTTCGCCACGCAGAGCGAAATGATCAAGCGTGAGAATCTCGACGCGCTCGAAACGATCGTCCGCGAGGAGGCGCTGAAGTTTCCCAAGGAGGACTTCATCAAGCGTATGAACGACGCGGGGGTGCCCTGTGGTCCGGTGTTGGAGACCTCTCAGGTGGTTCGCAACGAACACGTCGAGCAGGTCGGTCTGCTGCGTCAGTGGACACATCCGGTCGGTGGTGAGGTGCGTTCGCCGCGCCCGCCGGTCCGGTTCAGTGACACCCCGGCCGATCCGACGCTGGAACTGCGTCCCTTGGGGGGCGACGGTCCTGATCTGTTGCGCGGCAGCGGCTACAGCGAGGAGCGCATCGCCGAACTGATCGAGGCGGGCGTGCTCAACCCGGGCGAGCCGCGGTAACGTCCGCGCGATCACGGCGGCACACCGGAGCCGCCTGCGCTGTGCCGGTGTACGAGGGCCGGATCAGGCGGTCGGGGAGGAGTCCGGGCCGAGCACCGCCGGGCGGCACAGGTAGGCGGCGCCGGCGATGACGGCGGCGGCCACGATCAGCGACGTCGGCAGTCCCGCCGTGTCGGCGAGTACCCCGGTGGCGGTGGTGGCTATCGGGCGCACGCCGAGGAAGGCGAGGAGCCACAACGCCATCACCCGGCCCCGGAACGAGTCCGATGTCCTTTCCTGGATCAGCGTCATGACGCAGATGAAGGCGAGGGTCATGCCGATGCCGCTGAGTCCGAACGCCCCCAGCGCGACCGCCGGGATCCAGGCGGCCGCCAGCGCCAGTAGCCCCACCGCCATCAGCAGCATGCTGGCACCGGTGAGACGTTGCAGGCTGACCCAGCGGCGGATCACCGCGAACAGCAGGAAACCCACGCAGGCGCCGATGCCGAACCCGGACGTCAGCCAGCCCGCCAGTGCGGAGCCGCCTCCGAGGTCGGCGGCGATCGTCGGGGACAGGGTCACCGAAGGTTCCGCGGCGGCACTGATCGCCGCCACCGCCAGCAGCAACGCCGGTAACGGCGCATGGTCGCGGACATAGCGCAGTGACGCGGTCACCGACAGGTCGTCGCTGTCGGTCCCGACGGGTGTGGTGGCCCGCCGCACCCGCAGCGCCAGGACCGCGACACCGTGGATGAGGTTTCCCGTCGCGGCCACCAGCAGTGCCGTCACCGGCCCCAGATGCAGGGCCAGGAACGCGCCCGCCGCCGGCCCGATCGCCCGGGACAACGTCATCGGCACGCTACTCAAGGCCATCGCGGCCGACATCTCGCCGGGGCGGATCAGTAGCGGAATCATCGCCTGGCTGGCCGGGCCGGTGAGCACCAGGCCGAAGCCCATCAGCGCCGCCGAGGCGCACATCAAGACGGTGCCCTCGACGCTGCCGACCGGATCGAACGCCCACAGCCAGATCGCCATCGTCAGCGGCCCGGCCGCCGACACCAGCCGGCCCAGCGCGACGAGCCGGCCGAGATGCCGGCGGTCGGCGAGTTTGCCGCTCAGCAGAGAGAAGAGTTGTGGGACGTTCTGTGCCACGATCACCAGGGCGACGACGGAGGCGGAGCCGGTCAGTTCGTACGCCAGGATCGCGGTGACGATACTGAAGATCCACAGTCCGGTCGTGGCGCACGTGGTGGCCCAGAAGTGCACCCCGTACCGCGCGTCGAACATCAGCCGGTACGAGCCCCTGGGCCGGGAGGTGCCGTGCAGTTTCGCCGTGGTCACCGTGTGCCGCCTATTCGGCGACGGCGGTCAGCAGTGCCCACGTCCCGTCGGCGCCGCCGGTGAGGGCGGCATCGGTCAGCCAGTCATCCCAGTGTCGTACCGACCCGAACTCGGAGCGCCATGCGAGGAGCTGGGTGGTGAACAGGTGCAGGTCGTGTTCCGCGGTCGTGCCGATCGCCCCGTGCACCTGGTGGGAGTTGCGCACCACCACCGACGACGCGTGCCCGACGCAGGAGCGCGCCACGGCCACCGCGAACAGGGCCTCGTCGCTCAGCAGCGACTCCGTCGCGACCCGTACGGCGGCGTCGGTCGCCGCCCGCGCCAGCGACGTCTCCGCGGCGAGATCGCTGACGAGCTGCTGCACCGCCTGCAACTTCGCCAGGGGGCGCCCGAACTGCACCCGTCGCGTGGTGTGCTCGACGCACAGTTCGACGATCTTCTCCATCGCTCCGCACATCTGCACCGTACGGGCCAGTGCTCCTCGCAGCCGGAACTCGGCGACGACCTCGTCGGCGATCGGGACCCCGGTGAGCCGGTCCGTGACCACCGTGACATGGTCGCGGGGTTCCCCGGCGATGTTGTGTCCGGGGCGCAGGGAGACCTCGGCAAGCGACACGTCCGCGGCGTACCAGGTGCCGCCGTCGGGCCAGAGCACCACCAGCGATCGCACGTGGCGAGCCCACGGTACAGCGGTGGCCGTACCGTCGGCGTTCAGCACGCACGCCGACCGCAGAGCGTTGTCGACGGGGAGCCCGGCCGTCTCGAGCAGCCAGCCGGCCAGCAGATCGTGTTCGGCCAGCGGCACCGTCGCGGCGTGTTCGGAGGCGGTGGCGAGCAGCGCCGCCGCCTCCGGCCAGCCCGCGCCACTGCCGGAGTCGGACTCGCGGCCGGTCAGCCGGGTCAGGCCCAGCGATTCCAGGGTGTTCCACAACTCGGCGTTGAAGGTGCGCTCGGTGGTCCGTGGGCCGGCGGTCCGCGCGTGATCCTTGAAGACCTGCCGCATCATGTCGAGTAGTTCGGCGTTGTCGTGGCCGGACATCAGCGCATCCCCAATCCGCGGGCGATCACGCCGCGCAGTACCTCGTTCGTGCCGCCGCGCAGTGTGAAACCGGGCCGTTGGATCAGGCTCTCGCGCAGTAGTCGCTCGTAGCGTTCGGCGCCCAGCGTGTCGTCCGAGATCAGGTCGGCGAACTCCGCCAAGTCGCCCTCGGTCGTCGTGCCGAGTAGTTTCACCAGCGCCGCAGCCGTGTCCGCGGGCTCGTCCCGTTGCAGGGCGCCCGCCACCGCCAGCGACATGCGATGCAACCCGGTGAGCCGGGCGAACAGCCGTCCCAGGTTCGCGTCGCGGCGTAGTGAGCCGTCGCGCATCCCGTCGACGACCTCGGTGAACAGCTGATAGGTCGAGAGCAGTCGCTCCGGGCCGCTGCGTTCGAAGCCGAGTTCGTGGTTGACCTGCTTCCAGCCCTCGCCGATGGTGCCGAGCACCGACTCGTCGGGGACCAGCACGTCCTGGAGGAAGACCTCGTTGAAGTGGTGTGAACCGCCCATCGACACGATCGGCCGGATGTCGACCCCCGGCGAACGCAGGTCGACGATGAACTGGCTCAACCCCTGGTGACGGTTCTTCGGGTCCTGCGGGGCAGAGCGGGCCAGTACGAAGAAGGCGTGCGAGCGGTGCGCGTTCGATGTCCACACCTTGTTGCCGGTGATCTGCCAGCCGCCGTCGACCCTGACCGCCTTGGTTCGTACGCTGGCCAGGTCCGAGCCCGAGTCGGGTTCGCTCATCCCGATACCGAAGTACGCCTCGCCGGCGGCGATCTTCGGAAGGTAGCGCTGTTTTTGCTCCTCGGTACCGAACGCGAGCAGTGACGGCGCGATCTGCCGGTCGGCGATCCAGTGCGCCGCGACCGGGGCGCCCGCGGCGAGCAGCTCCTCGGTGACGACGAACCGCTCCAGGTGGGTGCGGCCCCGGCCGCCGTACTCGGTGGGGATGGTCATGCCGATCCAGCCGAGGGCGGCCAGCGTTCGGCTGAAGTCCTCGTCCCAGCCGGTGAGCCAGGTGTCCACCCCGGGGGCGAAAACGCCTTCCTGAGCGGTTTCTCGGAGGAAACTCCGAACCTCAAGGCGGAGAGCCGTCATCTCTGACGTCTCCTCCAGAGCCGGAGGGACAAGATTGCCGAGCACCGTGCCTCCCTGATCGGTGGCAATTTTTTCGTGAAAAACGCGTGAGGATCCTCAAAGCGCGTCGCCGCCGACTACAGCACACCGTTTATCCGGGTGACAAAGACGTTCTCGTAAACAATCGGATAGGAGTGACCTATGAGAGCGCCGAATGCGTCCGCGTTCTTCGACGCCATAGGCGGCGCCTATCCGAATGTTCGACGGTTGCTCTTTGACGTTCTGGTGGCTCGTGCCATGAACTGCTGTGGAGGATGGTCGGCTGGAGAGACGTCAAGGTCTGTGCGCCTCGGCGGAAGGGAAGTGTCAGGCATGTCGAGCAGCACCGCAGCCGCCCCCGTCGGTTTCGCCGCCGTCGCCGCCGCCGATCCGGATCGTGTCGCCGTCATCGACACCGACGGCACGTCGACGACCTTCGGCGAGCTGGCGCAGCGGGTCAACCAGCTGTCCCGGGCACTGCGGGAGAGCGGCCTGCGGCCCGGAGAGTGCGTTGTGGCGATGCTGCCCAACCGGCGTGCGTACTACGAGTTGCGGCTGGCCACCTTCCAGGTCGGGCTTTACTTCACCCCGGTCAGCCACCACTTCACCGCGGCGGAGATCGCCTACATCCTGGGGGACAGCGGCGCCGGGGCCGTCGTCATCGACGCGTCACTGATCGACGTCGTCGCGCCGGCCCTCGTCGAGGTGGACCTGGATCCGCGGCGGCGCATCTCCGTCGGCGGTGCTCCCGGCTGGGTCGACTACGAGGCACTGCTGGCCGGGTACCCGACGGCGCCGCTGGAAGATCCGATCGCCGGTGAGTACATGGGCTACACCTCCGGCACCACCGGCCGCCCCAAGGGCGTCCGCAAGGGGTTGTCGGGGAGGGCGCCCGCCGTGTCGGCGTTCACTCTCGGATTCATGGGGCGCCTCGGGATCCTTCCCGGCCGTGAGGTACACCTGGCGGCCGGCCCGCTGTACCACGCGGGACCGGGCACGTTCTCGTTCATGGCCCTGCAGCTCGGGCACACCGTCGTGGTCGCCGAGCGCCCTCGGCCGGAGGAGATCCTCGCCCTCGTCGAGCGGCATCGGGTGTCGGTGACGTTCACCGTGCCGACGGTCGTGCATCGGCTGCTGCGGTTGCCCGAGGAGGTCCGCGCTCGCTACGACGTGTCCAGCATGCGTGCCATGGTGCTCTCCGGCGCGTCGTGCCCGCCGGAGGTCAAGCGGGCCGCCATCGCCTGGTTCGGACCGGTCGTCTGTGAGTTCTACGGCACCACCGAGGGGTCGGCGGCCGCGCTGAACTCCGAGGAGTGGCTGAGCAAGCCGGGGAGCGTGGGATATCCCCTGCCGGGGATGCGGCTGCGGATCCTGGACGCCGACGGCGTCGAGTTGCCCACCGGAGAGATCGGCAATGTGTACTTCATGCCGCCGGTGCCGTTCGAGTACCACAACGATCCGGACAAGACCGCCTCGGCGATGCGCGACGGGTTCTTCTCCGCCGGTGATCTGGGTTACCTGGACGCCGACGGTTGGCTGTACATCGTCGACCGGCGCGTCGACCTGATCCTCTCCGGCGGAGTGAACGTCTACCCCGCCGAGATCGAGGTGGCGCTGATCACCCACCCGGCCGTCGCCGACGTCGCGGTCATCGGCGTGCCCGACCCTGACTGGGGGCAGCGGGTCGTCGCCGTCGTACAGCCCGAGCCCGGTACGCGGGCCGGCGACGCGCTCGCAGAGGAGCTCACCGAGCACTGCCGGGCCGTGCTGGCCGGATACAAGGTGCCCAAGGCTTTCGAGTTCCGCGGGGAGTTGCCCCGCAACGGTGCCGGCAAGCTGCGGCGCAGCGAGGTGCGAGAGACGTTCCTCGCCGATGAGTGAGATTAGTGATGAGTCGCACCACACCGTCGACCGCCGCGAGGCCACGACCCTAAGGGAAGAACCATGAGAGACGCGGTGATCGTCGACGCGGTCCGTACGCCGGTCGGTAAGCGCAACGGCGCTCTGGTCGGCCTGCACCCGGGTGATCTGTCGGCGTGCGTGCTGCGTGCGATCGCCGAGCGCAACGGCCTTGAACCCACCGAGATCGACGACGTGGTGTGGGGCTGTGTGACGCAGGTGAGCGAGCAGTCCGGCAACATCGGGCGGGTGTCGGTGCTCAGCGCCGGGTGGCCCGAGTCGATCCCGGGCACCACCGTCGACCGGCGCTGCGGCTCGGGACAGCAGGCCGTGCACTTCGCGGCGGCGTCGGTGATCGCCGGGCACTACGACATCGCGATCGCCGGTGGCGTGGAGTCGATGAGCCGGGTACCGATGGGCTCCAACGTGCAAGACGGGCAGCAGTACCCGGAGTCGGTGCTGGAACGCTACGGCGTCGGCGGTTTCAACCAGGGCATCGGCGCGGAGCTGGTGGCCCAGAAGTGGAAGCTGTCGCGCGCCCGGCTCGACGAATACTCGGTGCGTTCGCACCGGCTGGCCGCGACGGCGATCGACGCGGGCGCTCTCGACGCGCAGCTCGTGTCGGTGAACGGGTTGCTCACCGCCGACGAGGGGGTGCGCCGGGGCAGCACCACCGAGGTGCTGTCCGGGCTGCGCACCGTGTTCCGCGAGGACGGCGTGATCACCGCCGGTAACTCGTCGCAGATCTCCGACGCGGCGGCGGCGTTGCTGATCACCACCGGTGAGCTGGCGGCGGCGCGAGGTCTGCGGCCGATCGCCCGGGTTCACACGGTGGCGCTGGCCGGCGACGACCCGGTGATGATGTTGACCGCGCCGATCGAGGCGACCGCGAAGGCGCTGCGCCGGGCGGGCCTGAGCATTGACGACATCGGCGTCTTCGAGGTCAACGAGGCGTTCGCGTCGGTGCCGCTGGCCTGGCAGGCCGAGACCGGGGCGAGGACCGAGCGGCTGAACCCGCTGGGCGGGGCGATCGCGGTCGGGCACCCGCTGGGCGCCTCCGGCGGGGTGCTGATGACCCGGATGGTGCACCACATGCGTGACAACGGCATCCGTTACGGCCTGCAGACGATGTGCGAGGCCGGCGGCCTGGCGAATGCCACGATCCTCGAACTGCTGTAGACGGCGCTGGAAGAGACGAGACGATGAAGAGCACCCTGTACGGCCCCGATCACGAGGCGTTTCGCGCGACGGCGCGTGAGTTCCTCAACCGGGAGGTCGTGCCGCACTATCTCGACTGGGATGAGGCGAAGATCGTTCCCAGGGGTATCTTCCACAGGCTGGGTGAGCTGGGCGTGCTCGGTGTCCAGATCCCGGAGGAGTACGGCGGGGGCGGGCAGGACAGTTTCCTGTTCTCGGCGGTCTGGATGGAGGAGACCCAGCGCGCGTACGTGAACCTGGGCGGCCTGGCCGTGCACATGAACGTCGTGCTGCCGTACTTCCTGTCGTACGCGAACGAGGAGCAGAGGCGGCGCTGGCTGCCCGGCATGGCGTCCGGCGAGTTGATGACGGCGATCGCGATGACCGAGCCGGGAACGGGTTCGGACCTGGCCGGTATCGCCACCACCGCACGGCTCGACGGTGAGCACTGGGTGCTCAACGGGGTGAAGACGTTCATCACCGGCGGTATCCACGCCGATCTGATCGTGGTGGTGGCACGCACCGGCCAGGGCGGCGGACGTCGTGACGGGTTGTCGCTGCTGGTGGTCGAGAAGGAGATGGCGGGCTTCACCCGGGGCCGCAACCTCGACAAGGTGGGTCTGCGCACGCAGGACACCGCCGAGTTGTTCTTCGACGACGTCCGGGTGCCGGTGGCGAACCTGCTCGGTGAGGAGGGCGGGGCCTTCGGCTACCTGACCGGTAACCTGCCGCAGGAGCGTCTCGGTATCGCCGTCGCCGCGCAGGGTGCGGCGGAGGCGGCTTTGGCGGCGGCGCTGGAGTACGTGGCGAACCGCAAGGCGTTCGGTGTGCCGGTGGCTTCGTTCCAGAACACGAAGTTCGAGCTCGCGTCGTGCGCGGTGGAGATCGAGGCGGGCCGGGCGCTGCTGGACAGGGGCCTGGCGGAGCACGAGGCGGGCGAGCTCAGCCCCGTCGACGCCGCCAAGATCAAGATCTTCTGCACCGAGATGCAGTCCCGTGTCGTCGACCGCTGCCTTCAACTGCACGGCGGATACGGCTACATGCGCGAGTACCCGATCGCCCGGCTCTACGCCGACGCCCGGGTCACCCGCATCTACGGCGGCACCACCGAGGTACTCAAGACGATCATCGCGAAGTCGTTCGGGCTCTGACGGTCACAAGGGGAAGACATTGACCTCCTCCCCTCCCTGAAGGGAGGGGATTCCCCACGGTCGCCCGTGAGGGTTCCTGCTTCACCGCCAGTTGCCCGCCAGGAGGATCCCCCCTTTGAGGTCTTACACCGGCTCCACAGGCGTTTTACCTCTCCGCCAGCCCGGCGGCGAGGATGTTCTTCGCGGCGTTGACGTCCCGGTCATGGGCCGCGCCGCAAGCGCACACCCAGTCGCGGACGTTGAGCGGCATGGACCGCTGGAGGGTGCCGCACGCCGAGCACAGCTTGGAGGAGGGAAACCACCGGTCCACGACCAGCAACTCCCGCCCGTACCAGGCTGCTTTGTACTCCAGCATGGACCGCATCTGGCGCCAGGAGGCATCCGAGACGGCGCGGGCCAGGCTGTGGTTTTTCACCATGTTGCGCACGGTGAGGTCTTCGATCACGACCGTTTGGTTCTCACGGACGAGACGAGTGGTGACCTTGTGCAGATGATCACGGCGACGGTCGGCGATGCGGGCATACACGCGGGCGAGGGCGAGTTTCGCCTTGGCCCGGTTCGCCGACCCCTTCTCTTTGCGGGAGAGGTTCCGCTGAGCCTTGGCGAGCTTCTTGCGGTCGGCCCGCTCATGCTCGGGGTTGACGATCTTCTCTCCGGTGGAGAGCGTCGCCAACGCCGTGATGCCCGCGTCCACCCCGACCGCATTGGTCGTCGGGTCAAGCGGCCGGACGGTGTCTTCGCACAAGATGGAGACGAACCAGCGGCCCGCCGCGTCCTTCGACACCGTCACCGTGGACGGCTGTGCTCCTTCGGGCAGTGGGCGCGACCACACGACGTTCAGCGGGTCGTTCGTCTTCGCGAGGGTGAGCTGCCCGTTCTGCCATCGGAAGGCGCTGCGGGTGTACTCGGCGCTGAGGCGGGACTTCTTGCGGGACTTGAACGCCGGGTACTTCGCCCGCTTGGCGAAGAAGTTCGTGAACGCCGCCTGAAGGTGGCGCAATGCCTGCTGAAGCGGCACCGAGGAGACCTCGTTCAAGAACGCGAGGTCGTCGGTTTTCTTCCACTCCGTGAGCGCGGCCGACGACTGCACGTAGGAGGTCTTCCGGCCTTCCAGCATGTAGGCGCGGGTGCGTTCTTCGAGGGCTTTGTTGTAGACGAGGCGTACGCAGCCGAACGTCCGGGCAAGCTCTTCGGCCTGCTCAGGGGTCGGGTAGAAGCGGAACTTGAACGCCCGCTTCACGGTCTGCGCCATGCCTCACATTCTAGCGCAAGATCAGCTAACAGTGGACGTGTGTTCGATTCCAGGTTCGTGCGGCATGGTGCCGCGTTTCCTCTCCGGCCTGAAGGCCGGAGTATCCACGCTGGAGGTATTTGATGAATCTCGATGGACTCAACACGGCCGTCACCGGGGGTGCGTCCGGCCTCGGTCTGGCCACCGCCCGCCGGCTGATCGCCGCCGGCGGGACGGTCACCGTCATCGACCTGCCCACCTCCGACGGGGCCGCCGTCGCCAAGGAGCTGGGGGAGCGGGCGCACTTCGCGCCGGGCGACGTGACCGACCCGGAGTCGTTCGCCGCCGCCCTCGACGCCGCCGACGCGCGCGGCGGGCTGCGCGGGCTCGTGCACTGCGCCGGGGCCTCCCGCAAGGTGCGCGTCATCGACAGGGAGGGCCGCCCCGGCAGCCTGGAGGACTTCGAATGGACGATCAGGCTCAACCTGATCGGCTCGTTCAACGCGTTGCGCCTTGGCGCGGAGCGCATCGCCCGCCAGGAGCTCGTCGACGGTGAGCGCGGCGCGATCGTGATGACCGCCTCGGTGGCGGCGTTCGAAGGTCAGATCGGCCAGATCCCCTACACCGCTTCGAAGGCCGGCATCGTCGGCATGACCATCGTCGCCGCCCGCGACCTGGCCGGCCGCGCTATCCGGGTCTGCACCATCGCCCCGGGCATCATGGACACGCCGCTGCTGGCCCGGTTGCGCGACGACGTCAAGAAGTCGCTGGAGGCCACCGTGCCGAACCCGGCCCGGCTGGGTCGCACCGACGAGTTCGGGCAGCTCGCCGCCGCCATCCTGGAGAACGGCTACCTCAACGGAGAGACCATCCGCCTCGACGGTGCCATCCGGATGGCACCCCGCTGACGTGCCGGCTCACCGTGGTGGGGCGCGTGCCGGACAGTAGGGTTCTCGGAGTGGACCTGCATAACCTTGAGTACTTCCTCGCGGTCGTCGACCATCAGGGCATCAACGCCGCCGCGGAGAGCCTGCACCTGTCCCAGCCGACGATCTCCCAGTCGATCCGCGGCCTCGAACGCGAGCTGGGCACCGAACTGTTCCACCGTATCGGCCGGGGCATGGTGCTGACCTCGGCAGGGCACTCCCTGGTCGGCCCTGCCCGGCAGATCCTGCGCGACGTCGTCGCGGCCGAGAGCTCTGTGGTCGACGCGGCGGGCCGGCTGCGCGGGCGGCTCGACATCGTCGCGTACGCCACCCTGTCGGCCGGGTCGCTCGCCGAACTGATCGGCCGGTTCCGGGAACGTAGTCCCCAGGTGCACATCCGCATCGGTGACCTGCAGGACGAGGAGGCCGCCGCATCGCTGATCGTCGACGGGCATTGCGAGATCGTCGTCTGCTATCTGCCCACGGCGACCGGTGGGTTGGACACCTTGCCGCTGGGCGTACAGGAGTTCTGGGCGGTCTTCCCGCCCGGCACCGAGGTGTCGCGGGCCGATCCGCTGCCGAGGGCCCAGTTGCCCGACGTACCCCTGATCGTCGTGCCGCCGGGCAGTTCCTGGGCGACCGAGATCGAGCGCGCGGTGACCGCGGCGGGGCGGCTGCGCCGGCCCGCCGCGATCATCGCGCACCGGGAGGCTCGGCTCGCGTTCGTGCTGGCCGGGCTCGGCGGAACCTTCATGGAACGATCCATGGCCGAAGCCGCCGCCGCCCGTGGGGCGGTGGTCCGGGCGGTCGACCCCTGTTTCAGCCGCCCCTACGGGCTGCTGTTCAACCCGGAAGCGCTGTCGCCGGTCGGACGGGCCTTCATCGAGCTGGTGCGGGAGCAGGTGGCGGATACAGCCGCCGCACACAGTCGATGAACGCCTGCGCGGCGGGTGACAGCGCTCCCGGCCGGAACACCAGGCCTACCGGACGCTCCAGACGCGGCGTCGTCGAGCGCACCACGACCCCGGTGACCTCCTGTTCGGCCACCTGGCGCGGCAGCAGGGTCGCCCCGGCGCCGTTGGCCACCAGCGCCCAGATGGCCTGCCGGTGGACGCACTCCACCACGACCTGCAACGTCACCCCGGCCGGTACGGCGTGGGCCGCAGTCCGGTTGGGCCCCGCCGCCCCCTCCAGGACGAGCGGGATCTCAGCGATGTGGGCCACCGGCACCGGATCGGGCAGCCGCTGTGCCAGTGCGGGCGGCAGCACCAGGCAGATCTCCTGGGTGAACAGCTCCATGGACCGCAGTGTGTCGCTGCGCACCGGCAGCTCGGAGAGTCCCAGCTCGACGCCTCCCTGGCGGACCATGGACACCACCCCGGCCGGACTGCCCGGGTCGCTGACGCTGACCAGCACTCCGGGATGCTCCCGGTTGAACGTGCTGACCAGCCGGGGCAGCGGTTCGACGGCGAGGGTGGAGAGCGCGGCCATGTCGAGGCGTCCGCTGCGCAACTCCCGCACCGCCGCCACCCGCTGCCGGGCCCGGACCACATCGGCGAGGATCCGGCGCGCCGACACCGTGAACGCCTCTCCCTCGTCGGTCAGCCGCAGTTGCCGTCCGGCCCGGTCGAACAGCTGCACGCCGAGCCTGCGTTCCAGGGTGCGGATCGCCTGTGACAGCGACGGTTGCGCGATGTAGAGCGCCTGCGCGGCCCGAGTGACCCCACCGTGATCGACGACAGCGATGAAATACTCTATGAGCCGGAGATCCACGCTGACACCCTACTGTCGCCTGAGGCCTGAATCCCGTCGGCATCCCGTCGGCATCGCCGAGTTCCGTCCGGCGGTAACCGGCGCCGTGCGCTTCAGGAAATAGCGCGCCATCTTGCCGGAAGTGCGACAGGGAAATCCGTTCCAGTCGTTGGAACAGAAACACGGCCCCCGCTACGTCGGCAACTAGTTTGCATTCGAGTCACCAGTCCGGCCACCGGGAAACGCCATGTCGACGTTCCCGGCCGGCCCGTGCCGTGCATGTGTTTGCGGGCGCCGAAAGAGCAAGGGCGTTGCGATGGAGATCTGGCAGGTCAATTTTCCCATTCCAGGTCGTACCGGCCGGATGGCCAAACGGGCCGAGGACGCGGGCTGGGACGGTCTGGCCTTCGGTGATACCCAGTGCCTCACCGGCGACGTGTTCGTCGGCATGGCGCTGGCCGCGGAGGCCACCGAACGGCTGCTGGTGGCCCCGGGTATCTCCAACCCGGTGACCCGTCACCCGTCGGTGATGGCGGCGGCGGTGCAGTCGGTCCACGAGGCCTCCGGCGGCCGGGCCGTGCTCGGCATCGGCCGTGGTGACTCGTCGCTGACCTACATCAACCGCAAGCCCGCGAAGCTCGCTGACTTCGGCACGTATGTGCGCCAGGTACGCGGTTACCTGCGCGACGAGATCGTCGACCTCGACGGCTTCGAGAGCCGCTCGGAGTGGATCGGCAGGTCGACGCTGCCGCCGGTGCGCGTCGACGTGGCCGCCAGCGGCCCCAAGGCCATCGCGATGGCCGCTCGTGAGGCCGACGGCATCATGTTCGCCCTCGGCGCCGACCCGGAGCGGATCGCCGCCGCGATCGCCTGGGCCCGGCAGAGCCGCGCCGAGGCGGGCAAGGATCCCGCCGACCTCACCTTCGGCGCCTACATCAACGTGATGACCGGCTACGACGTCGAAGCGGCCCGTTCGATGCTGGCCGGCGCGGTGCTGACCATCGCCCGCTTCTCCGCCACCGCGCGGTTCGCCACCGAGGACCCCGCGCTCCAGGAGCAGTACCGGCGGGCCGCCGAGGCGTATGACCGGATCCACCACGCGAGCAGTGGCAGCGGACACGGCACGGTGCTGGAGCCCGAGTTCATCGACCGCTTCGCCGTGGCCGGGCCACCACAGGCGTGTGTCGACCGCCTCCAGGCACTCAAGGCCGCCGGACTCGACCGGGTGGTGGTGCTGATGGGCGCCCGCGACGGCGACCGCGAGGTGGTGAACGCCGGTTTGAAGCTGTTCACCGAGAAGGTCCTGCCGAACGCGCGGTGAGCAGCCGTCGGCCGGTCTCCGCTTGAAGAAAGGTTCTCCATGTTTGTTCTTTCCTCGTCCGCCGAGGACCAGCTCATCGCCGAGACGGCGCGCCGGCTGGCACTCGGCCCCGTGGACCAGGCGGCACGTGAGGTGGACAGGACCGGCGCCATCGCGGAGGGGCTCTGGCGCCGGCTGCGCGACTTCGGCTTCACCGCCCCGGTGGCCGAGCACCTCGGCGGCACTCCGAACGCGGTCACCCAGCTGCGCGCCGTCGAGAACCTCGCCTACGGCGATCCGGGCATCGTGGGTACCGCCGTCCTGGCCGGTGGCTCCACGTTGATCATCGACGCCGCCGGTACCGGGGAGCAGCGGAACCGCTGGCTCGCCGGGGTCGCGGACGGGGCGCGTGCGGCGCCCGCACCGGCCCTCTACGAGCGCTACGGCCTGCCGCCCGAGGAGTACGACACCACCATCACCGCCGAAGGCGACGGCTGGCGGGTGCGCGGCACCAAGTACGCGGTGGCGCTGCTCGACGGTGTCACCGAACTGCTCGTCGTCGGGGTGGACCCGCAGGGCGGTCTGCGCGCCGCCGTCGTCGGCCTCGACCGGGAGGGCGTCGACACGAAGCGTGTCTCCGGCACCTCGCACATCGCGCTGAGCGCGGCGCGACTGTCCAGGGTCCACCTCGATGTGCTCGTCGCGGCGGACGACCTGCTCGGCGGCGTGGACGCCGACGCGCGGTCACTCGCGTTCGCCGTCGCCCGGACTCGGCTGCTGGCGCCGGCGGTGGCGCTCGGTGGCGCGAACCGGGCCCGGGAGTACGCCACGAAGTACGCGACGGAACGCATCGCGTTCGGCAGGCCGATCTTCGACTTCCAGGGAATCTCCTTCACCCTCGTCGACGATCAGATGCGGCTCGACGCGGCCCGGCTGGGCCTGCTGTCGGTGGCGAGCGGGCTGGACCGGGGGCGCACGGAGGCGCTCGCCGACGTCAGCCGGATCGTCAACGAGACGCACGCCGCGGCGACCGAGGCGACCCGCAACGCCATCCAGGTGCTCGGTGGCCACGGATTCCTCACCGACCACCCGACGGAGCTGTGGTACCGCGCTGCCGCGCTGCTTTCGACCCTGGACGCCGACCCGTATTTCGCGAGCTTCGCGCCCGCGGTCTGAGAGGTACCCACAGTGACGCTCGCCTTTGAATTCAGTCCGGAGCTGCAGCGCTACGAGCGCGAGCTCAAGGAATGGTCGGTGGCCCAGATCCGGCCGCACGCGCGCCAGGCCGACGCCGACCATCGGCCGCCCGCGAACTACCGGGAGATCTTCGAGACCTGCCCGGTGAAGATCAGTAAGCACGTCGCCAAAGGCCGCGACAACGACCTGCCGCAGTTCCCCGACGGTGAGCTGATGCGGGTGATGGCCCAGTATGAGGGCCTCAACTACGGCGACACGTGGGCGCAGAGCTACGTGAGCGGTGGTATCGGCCACGTCGTCGTCAGCCTGCTCGGCACGCCGGAACAGATCGACCGCTGGTACGAGCCGGTGGTGCGCGGTGGCGGCGTCACCGGGTTCGGTCTCTCCGAGCCGGGCGCGGGCTCCGACACCAGCGGGCTGGCGACCCGGGCCGTCCGTGACGGCGACTCGTGGGTCATCAACGGTTCGAAGATCTTCTGCAGCCACGCCGCGTCCGCCGAGTACGTGGTGGCGTTCGCCGTCACCGATTCAGAGAAGGGCATCGCCTCGGCCGAGGCGTTCGTCATCGAAAGGGGCACCCCCGGCCTGGTGATCCTCAAGGAGAACGAGGACAAGCTGGGTCTGCGGGCGTGGGAGACCACCCATGTCGGATTCGAGGACTGCGTCGTGCCGTTGGAGAACCGGCTCGGCCACGACCCGTCGGCCGGCACGAACGGCGCCGGTGGCGCCCGCCTCAGTGCGCTGTCGGTACTGAACCAGAACCGGCCCAACGTCTCTGCCTTGTCGACGACGGTGGCGCAGGCCGCCCTCGATCTGACCGGTGAGCTGCTGCACGAGCAGCGGCTGGGCTTCCGCGCCGACCGCTGGTCGCTGATCCAGCGCGAGCTGGAGGGCATGGCCGCGGCCCTGACGCGTAACCGGCACCTGAACCGGCACGCCCAGTGGATGCGGCAGCACGACCTGCAGAACCGCGTCGAGGCATCGATGGCGAAGGCGTTCGGCCCGCCCACGTCCGAGCGGGTGGTGCGGCGCTGCATGCAGCTGCTCGGGCCGGAGGGCACCAGCACCGAACTGCTGCTGGAGAAGTGGTACCGCGACCTGAAGATCCTGGACATCTTCGAGGGCACGGGGCAGATCCAGCGCGTCATCGTGGCCAAGGATTTCGCCAAGAAGGCTCGGGGCTGACCCGGCGCGACGCGAATCGGCCGGTTCCCCGCCCTGGGGAACCGGCCGATTCGCGTTGTCGCGCCGGGTCAGTTCTTCAACGTCGGGGTCTTCGTGTCATAGCCGGCCTTCAGGAAGCGGCGCAGCAGGTCCCGATCGCCGACGACGCGCCGGAACCGTTGCACCTCCCGGTCGAGCCGTCGTGGATCGTCCATGTTGAAAACGAACTGCTTGAACTCCGACGACAGCGGTGAGGCGTGCTCGGTGAACGCCTGACGGCGCAGCTGTGAGTAGCGGTCCAGCACGGCCGGGTCGTCGGCGTCGATGATCACCCGGGTCAACGTCTCGATCAGCGTCCACACGTCGAAGAACCCGCCGGCGAAGCCGACCGCCGACGACGGGTTGGTGACGTGGGCGGCATCGCCCACCAGTATGCCCCGGCCGACGCGGAAGCGGTCGGCGACCCGCTCGTGCATACGGAACGCCGACCAGGCGTGCACCTCGATGTCGTCACCGCCGGGCAGGGCCCGTTTCAGTGCCGCGGGAATCCGCTGCGCGATCTCCTCCACGGGCAGGCGCAGCGATTCGGCGTAGGTGTAGCGCCACAGGCCCTCACCGTCGATCTCGGCGACGAGCGCGCCGTCGACCGGGTCGATCATGCCGGTGCAGCGCTGGACACCGAGGCCGGCGAAGTCGTAGGTGATGTTGGTGGCGACGAAGCTTTCCGGCCAGGTCATGCCGGGGAAACCGAGGCCCATGCCGCGCCGGACGACACTGTGGGCGCCGTCCGCCCCGATGACCCAGGAGGTGCGGTGTCGCAGATTCCCCTCGGGGCCGCCTGCGACGATGGTGGCGCCGTGCTCGTCGAGGGTCACCTCGGTGGCCCGGCTACCCCAGTGCACGGTGACATTGGGCAGCTTGGTGGCATGCCTGAGCAGGATCTCGGCCAGCCGGTCCTGTTCCAGGTGCAGGTTGAAGGGCCGGTTCACCTCGTCGCCGAGGACCCCGAGGTCGAACCGGAACGTCTCGCCGGTGGCGGTGACCCGCAGTGACCAGGAGTCCTGGACGAGGCCGGCGCTCAGTACGTCGTCGAGGATGCCCAGCCGGTCGAGGCCGTCGAGGACCGACCAGTGGATGATCATCGCACGGGGGGCTCGGACGACGTTGCTCGCGGCTTCCAGGACGGTCACGGGGATGCCTGCCTGTGCCAGGCCGAGTGCGGCGAGCAGCCCGATCGGGCCACCGCCGACTACGGTCACGTCATCGCGCGTCATCGCGTTTCTTCTCCACTGTCGAGTCCGCTGTCGAGTCCGCTGTTGAGGGATCACCGCTCCGCCCGGCGAGCAGGGCGACCGCGTTCGCCGAGCGCAGCGCGCCTGACTCATCGTCGGTGATGGTCCCGTCGCGACGGGCCGTCTCGATCTCTTCGGTCGCGGTATGGATCTGGCGGGTGATGAACGGGTGGTCGGTGCCGGTCATCACCCGGTCGGCACCGAACCGGTCGATGATCAGACGCAGGTGCCCGGGATCGAAGGTGAGCGAGTCGACCCAGAACCGGCGGATGGTGGCGGCCAGGTCGATGGTGTGGTCGACGTCGCCGAGGCGGGCGCCCCTGGCCAGCCGGGGCCAGGCCCAGGGCAGGGTGCCGCCACCGTGCGAGAGCATCACCCGCAGCCTGGGGAAGCGCTGCATGACCCCGCCGAAGATGAGCGCTCCGGCGGCCATCGCCGTGTCGGTGAGCATGCCGAGGCCGAAGTCGTAGGGCTGACCGCGTCGGCGGATGGCGCCGCCGCCGCCGTCCATCGGGTGGACGAACACGATGGTGTCGGTGGCTTCGGCCGCCGCGAAGAAGGGGGTCAGCGCCTCATCGTCGAGTTCGAGGCCGTTGACGGTGGTGCCGATCTCGACACCGGTCAGTCCGAGCGTGCCGGAGAGGTGTTCGAGTTCCCTGACGGCGGCGGCGGGATCCTGCAACGGTACGGTGCCCCAGGCGGTGAGCCGCCCGCCGGAGGCCCCGGCGGTCTGGGCGAGGGCCTCGTTGAGGGCGCGGGCGTAACGGGCCGCGGGTTCCGGCTCGGCGTCGTAGACGAGGGTGACAGGTACGGGGGAGATGACCTGGTGGTCGATGCCGGCCTCGTCGAGTTCGCGCAGGCGTTCGGTGACGTCCCAGAGGCTGGGGCGTACGCGCCGGAAGAGCGAGTCGCCGATCAGGATCTGACCTTCGGTGTCGCCGGTCCGAAGGCGTGGCCACCGGGGTCCCGCGGTCTCGCCCGGCCAGCCCGGCAGGTGCCCCGGGAGGAAGTGCGCGTGGACGTCGACAGTAGGCTGGCGTCCCTGCCCCATGGTGCCTCCTCCGCTGCGGGCGCGAGCAGGCGATGGTCGTCGCCGGGAGCCGGTTCGGCTCCCGGGGGTCGCACTGCTGATTGATCTATTTACATCCGGGCATGCTAGGGCATCCGGAAATCGGTTGCGGAGATTTGTTCCAACCACCGGAATCTCTCCGGGGCCGGGTAACGTGCGTCACACTCTCCGCAGGATCTGCTGTGACTGTGTTATCCTCCACGAAACGTGTAGGAAACAATGCGGGATTTTTGTGGAAAAAAGGGTCTCGGCGTAGCTCTACCAGGCCGGATCAAGCTCGACGGGGGTGCCGATGGCGGAATTCGAATCGGTGGATCCCGTCGATGGGGATTCCCCTTCCATTCTCACCAAGGCATTCGATATTCTCCGGGCTTTCAGCGCCGACGACCGAGTAATGACCTTGAGTGAACTCGCGCGTGCGGCCGGATTGCCGAAATCCACGGTGCACCGCATTATCGCCCGCCTCATCGACCTGGGCGCCATCGAGCAGCACCGGCGCGGCTACAAGATCGGCCTTGGCCTCTTCGAGATGGGTGTGATCACGCCGGCCGGCAGCATGCGGGACAAGGCGATGCCGTTCCTCGCGGCACTGCACCGGTGGACCGGGCTGACCGTGCACCTCGCCGTGCTGCGCCAGTTCGACGTCGTCTATCTGGAGAAGTTCGCGTCCGCGAACTCGCCGGTCACCGTTTCCCGGGTCGGCGCGCGACTCCCCGCGAACTGCACCGCGATCGGTAAGGCGATGCTCGCATGGGAGAACTTCGAGGATCTCGAGGCGTTCCTTCCCTCGCCGCTGCCGCGGCTGACGCCCGCGTCGGTCGCCACGATCGACGAACTGCTCGTCGAGCTCCGTAAGATCCGAGCCGAGAAGAGCGCGCACGAATCGAACGAGTCGCAGGCCGGTGTCGCCTGCATGGCCGTTCCCGTCATCGTCCAGGACGCCGCCGTCGCCGCCGTATCGGTCGCCTACGACTCGGCCACCCGGCTCGACTTCAAGGTCGAGGGCGCGTTGCGGCAGACCACCGCCCGGATCGCCGCGGCCTGCCGCATGGGTCTGGCCAACGGTCACTCACACTGGTTCCCCCGCGACTACTGAAGCAGCCCCGGGCGGGGTTCTTCGGCACGGATGTTCCGGTTGCCGGGACACGTGTCGGAGTCGGCACCCATGGTGCCCGACAATCGGCGGCGTAGTAGACGGTGAGCGGCGACAAGGGGGACTGATGGAGTGGCGCTTGGCCTGTGGTGTCGATGATCTGGAGCCGGGGACGTCCATGACGTGGAAAGGCGCGGGGGAGGAGCCCATCGCGATCTACCGCACCGAGGACGGCGAGTTCTACGCCACCCACGACGTCTGCACGCACGACAGATGGTCGCTCGGCGAGGACTCCGACCTCGAAGGCGCCGAGATCGTCTGCCCGCTGCACATGGCCCGCTTCGACATCCGCACCGGTGTGGCGCTGTGCCTGCCCGCGACCATCGGCCTGAAGACCTACGAGGTCCAGGTCGAGGACGGCAAGGTCTACGTCCGGTGCTGAGGGTTCCGGTGGCTGGCACCGGCACTTCCCGGTCATCGTGCCCTGCACGACGATGTCCGCCATGGGAATCCTGATCGTCGGGGCGTCGATCGCCGGAGTGCGAACCGCACAAAGCCTTCGCAAGTCCGGATTCGCCGACCCCGTCACCATCGTGGGGGCCGAACCGTACCGTCCGTACGACAAGCCCCCCGTGTCCAAGGACATGATCCTGCCGGAGACCGACGGCGCCCCGGTGCCCCTGCTCGGCGCCGAGGAACTCGACGCCCTCGGCGTCGACCTGCGCGTCGGGGTACGCGCGGTGGCGCTTGATCCGGTGGCCCGCGTCGTCGTCACCGACACCGGTGAGGAACTGGGCTACGACATCCTGGTGATCGCCACCGGTGTCTCCCCGCGGACCCTGCCCGGTGCCGAGGGACTGACCGGCGTGCACACCATGCGCACCGTCGAGGACGCCCTCGCCGTGCGCGCCGCGCTGCCCGCGGCCCGGCACGTGGTGGCGATCGGGGCCGGATTCATCGGGGCCGAGTTCGCCTCCGCGGCGAGGTCGTACGGCGCCGACGTGACCGTCGTCGAGGCTCAGCCCGTGCCGCTCGCCCATCTGCTCGGCGCGCAGGTCGGGGCGCTGCTGGGCGGCCTGCACGAGGCCAACGGCGTCACTCTGCTGACCGGAACGCAGGTCGAACGCTTCGAGGGCATCGGCCGGGTGACCGGGGTGACCCTCGCCGACGGCCGGACCCTGCTGGCCGACCTCGTCGTCGTCGGCGTCGGCGCGACCCCGGCCACCGGCTGGCTCGCCACGTCGGGGCTGCCCGTCGACGACGGCGTCGTCTGCGACGAGCGGCTGCGGGTCCGTGGCTTCGACGGCGTCTACGCCGCCGGTGACGTCGCCCGGTGGCCGCACCCGATGTACGGCGTCGAGATGCGCATCGAACACTGGACCAACGCCAACGAGCACGCCGAGATCGTCGCGGCGGCGGTCACCGGTGCTCCCGCGCCCCGCGTGCAGCCGCCGTACGTCTGGTCCGACCAGTACGGCCATCGGATCCAGATCGTCGGCCGACCCGGCCTCGGACGAGCGGTGCGGGTGCGTCCCGCCGCCGACGACCACCAGGTCGCCGCCGTCTACGCCGACGAGGACGGCACGGTCGTGGCGGCCGTCGTCGTCGACGACCCCCGGCTGCTGATGAGGTTACGCCGCGCCGTCATGGCGCGCACACCGATCGACGCGCTCGACGCACCCTTCTGACACCGACCCGCATCGCCTCGCCGACCGGCGATCGGCGGCGCCCCACCATGTCGCACGCGTGTTCCCACCCCCTGCGAGGCGGCGGATCACGTGACGGGCAACCGAGAGGAGACAACGAGATGGCACTGACAGAGGAAGGCATCATCGAGGTTCCCGGCATGCACAGCCGCTGGGTACGGCTGGCCAGTGGCGCACGGGCGCACTACATGACCTCCGGTACCACCGGTCCTGCCGTGGTCCTGTTGCACGGAGGTCTGCCGGGCTCCTCCGGCACCGCGGGCTGGCGGTTCATGGCGCCGTTCCTCGGCGAGAACGGATTTCGGGTCTACTGTCCCGACATGCCGGGTTTCGGGCTGTCCGACACCCGCGAGGAGCACTGGCCCACCGGCCTGGAGAGCCACGTCGACTTCGTCCACGAGTTCGTCCAAGCGCTCTGCCTTGACCGGTTCCACCTCGCGGGAAACTCGATGGGGTGCATGAACACGGTCAACTACCTGGTCGCGCACCCGGAGAAAGTCGTCAGCTTCGTGCTGATCGCCGGTGACGTCGGCGATGTGGTGCCCGATGACGCCGTCAAGCCCTCGGCGAAGGTCGCGATCCCGAAGTACGACGGTACCGAGGAGGGCATGCGCGCCCTCATGGGGGCGATCATCCACCGCGAGGCGGCGATCAGTGACGACCTGCTGAAGATGCGCCACGCCGCCGCGGAACGGCACCGTGAGGCGCACGCCCGGCTCTGGCCGAGCGTGTTGCAGTACGGCCGACGTATCCCGTGGCAGGACCAGAACATCGCCGCGAGGCTCACCACCCGGGGCCGCCTTGACCGGCTGACCATCCCCGGCGTCTACCTCTACGGCACCGAGGACGTGCTCACCCCCGTCGAGTGGGGTTATGAGCAGGAGAAGGTCCTGCCGAACATCCAGTTCTTCTATCCGGGGGAGTGCGGTCACCAGGGGCAGACCGACCGCCCGGATCTGTTCAACCCGCTGTTCCTGGAGTTTCTCCGGGACGGCCGGATCACCCGCGCCACCGCCGACGCGGCCGGGATCTCGAAGAACCGCCCCGAGATCGCGTCGCTCGTCGAGCAGTCCTGAGATCCGGGCCGTTCAGAGATCCGGACTGCGGGGCGGTGAGATCAAGCCCGTCCAGCGGTCCGTCCGGCGATCCGGCCGGTGTTTCACCTCAGAGTCAGCACGGGAAGGAGCGCAGTGGTTTGACCGCCGAGACCGCGATCCGCTGGGAACGCGACGACCAGGGCGTGGTCACGCTCACCATGGACGACCCACATCAGAGGGTCAACACCCTCAACGAGCTGTTCGTCCGGTCGTTCGCGGCCGTGATCGACCGGCTGGAGGCCGAACGCGACACCGTCATCGGTGTCGTGCTCACCTCAGCCAAGAAAGGCTTCCTCGCCGGTGGCGACCTCAAACGGCTCGTCGGGATCGGCCCCGCCGACCGGCAGGCGTTCCTCGACGATCTCGAACTGCGCAAGTCCCGGATGCGACGGCTGGAGAGGCTGGGACGCCCCGTCGTCGCGCTCGTCGAGGGTGGCGCCTTCGGCGGTGGCCTGGAACTCGCCCTGGTCTGCCACCACCGGATCGCGCTGGACTCCACCGAGGTGATGGTGGGACTGCCCGAGGTGACGCTGGGGCTGCTACCGGGAGGTGGCGGCATCACCCGCACCACCCGGCTGATCGGCCTGCCGCGCGCCCTGCGACTGCTGGTCGGCGGCACCAGGCTGAACGCCCGCCAGGCTCACGAACTCGGCCTGATCGACGACCTCGCCACCTCGCGCGCCGAGGCGCTGGAGAAGGCCCGCGCCTGGATTCTGGCCAACCCCGACGCGGCCCAGCCGTGGGACCGGGGCCGACCGGCGGCGTTCGGTGACGAGGCCGGTGAGGACCCGGTCGTGCTGCAACCGGCGCGCGACCTCGCCCCCGCCGTCGCCACCATCCGCGAGGTCGCGGCGATCGCGGCGAGTGCCGACGTCGACACGGCCCTGCGTGCCGAGAGCGAGGGACTGGCCGACCTCGTCGTCTCCGACGCGGCGCGGGCGACCATCGCGGTGGCCTTCTTCGACACGGTCCGGACCCGATCGCGGCTGCGTAAGGCCGCCGGGAACGCGCCGGCCCGCACGCCGGTGCTGGTGGTCGCCGGGCCGGTGGGCCGCCGGACACTCGCCGCCGGCGGAATCGCGTCGGTGGCCGTCGTCAGCGACGGTGACGCCGCAGGGCTGTCCCGGCTGCGCGCCGAGGAGGGCAACGTCGTGCTCACCGTCGCCGAGCCGGGCGTCGAGCCGCCCGCCGGCGATCCGGTGCTCTGGATAGCCCCGGACCGGCTGGGCGACGGCGGATACGTCATCGAGTACGCGGCCGCGGACGAACCGGTCGACGACGTCGTCGCGCGGCTCGCGCGCACCGGAGCACTGGCGGTGCCGCTGGCCGACGGGGAGCGCGCGGGGTTCGGAGGTCGCGTCGCGGAGGCCGTGAGGGCCGCCGCCGACGAGGCGCGCCGTGCCGGGGCCGACCCGGCCGTGATCGAGCGGGCGCTGGTCGTGGCGGGACTGCGGCCCGCGCCGCTGACCGCTGCCCCCTGCGCGCGAGAGCCGGTGGCGACCGAGGAGGCGGCAGGTCTGGGCAGGCGTTTCGTCGCCGCGGCGGTGGCCGCGGCGGTGAGGCTGTGTGATGAGGGTGTGCTGCGCCACGCCGACGACCTGGACGTGGCCTCGGTACGCGCCGGAGGTGTTCCCGCCTGGACGGGAGGCGCCGGCCGCTGGTCGGCGGACGCCCGACAGAGAAGCAGAGAGAAGGAAGAAGAACGATGACCGAGTTCACGAAGCTCACGGCCGACGGCCCGATCCGGCACCTGATGCTCGACGCGCCGCAGCGGCGCAACGCCCTCAACCTGCCGATGCTGCGGGAGATCGCGGAGGCGGTCCGGACGGTGGCCGCCGACGACGAGGCCCGCGCGCTGGTGGTGAGCGGCGCGGGCAAGGCGTTCTGCGCCGGCGCCGACCTGAACACCATGTTCGGAGACATCGACCGGAGACCGGCGGAGATCCGCGAGGACCTCAAGCGGGTGTACGCGTCGTTCCTCGGTATCAAGGATCTGACGATCCCCACGATCGCGGCGGTAGGCGGGGTGGCGGTAGGCGCGGGCGTGAACATCGCCCTGGCCTGCGACATCGTGATAGCCGGCCCACGGGCGAAGTTCGCGCTGACCTTCGCCGAGATCGGGCTGCACCCGGGGGGCGGGTCGAGCTGGTTCCTGACCCGCAGGATGGGGACCGGGCGGGCGATGTGCGCACTGCTGGGTGCGGAGGTGCTCGACGCCGGGCAGGCGTACGAGACGGGCCTGGCGACCCGGCTCGCGGACGATCCGCTGGCCGAGGCGACGAGCCTGGCCCAGCTTTACGCGCGGCGTGACCCCGCGCTGGTGCGGGACTTGAAGCGGGCCGTCCAGATGTCGCAGGCCGCGGATCTGGACACGGTGCTGGAATTCGAGTCGTGGGCCCAGGCATCGGCCGTGACCAAGCCCCGCTTCCAGGAGTACATGGCGGACTTCCTGAGATAACCGGCTGAGACGACGCGGGGAGCACCGGATGAGTGAGACCACCGCGCTCACCGGTCCTCGCGGATTCGTTCCGGGAACCGGAACGGTGGCTTGAGGCCTGGCACGCACTGCCCGCACCCTGACCGGGAGCCAACCGGCAGCACGTTACGAGGAGATGACATGGCATTCCCCCGTACCTCGTCGGAGATCACTCTGCCCTGGCTGGCCGAGCTGCTCCGCGAGCACCATCCGGACGCGGCGGCGCCGGTGGCGTTCGAGACGACCCCCCTGAAGTCCGGGGTCGGCGAGATGGGAACCCTCGTCCGTGTCGGTCTCGGCTACGCCGACGGAGACCGGGGCGGACCCGCGAGCCTCATCGCCAAGTTCGCCACCGACAACGAGCACCA
Organism: Streptosporangium sp. NPDC050284; assembly: GCF_044459525.1. Lineage (NCBI taxonomy): Bacteria > Bacillati > Actinomycetota > Actinomycetes > Streptosporangiales > Streptosporangiaceae > Streptosporangium > Streptosporangium sp. NPDC050284. Next base: position 86,752 of record NZ_JBITIZ010000009.1, read on the forward strand.
CCGCGAGCGGGCCCAGAGCATCCGGCTCTACGAGCGCGAGGTGCGCTTCTACCGGGAACTCGCCGCGCATGTGCCGGCCCGGGTGCCCCACGCCTACCTCGCCGCCGTCGATGACGACAGCGCCCGCTACTGCCTGGTCCTGGAGGACTTCTCCGACCATATTCCCGGCGACGAGGTGCGCGGCTGCACGCCAGGGGAGGCGGCCCTGGCGGTGGCCGAGGTCGCCAAGGTCCACGCCGCGTTCTGGAACCGCACCGATGGCCCCGAACTGGCGTGGGTCCCCCGCCACGACGGCGTCTTCGCCGCCAACCGCCACCGGGCCGTCATCCAGGGATGGCCGAACATGATCGCCAATCATGAGGCGCGGTTCGGTGACCAGGTCCGCGCCTACGAGCAGGCGTACGTCCAGGCCTTCCCCCGGTTGCTGCGTCTGATGGCGCGGCAACCGGTCACCTTCGTCCACGGCGACCTGCGAATGGACAACCTGCTGTTCGGCCGATCCGGCCGGCCCGATCCGGTGGTCCTGCTCGACTGGCAGGGCAGTGTCGTCGGCCGCGGCGTCCAGGACGTCGCCTACCTGGTCACCCACAGCATGACCACGAACGACCGGCGCGCCGCCGAGAGCGGGCTGATCGACCTCTACGTGCGCACCCTCAACGACGCCGGGGTCGACTACCGCCGTGACGAGGCCGAGGAGCACTACCGCCTCGCCATGCTGTTCGTCTTCTCCATCGTCGTCGGTATCACCGGGGGCATGAACAACAAGGACCCGCGCGCCATCGCGCGCAAGAAGGGACTGGTCGACCGCGCGTTGACGGCGATGGACGACTGGAAGGTCTGGGATCTGCTCTGAGCGCTCCCAGCACGGCAGGACCACTCACCACGAACCGAAGGACCATCCATGCTGCTTCCCGCCGACGAGTCGATCCACGAACCCCCCCAAAGCGAGGCCTGGCAGGAGAACTACCTGTTCCACGGCTGGGACGAGGCGTTCGGCAACGGGGTCTACCTGCATCTCCAGTACATCCCGGCCGAAGGTCTCGTGGACGTGCGCGCCGCCTCGTGTGTCGACGGCGTGCTGACCTCGACGGTCAGGCAGCAGGCGGGCGGCAGTGCTTTTGGCGCCGACGGCTTCGACGTCGACATCGTCGTCCCGTTCGAGAAGATGCGACTCAGTTATGACGGCCGTGGCCGGGTCGGTCTGGACGAGTCCGGCTGGCTCTGCTCCGGGGCGGGGGACTCCCCGTTCGGCTTCGACATCGAGATCGGCACCCGTTGTGCGCCGATCTCGTGGCGGCCGATCACCACCGAGCTGTTCCCGGTCGACCCGACCAACATCTTCACCGTCGCCGAGCACTACGAGGTCGGCTCGGTGTGGAAGGGCACGGTGTGGAGCGGCGGCCGGAAGATCGAGGCGAGCGGCCTGATGTGGCGTGACCACTCGTGGGGCCGGCGCCGCTTCCGCAGCAACGCCGGATACTGGACGCCGGTCGTGCTCGACGGCGGTCGGCGCTTCCTCACCGCGCTGACCAAGCGCTATGAGGACACCTGGTACAGCTTCGCCGCCGAAGCCGTCGACGACCAGGTCGTCAACGTCTACACCGACTACCTCGTGCGGCAGAACACCGCCCACGGCGAGGTGTTCACCGACGCCAGTTCGCTCGCGGTGCGCGACGAGCGGGTGACCCGCTTCGACATCGACGTCGTCCGGGTGATGGGTGCCCCCCGCAACTGGGACGTCAACGGCCTGCCGAACTGGGGCCTGGTCGACCACGTCGGGCACGTGCGCTCGGGCGATTCCGCGGGCATCGGCTCGTTCCAGACGGCCCCGGTGTCGACCGCGTCGATCATCAAGGCATCGGGTTCCGGCGCGGTGCGCTGACCTGCGCGATCAGAGCTGCGCCCGTGGTGTTTCCGCGATCCGGAGGAGAGGTTTCCCGGGCGCGGTAGCAGGCTGCCCTCTGACACGTCAGCCCCGGTCAAGAGGCTGTGTCGGGCCGGTGACGCCGATGTTCCAGTGCCCGGAACTTCTGGTGGCTGTGCGTATTCGGTCATCTTAGTGTCCCCCCAAGTGGTCCAGGGGGCGCTCGCGCAGCGCGGTCCCGTCGACCTCCGAGAGGCGACAAAGAACCTGGGGCGAGGTTCGGAAATCCAAGTCAGTACGCGACTCGGGGCAGGGCCGCGCGAAGCGGTGAGAAGCTCCCCGATTCCAAATGTGAGGCAGCGGATGTTCAAGCGTAAGAGAGTCTCAGCAATCCTCACGGCCGGTCTGCTGGCCGTCGTGACCCTGGCGGCCTGTGGCGGCTCCGATGACGAGGTTGCCACCGGTGCGGCCAATGCCGCCGGTGAAACCAAGGTTCGGCTGCTGCTCGCCGCGGACACCACCGGTTTCGCCGACGCGATCACCGCCAAGAGCGCCGGCTACTTCGAGAAGAACGGGCTGAACGTCGAGTTCCTCCCCTATATCGCGAACTCGGGCACCCAGGTGCAGGCGGCCGTCACGGGTGACACCGACATCGTCGGCGGGGCGATCTCCGCGCTCTTCTTCGGCACCGCGAGCGATCGTGACGTCGTCGCCGTCGCCCGGGCGTCGAACACCCAGAACGGCGTCCTGCTCGCCAACAGCGACTTCGTCAAGGCACAGGAGGCCAAGGGGGTCACCCAGGCGTCTTCGGTCGAGGAGCGCATCAAGGCGCTTGAGGGCGCCAAGTTCGGCGTCGCCTCCCGCGGTCCCGGTAGTGAGGCGTCGCTGCGGGCGCTGCTGCTGCACTACAAGGTTCCGTTCGGTGAGAACAGCTTCGTCGCCCTGGGCTCGCCCGCCGGCCTGGACTCCGGTCTGAAGGCCAAGCGCGTCGACGCGATCTACACCGGCCTGCCCGGTGGCCTCAATCCGGTCAAGAACGACTACGGCGCGATCTGGCTCGGCCCGGCGGACTATGCCCAGACCGGTGCCTGGGACGCGGGCAACATCGCCTACATGGCGGCCGGTCCGTGGGCCGAGCAGAACCGCGAGACGGTCAAGAAGTTCCTCGCCTCGCTCGACGAGGCCCGTCAGTTGCTCGCCGACGACCCCTCCAAGGCCGCTGAGACGTATCTGACGTTCTCGCCGAAGAACGACGCGGCGTTGGTCAAGGAATCGTTCGAGATGATCAAAGCGAACTACGAGGGCGATGCCAAGATGACCGAGAACTACTTCGCGAAGAACAAGGCGATCTACGACATCTCCAGCGACAAGCCGTCGGCCCTCACCTTCGCCGACGGGGTTTGGGCGGAATAGGAGATGTCCTTCACCGGAACGCGGCAGACCACCACCGCCGGCGCCCACACATCGGGCGCCGGCGGGGACGACAACTTCCTCCGCGCCGAGAACGTCTCCGTCAAATTCGGCAAACGAGGCAAGAACGAAGTGCAGGCGCTGTCGAACGTCAGCCTCGGTATCCGGCGCGGGCGGTTCGTATGCTTCGTCGGGCCCAGTGGCTGCGGCAAGTCGACGCTGCTCAACGTCTTCGCGGGGCTCCTGCGCCAGACCGAGGGCCAGGTGTACTTCGACGGCAGGGAACTGGGCGGCGTCAACACCGGTGCCGGGTACATCACCCAGCACGACACCCTGCTCCCGTGGTCGACCGTCGAGTCGAACATCGAACTGGCGCTGCGGGTACGCGGCTACGGCAAGGCCGAGCGCAAGGCGCGCGTCGAGCGGGCACTGGAGAGCGTCGGCCTGGAAGGTTTCCGTACCCTCTACCCGTCGCAGCTCTCCGGCGGCATGCGCAAGCGGGTGCTGCTGGCCCGTACGCTCGCCTACGAGCCGTCGCTGATCCTGATGGACGAGCCGTACGGCGCGCTCGACGCGCAGATGCGCCAGCGCCTCCAGACGCAGCTGCTGGAGACCTGGAGCGCCGGTGACAAGACGATCGTCTTCGTCACCCACGACCTGGACGAGGCTCTGCTGCTCGCCGACGAGATCGTCGTCTTCGCGGCGCGTCCCGGCCGGATCGTCTACCGCACCGAGGTGAACCTGCCCCGGCCACGCGATCTCACGTCGCTCCGTACCGACCCGGGCTTCGGCGAGCTGTGGCAGGACCTGTGGAACCGGATGGACCACACGGCTCAGGAGGACGAATGAAAGGCAGAGTCGCGCCGGTTGAGGAGGCGGAACCGGCGCGGGCGCCCGCCGGCCGGCCTCCGGCCGCGGAGCCCGGCAAGCTTTCACAACGCCGTACGATCGGCACCCGGGTGCGGGAACGGATCACGCCGCGCGCCTTGATCGTCGGCGCCGGAAACATCGGGGTCCTGGCACTGCTCATCCTGGCCTGGCAGGTCTTCGCCGGTCGTCCCGGTGAAGGGCTCGCCATCGTCGACGAGTTCTACGTCGGCCGCCCCGGTGAGGCGTGGGCCGCGTTCGTCGGGTGGGTCGAGGACGGCACGCTGCTCACGAACACCATCATCACCCTGCGCGAGACGCTGTACGGGTTCGCGATCGGTTGTTCCCTGGGCGTCGTGGCCGGTTTCGCGCTGGGCCTCAGCAACATCCTCGGCGACATCCTGCGGCCGCTGGTCATGGCGGCGAACACGATCCCGAAGCTGGCGCTCGCGCCGATGCTGATCATGTGGTTCGGCATCGGTGAGGCGTCGAAGGTCGCCGTCGCCGCCCTGCTGGTCTTCTTTCTCGTCTTCAACAACACCTACCAGGGTGTCCGCGAGGTCGACCAGCACCTCGTGAACGCGTTGAAGATGCTGGGCGCCTCGCGGATGCTCATCCTGCGGCGCGTCACGATTCCATCCAGCCTGGTCTGGGTGGTGACCAGCATGCGGATCTCGGTGCCGTACGCGTTCCTCGGGGCCGTGGTCGGCGAGATGATGGCCGCCCAGGACGGGCTGGGCACGCTCATCCAGAAGTCCAGCAACGCTTTCCAGCCGTCCGCGATGGTGGCCGCGATCCTCGTGCTCATCGTCATGGCGCTGATACTCAACGCGGTGATCAGCGTACTGGAGCGGGTGCTGTTGCGATGGAGGTACGTCTGATGAACCTCAAGAACGATGCCGTCCTCTCGCCGGCGACCGTCGCCGATGTCACGGTCGGCTGGCTTTCCCCGATCCTCGCCGCCGAGGGGGTGGCCTCGCCGCTGACCGGTGTGCGTATCCAACCCCTGGGGGAGGGCGTCGGTGAGATGTCCCAGGTGGCGCGGGTGCACCTCGACTACGGCCCGTCCGAGTCGGGCACCGGGCCGGACAGTGTCATCGTCAAGCTCTCCAGTTCGTTGCCCAAGCGCATCGAGATGGCCGTCGAGATGTCGACGTACAAGCGGGAGTTCCGTTTCTACGAGACCATCGGCGACGACAGCCCGTTGCGCTCACCTCGGTGCCACCACCGGGAGATCGACGACGACGGGGCCCGGTTCGTCCTGGTCATGGAGGATTTCCCCCATCACATCCCCGGCGACGACGTCGCCGGGTGCACCGTGGAGCAGGCCGCCCTCGCCCTGAAGTCGGTGGCCTCGCTGCACGCCCGGTACTGGCGCACCCAGGATCCGGTGCTGCATCGGACGTTCGCCCGGCACGACGCGAGCCACGGGCCGTCGATCGCGGCGAAGGTCGGGAGCAGCTGGGCCACGATGATCGCCGACTTCGGCGACCTGCTGCCGGAGCGGCTGCGCGGCATGCGTGACGAATATCTGGCAGCCCTGCGGTCGCTGCAGACCTGGCTGTCGGAGGACGCCACCATCGTGCACGGCGACTTCCGGCTCGACAACCTCATGTTCGGCCCGCCGGGACACCCGGACGCGTTCGTCGCCCTCGACTGGCAGGGCATCATGCGGGCCAAGGGCATCCAGGACGTGTCGTACCTGGTCACCCACTGCATGGACACCGAGGTCCGGCGACGCCACGAGCAGGATCTGCTCGGCGTCTACAGTGCCGCCCTCGGCCGGCACGGGGTCACCTACGGTCCTGAACAGGCCTGGCACGAGCACCGGCTCGCGACGCTGCTGTTCTTCTCCTACGGGGTGGTCGTCTGCGGCTCGCTGAAGACGGACAACCCGCGGGCCCGCCGCCGCGCCGCAGGCCTGGTGCGGCGACTCGGCCAGACCCTGCTCGACCACGATTCGATCACGTTGATCGACGAGATCAACACGAAGGGGGTGTAAGGGGTGGTGGAGCTGACCGGTGCCGACGAGTTCGCGCACACCCCCGGCGAGGGCTCCTGGCAGGAGAACTACGCGTTCTACGGCGGCAACGCCGCGCTCACCGAGGGCCTCAGCCTGCACCTGCAGCACGTCGCCCGGGACGGGACCCTGGACGTACGCGCGGGGGTGACCGTCGGTGGCGTTTCCACGACCACCACCACGCACAGCTCCGGTGAGGACTGTTTCGCCTCACCAGGGCTCACTGTGGAGGTCATCGAACCGTTCCGGCGATGGCGGCTGCGCTACGAAGGCCGCGGCTTCGTCGGACCGGACGCCGACGGCTGGTACTTCACTCAGGACGGCGACGTGCCGTTCGGCTTCGACGTGGAGTTGACGACCAGGCACCACCCGATCTTCGTCTCCGAGCTCGCCGCGAAGTTGTTCGCCGACGATCCGGGCGCCCGCGAGATGGGCATCTGGTTCGTCGCGAACCACTACCAGGTCGGCGCCGAGTGGGTCGGCCGGCTGTTCAGCGGTGACACCGTCACCGAGGCGTCGGGGCTGCTGATGCGTGATCACACGTGGGGTCCACGCGACATCAGGATCGACGACATCTTCTGGACGCCGATGGTCTTCGACGGCGCCCGGCGCTTCATCGCCTCCAGTTGTGCCCTCTACGACGGGGTTTGGCGCAGCTACTTCATCGAAGCCGACGAGACCGGCATCGTGCACGTGCTCCCGGACTACCGGGTCCGCACGAACGCCGTCGCATCCCGGCCGGCCTTCACCGCGGCCGACTCCATCGCCGTCGGCGACGGGGTCGTGCGCCGCTTCACCCATCCACGCGGCGTACACGTTCCGGCCGGACGCAAGAAGACATTCCAGGGCAGCACCCGCGGCCTGGTCAACTTCCTGGCCGAGGTGCACTCCGACGCTTCTGTGGGGTTCGGCACGGTCCAGTACGTGCCGATCACGCCTTGACCGTCGGTGGGGGTTCCGAACACCAGAACTCGAAGTGGTCTGCCGTTCCGGAACCCCAGAGCATGGCCTCACGTGACAACCGGCCGTCCGTACGCGACCCGGGCGGTCCGCCTTCCCGACTCGCAGAGGATTCAACATGGCAGACGTGATCGGTCTGGGCATGACCCACTACCCGATGGTGGCCACGGACAACGCGAACATGGCGAGCCTGCTTCGCGGAACGCTGAAGGACCCCGACATCCCGGCCGACCGTAAGGATCCGAAGAACTGGTCCGAGCAGGCGCGGCGTGAATGGGGCGACGACGCCGGAGCCGCCGCGGCGCAGGGGCACCGTGAGGCGCTGCGCGCCGGCTTCGACCGCATCCGGGCCGAGCTCGACGAGTTCCAGCCGGACGTGATGGTGGTCTGGGGCGACGACCAGTACGAGAACTTCCGCGAGGAGGTCGTCCCGTCGTTCTGCGTGCTGGCCTACCAGGACACCGTCGTGGACCCGCTGGCGCTGCTTCGCAAGCGCAACCATCCGAACGCGTGGGGCCTGCCCGACGAGGGCCAGAGCTTCGTCATGCGGGGCCGGCCGGACTTCGCCAAGCGGCTCGTCACCGACGTGATCAACTCAGGTTTCGACATCGCCTACTCGTACGAGAAACGCAGCGGGATCAACTTCCCGCACGCCTTCGCCAACACCCAGCTCTTCCTCGACTGGGACAACGTCGGCAAGGAGTTCCCGTACCCGATCGTGCCGATCGCGGTGAACTGCTACGGCGAGCACGTCATCGCCCGCCAGGGCGGCATCGCCCGCTTCGCCGACATCAACGCCGGTGAGGACCTGGACCCGCCGGGGCCGTCGCCGCTGCGCTGCTTCGAGCTGGGCCGGGCCGTCGGCCGGTCCGTGCGCGCCGGCGGTCGGCGAGTGGCGCTGGTCGCCTCGTCGAGCTGGTCGCACGCCTTCCTCAACGACAAGGACTGGCACCTGCGTCCGGACACCGAGGCCGACCTGCGGCTCTACGACGCCCTGGTGGCGGGCGACTACGACACCTGGCGCGCGGCCACCACCGGCGAGGTCGTCGCAGCGGGCCAGCACGAGATGCTGAACTGGTTCTGCCTGCTCGGGGCCATGTCGGAGCTGGGACTGGAGCTGCGGTGGAGCGAATTCGTCACCACCGAGGTCTTCAACTCCAACAAGGCATTCGCCGTCTACCGCTGAGCGGAGAAACATTCCATGACTGAGACGACAGCCGTGAGGCCGGCCGCTGCCCCGGTCTCCGACGCGGAGCTGCGCGCGGTGGAGCGGTACCTGTTCCAGGACGCCGATCTGCTCGACGAATGGCGGTTGCACGAGTGGCTCGGGCGTTTCGCGCTCGAATGCCGCTATCTGGTGCCCTCCACGGACCTGCCGGACGGAGATCCGAGCCGGCACCTGTTCCTGGTGCAGGACGACCGGTTCCTGCTGGAGCAGCGGGTGAACTCGCTGCTGACCCGGTCGGCGCACGCCGAGTACCCGCATTCGAAGACGCGGCGGCTGATCACCAACATCCGGGCCGTCGACGAGGGCGACGACCGGCTGACGGTGCACGCCAACTTCGCGATCTATCGCACGCGCCCGGGGGTGTTCGACACCTACGTCGGCCGGTATCGGCACGTGCTGCGCCGTGACGCGGAGCACGGTTTCGTCTTCACGGAGCGGCGAGCGATTCTGGACCTCGACACGCTGCGCCCGCAGGGAAAGGTGAGCATCATCCTGTGAACAGGTTGGCGGGACGTATCGCGATCGTGACCGGTGCCAGCCCGAACATCGGCGGCGCGCTGGCCCGCGGGCTGGCGGCCGAAGGCGCCAAGGTCGTCTGCACGGATCTGTCGGCGGCCACCGCCGAGGCGTGCGCGAAGAGCATCGTCGAGGCCGGGGGGCAGGCGCTGGCCGTGGCCGGCGACGTCACCGACCCGGCGCACAGCGAGGAGGCCGTCGCCCTGGCGGTCTCGAACTGGGGCGGGGTCGACATCCTCGTCAACAACGCCGTTCTGTTCAACCAGAAAGGCATCCTGACGATGCCGATCGAGCAGTACCGGCGTCAGTTGGACGTCATTCTCTCCGGTGCCTTCCTGTTCACCCGCGCCGCCGCGAAGGCGATGATCGCGGCCGGTTCGCCGGGCAGCGTCGTCAACGTGCTGTCGACGGCGGCATGGCAGGGGCAGCCGGGCAACATCGGATACTCGACCGGCAAGAGCGGTCTGATCAACTTCACCCGGTCGGCGGCGATGGAGCTGGCCGAGCACCGCATCCGGGTGAACGCGTTCACCCCGACGGCGACCAAACCGGTCGACCCGGTCAGCATCGAGAGGACGGCGAAGATCAAGGCGACCTCGGCCCGCGACTACACGATGGATTTCGTGGGCCTGATGCCGTGGCATCGGCTACCGGTGCCCGATGACTACGTGCCGACGGTGGTCTTCCTGGCCTCTGACGAGTCCGCCATGATCAACGGAACGAACATCACCGTCGACGCGGGTGCCACGGCCAAGTACTGGCCCTGGAACCCGCACGGCGCCTAGGTCACGCGCAGGTGCCGGACCGTGAGGATCTTGGCGCCGGCAGGGCGCCGCGCCCCGCTCGGACTGGGGGCGCACACCGGTTCGCCGCAGAGTTCCGGCTGCTGAGACGGGAGATGGAACGGTGGGCCACCCACTGCAAGAGTGACGTCGTCGCCGTTCTCCGACGACGTCAGCGAGATCCTCCCGCCGCTGCCGGGAGAGTGAGCGAAGGAGTACCTCGAAGGTGGACGCCTTGATCCGGATCAAGCCGACGCGACGTACGGTCGCCGTCGGGACCCGGACCATCCGGGCCGAACAGATCCATCTGGGCGGTGCCCTCCGGGGCGCCGCGCTGGTCCTGTGCGATGCGGGTGATCTCGGCCCGGACAGTGAGGCCGTCGCCAACGACCTGCTCATGCAGGGGTACGAACCGCTGGTCGCCGAGATCGACGGGGACACGGCGGAGCGGGAGCACCGTGCCGACGTCGACGCGTTGCTCGGCGTGCTCGCCGAGCGCGGCTGGGAACACCAGCAGGTCGGGGTCCTGGGCTACGGCGCCGGCGCGCGAGTGGCCCTCACCGCGGCCTTCGGTTTCGATCTCGGCGCCGTCGTCAGCATCTCGTCGTCGGCGGCCGATGTCGCCGCTCACGCGCTCCACCTGCTTGACCGGCCCGCGGTCATGCGCGTGCCCTGGCTGGGGCTGTTCACCGCCACCACGACACAGGCCGCCGACACGCTGGCCGATCTGCGGCGCAGGCTGCGCGCGGACGCTCCGGTGTACACGCGGGTGGTCGGCTACGCGGGCGGGTCGGCGTGGCCGCACCTCGACGATCGCGACGCGATCGACCACGCGGCCTCCTTCGACTCCTGGCAGAGGGCGATGGAGTGGCTGAACCTCCGGGTCGTTCCGCGACCCACCGAGCTCGCTCTGGCATGGGCACGGCGGCAGGCGAACGAATGACCGTCGCCGAGTCCGAAGCACGATTGGAGAATCGAGTTTCCATGTACATCGACGATGACCGGACCAAACCGCGATTCAGGGTCCACCGGTCGGTGATGGTGGACACGGAGGTCTTCAGGCTCGAGAAAGAGAAGATCTTCAACCACACCTGGTTGTACGTCGGTCACGAGTCCGAGCTGTCCAAGCCGAACGACTTCAAGACCCGTTCGGTCGGTGGACGGCCGCTGATCTTCGCCAAGAACAACAAGGGTGAGATCAAGGTCTGGATCAACTCGTGCCCGCACCGCGGTGCCCTTCTCTGCCGGGAGCCGAAGGGTAACGCCCGATTCATGACGTGCTTCTACCACGGCTGGGCGTTCTCGATCTCCGGTGAGATGGTGTCGCTGCCCGGCGACCAGTCCTACGGCCCCGACTTCGAACGCCCGTCGCTCACCGCGGCCCCGAGGATCGACTCCTACCGCGGGTTCGTCTTCGTCTCCTTCGACCCCGACATCGTCGACCTGAAGACCTACCTGGCCGGTGCCGCCGAATACCTGGACCTGATCTGTGACCAGTCCGAGGTCGGCATGCAGGTGATCGAGGGCACCCACGAGTATTCGGTCCGGGCCAACTGGAAGCTGCTCGTCGAGAACAGCTACGACGGCTACCACGCGGTCACCGCCCATCAGCGCTACTTCGAGATGGTCAAGGCCGCCCGGGGCAGCCTCGACGGCTCGGCACTGGGCAAGTCCTCGGCGATCGACCTGGGCAACGGCCACGCCGTCATCGCCGGTGCCGTCTCCGCCCTCGACACGTTCGGCCGGCCGCTGTCGGAGGAGGGCCGGCGGGAGAAGGCCGAGCGGCTCGGGCGGCTGCGCCAGATCCACGGCGACGCCTGGGTCGACCGGATGGAGGGCGCCCGCAACTTGGTGATCTTCCCGAACCTGGTGGTCATCGACCTGACCATGGGTGTCGTGATCCGCAAGATCGACCCGCTGGCGCCGGACCACATGGAGGTCACCGGCTGGGAGCTGGTCCCGCCGGAGGAGGGCGACGACCTCAGGCGTCAGCGGCTCGACAACTATCTGACGTTCTGGGGGCCGGGCGGCCTCGCCACCCCGGACGACGTCGAAGCCCTGGAAGCCTGCCAGCGAGGTTTCGCCGCCTTCCAGGAACTGTCCTGGTCGGACATCTCCCGCGGCATGGCCAAGCCCGACCCGTCCGGCTCCGACGAGCTGCAGATGCGCACCTGGTGGCGGCAGTGGAACCGGCTCGTCACCGGTGAGCGACTCCCTCCGGAGGAGCACGCCCCGCTGGCGCCGCACTACTCGGGCCGATCCATCCTGCGCGCGGATCTGGAGGCCAGCCCCACCTCCTGACCTCGATCCCGAGGACATCCGCCCGACCTCCGAACTACCCCCCGCGTCATCGAAGGATGTGAAACGCCGATGTTCGATCTTTCACCCACCGCCGCCCAGCAGAGCGCGGTGGAGGAACTACGCAGCTTCCGCCCCCAGATCAGAGAGATGGCCCGAGAGGTCAACCGTACCGGGAGGCTCCCCGCCGATCTGAGGACCGACCTGAGCCGTGCCGCCGGGGCGACGCCGGAGGCCATCACCGACGGCAGCTCCGTGCTGCTGGACCCGGTCGGCCTCGTTCTCGTCGCCGAGGAACTCGCCATCGCCGACGCCGGGACCGCACTGGAGATCATCGGTGCCGCCCAGGCGCAGCTGCTCGCCGCGGCCCTCGGCGACAGCGCCGCCGTCGAGCGCATCGGCGCCCTGCGGGCCTTCGGCGACGTCGCCCTCGGTCTGTACGAGGGCTACGGCCGGGCCCCGTCCGAGTACCGGCTGCGCGCGGAACGGCAGGGCGACCAGTGGTCGCTGAGCGGCCGTAAGGACCCGGTGTCGCACGGCGCCGACGCCTCCGCCGTCCTGCTCGCGGGCCGCACCGACGACGACGCCTCCGCCGCCTTCCTGGTAGAGGCAGCCGGTGTGCAGGTCGAACGCGACGACCGGAAGGAGGGCAAGCTCGCCCTCGGCCTGGTCGCCTCCGCCGCCGTGCGCGTCGACGGCGTACCGGTGCCCGCCACCGCTCGGATCGGTGCGAGCGCCGAGGAGTTCACCGTGCTGCGCGCGTTCAACACACAGCGCCTGCTCGTTCCCGCCGTCTCCGTCGGACTGGGCCAGGCCGCCGTCGACACCACCGCCGAGTGGGTGTCCGGGCGCAAGGTGCGCGGTGCCGCCCTCGGCCGCAACCAGGGCGTCATGTTCCCGCTGGTCGACGCGGGCATCGCGCTCAGCCGGGCCCGGCTGCAGATCTGGGACCTCGCCTCCCGGCTCGCCGAGTTCGACACCGGCGCCGTACTGGAACGCCGCGTCGGCCGTGCCGTCGCCGCCGCCTGCGCCGCCGGCACCCAGGCCGCCCGAATCGCCTGCAACACGATGGGCTGGCGCGGCCTGAGCCAGCAGTTTCTCGCCGAGGCCCGCTACCGGGACGCCGGCGTGCTCTCGGCCGTCGATTTCGACGTGCTCCACCACAACGTCCCCGTCATCGAAGCGGCCTGAGATTCCTCTTCTCGACCGGCGAAGCGACCACCGATCCCTGCGGAGCAAAGGAACTCAGCGATGGCGATCTCCCTCAAACCCTCTCAGAAGACCGTCGAACTCGTCGAGCTGACCCGCCGCTGGTCGCTCGACGTCGTCCGCCCCTACGCGCGCGAAGCCGACACCAACGAGATCTACCCCGACGTGCCCGAGGTCATCGAGGCCTGTCCGCTCGACGTGGCCCCCGTCGGGTTCGCCACCCTGCGAGACGACGAGTACGTCGACCGGGCACACACCCTGAAGACCGACATCGAGTTCGGCCCCAACGTGCTGTCGGTCTTCATGACCGAACCGCTGTCGCAGGGCGACTCGTGGGCCTGGCAGATGCTGCACGGCGGCACCGTCTCCGAGGACTTCATCAACCTCATCGGCACGCCCGAGCAGGTCGAGAAGTGGTGCACCGGCGAGCACGTGCTCACCGCCATCGCCATGACCGAGGACCAGAGCGGCACCGACCTGGCCGGCATCCAGACCACCGCCGTGCGCGACGGCGACGAGTGGGTGCTCAACGGCAAGAAGGTCTTCATCTCCAACCTGCTCGAATGCGAGTGGATCGTGCTGCTCGCCACGATCAGCCCGGAGGCCGGCAGTGCCGGGGTCCGCGCGTTCATCCTCGACAGGGACGACATAGCGAAGTTTGACGTCACCACCGACAAGGAAGACAAGATCGGATTCCGGTTCATCCGGAACGCGACGTTCGAACTGCACGACATCCGCATCCCGTTCGACCGTTGCGTCGGCGGTCCTGAGGCCCCCGGCGTCGCCGCCGCCCTCGGTGTCTTCTCGAAGAACCGGGCTACCTGCGCCGTCTGGGGCACCAGCATCGCCCGAGGCTGCCTCGGCTTCACCGAGCAGTGGATCGACGAGCGCGCCGAGGAGTACTCCCCGGCGCGGCTCACGCGCATCCGCGCCGACTTCGCCGAGATGCACGACACCCTCGACGACGTCGTGCGCCTGGCGCTGAAGTCCGCCTGGCTCAAGGACAGGGGCGAGAACGCCGCCGCGACGGCCTGTGAGGCCAAGGCCGTCACGCCGAAGCTCGCCGAGTCGATCGTCCTGCGTTGCCTTCAGCTCGTCGGCGCGGAAGGCGCCTCCGAGCGGCACCTGCTGGAGAAGTGGTACCGCGACATCAAGATGACCGACGCCATGCTCGGCCCCAGCCAGGTCCAGCGCCGCAGCGTGTCACAGATGCTGCTACGGGGGGGAGCGGGCCGATGAGCGCGTCGTTCGATCTGGCCCTGCCCGACGAGGTCATCGCCATGCGGCAGGCCGCGCGCAGCCTCGCGCTCGGCCGGCTCGACGCGGTCGCCCGCGAGGTCGACGCGACCGGGCAGGTGCCCGTCGATGTGGCCGGGCACCTGCGCGACATGGGCTTCACCTGTGTCGTCGACAGCGAGTTCGGTGGCGGCGGTGTCCCCGACACCCACACCCAGCTGATCGGCGTCGAGGCACTGGCTCACGGCGATCCGTCGATCGTCGGCGCGGAGGTGTTCACCGGCGGCGGAGCGCTGCTGCTCAGCCTGCTCGGCACCGCCGGGCAACGGCGGCGCTTCCTGCCAGGGGCCGCCGCCGGCTCGGCCGCCGCGCCGGCGGTGGCGCTCTACGAACGCTTCGAGCCCTCTCCGCGCGCCTACGACACAGAGATCACCCGGACCGCCGACGGTCGATACCTGGTACGCGGCGAGAAGGTCGCCGTCGCCCTGGGCGGCGGGGCCGATCATGTGATCGTGGTGGGTCGTGACCCCGAACAGGACGTGTTGCGGGCCGCCGTCGTCGCACTCGCCGACATCGAGGTGGCGAGCGCGCCGGCCCAGGGCCATCTGGCGATGTCCAGTGCCGGGCTGACCGGAATCCGATTCGACGTCACCGTCGACGCCGACGCGCTGCTGCACGACGAGGCCGACGGCGTCACCCTCGCCCAGGCGGTCGCGCGGACCCGGCTGCTACCGGCCGCCGTCGCGCTGGGCGGGGCGACCCGGGCTCGCGAGTACGCCACCCGTTACGCCACCGAACGCGTCGCGTTCGGCCGGCCGATCATCTCCTTCCAGGGGGTGTCGTTCACCCTCGCCGACAACCACATGCAGCTCGACGCGGCCCGGCTGGGTCTGTGGAGCATCGCGACGGCACTCGACGGGCTCGACGACGACCGGCTCGCCGACGAGGTCGGCCGCATCGTCGCCGAATGCCACGCGGCGGCGACGACGGCGACCCGCGACGCGATCCAGATGCTCGGCGGGCACGGATTCCTCACCGACCACCCGGTCGAGCTCTGGTACCGCTGTACCGGCCTGCTGTCGACGATCGACTGTGATCCACGTTTCACCCGGTTCGCACCGGCCGTCTGAGGGAGCCACACATGGTGAATCTGGAGCTCAGCCCGGAGCTGCGGCGCTACGAGCGAGAACTGCGCGAGTGGTCGGTGGAGATGGTGCGCCCGCACGCCCGCAAGGCCGACACCGACCACGAGCCGCCCGCGAACTGGAAGGAGATCATCGACTCCTGCCCGGTGCCACTGTCGAAGAACACCGCTCCGGCCGGTGCCACCGATCACCCAGAGGATCTGCCCACCTTCCCCGACGGGGAACTGATGCGTGGCCTCGTGCAGTACGAAATGCTGAACTACGGCGACATCTGGGCCATGCACTGCATGGGCGGTGGCATCGCCCACATCGTGGTGCGGATGCTCGGCACCGAGGAACAGTCGAAGCGCTGGTACGAACCGATCATCAGCGGTGGCGGCACGACCGGTTTCGCGCTCACCGAGCCGCAGTTCGGCTCGGACACCAGCATGATCCAGACACGGGCCGTTCGTGACGGTGACACCTGGGTGCTCAAGGGCCAGAAGATCTTCTGCAGTCACGGTGCCTCCGCCGACTTCGTCGTCGTGTTCGCCACGACGGACCCGTCGCGCGGCGCCGCCGCGTCGGAGGCGTTCGTCGTCGAACCAGGCACCTCCGGCTTCGAGATCATCCGGGCCAACGAGGACAAGCTCGGCCTGCGCTCCTGGGAGACCTCGCAACTCGGCTTCGCCGACTGCCGGATCCCGTTGGAGAACCGGCTCGGCTACGTCCCCGGTGCCGACGACACCGCGGGCGGTGGCCGGCTGGGCGCGCTCAGCGTGCTCAACAACAACCGCCCCAACGTCGGCAGCATGGCCATCGGCATCGCCCAGGCCGCCCTGGACGTCACCGTCGAGGTGCTGGGAGAACAGCGGCACGGCTACAGGCCGCACCGCTGGTCGGCGATCCAGGACGATCTCGACGCCATGTCGGCGGCGCTGGAACGGGGCCGCCGGATGTGCCGCCGCGCCCAGTGGATGCGCCGGCAGGGCCTGCCGAACAGGCTGGAGGCCTCCGCGGCGAAGGCGTTCTCGCCGGGCACCGCGGAACGCGTCGTCCGCCGCTGCATGCAGATCCTCGGTCCGGACGGAGCCAGTACGGACCTGCTGCTGGAGAAGTGGTACCGGGACTTGAAGATCCTGGACATCTTCGAGGGCACCGGGCAGATCCAGCGCATGGTTGTCGGCAAGGAACTGGCGAAGCAGGCCGGGTAGGGGTGAACCGGGTTGCCGACCATGACTTTCAACGAAGGCGAGCGCGGTGAGTCGGCGGGCGGCGGGGAGCCCGCTCGACTTGACGATGTGCTGGAGCGGATCCTGACCGGACGCCACAGCTGCCGGGGTTTCCGCTCCGAGCAGGTGCCGCCGGAGCTGATCGAGCGGATGTTCGCTCTTGCCCAGCGCACCGCCTCCTGGTGTAACTCCCAGCCATGGCAGGTGATCCTCACCAGCGGTGAGGCGACCGAGCGGTTCCGTACCGTGCTGTACGAGGCGGCCTCGACTCGTGACGGCGGTTCGGACATTCCACAACCGCAGGAGTACCGAGGCGTTTACCGGATACGACGGCGGGAGGCGGGCTACGGGCTCTACGAGAGCCTGGGGATCGACCGGAAGGACTTCGAGGCGCGAAGGCGCCAGGGCCTGGAGAACTTCCGTTTCTTCGGCGCGCCCCATGTCGCAGTGATCACATCGGAGCGGTCACTCGGTCCCTACGGCTACGTCGACTGCGGCGCGTACGTATCCATGCTCCTGCTGGCCGCCGAGAGCCTGGGGATCGCGGCGGTCGCGCAGGGCGCGATCGCGATGCACTCCGATACCGTGCGCGCGCACTTCCGGATTCCCGACGACCGAATGATCGTCTGCGGTGTCTCCTTCGGCTACGCCGACGAGGAGCACCCGGCGAACCTTTTCCGCACCGGCCGAGAGGAACTGACGAACGTGGTCGACCGGCGCGACCGGTGACCGTGGAGGGGCCGGTCTTTCATCGCTTTTCTTTGTCTTTGCGGCCTGCTGCTGATAACGGATCGGTAAGACCGTACTGTCATGGGCCGCATACAGTGTGTGATTTTGCCAGGGTGGGAGGGCGAACCGCGAGACGGGAGGCGAGATGCACGGTGAGCATGATCGGACTCACGGTCACGGCCTCACGGCGAGACCGCGAGGGCGCATGCCGTACGGCGATCCGCCGCCCCGGCAGCCGTCGCCGTCCACCGGGCAGCCGCCCTCCGAGCCGTCGCACGCCCCAGAGGCGCCGCGTGCCATCGGAGTCCCGGATCCCCCGGAGCCACCGGATCCCCCTGAGCCACCGGAGCCGGCCCAACCTCCGCGCCCCGTACGGCCTCCGGCGTCCCGGGCGCCCGTGGGGCCGCCTTCTCCTCCCTGGCTACCGGAGTGGCCAGAATGGGAAGGTGGGAAGGTGCGGCGCGGGCCCGCGCGGCACCGCAGGGACGAGCAGGACGAGGAGGGCGGCGACGCCGTCCCCCGTTCACCGGTCCGCGACTCCCGGACATACCTCGACAGCAGGCCGTTCTCCATGCCCCCGCCTCCCAGCCCGTGGCGACGGCCGTGGTCGCGTCTCTCGCGCGACCAACTCCTGAGGCCCGCGCTGATCGCGGGGTTCCTCGCCGCGGCCGGGGTCGGTGTCTGGTCGTCGGGCTGGTCCCCGTGGGACGGGGTCCCCACCGCCGGTACGTCGCCCGCGACTTCCGGGGAGGGCGTTCTCCTGGGGCACGACATGGTGATCACCGCCTCGCGAGCCCCCGGGGTGGACGCGAAGGTCCCGCCTGGGACGGGGAGGACTCCCGAAGGCGGGAAGGAAACGGACGCGAAGGCCCGGAAAGGAAGGGCTCACGAGGGAGGGAAGGGGCCGGGCCATGAGGGGGTCGGTAGGGCCGGCGGGGACAGGAAGGCCCCGGGCCGTGCCCCGGTGGGGACGCTTCCGGCGGAACGCGCCCTCTCCTCTGACAGAGACACCAAAAACGAGTGGATTGAGCGGGTGGAGCGGGCAGGAGCCGCCAAGAAGCCGGCCGAGCGGCACGCACGGCACCGCGAGGGCGATTCCGCACGGGCCGCCGCCGGGGCGGAGACGGGGCGGGCGAAAGAAGGCGCGGGGCAGGAGAGCGGGCGCAGGACCGCGTCGAAGGCCGGTGCGGGGCGGGGGAAGGCGAGCGGCGGGCGAGGGGACGGAAGCGCCGGGCGCGGAGCGGGGAACGCGAGGGACGCCGGGGGGACGACGGGACGGTCGCGCTCCGGGGCGCGGGAGGGCGGGACACAGCCCCGGGCGGGCAGGACGGGGGCGCCGGCCACCGGGTCGCCGCCGCCCTCGGCCTCCAGAAGCAGGCCGTCGTCCGGAGGCGGCATCAGCGCCGGCTACGCCTGCCGTCATCTGTCCTCCACGGACTGGCGCCACGCCTACTGCATACAGGTGTGGAACGACTACAAAAACAGAAACGGCCTGCGTTGACCCGCTTTCCGCCTGTGACTTCGGCTGACGCGGAGTGATGATTAACCGCCGAACCGGATCGGACAAGGACGCTGACCCGCGACGATGCGGCGCGTAAGGAAAACGGGCCCGGACATGTTTTCATCCTGAGGGCCGGATGATCGCCGCGTCGGCTCGCAGCCCCGTTCCCATCGAAGGATCCGCCGCGTGGGAGGGGAGCGGTTCGGGTGTTTTCGTGTTGGTGGGCCTGACCTGGGAAGCCTTGACAGGGGGTTTACAGGCAATTTCCGGCGTGTTAAAAATCTGTAACTCGTGCAGCGGGTCGCGAAAAGCCAGATTGTTGGTTGTCGCGACATCGTTGGTTTTCACGGTTTCGTTCTCTGAGACGGCACCCTCCGAGAACGCGCGCACCATCGCACGAACCCGGTATCACCGCACCACCGCACGAACCCTGGTATCACCGGCAGCACGTGACAACGCTGCCGGCGGCATAAGCGCGGCGGCGCGCGCCTTGCCTGACTGTCCCCCAAGTCAGGAAAGGACCCTCCATGTCCCCACGCCCTCGGCCGTGGGCCAGGCTGCTGACCGCAGTCCTGCTCATCACCACCGGCGTCGTGGCCACCGGATCGACGGCCCAGGCGGTCACCGGATCGGCCACCGGCGCGGCGGCCCGCGCGATGATCGACATCCCGGCCTCCGACTATCAGCAGGTCGCCCTGGCCAGGGGCTCCGGCTCGCTCGGTGAGGCGATGTCGCTGACGGTGCTGCCCGACAGGTCGGTCCTGCACACGGCGCGTGACGGCACGATCCGCCGTACGACCGCGGCCGGGAGCACCGCGACGGCCGGCAAGCTCAACGTCTACACGCATGACGAGGAGGGGCTGCAGGGCATCGCGGCCGACCCCGCCTTCGCCACCAACCGTTACGTGTACGTGTACTACTCGCCAAGGCTGAGCACCCCGAACGGTGACGCGCCCACCACCGGCAGCGCGGCGACCTTCGACCAGTGGAAGGGGCACCTGAATCTCTCCCGGTTCACCCTCAAAACTGACAACACCCTGGACATGGCGAGCGAGAAGGTCGTCCTGCAGGTGGCGAACGACCGTGGCCAGTGCTGCCACGTGGGCGGTGACATCGACTTCGACGCGGCGGGCAACCTGTACCTGACCACGGGCGACGACACCAACCCGTTCGAGTCGAACTCCTACACCCCCATCGACGAGCGCACCGACCGCAACCCGCAGTTCGACGCCCAGCGCTCCTCGGGCAACACCAACGACCTGCGCGGCAAGGTGCTCCGCATCAAGCCGCAGGCCGACGGGACCTACACCATCCCCAGCGGCAACCTCTTCGCCCCGGGCACGGCCAAGACCCGCCCTGAGATCTACGCGATGGGCCTGCGCAACCCGTTCCGCATGTCGGTCGACAAGGCCACCGGCATCGTCTACCTGGGCGACTACGGGCCGGACGCCGGCAGCAGCAACTCCAGCCGCGGCCCGTCCGGCCAGGTGGAGTTCAACCGCATCACGGCCCCGGGCAACTACGGCTGGCCGTACTGCACCGGCACCAACACCACCGCCGAGACCTACAACGAGTACACCTTCCCGTCCGGACCCTCCCAGGCGAAGTACAACTGCACCGGAGGCCCGACGAACAACTCGTTCCGCAACACCGGTCTGACCACCCTGCCCGCGGCCAAGCCCAGCTGGATCCGCTACGGCGGCGACGCCGGATCGCCGCCGGAGTTCGGCAGCGGCTCCGAGTCGCCGATGGGCGGCCCGGTCTACCGCTACGACGCGAACCTGAACTCGGCGATCAAGTTCCCCGCCTCGCTCAACGGCCGCTACTTCGCCGGTGAGTACGGCCGTCGCTGGATCAAGGCCATCGAGGTCACCTCCTCGGGGGCGCCCGGCGAGATCTCCGCCTTCCCGTGGACCGGCACCCAGGTCATGGACATGACCTTCGGCCCCGACGGCGCCCTGTACGTTCTCGACTACGGCACAGGCTCGGGCAACCAGGCCCTCTACCGCATCGAGTACATCGGGGGCGGCAACCGCAACCCGATCGCGAGGGCCGCCGCGAACAAGACCTCCGGGGCCGCGCCGCTCGCCGTCACCTTCTCCTCGGCCGGCAGCTCCGACCCCGAGGGCGGCGCGCTCACCTACTCGTGGAACTTCGGCAACGGGGTCACCTCCACCGCGGCCAACCCCACCTACACCTACACGACAAACGGCACCTACACCGCCACGCTGACCGTGCGGGACTCCGGCGGGCTGACCGGCACCGCCAACGTCACCATCACGGTCGGCAACACCGCGCCCACGGTGAACTTCGCCCAGCCCGTCAACGGGCAGCTGTTCTCCTTCGGTGACACGGTGCCCTTCCAGGTCAACGTGAGCGACCCCGAGGACGGGACCATCGACTGCAGCAAGGTCACGGTCACCTACCTCCTCGGCCACGACAGCCACGCCCACCAGATCACCAGCAGGAACGGCTGTTCGGGAAGCATCGCGGTCCCCACGGACGGTGAGCACGACAGCGCCGCGAACATCTACGGCGTCTTCGTCGCCAGCTACACCGACAAGGCCGGCCTGACCACCGAGAGCACGCGCACCCTGCAGCCTCGCCATCGCCAGGCCGAGCACTTCGGCGCCCAGTCCGGCGTCCAGCTCGCCGACCACGCCACGGCCGAGGGCGGCAAGACCGCGGGGTTCATCGACAACGGCGACTGGATCTCCTTCACGCCGTACGCGCTCGGCAACGCGACCTCCATCACCGCCCGCGTCTCCTCCGGCGGTGCCGGCGGAACGCTTGAGGTGAGGGCGGGGTCGGCCACCGGTACGCTCCTGGGCACGGTCACCGTGCCGGTCACCGGCGGCTGGGACACCTTCAGGGACGTCTCGGCCAACCTGAGCAACGTTCCCTCGGGCACCAGCACGCTGTTCCTCGTCTTCAAGGGCGCGACGGGTCAGGGCAACCTCTTCGACCTGGACGCCTTCACCCTGAACACCGGCGGCGGCACCGGCACCACGGTCGAGGGGGAGGCCTACACCTCCAGCTCCGGCGTGCAGTCGGTCACCCACGCCGGAGCCAGCGGCGGCAGCACGATGGGCCACATCGAAAACGGTGACTGGGCCGGCTACAGCACGCTGACCGCGTCCGGGGCGAAGACCTTCACCGCGCGCATCTCCTCGGCGGGTGCGGGCGGCACCATCCAGATCCGCGCCGGCTCGCAGACCGGGACGATCCTCGGCTCGGTGGCGGTACCGGTCACCGGCGGCTGGGAGACCTACCGGAACGTCACCACCACTCTCACCGGGACGGGCTCAGGGGCGATCTTCCTCACCTTCACCGGTGGCTCCGGCTCACTGTTCGACATCGACACCATCACGATCACCAAATGACGAATCCCCGGCGCGGCACTTCGCCGCGCCGGGGATTCTCACGTACCCGAAAGGACAGCGATGCGTAGTCTCATCGCACGCGGGCTCGCGGTAGCCGCTGCGGCCCTCACGGCGGCAGCGACCGTGCTCGTCCCCGGCGCGGCCCAGGCCGCCGCCCCGTTCGACGTACTGGTCTTCTCCAAGACGGCCGGATTCCGCCACGACTCCATCCCGACCGGCATCCAGACCATCAGGGACCTGGGCACGGCGAACGGCTTCACCGTCACCGCGACCGAGGACGCGGGAGCCTTCACCACGGCCAACCTGGCCACGTACGAGGCCGTGATCTTCCTCAGCACCACCGGTGACGTCCTCAACAACACCCAGCAGAGCGCGTTCGAGAGCTACATCAACGGCGGTGGCGGCTACCTCGGCATCCACGCGGCGGCCGACACCGAGTACGGCTGGGCCTACTACGGCCAGCTCGTGGGCGCCTGGTTCAGCAGCCACCCCGCGATCCAGCAGGCCACCGTGAGGACCGAGGACAACACGCACCCGGCCACCTCCCACCTCGGCGCCACCTGGAGCCGCAGCGACGAGTGGTACAACTACGGCACCAACCCCCGCTCCAACGTGCGCGTCCTGCAGAACCTCGACGAGGGCAGCTACAGCGGCGGCAGCATGGGCGGCGACCACCCCATCACCTGGTGCCGCACGCAGGGCTCGGGCCGCTCGTTCTACACGGGCCTGGGGCACACCATCCAGTCCTACGCGGAATCGGCCTTCCGCAGCCTGCTCCTCGGCGGCATCAGGTACGTGGCCGGGCAGGTGACGGCCGACTGCAGCCCGAGGACCTCAGGCACCAGCATCACGGTCGAGGGGGAGGCCTACACCTCCAACTTCGGCGTGCAGCCGGCGAACCACGGCCCGGCGAGTGGCGGCAGGACGGTGGGTTACATCGACAACGGTGACTGGGTCGGGTACTCGTCGGTGAACGTCTCCGGGGCGAAGACCTTCAGCGCCCGCGTCTCCTCGGCCGGTGCCGGTGGCACCATCCGGGTGCGCGCGGGCTCGCAGACCGGGACGGTGCTCGGTACGGTGACCGTGCCGAACACCGGCAGCTGGGACACCTTCAGGACCATCTCCACCACCCTCACCGCGACGGGTTCGGGGCCGTTGTTCCTCACCTTCAGCGGTGGCTCCGGCTCGCTGTTCGACGTGGACACCATCACGATCACCAAGTAGTGCCCGCGGCCGGCGGTCGAGTGGTACGCGCGGTGCGGCCTACTTCAGCCAGTCGGTGTAGCGGGTAAGGGCGATGCGGGCTCCGTCCCCGGCGACGAGTACGTCGCCGGGGACGGCGGCGAACATGCCGGCGGCGTCGTCGGTGGTCACCGAGCGACCGTCGCCCTTGGCGGCGAGGGTGATCCGGCCCAGTTCGTCCAGCGGGTACACGTCGGGTCCGGCCACGTCGAGGGTGCCGTTCAGGGGTGCCCCGGCCGCGACGTCGGCGACGGTGGCGGCGACGTCGTCGGCGGCGACCGGCTGGAGGGGGGTGCGGGGCAGGCGGACGGTCTCCTCGTCGGCGGTCCAGGACAGGATGGCGTCGACGAACTCCATGAACTGGCCGGCGCGCACGATCGAGTAGGGGACGGGGCCGGCCTTGAGGAGATCCTCCTGGAGGGTCTTGGCGCGGTAGTAGTCGGTGGGGACCTGATCGACGCCGATGATGGACAGGATGACGAAGTGCCTGGCGCCCGAGCGCCGGGCCGCGGCCAGCAGGTTGTCCATCGAGGTCTGGAAGAACGCGGGGGACGCCTCGTCGAAGGTCGGGGAGTTGGTCAGGTTGACGACCACGTCGGCGCCGGCCAGCGCGGCGTCCACGCCCTGACCGGTGAGCACGTCGACTCCGTTGGACAGCGAGTGCGGCACCGCCTCGTGCCCTGCCTCGTTCAGGATCTTTACCACCTTTGATCCGATCAGCCCGGTTCCGCCGATGACTGCGAACTTCATGACACGTCCTGCCCTTCCTCGATGACCCATGCCCGCTAACTCGGACATCTTCTATCCGAGATATTACACGGATATTTTTTGTCCGGGTAGTAGGGGGTGGATTAGAGTTAAGAGGTGAAGATGTCCGGTGGGGTCGAGTGGGCCCTGCACTGCTGTGTCGTACTGACCTCGGTGGAAGAACCGGCCTCGGCCGCCCGGCTGGCACAGCTGCACGACGTCTCACCCAGCTACCTCGCCAAACAGCTCCAAGCCCTCTCGCGCGCCGGACTCGTCCACTCGGTCCAGGGCAAGGCCGGCGGCTACGTCCTCACTCGCTCCCCGGAGCTGATCACCGTGCTCGACGTCGTCGAGGCCGTCGACGGGCCAGGCCCGGCCTTCGTCTGCACCGAGATCCGCCAGCGGGGCCCGATGGCCGCCTCGCCGCAGTCGTGCACCGCCCCCTGCGCCATCAAGCGCGCCATGGCCGGCGCCGAGACCGCATGGCGGGAGGCTCTGCGGTCCGTCTCGGTGGCCGACCTGGCCCGCGACGTCAACTCCGACTACGGCCCCGGCGCGCTGGCCGGGATCAGCGCGTGGCTGAGCGCGGCCGAGGACGGCCCCTGACGACCGCCCTCGCTCGAGGGGGCTCCATGACGGTATGTGGGCAGGGGCTTTTCAAATAGTGGACTGTTGTTTGGCGTCCCATCCCAACCCTCGGTACCCTTGATCTCAAGGTCGAGAGGCGCTGCAACGGGCTCAGGTCCGCCACGCTCGGCCCTGATCTTCCGGCAAGGGCGCCTCCCACAACAGGGAGGTAGACCGATGAACGGATCTTCGAAGCACGTCGGTGAGCACGAGAGCGACTCCGTCTCGCACGCGGCCGGTGACGGCCCGCGTCCCGAAGGCGGCACACAGGGAGCCGAGGCCCGCGCGCGGGCACTGCGCGAGCTTCTGGGGCAAAGAATCCTGGTGCTCGACGGAGCCTGGGGCACGATGCTGCAGGGGGCCTCGCTCACCCCGGCCGACTACCGCAACGACCGCTTACTCGACCACCCGCGCGACGTGACCGGCGACCCTGACCTGCTGAACCTGACGCGCCCCGACGTCATCCTGGACATCCACCGCCAGTACCTCGCGGCCGGCGCGGACATCACCACCACCAACACCTTCACCGCCACGAGCATCGGCCAGGCCGACTACGGGCTGGAGTCGCTGGTGCGGGAGATGAACCTGCGCGGCGCCCAGCTGGCCCGCCAGGCCGCCGACGAGGCGGGCGGGCGCTTCGTGGCCGGTTCGATCGGCCCGCTGAACGTCACGCTGTCGCTCTCCCCGCGCGTCGAGGACCCCGCCTACCGGGCGGTCTCGTTCGACGAGGTCCGCGCCGCCTACGCCGAGCAGATCAGCGCGCTGGCCGAGGGCGGGGTCGACCTGCTCCTGATCGAGACGATCTTCGACACGCTCAACGTGAAGGCCGCGATCACCGCCGCGCGCGAGGTCGCCCCGCACCTGCCGCTGTGGATCTCGGTGACGATCGTCGACCTGAGCGGGCGCACGCTGTCGGGACAGACCGTCGAGGCGTTCTGGAGCTCGATCCGGCACGCCGAACCGCTCCTGGTCGGCGTGAACTGCTCGCTGGGCGCCGAGGAGATGCGCCCGCACGTCGCCGAGCTCGCGCGCCTCGCCGGCACCTACGTCGCCTGCCACCCCAACGCGGGCCTGCCCAACGCGTTCGGCGGCTACGACCAGACCCCGGACGAGACGGCGGCGCTGCTCGACGAGTTCGCCAGGTCGGGGATGGTCAACGTCGTCGGCGGGTGCTGCGGGACCTCGCCGGGGCACATCGAGCGGATCGCGGCCGCCGTGTCCGGCCTCCCGCCCCGCCAGGTACCGGCACCGACGGCCCGCACCCGCTTCAGCGGCCTGGAGCCCTTCGAGATCGGCCCGGACACCGGGTTCGTCATGATCGGCGAGCGCACCAACGTCACCGGCTCGGCGCGCTTCCGGCGCCTCATCGAGGCCGACGACCACCAGGGCGCCGTCGACGTCGCGCTGGAGCAGGTACGCGGCGGCGCCAACCTGCTCGACGTCAACATGGACGCCGACCTGCTCGACAGCGAGCAGGCGATGACCACCTTCCTGAACCTGATCGCGACCGAGCCCGAGGTGGCCCGCATCCCGGTCATGATCGACAGCTCGCGGTGGAGCGTGCTGGAGGCCGGTCTCAAGTGCGTGCAGGGCAAGGGCGTCGTCAACTCGATCAGCCTCAAGGAGGGCGAGGAGTCGTTCCTGCAGCAGGCGCGGATCATCCGCGACTACGGCGCCGGCGTGGTGGTCATGGCCTTCGACGAGCAGGGACAGGCCGACACCGTCGAGCGTAAGGTGTCGATCTGTGCCCGCGCCTACGACCTGCTGACCCAGAAGGCCGGGTTCGCCGCCGAGGACATCGTGTTCGACCCCAACGTGCTCGCCGTCGCCACCGGCATCAGCGAGCACAACGGGTACGCCAAGGCGTTCATCGAGGCCCTGCCGCTGATCAAGCAGCGCTGCCCCGGGGCGCTGACCAGCGGCGGCATCTCCAACCTCTCGTTCTCCTTCCGAGGCAACGACGTCGTGCGCGAGGCGATGCACTCGGCGTTCCTGCTGCACGCGGTGCGCGCCGGCCTCGACATGGGTATCGTGAACGCCGGACAGCTCGCGGTCTACCAGGACATCCCCGCCGACCTGCTCGAACTCGTCGAGGACGTGATCTTCGACCGGCGCGAGGACGCCACCGACCGGCTCGTCGCCTTCGCCGACACGGTGAGCGGGTCCGGCACCCGCCGCGTCGTGGACCTCGCCTGGCGCGAGACCCCGGTGGAGGAGCGCCTGTCGTACGCCCTCGTACACGGCATCGTCGACTTCATCGAGGCCGACACCGAGGAGGCCAGGCAGCAGCGGGCACGCCCCCTGGAGGTGATCGAGGGGCCGCTCATGGACGGAATGAAGATCGTGGGCGACCTGTTCGGGTCGGGGAAGATGTTCCTGCCGCAGGTGGTCAAGAGCGCGCGGGTGATGAAGCGCTCGGTCGCCTACCTTGAGCCCTACATGGAGGCGGAGAAGGAGCAGGCGCGGCTGGAAGGGCGCCTGGACACCAGCCGGGGCCAGGGAAAGGTGGTGCTCGCCACCGTCAAGGGCGACGTGCACGACATCGGCAAGAACATCGTCGGCGTCGTGCTCGGCTGCAACAACTACGAGGTCGTCGACCTCGGGGTGATGGTCCCCGCCTCGGTCATCCTGGACACCGCGGTCGCCGAGGGAGCCGACGTCGTCGGTCTCTCCGGGCTGATCACCCCGTCGCTGGACGAGATGGTCACCGTCGCCGAGGAGATGCGCCGCCGCGGGCTGAAGCTGCCCCTGCTGGTCGGCGGCGCCACGACCTCGCGCCAGCACACCGCGGTCCGCATCGCCCCCGCCTACGACAACCCCACGGTCCACGTGCTCGACGCCTCCCGCGTCGTCGGCGTCGTCTCCGACCTGCTGGACGCCGACCGCGCCGTGGCGCTGGAGGCGAGCAACCGCGCCGACCAGGAACGCCTGCGCGAGCAGTACGCGAACAAGCAGCGCACCCCGCTGCTGAGCGTCGAGCGGGCCCGCGCGAACCCCGAGAAGGTCTCCTTCGAGGACCTGCCCGTCCCCGACTTCACCGGGATCCGCGTCGTGGAGCCGGACCTGGCCGTGCTGCGGGAGATGATCGACTGGCAGTTCCTCTTCCTCGCCTGGGAGCTGAAGGGCAAGTATCCGGCGATCCTCGACCAGCCGGTGGCCCGCGAGCTCTTCGACGACGCCAACACCATGCTCGACCAGATCATCGCCGAGGGGAGCTTCCAGGCCAAGGGCGCCTACGGCTACTGGCCCGCCCACTCCGAGGGCGACGACATCGTGCTCGAACACGGCCTGCGCCTGCCGATGCTGCGCCAGCAGACGGCCAAGCCCGACGGGCGGCCCAACCGCTGCCTGGCCGACTACATCGCCCCGGCCGGAGACCACCTCGGCGGGTTCGCCGTGGCGATCCACGGCGCCGAGGAGCTCGCGGCCCGCTACGAGGCCCAGAACGACGACTACCGGTCGATCATGGTGAAGGCCCTCGCCGACCGCCTCGCCGAGGCGTTCGCCGAGCACATCCACCTGCAGGCGCGGCGGGGCTGGTTCGAGCCGGACGCCGACCCCCTCATCGAGGACCTGCACGCCGAACGCTTCCGCGGCATCCGCCCCGCGCTCGGCTACCCCGCGAGCCCGGACCACAGCGAGAAGCGGGAGCTGTTCGAGCTGCTGGACGCCGACCGCCTCGGCATGGGCCTGACCGAGTCCTTCGCGATGACCCCGGCCGCGAGCGTGAGCGGGCTCATCTTCGCTCACGAGTCGTCGCGGTACTTCACCGTGGGGCGGCTTGGCAAGGATCAGGTCGAGGACTACGCCGTGCGCCGCGGCCTGGACCTCGCCGAGGTCGAGCGCTGGCTGCGGCCCAACCTGGCCTACGAGCCGGAGTGATCCGAACCGTCGGCCGGTGCCGAGGGGCATTTACGGCCCCGGCCGACGGGAACACGGCTTATCCAGGTCACTGAGGAGTTGCCGGCGTTCCCGTGGAGGGAGGAATGACCAAGGAGAAAACGCCTGTCCCGGGTCTAGAATCTTCGCCGAGGAACGGAGGAGCGGATGGAGCCCGGCAGCAAGCGCTGGATTGAGGTCGCACCCTCCGAGCACACCCATGAACGGGGCGGTCTCGCCGCGATCCGGGCGAGGCTCGATGACGACGACCCCTACCGGGCGTGGAGTAACTTCACCTTCACCACCCGCAGCGGCCGGCAGTACGAGGTCGATCTCCTCGTCATCGGCAGGGGCGGCATCTACCTGCTGGAGTTGAAGCACTGGTCCGGCCGGATCACCGGTGACCACCAGACCTGGTTTCACAACGGCCGGGCCGAGGACAACCCACGCATCCTCGCCGACACCAAGGCCAAGCACTTCAGGCAACTCCTCGTCGACGCCGGGGGACGCGACCTGCCGTTCGTGCACGCGGCTGTGGTCCTCCACCAGCCGGCGACCGAGGTCAGACTCACCGACCGGGGCAGGCAGGGCGTCTACCGGATCGACGGTCAGGGACCCGAGGGCCTGGACCAGCTGATCGAGGACGAACTGGCCGTCACACCGGAGAACCCCCGCAATGCCGTCGACCGCAGGCGTTCGGTCGAGCTGGCGAGGCTGATCAACAAGGCGGGTGTGCGTCCCAGCGTCCGGCACCGCAGGGTCGGAAACCTGGAGCTGACCGACACCCCCCTGTCCGAGGGCCCCGGCTGGCAGGACTACCTGGCCCGGCACCCCATGCTGGACAGCGTCCGGCGGGTCCGCTTCTACCTGGTCGACCGGGGCGTCTCCGACGAGGAGCGCGCCGCGACCCTCCGCGCGGCCAAGCGCGAGTTCGTCACCCTGGAGAACGTCAACCACCCGGGCATCGCCCGCGCGATCGAGTTCTACGAGCACGAACGCGGCCTGGCCGTCGTGTTCGACCACGACGCGACCGAGGTGCGTCTCGACCACTTCCTGATGCAGCAGGGGGACGACCTCTCCGCCGACTGGCGGATCAAACTCGTCCGCACGCTGGCCAACACGCTGCGCTACGCGCACTCACGGCGGCTGGTCCATCGCAGGCTCAGCCCGCTCTCCATCTTCGTGCGCACCCTCGCCCCCGGTCAGTACGGCGTGCGGATCCGCGACTGGCACACCGCGGGCCGCCTGGTCCCGGGCTCCCCAGGTCACGGCAGCTACGCGGTGGGCACCCGCACCCTCGAAGCCCTGACCGACCGGGCCGCCCACGGCTATCTCGCCCCCGAGATGCTCCACGACCCGGACGCCGATCCGGTACTGGCCGACGTCTTCGGCCTGGGCTCGGTCTCCTTCCTGATCTTCACGGGGACCGCCCCCGCAGACACGGCTGAGGAGCTCCAGCAGCGGCTCACCCGCGAGCGCGGCCTCGACGTCGGCATCGAACTGGACGGCGCCTCCCAGGCGATGATCGACCTGGTCAGGAACGCCACGGCGGGCGACACCGATCTGCGTACGGAGTCGGCGGAGAGATTCACCCAGGAGCTGGAGAACCTGATCCAGGACCTTCTCCTGCAGGAGGAGGTCGCCCAGCAGGTCGATCCACTGGAGGCGACGCCCGGCTCGGTGATCGGCACCAGGGAGCAGCCCGGCCGGTTCGAGGTCCTCCAACGGCTCGGCCAGGGGTCCACCGCCCTCGCCCTGCTGGTCCGGGACCCCGAGCACGGCCAGGTCGTGCTGAAGGTCGCGCTGGACGAGGACGGTGCCCGCCGCAGGCTGCTGGACGAGTCCGAGGTCCTGCATCTCGCCCGCGAACCGCGCATCGCCGGCGGCCTGGAGGGGCCACTGGTGGTGGGAGGTCGTACGGCACTGCTGCTGGAGGACGCCGGCCGGGAGAGCCTGGCGGCCCTGATCCGCCGCGAGGGGCGGCTCTCGCTCGACTTCCTCAGCCGCTGGGGCAGGGACCTGCTGGAGATCCTCGCCGCGCTCGACCTCGCCGGGGTCAACCACCGCGACATCAAGCCCGACAACCTCGCTTTCCGCGAGCGGGGCAAGAGCCGCGAGGTACACCTGTCGCTCTTCGACTTCTCCCTGTCGAGGGCGCCGCTGGAGCAGACCAGAGTCGGCACGCCGCCCTACCTCGACCCGTTCTTCGACCCGCTCCACCGGCCCCGCTACGACGCGGCGGCCGAGCGGTACGCGGTGGCGGTCACCCTGCATGAGATGGCCACCGGCCGGACTCCCGTCTACGGCACCGGCGGCAGTCATCCGGCGGTGATCGACGCCGACGTCACGATCGCCCCCGACGACTTCGAGCCCGGACCGGCCAGGGACGGGGTGATCGCCTTCTTCCGCAGCGCGCTGGCGCGCGACGTCAAGGCCCGGCACGACTCGATCGAGACGATGCGGCTCGCCTGGCAGTCGGCCTTCGCGGCCGTCCCACCGGCCGCGGCGACGCCGACCAGCGTCAACCCGGTGACCGGCGAGGAGCTCGACCAGGCGGTGGCCAGAGCGGTCCTCGACACGGCCGTTGCCTCGGCGGGGCTCACCCCGCGCGCGGTCGACGCGCTGCACCGAATCGACGTCAGAACCGTCCGCGACCTGCTGGCCCGTTCCCCGTTCGAACTCTCCAGGCTCTCCGGAGTGGCCGATCCCACCAAACGGGAGATCAGGCGCAGGGCCAAGCAGTGGCGCGGCCGGCTCCAGCCGGTCGCCGCCGCCTCCGAGCCGGAGATGCTGTACGACGGTTCCGATCGGAGTGTCGGCTCGGTGCTCGCCTCCCTCGTGCCGAAGGGCCTCGCCAAGGACTCGGCGGAGGCGCAGGTGCTCCGGCGCTACCTCGGGCTGGAGGACACCGACTCCGACTGGCCGGGCAACGCCGAGTTGGCGAGGGCGGCCGGGGTCACCTCGGGCCGGGTCGGTCAGATCGTCCCCAAGGCGCGCCGGGGCTGGCGGCAGCGGAGAAGCCTCACCCAGGTCCGCGAGGAGATCGTCGAGATCGTCGAGGACGCCGGAGGGGTGATCGCCGCGACCGGTATCGCCGAGGCGTTGCTCGCCTCCCGCAGTCCCGAGGCGGCGGGGGAGCGGTGGATGCGCCGGGCCCTGGGCCTGGTCCGCGCCGCCGTCGAGGTCGAGACCGAGCGCGGCGGGGAGGCCAGGCTCCTGCAGCGGCACTCCCACCACTCGGTGATCGTCGCGCTGGAGAAGCCCACCGACCCCGACGCCGTGCCGGGTACCGACCTGCTCGACTACGCCGTACGACTGGGCAAGACAGCCGATCAGCTGGCAGCGGAGAGCCCGTTGCCGACCGCCGCGCACACCGAGGAGAGACTGCGCGCGGTACGGCTTCCGCAGGGCGCGGCGGAGTTGCCCGCCGAACGCCTGGCCCTGCTCGCCGCCGCCGCCTCCCGTGCGGCCGCAGCCAACGGCCGGGGAGAGATCTACCCCGACGGGCTGGACCCGCGCCGCGCCCTGGAGCAGATGGCCTCCTCGCTCGGCGTGGTCCGCCACGGCATGAACCCCGAACAGCTCAGGACACGGGTGCGCGCCCGATACCCGAGGGTCGGCCCCTTCCCCGAGGATCCGCCGGGGGAGGAGCCGCGCGCGCTGAACGCGCTGCTCAAGGCGGCCGGGGTCCCGCTGGTCTTCGCGCGGGGACAGGGCACCTACGAGCCGCGGAAGGTGCTCGCGACTCTCCTGCCGTCCTCCCGGGGCCGGACGGTGACGAGCCTGAGCGAGAGCGAGGCAGGCCGGGGGGTCGCCGACTTCGAGCGCCGAATGAGGCTGTCGTCCCAGGAGCGGGGGTTCGTCACACTCGGTGTGAACTATCGCTACTACCTCGACGCCATCGCCGCGCTGGGCGCCCGTTTCGGTGTCGAGACGCTCGACGTCACCACTGAGCTGCTCGCCGCGATGCGGACGACCGCCGACGCGCTCGGTGTGGACTGGTCCCTGGTGCTCCGCTCCGACCGCCCCGGCGCGGCCCCGCAGGACGTCGCGAACCTGCGGCGGCTCGTCGCCCTCGCGGCGGCAGGGCTGGAGGAGCGGCTGACCACCCATCCGGAGCCGCTGCTGGTCGTCGAGGCGGCGCCGCTGGCCCGCTACGACCGGCTGGCCGTGCTGGAACGACTGGCGGACAAGGCGACCGCCCGGCCCGCGGCCCGGTGGCTGCTGCTGCCGGTCGAGCGGGGCGGCGCACCGCACCTCGAGGATCGGCCTGCCCCCGGCATCCTCAGCGCGTTGAAGATCCCCACGAGGTGGATCGAGACGTACCGCCGTTCCAGGGCGTCATAGTTGTTGGATTCCCTTCTGGAGGAGTCAGTCGAGGTTGTTGCGTTGGCGTACCAGGTTGGCGATCGCCAGGATCTTCGGCCGGCCGGCGGCCTTGAAAGAGAGACCGTGGCGGAAGATCTCGGGAATCCAGTACTGGTCCTCCTCACGGAAGACGACCCCATTGTCCGCCAATATTTCCAACTGCCGGCCCGACAGCTCGACGCTCTCGGGACTGAAGGGGATCTTCTTCTTGCCCGTGGCAAGACTGTCAAGGTGCTTGAGGAGTTCTCCCACCTGAGGACTTTCTTCGGTGATGGCATGAATCTTGTCCACGCTGCACTGAACGAGCGCTTTTCTCATTGCGGCCGGTGTGAGAAGACGGGTTGGCCAACGGCTGTCCTCTGTTGACAGGGCTGCGGACTCCTTGAGGAAAGTCACGATGTCACGCGCCTGGATCTGTTCGTTGAAGTCGGAGAGCGCGGCCAGGAACCACCCGTCTGATCGGGCCTCGCGAGACTTGGGTGACCCCATTTTCTCCCCCCAGAGCGGGTGGAGCATCCTGCTGAGATCTTGATTCTTCGCTGCAGCCACATCTTCGGAGGTGAGTGCAGGGAGGGCTTTGGAACGTTGGGCGACCCACAGGGCGAGCCGTAGGGCCTCGAAGTGATTCCATTTGAGCTCGTAGTCGCTGTACTTGGCGAAGAACTGCCTGTAGTTCTGCCGGATGGCAGACTGCACGAGGTCGCGCCGGACAAAGATCACTAGTCCGAGTGGTCGGCCGCGGAGGCTGCGCAGCCAGTCAAGACAGTCGATGAGAAGAACGCGAAGCGCCTGTTGCTGGACTTCGCTGCCGAGTAGGTCCTGCAGAAGGTCCTCAAGTCCGTCGAACAGGAAGATCCGTGTGTTCGCTGAGGCGAAGTCCGCCAGTTTCTGTTCGGCGTTCTCGGGTGAGGCATCGAGCCCTACCACCCGGGCCATGCAGGTCAGCCAGATTCGACGCCACTGTACGTTGGTCAGTTCCGAACGCAGGGGGTCGCCGATCAGGTCACGCAGGTCCAGTTGGGTCGCTGGCTCGGCGTTCTGGGAGGCGGAGGCGTTTCGCTGGATCTCGCTTATCCGCTCGCCGGTCGGGTCACTGAGGTTGTTGGAGACGAACACCGGCGCTAGGAGAGCGTCCAGGGTCACGCCCTCGACACCGACGTCTCGCGCGTAGTCACGCCAGGTCTTCCGAAAGCACATCTGGAGCTGGGTGAAGGTCTTTCCTGACCCCTTTGCTCCCATGACCACGCACAGCGGCGGTTCAGTCCGATGAGAGACGAGCATGTTCCGCAGGGACTCGGTCGGCAGGAAATCCGTGTCGTCCGCCGTCTCGGCATACGCCAGTCGCCGGGCGAACTCGCTGAGGGCTTCACGCCGGGAGGTCAGGTCGCCGATTTTCACCACGGAAATCGTGTCCGTGGCAACCGCGTCCTCGGTGAGATTCAGTTCCTTCGGAACCACGAGCCCTTCGACGAGCGGTCCGAGCGTTTCCGCGAGCTGCTGGCGCCGAACCAGATCGACGACGGCCTCCCAGGAGGCGGGCAGCGCCAGCAGCCGATCCTGGAAAACACTGAAGATGGGCTCCAGAGTGACGTCGCGGTCGACGGTCCGATCCTCACCTTCTTGAGCGACCGGTTCGAGTGTCTGTGTGATCGC
This sequence comes from Streptosporangium sp. NPDC050284, assembly GCF_044459525.1. Classification (NCBI taxonomy): domain Bacteria; kingdom Bacillati; phylum Actinomycetota; class Actinomycetes; order Streptosporangiales; family Streptosporangiaceae; genus Streptosporangium; species Streptosporangium sp. NPDC050284. Next base: position 121,627 of record NZ_JBITIZ010000009.1, read on the forward strand.
GTCACGGAGCAGGGTCGCCGCGTTGGTGGCCAGCTCCCAATGCCCTTCCTGACGGAACTGGGTGATGACGGCCACGCTCGCCGGGTCGTCGGCGCGCGTCGGCGCGCGGCGGCCGAGTTCCTGGATGGTGCGGAGCGTGCCGTACAGCGACTGGTTGCTGACGGTGGTGACGAAGATTCGCTGGACGCGCGGGTCGAGCAGGACGGGAGCCGCGAGTTCGCTGCTGCCCGCGCGCAGGTCGATCAGGACCGTTCGTGCTCCGAGCCGGTCGGCGAGTGCGGCGAGTGATTCGGTCAGGTAGTAGATCGACCGATCCGGAGTCAACAGGTCGGTGGGTTCGAGGCGTGGTGGGGCGATGTCCCGCAGCGAGCGCCGGGTGGGCATGACGATCACGTTGTCGATCATCTGATTCGGCAGATAGGCCGCGCCCAGTCTCACCGCGTCGTCGGGACTGCCATCCTCGGAGGAGTGGAGCAGTGCGAGGAAGTCCTCGTAGCCGAAGTCGACGCGCCTGCTGTGTGTGCTGAACATCCAGGTGATTCCCGGCGCCTCCAGATCAGCGTCGACGAGCAGCACTCGGTCCCCTCGGCGGGCTATGGCGTCGGCGAGAGCCACTCCGTGGAGAGTCCGTCCCACTCCTCCCTTGAAGGAGTGCATCGCAGCGATCCGCACATTGCCCGGGAACGGCGACTCCGGATGGGGGAGCGGTTCACCAAGGCCACGGACGATGCGCCGTTCCCTCCAGCGGGGCTCACGCCGGGACGGTTCGGGCTCTCGCTGCCGCACCGAAATCGGGAGCAACCTGGCAGAAGGCTGCCCCGGAACATCGTCAAGCTGGAGTACGGTCTCCCCGTCATGAGTCTTGGTCGAATTGACCCCGAACGCGGCGCTCAACCAGGACAGGGCCACCTGGGGCGAAGCCTGCGGGGCGATCGTCACGTCGAGGCCGTCCCAGAAGGCATCGCACTCATGAAGCCAGTCCGGCCACTGACCGTCGGCCGCCAGGGCGGCGAGGTGAGCGTCCACATCGACCCAGGTGTAGATGTGCTCGGGGGCCTTGATCTCCTGCTCTGGCATGATCACGCTCTCAATTCTCGCTGACACCAGTCCGAAAGTTCACGCAACACGGTGACGGCCTGCTCCTCGTGATCCTTTTTAAGGGCGTGACCGTATCTCCAGGCTTGATGAAGATCCCCGAAGGCCACCGGTCCCAGGTCTTCTTTCTGGCTCGCGCAGGGACGCATCCGGCCGCGGAGCTGTGGCGGCAGTCGTAACTCTTTGGCGAGGCGCTGCAGGTCATGGCTTCTGAACTCCGGCGGTAGCTGAGAGGTGGACCTCAGACCATGGCGATCGAGGATTGCTGCCTTCAGGCCGCATTCAGCGCTGTAGAAGAGGAGTAGCGCTGCTGCCGAGCCTTCCTTCACAGTGCCGGCCGCTTCTTTCTGAGCCTTGAAGCTCACACAAAGCTGTTTTCTACCAACGTCTACAGACACGTTGCGTGATCATAGTCAACCTTTGCGCTTCAGGGAGGGTTCTATGGTCACTCGTGACCTCTGGTAGACGCGCCATGGTCAGTGCTCGTCTCGTGTGGCCATATCGGGAGGTTTGGGGCCTTTGTCCTGAAAGGAAGAGCTTCGCGCTGTCCTGGCGAGAGGTTCGTCCTCTATGTGACGCGATTGACTATTTGAGGGGAATGTTTCCGCTTGTCCTGGTGGCGCGCTGGATGAATCCAGTTCAACTGGTATTCGGTGCTGAAGTTTAGGGCGATCCGATACTGATATTTCAGTGAACCTATAAAGCGCATATGTCAGTGGCTTTCGCGACTGGTAGTCAGAAGCTTCTGATAGACAGCGAAAAGGGCTCACTTATCGGTTGACCTGGCATTTGCGACTGGTTTTGGAACGTGGGAGGATCACCGGATCTTGGGCTAAATCCGCATTCCCGCCAAAGGGGCTCGTGTGCTGGCCGACTCAACGACGCTTTGTGCGCTGATCAAGAACGAGGCGCAGTATGTCGTGCCGCTTTACCAGCGGCCTTACTCCTGGGAGGAGGGCCACCTGGAGCGCCTCTGGCGTGACGTCGTCAGGCAGGCGTACATCCTCGCGGGGGGAGGTGAGGCCGGTCACTTCCTGGGGTCGGTCGTTCTGGCTCCTGGTTCCGAGTCGACTCCGCTGAACACGCAGTGGGCCATTGTGGACGGGCAGCAGCGACTGACCACGCTGTTCCTGATGCTGTGCGTGATCCGGGACCATCGGGCGGAGGAAGAGGACTCCAGCCACCGGCAGCGCATCAACAACGACTTTCTGATCAACACGAATCGGTCGGAGGATCGTCGGTACCGGCTCCTGCCGACCGAGTTGGATCGGAAGTCTTTTCAGTCATGTGTCGTGGGTAACAGCGGCGAGGCGGAGGGCAACATCGGTGACGCCTATCGTTTCTTCCGGAGCAAGCTGGCCGCACTCGGCGGCCTGACCCCTCCCTGCGAGGTCCAGCATGTCGAGGAGGTGGTCCTCAACCGGCTTGAACTCGTGCAGATCACCGTGGACAGGGGAGACAGCGCCTTCCAGGTCTTCGAGTCGATCAACAACACGGGCATGAGGATCAACCAGGTCGACTTCATCCGCAACTACGTCTTCATGTGCCTGCCGAAACGGCGTGACGAGGTTTACCGGGACCACTGGATGCCGATTCAGCGTCGGCTCGGCATCAAGGAACTCGACCGGCTCATGCACCTGGTGCACGTGCTCACGTATGGGGAGCAGGCAGAGCGCCTGGACGTTTACCGCGGCCACCAGGATCTGCTGGAGGGAGTTCGGGACGACGAGGAGAAGGTCGAAAAGTACGTTCACGACCTCGCCAGGAGAGGGGGCTATCTGGACGAGATCCTACGGTCTGATGAGAAGACCGAGGTCGGCTCCAGCATCGCCTTCCTCAGGGAGTTCAAGCCGGCCACGGTCTATCCCGTGATCATGCGCCTCCTCGAACTCCGTGACGAGGACCATGCCACGGACGAGGAGGTCGCCCTCGCCCTGCGGTATATCGAGAGTTTCGTAGTACGTCGCTTTGTCGGGCAGGTGACCGCTCCTTCACTGACAAGGGTCCTCCACCGGCTCGCGGTGAGACTACCGGAGGATCGCCCCGTGGCCGAGACGGTCCTGGACGAACTGTCGCCGATGCAGTGGGGCTGGCCGTCGGGCGACGACTTCCGCCGGGACATCGCCGAGAAGGCGTTCTACCAGCGAGGCAACCCCAGGCAGCAGAAAGCCGTGCTGAGGCGGTTGGAGGAGAGCCATTCCTGGAAGGAGCGTCCCGACCTCTCCGCCAAGGAGATCACCATCGAGCACGTGCTGCCGCAGAGTCCCACGGAGGACTGGCTCGACGGGCTCGAGGGACAGGGCGGCGACCGCTGGGCGGCGCACCGTCGGCTGGTCCACACCCTGGGGAACCTCACGCTCAGCGCCTACAACTCGGAGCTCGGCAACGCACCCTTCGCGAGGAAACGCGAGGTTCTCCGGAAGAGTGGCATCGCACTGAATCACGCGATCGCCGAATGCGAGCGATGGGGAGAGGAGGAGATCCGAAACAGGGCACAGGACCTGGCCGAACGTGCCATCCAGATCTGGCCGGGTCCGGACGAGTCAGACCAGACCCGTGCCGTGATCCTTAACTGGTCGTCGCTTACCCGCGCCCTTGAAGCACTCCCGCCCGCGACGTGGGTCTCCTACGGTGACCTCGCGGCATTGGTCGGCTCACATGTCCTTCCGGTGCGGGTGTACATCGGCAGCGCGAACTTGACCAATGGCCATCGGGTACTGACGTCGGACGGCGAGCCGCCCTCAGAAGGCCGTACGGTGAGCCGGGCCGAGCTGCGTGTGGCTATGGGAACGTTGCAGGCCGAGGGAATCGTGCTTGACGAGCTCGGCAGGGCCCAGGCCAGGCACCGAATCACCGCGCGGGAGCTGGCGGTCCGGCTGGGGCTGGAGGGTACGGAAAACCTGGGTCAGGCGGCGTCGGTCCTGGGTGAGCACCAGCGCATCGATGAGGAGCAGCGGAAGTTCTTCCAACAGCTCTGCGTTGAGGCCGGGCCACATGCAGCCGGAGCGGTCCAGCGGCTGCTGGAGCAGTGGGCATCGGGCGGAGGAGAGATCCGGTACGGTTCCGGCGGCGCTTCCTGCGCGGTCGGTCTCAAGCAGGGGAAAACTTGGTTAGCCGTGCTTCGGATCTATCCGAAGAAGGTGGTGATCCCTGTCCGCTTCCTCATGAAGAGGCATCCGTTCGACGACGTCACCGTGCGGGAGGAACTGAGAGAGCGGTTCAACTCCGCCCCCGGGATAGAGATCCCGGCGGCGGAGCGGGATCTCTCTCCATCCTTCCTGGTGACCTCACTCGCTGCCGAGAGTGTCTGGGACGTCGTGGTCGCCTGTCTGGACTGGCTGCGGGCCACCATGAATCGGGAGGCGTGACCTTCGCAGCGGTCAGTTTCCGGCGAGTTGAACCCAGACCACCCGGCCGGTTGGGGTCTCGTACCAGCCCCAGGCGGTGGACAGCTCCTGGACCAGCCAGAGGCCGCGTCCGCCGCCGCTGTCGGGGTCGACGTCGGGGCAGACCCGGGGCGCCTGTCCGGTTGATCCGGCGTCGATGACGTCGATGTGGAGCGTTCCATTGTGGTTGGCGACGGCGACGGAGATGCGGCCGTCGGGGTGGCGGCCGGAGTCGGAGTGGCGTACCGCGTTGGTGAAGAGTTCGGTGACCAGCAGCAGCGCGTCGTCGGTCTGCTTGTGGTCGATGCGGTCCAGCAGGTCGCGGACGTAGCGGCGGGCCAGGGGGACGGACTCCACCTCGGCCGGAAGGTCGGCCCGGCCCAGCGGCTCCGGCGTCCTCATCGTGCCACCTCCAGGAGTCGCTCCGCGGCCATTCGCATTCTGCTCCGGACCCGCCGGTCGCCCTCGAACCGGTTGCGGTTCGCGCGGGTGGAGGTCCGCTCCCAGGTGAACACCGAGGTACGGCCCCGCTGTGCGGTGGCGACCCTCGACCGCCCCGGCGGCACGAAGATCTCCACGCTCGGCCGCTGGCCGGGCGAGAGTCGGACCACGGAGTCGAACCCGAGATCGTTCAACTCCCAGGCCAACTCCAGCAACTCACCGCCCCACCCTTGAAGATCACGAACCCTCATCTCCTCGCCTGCCCCTTCTGTTGTGTTCTGCCGGTCATGCGACGCCGCAGGCCACGGCTTCCATTGACGCCTGGCCTCGTAACACAGTCAGATAGTCCAGCGTGTACGCTGAGTTATCAAGCAGTTCTGCAAAGTTACCGATTTTCCTTCCCTCTGATTCCACTGTCACAGAGAGCAGATTGATACACACTGTCGGTAGTCAACTCGGGAGGTTGTTGTGGTAGCAGGACGTGGCCCTACTGTTCGACGTCGGCGACTGGCCGGCGAGCTCCGCAGGTTGCGCGACCTCAAGGCGCTGACACTTGAGGAGGCAGCCCAGCGCGTCGGCTGGTCCGTCGCGAAGGTATCCAGGATCGAGACGGCCCGCGTCGGGATCACGTCTCCGGACCTCACTCGCTTGCTCGATCTGTACGAACTCGACGAGAGCAAGAGGGCCGCCCTGCACGCGCTGGCGCGAACGGCACGTATGAGGGGGTGGTGGGATGCCTACGCGGACTCCCTGCCCAGCGATTACGCGACCTACATCCAGCTTGAAGCGGAGGCTGCGTTCATCCGCGGCTTCGACGGCATGCTCGTGCACGGCTTGCTCCAAAGCGAGGACTACGCCCGTAGAGTCATCCGCTCAGCCTTGATGGCTCTGTCGCCGCCCGCGGAAGTGGAGAGGCGTGTCGAAGTTCGCATGACTCGCCAGAATCTTCTCCTGCGTGAAGACAACCCGCTCCGGTTCTGGACTGTGATCGACGAAGCAGCTCTTACCCGTCGGGTCGGTTCAGCAGAGACCATGCGTAGCCAGTACGCCAAGCTCATCGAATTCGCAGACCGAGACAACGTCACGATCCAGGTGCTGCCGTTCAACGCAGGGCTCCACCCCGCCACCGCTGGGACGTTCGCCATCATGGAATTCCGTGAACCTTACGACCCCAACGTGGTTTACGTCGAAAGTATGACGAGTATCCTATATGTGGAAAAAGATGTTGAGATGTACTGGTATACGCTCGCGTTTGACCACCTACGAGCAGCTGCACTCGGCCCCGATGAGTCGAAAGCATTGATTTCAGAGATGGCCGAGAAGTCATCCTGAGAAACAGCTTGCACTTGAGTAGAAGGCTGAGATCCGAAGTGGACGTATCCCACGTCGTATGGCGCAAGAGCAGCCGAAGCGGCAACGGCCCGAACTGCGTCGAAGTTGGCCTCTGGCGCAAGAGTTCCAGAAGCGGTAACGGCCCGGACTGCGTCGAGGTCGCCCTTGCTGATACTTCCCAGACCGAAGCCGAGTTCGGCCCGGACAGCGATCGGCTTGTCCTGGTCCGTGACTCCAAGGACCCCGAGGGGCCGGTGCTGGCATTCACTCCTGGCGAGTGGGACGCCTTCATCACCGGTATCAAGCGCGGCTCCCTCGCGGGTCTGGCCGTCTGACGGTCTGTCCGCAGCGCCGGACAGAGGGCGTGGCTTGGCCGTCGAAGCGTTGTCGGCCGCGCCGCTATGGAGAGTGCCGCTCCTGAGAGGGAGCGGCACCCTGCCTGTGGCAGGGCGGTGCGCCAGTGACTTCACAGGGCTCACTGGCTGGCTGTCGGTGGTGGGACGTCTTCCTCGTTCAGGACCCTGGCAAGTTAGGGATTTGCCGAGGTTCGCACGTCGTTCGATGGGCGGTGCGGGAACCGAGAGTTGAGACGACCAGGGGATTCGGCCACGGCGATACTGACGACCGAAGATGGACGTTACCCGAAGGGTATCTATCGCTGCAGGTCAATGGCGTGGTCACACGCCACGATGAGCTTCTGGTTTCAGTACGTCAGGAGCAGGTCAGTGAAACAGACAAAACGACAACTTGCCAGGCACTGCTTCCTCGGAGGGGGCAGTGGCGAGGAGTTCGCCGGTTCGGGCTGGTCTTTGCGGTGATGCGGTGTTCGCTGTTTCTCGGGAGGCTCGTCGGTTGATGGAGACCTGATCGGAGCTTGTCAACGAGAGGCGTCGTTCCGGTCTTTTACGCACCCATATTGTTATCGGTCCGGCCGGGCATTCTGTGCCGAACTTGCCAGACTGGCAGGGCATCGTGGTACATGACGGTGCCCGAGGTGGTCGGGGTTGGGGACGGGAAGGGTGATCAGGTGTCGGTTATCTCCTCTGCGCTGCTCAAGGATCTTCAGAGGCAGGTGGGGCGGGTCGCTGATGACCTGAGAGAGCAGGTGGGACGGGTCCCGGAGATCGGTGACCGGTTGAGGGAGACGCACCGCACCGCCGGCGGCATCGGCCGGACCGGGGAGAGCTGGAACGACTGGCTCACCGCGCAGTGCGCACAGGCCGCGAGCTCCTGGGTGATCGCCTGCGCGTTCATCCGCTTCTGCGAGGACAACGACCTCACCGCTCGCCGCTGGATCGCCTCCCGCGACGCCGCCGGCCATGCCACCTCCGACGCGGCCGACGCCGAGGCCGCCTGGATCCAGCGCAACCCTCGGTTGACGGCTCGCGAATGGCTCCGTGAGTCTTTCGCCTGGCTCCGTTCCACCCGCGCCGGACACGCGCTCTTCCCCGACACCGACTTCGTCTGGTGGTGGGACATCTCCGCAGACCAGGCCGAGGAACTGATCGCCGTCTTCCGTCGTCGGGACGCTGATGGTGTACGGCTGGCTCACGACGACTTCCACAGCGAGGAGCTGGACACCCGCTTCCTCGGAGACCTCTACCAGGACCTGTCGGAGCACATCCGCAAGCGATATGCCTTGCTTCAGACGCCGGTCTTCGTCGAGGAGTTCATCCTTGAGCGGGTCCTCGACCCGGCGCTGAACGACTTCGGGCTTGAGGGGCTCAAGCTGATCGATCCGACCTGCGGATCGGGGCACTTCCTCCTCGGCGCGTTCGACCGGCTGCTGGAAGAGTGGATCACGCATCAGCCGGGATTGAACGAGCGGGTGCGGGTACAGAAGGTGTTCGACGCCATTCATGGTGTCGACATCAACCCGACCGCGACGGCGATCACTAAATTCCGCCTGATGGTAGTGGCGTTGAAGGCGTGTGGGGTTACTCGTCTCGACGGCCCGGACGTCCCCGCGCTCAAACTCAACATCGCCACGGGTGACACGCTGCTGTACGGCGGTGGCCAACTCGGCAGCGGACGCCAAATGACCCTCGGCGTCGTGGAGAACGACCCGCTCGCCTCGCACCTCTACGACTGGGAAGACGTCGACCGCTTCCCCGGCATTCTCGACTACGGTCGCTACCACGTTGTTGTGGGAAATCCTCCCTACATCACGGTCAAGGACAAAGCGCTTAACGAAGCATATAGGGAACGGTACAAGGAATCCTGCTCAGGGAAGTACGCGCTTTCGGCGCCGTTTGCCGAACTGTTCTTCCGGCTTGCGGTCAAAGATAACGAGTGGCCGGGGTATGTAGGCCAAATTACGGCGAACTCGTTCATGAAGCGGGAGTTCGGAAAGAAGCTGATTGATGAGTTCTTTGCGCACAGGGTGGATTTGACGCAGGTCATCGACACGTCGGGAGCCTACATTCCGGGTCATGGGACCCCAACAGTAATTCTGATCGGCAAGAATCGTGATCGGAACCGGTTTGGTGAGGTGCGTGCGGTTCTTGGAGTCCGCGGTGAGCCTTCTCAGGCTAACGACCCTTCGCAGGGTTTGGTCTGGCGTTCTATCGTTGACCATGTTGACCAACCTGGGGTGGAGACGGATTTTGTCTCGATCACTGATATGCCGCGTGAACGGCTCTCCGTGCACCCTTGGTCTCTTTCTGGCGGAGGGGCTCCGGCTTTAATGGAGGAGCTTACTCGCACAGGAGAGATCCGGTTAGGTGGCCTTGCTGAGGCGATCGGTATTGCGTCGGTAACCGGAGAAGATGATCTTTATTTATTTCCGTCGGAACGAACTGCCAAACGACTCGGGATTGAACTGATTCGCCCGCTAGTCGAAGGTGATGTTGTCCGGGATTTCGTAATTTTTCCATGCGCTGCCTCGATGTGGACCTATGACGATGACTTCAAGGTCTTAGATATTGATCAGCTAGGCCCAAGTTCTAAACTGCTTCAGACCTATCGGACGGCGATCTCGCGACGTAAGCGCTTCGGAACTCCCATGATCCAGCGCGGGCTGTCTTGGTGGGAGTGGCAGGAGATCTACCCCAAAAAGCTGAAAACGCCGTTATCGATTGCGTTTGCTTTTGTGGCGACACATAACCACTTCGTGCTGGATCGGGGCGGGAAGGTCTTCAAGCAGTCCGCTCCAGTGATCAAGTTGCCCAAAGGGGCTACGGAGGACGATCACCTGCGGTTGCTTGGCCTGCTTAACTCCTCCACCGCCTGCTTCTGGCTCAAGCAGGTCAGCCATGACAAGGGCAACCGTGGTGGTGAGCGCTCTAGCGGGCGCTATGACTGGGAAAACTTCTTCGAGTTCACAGGAACGAAGCTGCAGGAATTTCCTCTGCCGAATGAGTTTCCGCTGGAATTTGGGCGGGAAATGGATGAGCTTGCTCAACAGCTCTCCGCTGAGGAGCCATCTGCCGTATGCGCTAAATCTGTGCCAACCCGAAACCGACTGGAGGCGTCGAGGGTCGAGCATAAGCGTATTTGGGAGCAGATGATTGCGGTACAAGAGGAGCTGGACTGGGAGGTTTACCGTCTCTACGGGATCCTTGATGAGGCTGAGGCTGTCGCGTTGATCGCGGAAAAGGAAGCTATACCGCGGTTGAAGCTTGGTGAGCGGGCCTTCGAGGTCCTCATGGCCCGAAGAGGTTTGGACGAGTCAGGAATCCAGTGGTTCAAGCGCCATGGATCTACGCCGATCACGGAGTTACCAGCGCACTGGACCGAGGAATATCGAAAGATCGTGGAGCAACGGATCGAGGTCATCAAGAACAAGCCACTGATGAACCTCGTTGAGACCCCCGAATGCAAGCGCCGCTGGTCCGCCGACCCGTACGAGAAGACGCGGGCCGAAGCGCTGCGCACCTGGCTGCTGGACCGCCTGGAGGACGAGAGTCTCTGGTTCGTGGACGGAGCACCCCGCTCGCTCAGCGTGGGACAGCTCGCCGACCTGGTCCGCACCGACGCCGACTTCCGGCAGGTGATGGACCTCTATGTCGGCCGTCCCGACTACGACCTCACCTCCGAGCTGGTCGCCCTGCTCAAGGACGAGCACGTCCCCTACCTCGCCGCGCTCCGCTATTCCGCCGTCGGCCTGCTCAAGCGGCAGGACTGGGAGGCGGTCTGGGCGTTGCAGCGTAGGGAGGACGCGGGGGAGAAGGTCACCATCCCGGTCCCGCCGAAGTACACCCCGAAGGACTTCGCGAACGTCTCCTACTGGAAGCACCGTGGAAAGCTCGACGTACCCAAGGAGCGGTTCGTCGGTTATCTCGGCGCGCAGCGGGAGAACGACGCGACCCCCGTCTACGGCTGGGCGGGTTGGGATCACCTCCAGCAGGCCATGGCGCTGGCCAACCTGCTGATCGAGCGCGGCTATCCGGCCGACGACGGCCGGGCCACGCCGCTGCTCGCCGGGCTGGCCGAGCTGGAGCCGTGGCTGCACCAGTGGCACCACGACTACGAGGACCTCTACGGCGGTTCGCCGGCCGACTACTTCACGGCGTGGCTGGAGAGCCAGCTCGCCGAGCGGGGGCTCACCCGCCAGGCGCTGGCCGCCTGGCGCCCCGAGGCCAGGAAGCGCGGCGCCACCCGGAGTACGAAGCCCGCGCGAAACACGAAGGCCACGCAGAACACCGAGTCCGTGCGGGGCGCAGAGCCCGTACGGACCGCAGAGAAGGAGAGCTGACGACATGGCGACCCCGCTCAGGGACGTCCTGGACATCAACGAGGAGCTGAGCGCGAACGACTTCGTGCTCAAGCTCAGCGACGGTGTCTCCGAGGTCAAGGCCACCCTGGACAGCTACGTCGTCACCCCGCAGCTCGCCGATAGCTTCGACGCGGCGCTGGCACTGGTGAAGGGCGCGCTGGAGAAGAACAAGAGCGACGCGGCGTTCCTGCACGGCTCGTTCGGCTCCGGCAAGAGCCACTTCATGTCGGTGCTGCACGCCGTGCTCAAGCACAACCCCGACGCCCGGGGGCTGCGTGGGCTGGAGTCGACGCTCGCCAAGCACGACGGCTGGCTGGCCAACCGGAAGATCCTCTGCCTCACCTACCACCTGATCGGCGCCGAGACGGTCGAGGCGGCCGTGCTTGGCGGCTACGTCGAGCAGATCCGCCGGCTGGAGCCGGGAGCGTCGCTGCCCGAGGTGCACAGCACCGACAGCCTCTTCGTCGACGCCGACAACCTGCGGGCCCGCCTCGGCGACGAGGCGTTCTTCGGCGGTCTCGGGCAGACGTCCGACCCCGGCTGGGGCGGCCTGGGCGGCAACAACTGGGACGCCGCCTCGTACGAGCAGGCACGGCGGGCCGAGGTGGGCGACGCCGAACGCGGCAGCCTGGTCTCCGCCCTGGTCGGGGCCTACTTCACCGGCTACACGCGCGGTGCGGCCTACCTCCCGCTGGACGAGGGACTGGAGGTGGTCAGTGCCCATGCCCAGCGGCTCGGTTACAGCTGCGTGGTGCTCTTCCTTGACGAGCTGGTCCTCTGGCTCGCCTCCCGCAGCTCCGACCCGGCCTTCGTCGGGGAGGAAGGCTCCAAGGTCGCCAAGCTGGTCGAGTCGGCCTCCACCCAGCGGGCCATCCCGCTGGTGTCGTTCGTCGCCCGCCAGCGTGACCTGCGCGAGTTCCTCGGCGCGAACACCCCCGGCGCGGAGAAGTACGCCATCGGCGAGACGTTCCGCTGGTGGGAGGACCGGTTCAACGAGATCAAGCTGGAGAACCGCAACCTCCCGGTGATCGTGAAGCGCCGGCTGCTGAAGGAGAGGCCCGGCGCCGAAGGCGCGCTGGAGGCGGCCTTCGCCAAGGTGACCCGCGAGCCGAAGGTGTGGAACGTTCTGCTGGAAGGGCCGGACGGCTCCGCCGACGGGGCGGCCTTCCAGAGCACCTACCCGTTCTCCCCGGCGCTGGTCTCGACCATGGTGGCGCTGTCGGGCCTGCTCCAGCGGGAACGCACCGCGCTGCGGACGATGGCCGAGCTGCTGCGGCGCGGCCGGAACGAGCTGACCGTCGACGACATCATCCCGGTCGGCGACGTCTACGACGTGCTGATGGACTCCGGCGTCATGCCGCTCACCAGCGAGATGAAGCAGCACTTCACCAACGCGCGCACGCTGTACGACGAGAAGCTGCTGCCCCGGCTGCTCGCGAAGCACCGATTCGGCTCCGTCGAGGAGACCCGGGATCTGCCGCGTACCCACCCGTTTGTGGTAGATGCCCGGCTGGTCAAGACCGCGTTGCTGGCCGCGCTCGCCCCCGGTGTCCCGGCGCTCAGCACGCTCACCGCGCAGAAGCTCGCCGCGCTCAACCACGGCACCATCGCCACCCCGCTCAAGGGGATGGAGGGCCAGCGGGTGCTGGCGCTCTTTCGCGACCTGGCCGCCTCCGGGGTCAGCGAGATCCACCTCACCGACGACCCGGCCAACCCGCTGATCACCGTTCAGCTCGCCGGGGTCGACTACGAGAGCGTGCTGGAGCGGGTCAGCAACCAGGACACCCAGGGGGAGCGCCGCCGCCTGCTGCGCGAGCTCGTCTTCGAGTCGCTCGGGGTGACCGGGTCGGCCGACACGCTCGGCGGCGCCTACACGCACTCCTTCGTCTGGCGGGGCAGCCGCCGGGTCGTCGACGTCGTCTACGGCAACATCCGCAACGCCGACGAGCTGCCCGACTCCGCGCTGCTCGCCGACGGCGACCGGTGGAAACTGGTCCTCGACTTCCCGTTCGACGAGGCCGGACACGGTCCCGACCACGACCTCGCCCGGTTCGAGAAGCTGGAACGCGAGGGTGTCGAGAGCAGAAGCGTGGCGTGGATCCCCGCCTTCTTCACCGAGGAACGGGAGAAGGACCTCGGGGAGCTGGTCTCGCTCCGCTACCTGCTCGCTTCCAACGACCGCTACGAGCAGAACGCCAGCAACCTCTCGGTCCAGGACCGGGCCGCGGCCAAGGCGTTGCTGACGAACCGGAAGAGCCAGCTGGAGGCCAAGCTCAAGCAGGTCATCCAGCAGGCGTACGGGGCGGCCACCCGCCAGCCTGCCGACATTGACGTCGCCCGGGGCCACAGCGCGTTCCTCGCCACCCTCGACCCCCGGCTCACCCTCGGGGCACCGGTGGGTGCGCGGCTGTCGGAGTGCCTGACCCATCTGCTCGACCAGATGCTCACCTCGCAGTACCCCGCGCACCCCGAGTTCGCCGGCGAGGTCCGCAGGGCTGAGGTGGCGACCGTGCTGCAGTATCTGGACAACGCCGCGGCGGAGGAGACCGGCCGCGTCCCGATCCCCGGCAAGGACCGGGACGCGCTCCGCAAGGTCGCCAACCCGCTCCAGGTCGGCGAGGCGCTGGAGAACGCCTTCCTGCTCAGCGCCGAGACCTTCCCCTGGGGCAAGCACTTCACCCAGCGCGCGGCCCAGGAGGGGCTGAACGAGGTCATCGGCGTCGACCGGCTGATCGAATGGCTGGACGAGCCCCACCGTCGCGGACTCGACGCCTCCGTCCGGGGTCTGGTCATCGCCGCTTTCGCGCTCATCCAGGACCGGGAGTGGTTTCAGAACGGCAGCGGTCCGGTCGCCCGGCCGCCGCTGGAGCGCATCGACGGCAGCTACGAGCTGCGCCTTCCCCGGCTGCCCGACGAGTCCACCTGGCTGCGGGCGGTGGACCGGGCGGCGAAGATCTTCGGCGTGCACGTCACGCCGATGCGGACGGCGGCCAACGTCAACCGTCTCGCCGCCGGGATCCGGGAGGCGGCCCGCGAGCTGCAGACGCCCGCCCGCGAGCTCGTCACCGGGCTCGACGACCACCGTCGCATCCTCGGTCTGACCGAGGACGCCGGTCGGCTCTCCACCGCCTGGGACGGGTTCTCGCTGGTCACCCGGCTCCTCGACAGGAGTGATGCCACCGACCTCGTCGAGGCTCTCGCCGGTTCGGGGATCTCGGTGGCGGAGGAGGTCCTCGCCAAGTCGCTGATGTCCGCGCGGGACGTCACGGAGCGGCTGAAGGAGATGGACTGGGGGCTGCTGGACGCCATCGCGTCCATGTCCCGCGACCCGCAGGCCGTCTCGGCGCTGCAGCGGCTCCGTGAAGTGGCCGCGCGCAACGAGTTCCAGGGACCGCTGGGGCCGGTGCTGGGGGAGACGCGGCGCACCGCGCAGATGATCCTGGCGGCCCAGGTCCGGATCGTCGACCCGCCGGTCGTCGATCCACCGGTCGTCAGGCCGCCCGTGGTCGATCCGCCCATCGTCGATCGGCCCGTTGCCAAGCCGTCGGTCATTCCCGGCGGGCAGGGTGTCGAACCGCCGGTGAAGCCGATAGAGCAGGTGGACGGCGACACCTCCGCCGCGACCGGGACCCTCACGGTCGGGGCCGCACGGATCGCCGAGGTCCTGGAGGAGCTGCGGGCCTTCGCCGAGTCGCACCCCGACGCGCAGATCACCGTCAACTGGAGCGCGCGGAAGTGACAGCAGTGACCGAGTCTCGCTCCTCCCTGGCCATCGCGACCCTGCCGCTGGTCCGCTCGATCATCCGCAAGCGCCAGGACGCCGGCAAGGAGAGGCGGGTGGTCGGCATCCAGGCGCGCCTCGAATGGGCGGGGGAACCGGAGTTCACGGTGGGCGACAGCACCGTCCGGGTCGAGGTCTGCCCGTCCCCGCTGGCCGTCCGGGAGGCGATGCTCCGGCACGGCGACGGCTACCTGGTCGTCCTCACCGACCTCGACGACGCCGACCTGGGCATCGGGATCCGCGTGCACCTCGTCCACGAGGGGCGGCTGATCGTCCTGCGTCCCTGGGACATGCTCAAGCAGTCCTTCGAGGCCCGCGACATCGACCCGCTCCTGCTCGAACAGGGATGGGCCGCCGCGGCGCTGGCCCGCTGGGAGCCCGCCGACGGCTGGCCGAAGGCCCCCGGCGGGACGCTCACCCGCGACCACGCCCTCGGCCATCTCGCCTCGGCGGTGTTCGGCGCGTCGCGCGAGGGCGACCCCTACATCTCGCCCGCCCACCCCGACGCGCTCGGGCTGCTGCGCTGGAGCCTCGACCCGGTCGCCGTGGGCAGGCTGGCCTCGCTGCCCGCCGAGGTCCGCGAAGGGCTCACCGGCTGGCTGAGCGGAGTCACCGGGGTCGGGGGGACCTGGACGTTGCGGGCCGCGGCGGCCGGGCACGGCGGCGACGCCGTGCCGCTCGCGCTGGTCGCGGGCCTGCTCTGGCGCGACGGGGCGGGGACCGTGGCAGAGGCCCGTGGGCTGCTCAGGGCCAGGCTCGGCGGGGCCGACCTGCCCGCCGAACAGGCACAGACCTGGGGACGGGCGGCGGAGGCGCTGATCAGCCAACTCGACCGCCCAGACAGCCTGCTGGAGCGAGCCGAGGCGCTGCTGCGCGAGTTCAACGCGGAAAAGCTCCTGGTCACCTCCAAGCTGCTGCCCGGCTCCTACGAGCTGCGGCTGCGCGCGTTCGCCACGGCGGTGCGGCGCTGCCTCCCGGTTCCGGACGCCGCCGCGCTGAAACAGCTCGAAGAGGCCCACCGCACGCTCGTGGCGCACGACCTGTCGGGGTTCAACCCGCGTACCAACGCGGCACGGATGGCCCTGCGGCTGGTCCGCTGGCTGGCGACCGCGGACGAGCCCGCCGCCACCCTCGCCGACGCCCTGCACGACCAGGTCAGGTCGGGAGCCCACGTGGAGTGGGCCTTCCGCGCCGTACGCGACGCCGACAGCAAGGTCGCCGCCGTCTACCAGGAACTGCTCACCGCCGTCGCGGCCCGCCGGGACGGACGCGACCGGCGGCTCGCCGAACACCTGGCCGTCGCGGTCGCCGCCGACAGCGCCCCCGGCAGCCTGGTTCCGATCGAGTCCGCGCTCGCCGCGCTCGTCCGCCCGCTCGGCCGGTCACTGCTCGTCGTCCTCGACGGGATGTCCGCGGGTGTCCTCGCCGAGCTGGCGGACAGCCTCACCGCTAGGCGGTGGACCGAGCTCGTCGACTCCTCCCTCGGGCACCGGCGGGTGCTGCTGCCGGCCCTGCCCACCGTCACCGAGACCTGCCGCACCAGCCTGCTCACCGGGACGCTGCAGACCGGCGACCAGTACGACGAGAAGAGGATCTTCCCGGGAGCGGTGGGTGACGCACAGGCGAAACTGTTCCACAAGGACGACCTGCGTGCCCCGGACGGGCACGCCCTCCACCCGGCGGTGAAGGCGGCGATCGAGGGACCGGCCCGGACGGTCGGCGTCGTGCTCAACGATATCGACGACTCGCTGGACAAGACAGGCCAGGCCGTCGAGTGGAAGGCCGACCGGGTGCAGCAGCTGCCGGCCCTGCTGGACGCGGCCCGTATCGCCGGGAGACTGCTCGTCCTCACCTCCGACCACGGCCACGTGGTGGAACGTCACAGCACGCTGCGCTCCGGCACCGGATCGCAGTCCGGCCGCTGGCGGCCCGCCACGACGCCACCCGCAGACGGGGAGATCCTCGTCAGGGGCAGGCGGGTCCTCCTCGGCGGAGGCAACGTCGTGCTTCCCTGGCAGGAGGACATCCGCTACGGACACAAGCGGGCCGGCTACCACGGCGGCGCGTCCGGGGCCGAGGTCGCGGTGCCGTTCGCGGTGTTCAGCGCCACACCGGTGGACGAGGTCGCCGGATGGCGGCCCGCCCCGGCGCAGGAGCCCGTCTGGTGGCACAGCGCGGTTCGTCGTACGGCACCTTTGAAGGCCGCCGGGAAGATGGCCGCAGGGCTTCCCGCGATGACCGTCGAGGTGCAGGCGGAGTTGATCGGCATCGAGGAGGTGACCGCTCCCGCACCGACGCCCGGCTGGGAACGCTTCCTCGACGACCTCCTCGGCTCCGAGACGTACGCCGCGCAGCGAGCCCGCGCGGGCCGTGCCGCTCCCGACGACGCCCGGGTTCGCGCGGTGCTGGGCGCCCTGCTCGCCAACGGTGAGCGGCTGCACGAGAGCACCCTGTCGGCCGTCGCGGAGGTCCCCGCCGCGCGGCTGCGCAACGTGCTGGCGGCGGTCCGGAGGGTGCTCAGCGTCGACGGTTACGATCCGGTAGGTTACGACCCCGACGAGGTGACGGTGGTACTCGACGTCGCACTGCTCGCCGAGCAGTTCGGAGTCGCCAGGCCATGAGGGACGATACGGCCCCTGGAGGCCGCCTCGGTCACGGGGCGAGGTCGGACGTGAAGGCCACGGTGGGTCGTACGGGCCTGGCAGGTCGAAGGCCGCCGCAGGATGTGAGAGCAGGGACGGGTCGTGAAAGTCAGTGAACGCCGCCGCCGCGAGGTGATCGACGCGTTGCGGCGCGGGACCGTCCCCTCCGCCGGGCTCGACCTGCTCGCCGTCGGCCTCGACCGTTTCACCGGCGCGCTGGACGCCGAACTGGACACGGCGGCCCAGGGGAGTGCGGTCTTCAAGGCGGTCAGGGGCGAGTACGGCTCAGGTAAGACGTTCTTCGCCCGGTGGCTCGCCGAGCGGGCCAAGCGGCACGGCATGGCCGTCGCCGAGGTGCAGATCTCCGAGACCGAGACGCCGCTGCACCGGCTGGAGACGGTCTACCGGCGGCTCTGCGAGAACCTGTCCACCGCGGAATTCCCGCCCAGCGCGCTGCGCTCGGTCGTCGACGCGTGGATGTTCACCCTGGAGGAGGACGCGCTGTCGGCCGGGGTCTCCGAGACCGATGCCGAGGCGCTGGACCGGGCGGTCGAGACGCTGCTGGAAAAACGGCTCGCCGAGGTCAGCCGGTCGGCTCCCACCTTCGCCGCCGCGCTGCGCGGCTACCGTACGGCCGTCGCCTCGGGAGATCCGGTGACCGCCGAGGGGGTGCTCGCCTGGCTGGGGGGGCAGCCGCACGTGTCGGCGTCGGCCAAGCGCGCTGCCGGAGTACGCGGCGACCTCGACCACTTCGGCGCGCTCGGTTTCCTGCAGGGGTTGCTGACGGTCCTGCGTGACTCCGGCCATCCGGGGCTGCTGCTCGTCCTGGACGAGGTCGAGACGCTGCAGCGGGTCCGCTCCGACGTCCGCGACAAGGCGCTGAACGCGCTGCGGCAGCTCGTCGACGAGATCGACTCCGGCCGGTTTCCCGGCCTCTACGTGCTCGTCACCGGCACCCCGGCGTTCTTCGAGGGGCACCAGGGCCTGCAACGGCTGCCTCCGCTGGCCTCCCGGCTGGCCACCGACTTCACCACGGAGCCGCGCTTCGACAACCCGCGCGCCGTGCAGATCCGGCTGCCGGGCTTCACCCGCGACGGCCTGCTGGAGCTGGGGGGCAGGGTCCGCGACCTCTACGCCGCCGGGGCCTCGCCGCGCGTCCTCGACCTGGTCGACGACGGCTATGTCGCGCTGCTGGCCGAGGCGGTCGCGGGCTCGCTCGGCGGCCAGGTCGGGGTGGCGCCGAGGGTCTTCCTGAAGAAGCTCGTCGGGGACGTGCTCGACCGGGTCGACCAGTTCCCCGACTTCGACCCTCGTGAGCACTACCGGCTCACCGTGGGCTCGGGAGAGCTCAACGAGATCGAACGCAACGCGCTCTCGGTCGACGACGTCGCACTGGACCTTCCATGACCCTGGGCGAGTCGGGTGCTCGTCCTGCCGGACGTTCGCTGGGTGCGGGCGACCTGCATCCGGTCGTCCTGCATCACATCGTCAACACCCTGGGATGGCCGGGGCTGCGGCCGTTGCAGGAGGCGGCCGTCGAACCGGTGCTCACCGGATCCGATGCCCTGCTGCTGGCACCCACCGCCGGAGGCAAGACCGAGGCGGCGATGTTCCCGCTGCTCAGCCGGATGGCCTCGGACAACTGGCGAGGGCTCTCACTGCTCTACGTCTGCCCGATCAAGGCACTGCTCAACAACCTTCTCCCTCGCCTGGAGAACTACGCGAGCTGGACCGGTCGGCGCGCGGCGCTCTGGCACGGTGACGTCTCGACCAGCCGACGAAGGAAGATCCTGCGCGATCCGCCGGACATCCTGCTCACCACACCCGAGTCGATCGAGTCGATGCTGGTCAGCGTGAACGTGGACCACCGTCAGCTCTTCGAGCATCTCCGGACGATCGTGGTGGACGAGGTCCACGCGTTCGCGGGCGACGACCGTGGCTGGCACCTGCTTGCCGTACTGGAGCGCCTCACCCACCTGACCGGCCGCTCCATCCAGCGGGTCGGCCTGTCGGCGACCGTGGGGAACCCGGCCGAGCTGCTCCACTGGCTGCAGGGATCGGGGGCAGGGGCCAGGCCAGGGGAGGTCGTGGCGCCGGAGGCGGGAGGTTCGTCCTCACCGGGGCATCGATCGCCTGAGGAGTCGGCGAACCCGTCCTCGCCGGGACACGGGGTCCCGGATCCCCCGTCCATGCCCATCCGTACGATCTCGGAGCCGGCGGCCGTCCCCGTGCGAGTGCCGCCAGGGGACATCCAGCTTGACTACGTCGGGTCGGTGTCCAACGCCGCGGCGCTTCTCGCCGCGCTGCACCGCGGCGAGAAGCGGCTGGTCTTCTGCGACTCCAGACGCCTGGTCGAGGAACTCGGCCACGCGCTGCGCTCCCGCGACGTCACCACCTTCCTGTCCCACGCCTCGCTGTCGGCGGACGAGCGCCGCCAGTCCGAGCAGGCGTTCGCCGAGGCACGCGACTGCGTCATCGTCGCCACCTCCACGCTGGAACTTGGCATCGATGTCGGAGACCTCGACCGGGTCGTCCAGATCAACGCGCCGTCCACGGTCGCCTCGTTCCTGCAGCGGATCGGCCGCACCGGCCGCAGGCCGGGAACGGAACGCAACTGCCTGTTCCTCGCGCTGGACGAGGAGTCCCTGCTCCAGGCCGCCGGGCTCCTGCAGCTGTGGGGTGAGGGATTCGTCGAACCGGTCACCCCGCCGCCCGAGCCCCGGCACATCGTCGCCCAGCAGATCCTTGCCCTTTGCCTGCAGGAACACCGGGTCGGCGACCGTACCTGGCAGGAGTGGTGGAACGGCCTCGGCCCGTTCGGTCCGTCGGCGACCGTGATCCTCAGGCATCTGATCGGCCACGGCTACCTCGACGAGGACGGCGGCATGCTCTTCATCGGCCCCGAAGCCGAACGGCGCTTCGGCCGTCGCCACTTCATGGACATGACCGCGGTCTTCACCTCGGCTCCCGAGTTCACCGTGTTGTCCGGACGCAAGGAGATCGGCCGGACCGACCCGGCGCTGCTCACCGAGGAGATCGAGGGGCCACGCCTGCTGCTGCTCGCCGGACGCATCTGGCGGGTCACCTACATCGACTGGTTGCGGCGGCGCTGCTTCGTCGAGGCGGCGGACGGACGAGGCAAGGCCCGCTGGGGCGGGGGTGGCTACGGAGGCATGTCCCACGCGCTCTCCCAGGCCATGCGCGCGGTCCTGCTCGGGGCCGACCCGCCCGTACGACTCAGCAGGCGGGCGGTCGAGCGGCTTGCCGTGCTGCGGGAGGACGCCGTCGAATCCGTTCACCCGGCGGGGACGGTCATCACCCGCGATCCCGCGACGGATGACGTGCGCTGGTGGACCTGGGCCGGTTTCCGGGCCAACGCCACACTGGCCGCGACCCTCGACGGCATTGTGGTGCCCGGCCAGCGCGTCGACGAGGCGTCCATCCGGCTCAGGAGCGATCTCACCCACCAGATGTGGAGGGCGGGAACCACCGACGCCGCCGAGCGGCTCTGCCTTCCCGACGTGGACGAGAAGGCCCTGCACGGTCTCAAGTTCAGCGTGGCGCTCCCCGAACGCCTGGCCGTCGCCACCCTGGCCGCCCGCCTCGCCGACCTCGACGGCGCCGCCGCCACCCTCGGCAACCCTGTCCGCTGGTCGGTCTCCTCGTGAGCCGTCACCTCCTTCTCCTGTCCGGCCATCCACTGCAGTCCCGCGCGCAGGTGCGGATGCCTTCGATCTGCGGGGGAGTCTCGGTGATCGAAGGCATCCGCGTCTCCTACGACGAGGTCGCCGCGTTGCTCTGAGACGGAGTCCCACCGGAGCGAATCTCCGACTACTACCTGAGCGTCACCGCCCGGACGGCCCTGGATGCCGCCGACTACTGAGGATGAAGTCTCGGCGTAACGGTGTGCTTGGGACCGATTCGGGTGCGTTGTCCGCGTGGATGTAGACCTGAAGGTATGAGATACGCGGACAGAAGCGGGGGCTTGTCCGCCCGGGCTCGGTCGCAGCGTGAGGAGCTGCGGTTTCGGGCCGCGGACATGTTCGCCGGAGGAATGGGTGCGCCGCGGGTGGCCCAGCTGCTGGGCATCACCCGCAAATCGGCGTGTGAGTGGCGCCGGGCCTGGCTGGCAGGCGGCAAGGCCGCCCTGGTCTCCCAAGGACCCAGCAGCAGATGCCGGCTGAGCGATGAGCAGCTGGATCGGCTGGAGGCGGAACTGGGAGGTGGTGCGGCCGCCTACGGCTGGGCCGATCAGCGCTGGACCCTGGCCCGGGTCAGGCTGCTGATCAAGGAGCTGTTCGGGGTGTCTTACACGGTGCGCGGGGTGGGATACCTGCTGAGGCGGCTGGAGTACTCGCCGCAGGTGCCGGCGCATCGCGCGCTGGAGCGCGATGAGGAGCAGATCGCCGGGTGGGCGCAGCGGGGGTGGGCGAATATAAAAGCGTC
This sequence comes from Streptosporangium sp. NPDC050284, assembly GCF_044459525.1. NCBI lineage: Bacteria > Bacillati > Actinomycetota > Actinomycetes > Streptosporangiales > Streptosporangiaceae > Streptosporangium > Streptosporangium sp. NPDC050284. The sequence continues at coordinate 143,467 of NZ_JBITIZ010000009.1, forward strand.
GCGGTGGCCTGGGGCGCCTGGGTCGTCTTCGTCGATGAGGCCGGGCGGAATCTGAGGCCGCCCAAGGGCCGTACCTGGGCGCTGCGGGGGCAGACCCCGATCTTGGGGGTGCCGGGCACCGGGTCGGGCAGGGGGTCGATCGCCGGGCTGGTCTGCCTCAAGCAGAGCAGGCGTACGAGGCTGATCTATCGGACGATCACCTACCATCGCCGTAAGGCAGAGCCGAAGGGGTTCGGGCCGGGGGATCTGACCGCCCTGCTGAGCGCGGCGCACCAGCAACTGGGCGGGCCGATCGTGGTCGTCTGGGACGGGCTGCCCGCGCACGTCTGCACCGCGACGCGGGCGTTCATCGACGCGCACACCGACTGGCTGCTGGTCTACCGGTTCCCCGCTTACGCACCTGAGCTCAACCCCGCCGAGGGGGTATGGGCCTGCCTGCGCGACAAGCTGCTCAACCTCGCCGTCGACGGCATCGACCAGCTCACCCTCGTCATCCGCAGCAAACTGAAACAGATGCAGTACCAGCCGACGCTACTGGACGGCTTCGTCGCCGAGACCGGACTGGCCCTCCAACCGCCATAACGCCCAGCATTCATCCTCAGTAAGGCTTCTTAAGCGTTCGCGGATTATCGTCGGCACGAAAGGGCTCATCGGCGGTGAACCGGTTAAATGAAACCCCGGACTCCAGTGCCCGGGTGAGCATGGCCGTGACCAGCTGCCGCTTCATGGCGAACGGCATCCGGCCTGCCGATGACAGCGTCTTCCGTCCCGGTCGTTTCGGTGATCGGCGAAAGTCAAGCCGAGAGTTGGAAACGCCTTGTCATTCCTATCGAAAGTGGTTCATAAGTGCTCGCCACGATGCTGTCCCGGTACGACGAATTCGTCGTACCGGTACGGACACGGAGCACGATCTCGATCGAGGAACCCGCCCGCGCCGATGAAGCGGCATGGTAGGCAGCACACCGAGTCCGACCACACAGACTCCGCCGGATGGATCGGCAGTTACGGAGACCGCCGCAGTCTCGGTGGAGGTCCTCCCCAACAAAAGGAGAAAAGCAGTGGAACTCGACATCAACTCTCTGGACATGCTTCCCAGCAAGATGGAAGCCGCTCTGTATCCCTGCAAAATCACCTGCGTTACTCTCGTCTCCCTGGTCACGCTCACCCTCGACTGATGTTCACCGCAGGAGCGGCCGGATCGGGCGCTCGCGGTAGGTGAGTGGTCGAAGGCGCGTCGCCTCGGCCGCGGAGGCATTCGTCGCGGGTAGGCGGCGGCCGGGGCGACGCGCAGTGAACACCTGACCTTCGACGTCCTGCACCGATGAGGGGCGCGGGGCTGAATCGGAAGGCGTACACGGTGCAGGCCGGTTCGGCTTCGGGTCGCGATCGGTCCGATTCCGCCGCGGCCGTGCCTGGGCGGCCTGAGAGCCGATGTCCGGCTCTCGCCCCGGGGTGCCTGTACGGTCCGGCCCGCGGAGTTAGTCGCCGGTGAAGTTGGGTTGGCGTCCTTCTTGGATCGAGGCGAAGCCTTCGCGGAGGTCCTGGGTGCCGAACATAAGTTGGTAGCCCCGGCGTTCCAGGGCGATGCCGGCTTCGAAGGAGGTGTCCAGGCCGAGGCGTACGACCTCCTTGATCTGCCGTACGGCCAGGCGCGGGCAGGCGGCGATCAGCGCGGCCAGTTCCACGGCCCGGTCGATGGCGTTTCCTTCCACCACCTCGGAGACGTAGCCGAGCCGGTACGCGTCGGCCGCGCTCAGGGGGGCTCCGGTGAGGAGGGCGTACATCGCGTTCTGCCGTCCGATGGTGCGGGGCAGGCGCTGGGTCGCGCCGCCGCCGGGTACCAGACCGATGGTGATCTCGGTCTGCGCGAAGCGCGCGTTCTCCGCCGCGATGACGAAGTCGCACTGCAGGATGAACTCGTTGCCACCGCCGAACGCGTCTCCGTTCACGGCGGCGATCACCGGCTTTCCGCTGTACCAGAACGCCTGGTGGGTGTAGGCGCGGATCGCGCCCACCACGTCGCGGCCGGCCTGTTCGCTCAGGTCGGCGCCGACGGCGAAGACGGTGTCGCCACCAGTCAGGACGATCGCGCCGATGTCGTCGTCCTTGTTGAGGGTGTCGACGGCGGCGGCGAGCAGCTCACGTACCTCGGTGTTGAGCGCGTTCCGCACCTCCGGCCGGTTGAGCCGGACGACCGCGACACCGTCGCGGGGCTTTTCGATCTCGACAACTGCCATGGTGGCCTTTCTGCCGGCCCGATCACGGGCGGAGGGATGTCAGTGGTGGGACTCGAAGGTGTCCATGTTCGGGTTGTTCTTAAGCTTTCCGAAGATCTCGGAGCCGTCATTGATCCAGTGCGGGGCCCCGGGGGTGCCGGTCGCGCCGTCGAAATCGGCGACGCCGATGAAGCAGATCATGAACCAGATCAGTTCCGCCGCGAACATTTCCGGGTGCTCGCGCGGGATCCGCCCGCCGACCCGCCGGGTCCACTCGACCATGGCCGTCTCCAGGTCGATCCGGAAGCCCAACGTGGTGTCGGGGATGTCCGTGTCGTGGAAGGTCACCAGAAGCCAGTCCTTGCCCTCCTCCGCCGCGTACGTCACCCCTTCGAAGGTGAACGCGGGCCAGAAGGGCCGGTCGTGGAGGTACTCGTCCGCGGTCGGCGGGTGCGAGGTACGGCGGTTGGTGCGGTAGCGGTCGCTCAGCAGCGACCACATGTTGTCCCGGATCACCCCGAACAGCGCGGTGTCCTCGGCGCGGCCGCCGTCATGTGCGTGCCTCGTGCCGTCCCCGGCGGGATTGCCGTTCACGTTGCGTACGCTCCCTGGCTCGTCATTCCTTCGGACTGGATACGCGCCTTCATCCGCATCACCGCACGCGGCGCGTTGACCCCGGCCGCGGCGACGACCCGGCCCTCCCGGAAGTAGGTCACGAACGGGTGCCCGCCCGCCCCGGCCGTCTCGACATGGACCTCGTCGTGACCGCGCGCGTGGCCGACCATCTGGTACTTGAGCCCGTACTGGTCGGACCAGAAGTACGGCACGTCCGCGAACGCCGGAGGTTCCCGGCCCTCCTGCCCGGCCTGCCAGCTCTCGACGGCGTGCCGCGCCTGGGCCGACGCGTTGCTCCAGTGCTCGACCCGCATCCGGCGCCCGAACAGGGGGTGCCTCCAGTTGGCGACGTCCCCGGCCGCGAAGATGTTCGGCCGCGCGGTGCGCAGGGCCTCGTCGCAGCCGAGGCCGTCGGAGAGGTCGAGCCCGCCGCCGTTCAGCCAGTCGCAGGCGGTCACCGCGCCGAGCCCGAGGACGACCAGGTCGGCCGTGGTCTCCTCGCCGTCGTCGAAGGTCAGGACGACCGGGCCGTCCGGCCCTGCCGCCGACAGGCCGGTGACGGTCGTCAGCAGCCGCGTCGTGACACCGTGGGCGTGGTGCTGGTCCAGGCAGAACCGCCCCAGCTCGGCGTCGAACACGGGCTCCATCGGCAGCCGCCCCTGCACGACCAGCTCCACCGGCAGTCCGCAGGACCGCAGCGACGCGGCCATCTCACTGCCGACCAGGCCCGCGCCGACGACCACCGTGCGCGGCCGCCCGGCCAGCCGCTCCCTGATCCGCTCGGCGTCGGCGAGGGTTCGCAGGCAGTGGACCCCCGGCAGTCCCGCGAACCCCTGTGGTACGCGGGCGCGCATCCCGGTGCAGACGAACAGGGCGTCGAAGGGGATCCATTCGCCGTCGGACAGTTCCGCTCCGGCCTCCGTCTCACGGGTGACCAGTACCCGGTCCGCGTCCGGATCGAGCCGCGCGCACACCGCGCGGTCCGCGATCCGCAGCCGCAGGCCGTACTCCTTGGGGGCCGGCAGGCGGATCCCGTCGCTGGTGACCTTGCCCTGGATGAGTTCTTTGGACAGGGCGGGTTTGGAGTACGGGGCTGTGCCTTCGAGGCCGCGTACCCAGACGACTTCGCCGGTGAAGCCGCGCCGGTTGAGTTCGGTGACCACGGTGTGGCCGGCGAGCGAGCCGCCGGCCACCACGATGGTCTTCGAGGTGTTGCCCACCACGATCGCTCATTCCTCCAGGGTCAGGGCGAGGACCGGGCAGGAGGTGACCGACTGCCGGACCCGGGCGTGGACGGCCGGGTCGTCGGGGATCTCGTCCACGATGTGCAGCGTCAGGTCGTCGTCGATGTCGAAGACCTCGGGGGCGATGCCCATGCACACGCCGTTGCCATCGCACAGGTTGCGGTCAACAGTGAGTTTCATGTCGTGTCCTCACACAAGGGGTGGTCTCGCCGTTCAGAGGGCGGGCGAGGGCTTGAGGGCGCTGTCGGCCAGGTCCACGTAGTCCTGGTAGCGCTTCAGCAGCCACTGGTTGAACTGGAGGAGCGACTCCTCCTGGTAGGAGTAGCGGCCCGGACGGCGGAAGCGGGAGCGCATGCCCTTCTGCAGGGAGGCGTCCGAGCTGGCGTCCTGCTGGTGGAAGAGGACGAGACCATCCTGAGCGATCTTGTAGAGCTGCTCGAAGCGGGGGTGCTTGGTGGACTCCTCCGGATACAGGTGGCCGATGCGCAGGTTCATGTGCTCGGGCCCGTCCGGCAGGACGAGGTAGTAGAACAGGCCCTCCGGCACCGCCCCGAAGCCCAGGTTCGGCGGGATCGAGGCGAACATGACCTGGTTGCGTTCCTTCTCGGTGAGCGTCGGGATCACCGGGAGCAGGGCCTTGGCGGTCGGGTTGAAGCCGGCGTCGGCGTGATAGAAGCCGGTCGGGTGGTAGATCGCGCCCTCGTCGGGACTGATGTCGACGAAGCTGGTCAGCCTGACGTGTGCGAAGTCGTGCAGCATGCCGTGGAGATAGGCGCTGTGGTACGGCTCGATGCCGTTCTCCAACTGGGACTTCCAGTTCCAGTTGTTACCGCGCAGCTCGGCCACCGGCATGCTCACCATCTCGCCGATGTGGTAGTTCTCCAGCTCGGCGGTCAGCTTGGTGAGCGTGGGCGCGAGCGGCTTCGCGTCCGGGTCGAGGTTGGTGAAGACGAAGCCGTTCCAGATCTCGACCCGGTGCGAGGGCAGGTATGCCTCTCCCTTCAGGTTCTTGAGGCCGATGGTGTCGTTCATGGACGGCGCCGCGATGAGGTTGCCGTCCAGCCCGTAGGTCCAGGCGTGGAAGGGGCAGCGGAAGAGTTTGCCGGTGTTCCCCGACCCCTCGCACACCAGGTGGGCCCGGTGCGCGCAGATCGGACTGAGCACCCGGATCTCCATGTCCTTGCCGCGGACCATCATCAGGGGTTCGTCGCCCATGTCGACGCGCACGAAGTCGCCGGGCTTGGGGATCTCGTCGACGCGGCCGAGGCACAGCCACTGCCGCATGAAGATGGCCTCCTGCTCGAAGGCGTAGAACTCCGGATCGACATAGCACTCGCGGGGAAGGTTCCATCCGGTGGCCATGTCGCGGGAGCCCTCTTCGATGACCTTGAGGATCTGCCGGAGATGCGTTGAAACGGGCGCCTGACCCATGATGATGGTGCTCCTTAGGACTTCTGCGATATGTGTGGGATGACGCCGGGCGTGGGAGTCACACCGTGCTCTCGGTGCTCTCCTGAGCGTCAGGGCTTTCGGTGGCCTGGGTGGCCGGTGTGCTCTTGCGGACCAGCAGATGGTTGAAGAGCAGGTTGAGCAGCAACGCCACCAGCACGGTGGCCGTGATGGCGCTGCCGAGGATGAACTGCGCGTCCTGGTGGAAGTTCTGGTAGATGGCGGGCACCACGACCGGCAGCATGCCGACGCCGAGAGCGACGGCGACGATGAGCAGGTTCTGGTTTCCCTCGAAGTCGACCTTCTGCAGCATCTGGATGCCCACGGCCGCCGTCATCGCGAACATCACCAGGCCGGCGCCGCCGATCACGGGACCGGGCAGGCTGGCGACGACCTCGCCGAGCTTGGGAATGGCTCCCATGATCACCAGCAGGATGCCGGTGACCGTGATGACGTAACGGCTTTTAATCTTGGTCAGGCTGATCAGCCCGACGTTCTGCCCGAACGTGGAGTCCGGCACGGAGTTCATGAACCCGGCGAGTATGGCGGCGAGGCCGTCGGTGGCCAGGCCCCGGGCCATGTCCTTGTCGGTGACCTTCTTGCCGACGGCGTCGCCGATGGCGAGAACGCACGCGGTCATCTCGCTGAAGACCACGATCATGGCCACGCACATCGCGATGATCGGGACGACCCGGAATTCCGGCGCGCCGAAATGCAGTGGCGTGGAGAAGCCGAACCATTTGGCGCCGGCCACGGACGAGAAGTCGCCAAGGCCCATGAACCAGGCGATCACCGCCCCGATAACGAGGCCGAAGAGCACCGAGACGTTGCGGGCGAACCCCTTGAACAGGCGGTTCACCAGCACGATGATCACCACGACGGTGAAGGCCAGCAGGATGTACCGCACGCTCGCGTAGTCCGCCGCGGCCGGATCGGAGCCGATGATCAGATCGGCGCTGACCTTGATCAGCGAGAGTCCGATGATCGTGATCACACAGCCGGTGACCAGGCTCGGGAAGAACCTCAGCACCCTGGAGAACGGCCGGGCGATCAGGACGCCGAAGACGCCGGCCACGATCATCGAGCCGTACATGGTCGGCAGGCCGTACTCGGAGCCGATCAGGATCATCGGGGTGAGGAAGGTGAACGAGGCGCCCGCGACCACCGGCATCCGGATACCGAAGAAGCGGGTCAGGCCGACGCTTTGGATGATGGTGGCGATTCCGGCCACCAGCAGGTCGGCGTTGACGATCAATGCGATGGTGTGCGTGTCGAGTTTCAGCACCGCGCCGAGCACGAGTGGAACGGCCACGCAGCCCGCGTACATGATCAACATGTGTTGCAGGCCGAAGAAGAACAACTGGGGGACGGGCAGGACTTCGTCTACCGGGTGGCGATTCGAAGCCGCTGGCTTGGGTGCGCGGACGGTAGGTGACACGGCGGTCTCCTGGGCACTGAGTGGAACGAGCCCTGGTCCCTCCGGCGGCGTCGACAAGGCCAAGATCCGGAGCTATGGGCATGCGTGAGCAGGAATCCTTGCTGCTCCGACGATCGAGGTCACCCGTCGAAGAGCCGGTTCAGTGAGTATCCGGTAGTGCGGTATATGGAGATTAAGGGCGACCCATATCACTGTCAACGACTTGTTTTCCTGCGGATCGTTTCTTAGGATCCTGGATACCGTATCCCCGATTCGATCCTTTGAGCGGAGACATAGTGCAGCCGACCGCCCGGCGGATAGGCCTGATCACCCCGTCTTCCAACACCGTTGTGGAGCCCGTGACCGGCGAACTGCTGACCTTTCGGCAGGACGTCTCGGTCCACTTCACCCGGCTCCGGGTGACGAGCATCAGCCTCGATCCCGCCGACACCGGCCAGTTCGGCCAGGACTCCTTCACCGACGCCGCACGCCTTCTCGGCGACGCCCGCGTCGACGTCGTTGCCTGGAACGGCACCTCGGGCTCGTGGCTCGGTCCCGGCCGGGACGAACGCCTGTGCCGTGCCATGGAGCAGGTCACGGACACTCCCGCGACGACCTCGACGCTGGCCGTCCTGGAGGCGCTGCGGACCTTCGAGGTCCGGCGGCTGGGCCTGCTCACGCCGTACACGCGGGACGTCGGCGACGCCATCGCCGCGCACTACGCGGACCAAGGCTTCCCCGTGCACGCGGCCCGCCACTTCGGCCGTACCACCAACTACGACTTCGCGCTGACCACGAACGCGGAACTGGACGGGGCCTTCGGCGAACTCGCCGCCGCGGACTGCGACGCCGTCGCGGTGGTGTGCACCAACCTGCGCGCCGCCCACCTGGCCGCGGGCTGGGAGAGCCGGACCGGCGTCCTGGTGGTCGACAGTGTCGCGGCGACCCTGTGGCAGACCCTCGGACTGGCCGGGGACACCACACCGATCACCGGGTACGGCCGGCTGCTCGCCGGCCCGCCCGCAGCCTCCAGGCAGAGATGAGGAACGCCATGGCCAAGGAAATCAAGATCCTTATCGGGGTCGACGTCGACGCCGTCGCCGGCTGGCTCGGCTCCTACGGCGGTGAGGACTCGCCGAACGACATCCAGCGCGGGGTGTTCGCCGGCGAGGTCGGCACCCCGCGGCTGCTCCAGCTCTTCGAACGGTACGACCTGCGGACCACCTGGTTCATCCCGGGCCACTCCATCGAGACCTTCCCCACCGAGATGGCGGCCGTCGCCGACGCGGGGCACGAGATCGGGGCGCACGGCTACTCCCACGAGAACCCCATCGACATGTCCCCGGAGCAGGAACGGGACGTGCTCGGCCGCTGCGTCGAGCTGATCCGGCGCCTGTGGGGACGCCCGCCGCGCGGCTACGTCGCCCCCTGGTGGGAGATGAGCCACGACACCCCGGCGCTCCTCAAGGAGTACGGCTTCTCCTACGGCCACTCGCAGAACTACAACGACTTCCACCCCTTCTACGCCCGGGTGGGCGACGAATGGACGAAGATCGACTACAACCGCCGGGCCGAGGACTGGATGAAGCCCCTCCAGCACGGCACCGAGGTGGACCTCGTGGAGTTCTGCGGCAACTGGTACGTCGACGACCTGCCGCCGATGATGTTCGTCAAGAAGTCCCCCAACAGCCACGGCTTCGTCAGCCCCCACGACGTCGAACAGCTGTGGCGCGACCAGTTCGACTGGGTCTACCGCGAGTTCGACTACGGGGTGTTCCCCGTGACGCTGCACCCCGACGTGTCCGGGCGGCCCCAGGTGCTGCTGATGCTGGAACGGCTCTTCGAGAGCTGGCTCGACCTGCCCGGTGTCGAGTTCACCACCTTCGACGCGGCGGCCGACGACTTCCGGCGGCGCTATCCTTTTCAGGGCACCGAGCGGCCGGCACCGGTCGGCGGCGGTTCGGGACCGAGACGGAAGACCGGGAGGACGGCCCTGTGAGCAGGCAGGCGGACGCGTCGGGCTCGTTCGACATCGACGCCGACTACAAGCCGCTCAGGGACCGCGTCCGCGACGAGCTGCGCCAGCGCATCATCGACGACGTGTACCCAGCCGGCACGCGGCTCGTCGAGACCGAGATCGCGGCCCAGCTCGGGGTCTCCCGGCTGCCGGTGCGCGAGGCGATCCGGGCGCTGGAGAGCGAAGGGTTCGTCAGGACGGTTCCCCGCCGCGGCGCGGTCGTCGTGGAGCTTTCGGCGCAGGACGTCGAGGAGCTGTTCGACGTGCGCGAGACGCTGGAGGTCCTGGCCAGCCAGCAGGCCGCGACCCGGGCCACCAAGACCGAGCTGCGGCGGGTACGGGGCATACTCGCCCGTGGCCGCAAGGCGCTCGACGCCGGGGACCGGGTCGCGCTCGGCAAGGCCAACGAGGCGTTTCACGACGAGATCCTGAAACTGTCGCACAACAGTCTGCTCCAGACCGTGCTGGAGCCCCTGCAGGGGCGCCTGCACTGGCTGCTGCGGCAGACCGGCGACCCGCACGACCTGTTCGAGGAGCATTCCGCGTGGTTCGAGGCGATCGCCTCGGGCTCGGCCGATCTCGCCGCCGAGCATGCGCGCAGACACGCCCGGCTGAACCGCGAGATCGTACGGACGCTCCTGGCCGAGCGGCAGCACCAGGCTCCGCCGGCCTAGAAAGCCCCCGCGACCTCCGCAGCGCTCCGGCGAGCGCTACCTGAGCCTCGCCACGTACCGCGAGTCCCCGTCGCGTCCCCACCCGGCATGTCGCCTCGCGATGCCGTGATCTCTTTTTCGTCCTCCCACCGACCAGGAGCAGCACCATGTCCGATCCCACGGGGTCCGATCCCACGCGGGCGACCCTCGACGCCCTGAACGGCACCGACGTCCGGCTACGTCACGTCTGCAAGGCACGCGACGCCACCGACCAGGTCGGGCCGCGGCGATTCCTGCACGCCGGGCCGCCGATCGAACTCGCCGACATACCCGGGCCCATGCGGGGCGCGATCATCGCGGGCCTGCTGCTGGAACGGGAGGCCGGGTCGGTCGCCGAGGCCGAGGCGATCATCCACCGCGGCGAGGTGAGCATCAGCCCCTGTCACGACGCAAACGCCGTCGGGGCGATGGCCGGGATCATCACGCCGAACACCCCCGTCGTGGTAGCCGAGACCACGGGCGGCATCAGAACGTTCTCCCCTTTGAACGAGGGCGTCAGCGGGGCCATGCGCTACGGGTCGTACGACGAGGTGACCCTGGCACGGCTGCGGTGGCTTGGCGACGTGCTCGCCCCGGCCCTCGACGCGGCCCTCCAGCGCTCCGATCCCCTCGACCTGCTCGCCCTGGTGGCCGAAGGGCTGCGGCGCGGCGACGACTGCCACAACCGGCTGGTCGCGACCAGCGCGGCCCTGCTGGTAACGCTCACCCCGGGCCTGCTGCACACCCCCTTCGACCGCGAGGACATCGCGAAGGTGGTCTCGTTCATCGCCGGCAACGGGCACTTCGCACTGCCCTTCGCGATCTCCGCCGCCAAGGCGGTCACGCTGGCCGCCGGCGGGATTCCCGGCAGCCCGATCGTGACGGCCATGGCGAGCAACGGACGGGAGTTCGGCATCCGCGTCAGCGGGCTCGGCGACCGCTGGTTCACCGTGCCCGCGCCGATCGGCGACCCGGTCCTGCTGGAGGGGGCGACCCTCGACGACGTCACCCCGACCATGGGCGACTCGATGATCTCCGAGACCGCCGGCTTCGGCGCCTTCGCGATGACCGCGGCGCCGGCGATCATGTCCTTCGTCGGCGGCGACACGGCCAGGGCCCAGGAGATCACCCGGAGCATGCGGGACGTGTGCGCCGGCACCAGCGGGCGTTTCCTCATCCCCGCCGAGGACTTCCGGGGAACACCGCTCGGCATCGACGTGCACCGGGTGCGCGCCACCGGCATCGAGCCCGTCATCAACAACGGCCTCGCGCACCGGGAGCCGGGACGCGGCCGGGTCGGCGCCGGGATCACCCCGATTCCGGTGGAGCCGTTCGCCGCGGCGAGCCGGGCGTTGGAGGAGACCGCTCCCGAACGGGTCGGCGCGGCGGGCGAACCGGGGCGCCACGCATGAGCGGTACGAGCATTCCCTCCTTCACACCCGCCGATCTCGCCGCCGTCGCCGGCCGATGGGGCCTCGACCCCGGCCTGGTGGGCCGGCTCGGCCCCGCGATCGACCGGATGCGCGACACCTACGGCCGCGTGCGGGAACTGGCCACCGAAGGGCGTCCCCCCGAGCCCCCGCCCATCGCGGTCACCCGGGTCCCGCGTGGCCCGGACGATCCGTACGGCGCCTGGCTCTACCGGATCGACGCCCCCGGGCAGCCGGGAGACGGGCCGCTCGCCGGGCGAACGGTGACCGTCAAGGAGTCGATCGCGGTACGCGGAGTGCCGATGACCCTGGGCAGCCGCCTCATGGCCGGCTTCGTCCCCGGGTCCGACTCGGCGGTCGTCGGCCGGGTGCGGGACGCCGGAGGGGTCATCGTCGGCACGTCGGTCTGTGAGGACCTGTGCTACTCCGGGTCGAGCTTCACCAGCGCGCACGGCCCCGTCGGCAACCCCTGGGATCCGCGCCGCTCGGCCGGCGGCTCCTCCAGCGGCGCCGCGGTCCTGGTGGCGACCGGGCAGGCCGACTACGGCATCGGCACCGACCACGGCGGCTCGGTCCGCAACCCCGCCGCCTGGTGCGGCGTCTTCGGCCTCAAACCGACGTACGGGATCGTCGAGTACGACGGTGCGATGCCGACCGAGCGCACGCTGGACCACATCGGCGTGCTCACCCGGAGCGCCGCCGGCCTGGTCGCCTTCCTGGAGGCGACCGCGGCGCCGCACCCGGGCGGGGAGCACGAGTCGTACGCGGGCCAGTACGCCCGCGAGATCACCGGGCTGCGCGCCGGAATCCTCACCGAGGGATTCGGCTGGCCCGGCCGCTCCGACCCGCGTCTCGACGACCAGGTCCGCGAGTCCGCGCGGGCGCTGGAACGGCTGGGGCTGACCGTGTCGGAGGTGTCGGTGCCGCTGCACCGGTACGGCAGGGACATCCATCTGCCCATCTCGATCGAGGGCGGCCTCACCACCGTCTTCGAGTCCCGTCTCCAGGGCAACAACCACTTCGGGCCCTACCACCCGAACTTCGGGGAGACCTTCGGCGAGGCGATCGCCCGCCGTCCCGAGGACATACCGGTCGGAGGGGTGCTGGCGCTCGTCGGCGCCACGCTGCTACGGGACGCCACCCACGGCAAGGTCATGGCGTACGCGCAGCAACTGCGGGTGCGGCTGCGCGAGCAGGTCGATCGCGCGCTGCGCGAGGTGGACCTGCTCGTCCTGCCGAGCGTCCCGATGCCGCCCCACCCGCTCCCGGCCGACCCGCGCGAGGCGGTGATCGGCACCGACCTCCCCTTCGAGATGCACGACAACAACTGCGTGTTCAACCTCACCGGGCACCCGGCGCTCAGTGTCCCGTGCGGATTCGTGGACGGACTGCCGGTCGGCATGCTCCTCGTCGGACGGCCCGGCACGGACGCGCGACTGGTCCGCGTCGCGGCCGAGTTCGAGGAGCGCGTCTTCCGCTGCCCCCCACCCCCGCGTCACGACCCGGATGCGAACCTCCCTACCGCGAGGAGCGGACGATGACCGAGCCGGCACTGAACTTCTTCGGCGAACTCCTTGAGCCCTGCGGCTTCGACCCGATCACCGGATACCGTCGCGACGGCTACTGCTACACCGGCCCCGACAACCCCAAGGGGCACACCGTCTGCGCGATCGTCGACGAACGCTTCATCGCTTTCCAGACCACGGTCGACAACGACATCGCGACTCCCCGGCCCGACCTCGCCTTCCCCGGACTGAAGCCAGGCGACCACTGGTGCGTCATCGCGTCGAAGTGGTACGAGGCGTACCTGGCCGGCTGCGCCTGCCCGGTGAACCTCGCGGCGACCAACGTCCGGGCGCTGGAGGTGATCCCACGAGCGGCACTGCTGGAGTACGGGGTGGACCTGCGTACCACGGCCCCGGACGACGGCCGGGACACCTCACCATGAGCCGCTGGAACGCGCTGCGTGCCTACACGGCCCTGCCCGCCACCACCGGATCCCTGTTCCTGGCGGTCACACTGATCGCTCGTATCCCCGCGACCATGGGGCAGTTGGGCTCGCTGCTGCTGGTCAGCGGGGCCACGGGCTCCCTCGCGCTCGGCGGCGCCACGGCCTCCGCCTTCGCCGTGGGGCAGGCGGCCGGCGGGCCGCTCGTCGGGCGAACAGCGGACCGGTACGGGCACCGGCCGGCCGGGCTGGCCGCGGCGCTGCTGCACACGGCGGCCCTCGTCCTGCTGGTGGTGTGCGTCGTGCGGGGCATGCCCACGTGGGCGGCGCTGGTGGCGTCGGTGGTCGCGGGCTTCTCGGTGCCGCAGGTCGGCCCGCTGTCCCGGGCCCGCTGGACCGCGCTGGCCCACCAGGGACGGCTGCCCATGAACCGCTTCCCCGCGGCGATGAGCTTCGAGGGAACGGGCGACGAGTTCGCGTTCGTCCTCGGGCCCGCGCTGGTCGGCGTCATCGCGGCGGCGACCTCGCCCCCTGCGGCGGTGCTCGTGGCGGCCGGGCTCACCGCCACGATGTGCGTGGCGTTCGCCCTGCATCCCACGGCCGCCGCGGTCGCCAGGGGCGAGCGCCGGGACGGGGACACCTCGGCCCCGGTACTGCGCGGCCCCGTGTTCCTCCTCGCCGCCGGGCTGACCGGCCTCGGCTGCTATTTCGGCGCGGTGCAGGCAGGCATCACCTGGCGCGCGGTCGACGCCGGCGCCGACGGGGCGGCCGGGCTGATCTACGCGATACTCGGGCTGAGCAGCGCCCTCGCCGGCGTGCTCGTCCCGATGCTGCCCGCGTCCTTCACGCCGGCCCGCCGGCTCCAGACGGGCTTCGTCCTGCTGGCCGTTCTCACCCTGCCCCTCGCGATCGTCGGCGGGCTGCACATCGGCGGTCTCTGGCCACTGGGCCTGCTGATCGTGCTGCCCGGTGTCACCATCGCACCGATCCTCGTCACCGCCTACACCCAGGGAGAGATGACGGTCCCGGCGGAGAGGATCTCGTGGGTCATGACCCTGCTCACCTCTTCCGTCGTCGTCGGCTACGCCGTCGGCGCGCTGCTGTCGGGCACCCTCGCCGACCGCTACGGCCCGCTCGCCGCCTTCCTGATCGCGCTCGCCGCGGCCTGCGTCGGCGCCACGGCCAGCACCCTCGGCCGACGCCACCTGGCAGCGCTGCACCCCAGGTAGGAGCCATGGCACGCCACACCTCGCCCTTGGCCGCCGGCTTCGATCCGATGCAGCCCGGAGGCGGCGATCGCCTCGACCTCCCGAGGGCGCTGCATCTGCCGGGCGTCGTTGGTCAGGATGACGTGGAATCCCTCGGCCACCGCTCGGGGGTAGAGGTTCTCGTCCCGGGTTCCTGACCTGCGGTCGAGATCCAGCAGGTGGACGATCTCATGCCCCAAGACGAAGGCGTTGATGGCCTGGTGGAGCGGCCGGGACACGTTCTCATCCAGCAGCAGCCTCACGCGGTTCCTTGGGGGGATCGTAGCTGTCAACGTAGTCGGCGAAGTCGGCGGCATCCAGGGCCGCCGTGGAGGTGACGCTCGGGTAGTACTCAGAGATCCGCTCCGGGGGGAGCCCATCCCGGAGCAAGGCCGCGACCTCGTCGTAGGGGACGCGGATGCCCTCGATCACCGGCACTCCGCCGCGGACCGCCGGATCCACCGTCACATGCGCGCGAGGCCGCAGCAGCGGCGGGATGTGCCTGCCGTCGCGGTAGAACGGCTGCAGGACATCGACCATCTCGTGGATGACCACGTTGGCCTTCTTCCGTACCAGGTCGACCGCCTGATCGGGCTCGGCCAGGTAGATGCTGCCGCCGTCGGCGACCAGGGTGTACGAGGAGAGGTGGTCGTGTTCTTTCAGGTCGTCGCGGAGCGTGTCGAGCGCCCGTCTGATCTTCTGCAGTGAGGCGTCGTTGCGCAGCTTGACGCAGGTCCACAACGCCACCACATCGCGGAAGGAGTAGAGAACGGGCCGGGTGCTGGAGATCTCCGGGATCAGCACCGCGCCACGGTTGACGCCGGCCTGGTGCAATCCATCACACTCTGCCAGGGTGATCATGTGGTCGGTAAGTCGATTCAACAGCTCTTTGCCGATGCCGGTTGCGATGGATGGCTATGCGTCCTGGACATAGACGGCGCCGCGGAAGTGCACGTCGGCGGCGATGACCTGGTCGTGGCTGCCTCGGTCTTCAAGGTCGCCATAGCCGTGGAAGTCTTCCGACAGGCCGACGCGGGCCATTTTGATCTACAAGACCGAGTCCATATCAGGCCCAACGCGCGAACAGCAGGCCCGACAGGCTTTTCTACCTTCGCCGACGAAGTCGACGCTTCCATACGCGACCTGACCAGGATGATGCTGGTCGTGAGCGATAACGCGGCCACCGACATCCTCATCGATCGTGTCGGCCTGGACCGCGTTCGAGCGACCTTGACCGAATTGGGGCTGAAGGTAACCGCGATTCCCTTCTCCCTGCAGGCCATGCTCGACTCGATAGGCCAGGACGCGAGATTTACCGACTGGGCAGAGCTGACTCACGCAACGGCCACAGCACGCTCGGCCGATGAATCCCAGGATCTGCAGGAACGGCTGTGGTCCTCCCGTGCCATGCAACCCGAACATGCAATCCGCACGACTCCCAGGGAGATGGCCCAGTTGCTGCGCCTGATCTGGCGCGACGAGGCCGGCCCCGCTGAGGCGTGCGCCCAGGTCCGCCAGCTGATGGCTCAGCAAGTGACCAAGAATCGCCTGGCAATGGGCTTTCAACGTGATGTCCGCGTCGCAGCCAAGAGCGGAAGTGAGGTGCTCCAGAGATTCCGGACAGCTCCTTGATCAGCAGCCTGACCCGGGCCAGGGTCCAGCGCTGATCGGCCCAGCCGTAGGCGGCCGCACCACCTCCCAGTTCCGCCTCCAGCCGATCCAGCTGCTCATCGCTCAGCCGGCATCTGCTGCTGGGTCCTTGGGAGACCAGGGCGGCCTTGCCGCCTGCCAGCCAGGCCCGGCGCCACTCACACGCCGATTTGCGGGTGATGCCCAGCAGCTGGGCCACCCGCGGCGCACCCATTCCTCCGGCGAACATGTCCGCGGCCCGAAACCGCAGCTCCTCACGCTGCGACCGAGCCCGGGCGGACAAGCCCCCGCTTCTGTCCGCGTATCTCATACCTTCAGGTCTACACCCACGCGGACAACGCACCCGAATCGGCCCCAAGCACACCGTTACGCCGAGACTTCATCCTCAGTAACACCGGCTCCGGAGTCAACCCCCGAAGGACTTCCGGAGCGGACCACTTGGCGTGTGCTTCCAGGAGCCTCAGAAGGTGTCGTGTTTCGCTAAGAAAGCATGATTAAGCGCCAAGGGTTGAGCGCGATCGATAATGGCGAAGCCGGATAAGCTATATCCGTAAATCTTGTCACCAGGGTGTCCGACTAGTGAGAAGATCAGGGGTGCTCCGAATAGCAAACGCAGTACTCGTAAGATTACCGGGACTGCTGCACGCACTTGCGCTGAAGCACCGTGAGCTGCTGAAGTTCGCGGTGGTGGGTGGAACAGCGTTCCTGGTAGACAACACGGTGTTCTATGGGCTGAAGCTGACCATTCTGGAACCGAAGCCGGTGACCGCGAAGGTCATCGCGGTGCTCGTGGCGACGATCGTGTCCTATGTGTTGAACCGCGAATGGTCGTTCCGGACCAGGGGCGGTCGCGAGCGCCGTCACGAGGCTGCGCTGTTCTTCCTGGTCAGTGGCATCGGTCTGGTGCTCAGCTCCGTGCCGCTATGGATCTCCCGATACGTGTTCCTGCTGGAGACCCCGGACGTGAGCCTGGTGACCCAGGAGATCGCCGACTTCGTGAGCGCACAGGTCATTGGCACATTGATCGCCATGGTCTTCCGTTTCTGGGCGTTCCGGAAGTGGGTCTTCCCTGACGAGGAGGCCCGGTCCAGCGACGTGCGACTGGCTCCCACTCCCGATTCCACAGAAGAGGCGGCTTGATGGCCAGCTTCATGGGGACGTTGCCTGGGTCCTCGGTGATCTCGTAAGGAGCGACAGCGGAGAGCGTCCCACCATGAGCCCATCCGCGTCAGAGGGGGGTCGGTGTCCTGACCTGTGGCGGCGAAGGTCCGTTTGGTCCGGCCCTCACCGCAGGGAATGTCCCTCTCCCCGGGATCAGTGATCTTGACATCCAACGCCTGACTTCTCTTCATCAGCTCGGTGATGTGGAGCTTCAGGGTCTCACTGGCTTCGGCGGTGGTGGGCTCCTTTTCGGCGCAACCGGAAAGCGGAGATCCACCGCTATCCGCCTCCGCTGTCGTAGCCACGGCCACAGTGTGGGACGAGGTCGCGGAGGCGAAGCTCTGTGATGGCTGATCCCTCATTGTGTGATGAAACGATGACAG
Organism: Streptosporangium sp. NPDC050284; assembly: GCF_044459525.1. NCBI lineage: Bacteria > Bacillati > Actinomycetota > Actinomycetes > Streptosporangiales > Streptosporangiaceae > Streptosporangium > Streptosporangium sp. NPDC050284. Next base: position 160,936 of record NZ_JBITIZ010000009.1, read on the forward strand.
CGCGGCTGACCACCGGATTCGTCTGATTGCCTACGGATCATGCGACCGACGAACCCCTCTCCTGACTTCCCGTTCCCTCATGGCTCCACCGGCCGCCGCCGCGCCGGAGTGATGGCGGCCGCCGTCGCGGTCGGGGCCATGCTGGCGGCCTGCGGCGCATTCACCGCAGCCCCCGGCGACGGACCGGCCGCGACGACTGCGACGACCGCGACGGCCCGGCACGCCGACCAGGCTGCGAACGGCGTCAGGGTGTTGTGGATGGGCGACTCCATCGCGGGCGCGGAGGCCCCGGCCGTGGAGGCCGCGTTGAAGGCCGGTGGTGTGTGGTTCAGGAACGCCACCTCCGACGGCGGCGGCACCGTCGTCGCCGGTGAGCACCCGGTGACAATCGTGGCGGCCAAGGACACCTGGAAGAGGCTGAAGAAGGAGCTGGCCTCCTTCCGGCCGACGGTGATCGCGTACCAGATCACCAGCTACGACTGGGGGACGCCCCGCCAGCAGCTGGCGGCCTACCAAGAGCTCTCCCGGGCGGCGAAGGACGCCGGCGCGCGGCTCGTCCTGGTGTCCGCTCCGCCGTTCAAGATCGACGGGTTCTACAAGCCCCACGAGGACGCGATCAAGAGCGCGCCCGCGATGGCCGCCAAGGTCGCCGACGTTCGCTACCTGGATGCCTCTGAGCTGTGGGGGGACGACTACGCCGCCGACAGGGCACAGCGTGCCACAGACGGGATCCACTCCTGTCAACAGGGGGCGGCTGCCTTCGCCGCCTGGTTCGTCAGGCGGCTCGGCGACCTGGCGGGCTTCACTCCGCCCGCCCCCGGCGTCTGGGCCACCGGGCCGTGGACCGGTGACGAGCGCTTCGTCAAACTCGGCTGCGGCTGATGGATTCGGTCTCCCGCCGCGCGCATGTCGGCGCGCTCGACGGGCTGCGTGGGCTCGCCGTCGCCGGGGTCCTGCTGTTCCACGCCGGGCACTTGCGGGGCGGGTTTCTGGGCGTGGACCTGTTCTTCGTGCTGTCCGGCTTTCTGATCACCGGTCTGCTGCTTGAGGAGCTCGCCGGGCGCGGACGTATCGACCTGGTGGCCTTCTGGGGGCGCAGGGCCCGGAGACTTCTGCCCGCGCTGGCCGTCATGGTCGTGGCGACGTTGCTGCTGGCCTGGGCGTTCGCCGGGCCGGGCGTGCTGGGGTCCGCCCTGCGGGACGCGCCGTGGGTGGCCGCCCAGAGCCTGAACTGGCATTTCATCGGCGAGCGGATCGGATACTGGAACGCCTCCGGCACCCGTCTGTTCGCCCACCTGTGGAGCATCGGCGTCGAGTGGCAGTTCTACCTGGTCTGGCCCCTGGTGGTGGCGTCGGCCGGGAGGGGGCCCGGCGGGCAACGGCGCGTCGCGGTCGTCGCGGTCGCCGGTGCGCTCGGGTCACTCCTGCTCATGATCAAGCTGGGGGCGGCTGTGGACACCACCCGCGCCTACGAGGGCACCGACACCCGGGCCTTCTCCCTGCTTCTCGGCTCCGCTGCCGCCACGGAGCCCGTCCGGAACGCGGTGGCCGGCCTGTCGCGCGTCGCCGTGGAGGTGATCTGCGTCGTGCTGCTGTGCGGGCTGCTCGCCTCATGGTTGTTGACCGGCGGGGAAAAGGCCCCGGCCTTGTTCCAGGGCGGGATGTTCGCCCATGCCCTGGCCGGTGCCGTGCTGATCGCGCTGCTGGGCCATGCGCGGGGCGGTCTGGTGGGCCGGGCGGTGGGCAGCGGTGTACCGCGCCGGCTGGGCGAACTGTCCTACAGCCTGTACCTGTGGCACTGGCCGGTCTATCTGCTGCTGCCACGGCCGGTGGCCGGGCTCGCCGGCTGGGGCTGGACGGTCGGCGCGATCGGGCTGTCGCTGCTGGCTGCGGTAGTGTCGAAGGTCGTCGTCGAGGACCCGGTACGGTCGCGCACCCGGTGGGCCACCGGAGGCCGTGGATGGGTGGCGCTGGCCGTCGCGGGAGTGATGGCGGCGGGAGTGTGGGCGGTGATACCGCGGCCGCTGCCCGGTGCGGGGACGGTCGATGTGAGCAGGCTCGGCGGGCTCCAGCCACGTCACGCCGCTGAGTGACAGCGCGTGGAAGAGGAGGAACGACACATGCCGGGGGTGCTGCGCCGCGTGGCGGCCGTTCTGGTCGTGGCGGCGGCGCTGGCGGGCTGCGGGATCACCGACACCGATGTGCTGCCCGCCGGTCAGCCGGTCCAGGGCGGCCTGACCGAGAACAGCGACCGGCTGCTGCGGGTGTACTTCGTCACGCAGGAGGGCACCTGGCCGGTCTCGCGGCCGGCCCCGGCCGGAAACCGGCTGCAACGGGCGATGGACGCGTTGCTCGCCGGTCCCACGGCGGAGGAGCGGGCCCGAGGGCTGGTCACACGGCTTCCCGCCTCAGCCCGGCCGGTCCGGGCCACGACGAGCGGAGGCCGGGTGAAACTGCGTCTGCCCTGGCAGGTACGCGAGCTGCGGCCGGTGGCGGTGAGCCAGCTCGTGTGCACGGCCGCCGCCGCGGACGTCGGCGACGATCCCGTCGTCGAGGTGGTCGAGCCCGCCATGGACCGGCCCTGGCCGGTCAGATGCGCCGAGAACGGATCGGCCGTCCCCGCTGACCAAGGAGCCTCCCCATGACCCGTGTGCTCGTGATAGAAGACGATCCGGCCGTGCGCCGGGGCGTGAGTGTCGGCCTGCGCCACAGGGGCCACGAAACCGTGCTGGTCGCGACCGGTGAAGACGGGCTGGCCGAGCTCGTCGCGAGCGCTCCCGAGGTCGTGCTGCTCGACCTGATGCTGCCCGGTATGAGCGGCCTGGAGACCTGCCGCCGCATCCGCGCCTTCAGCCAGGTGCCCATCGTGATCCTGTCCGCGCGCGACGATGACGTGGACATCGTGGTCGGTCTGGAGGCCGGCGCCGACGACTACGTGATCAAGCCTGCCAGCAGCGAGGTCATCGAGGCGCGCATGCGCGCGGTGCTGCGCCGTACCGCGCCGCCCGCCTCCTCCGACCGGGCGCGCACCACTCACGGCGATCTGCTCGTCGACCGGGTCGCCCTGCGCGCGCTCAAGCACGGTACGCAACTCGCGCTGGCGCCGACGGAGCTGAGGCTGCTGCTGTTCCTGTCGGCCGCGCCCGAACAGACCTTCAGTCGCCAGCAGCTCCTGGAACAGGTGTGGGAGCACACCTTCTACGGCGACTACCGGCTGGTCGACGCGTGTGTGATGCGGCTGCGGGCCAAAATCGAGGACGACCCCCGCAACCCCCGCTACATCCAGACCGTACGCGGCTTCGGCTACCGCTTCGGGCCGTTGTGATCCACCTGTCCTTCGTCCGCGGCCTGCGAGCTCAGCTGGTTCTGGCGTTCCTGCTGGTCTCCGTGCTCAGCGCGCTGAGCGTCGCCGTCTTCACCTTCCGTCAGGGCCGCGCCGCGATCGTGGAGCGCGCCCAGGCCGACGCCCTGCAGGACCTGCGCGTCCACCTCGCCTCCCGGACGCCCGACCTGCCTGCCGACCCCGGCGAGACGGAGCTGCGTACGCTGGCGCTGCAACTGGACCGCACCGCGGGTATCCGCGGCTGGCGCACCGCCCTGTCCTATCGCGGCGGCCCGCTCATCGCCACCGGAGCGCAGCCGCCACTGCCCGCGCGGTTGCGCGCTCGAGCGGCCACCGCGACCACCGCCCTGGCCCAGCGCTTTCATCGCGGCCAGGTGCCCTGGCTGGCCGTGGCCCTTCCGGTCACCGCCGCCGCCCGTCCGCACGACCCCCCGCCCCTCGTCGTCTACGCCTCCTTCTCCCTGGCTTCCCAGCAGCAGGATGTGGACACCCTGGCGGCCGCCGCCCGCGCCGGAGCCCTGCCCGTCGCCCTGGTCTCCATCGTCCCCGCGCTGCTGGCCGCGCGCAGACTGCTGCGACCGGTACGGCGGCTGCGGGCGGCCGCCGAGCGGATGGCGGGCGGCGGTCTCGACACTCGAGTACGCGTCACCGGCAACGACGAACTCGCCGACCTCGGCCGTACCTTCAACACCATGGCGGCCACACTCCAGTCCGACGCGGCCGCGCTGCACGACATGGAGGCGCGGGCACGCCGGTTCGCCGCCGACGTCTCCCACGAGTTGCGCACCCCGCTGGCGGCCATGTCCGCCGTGACCGAGGTCCTCGACGTCGACGCCGCCTCCGGCCGCCTCGCGCCGCTCACCGCCGAGGCGCTGCAACTCGTCTCCGACGAGACACGCAAGCTCAGCCGCCTGGTGGAGGACCTGATCGAGGTGTCCCGCTTCGACGCCGGCGTCGTCGTACCGAACCTTGACGAGGTCGACGTGGGCGAGCTCGTCGGCAAGACGCTGGCGCTGCGGCACTGGCGCGACCGGGTCCGCACCGATGTCCCCCCTGGGCTGCGCGCCCGGCTCGACCCGCGCCGCGTCGATGTCATCCTGGCCAACCTCGTCGGCAACGCGCTGCGGCACGGCGGTACGGCGGTATCGGTCCTCGTCCAGGTCAGGGCCGACACCGACCGGATCGCCGTCACCGTCTCCGACGACGGGCCCGGCATCCCCGCCGACCTGCTGCCCCACGTCTTCGACCGCTTCACCAAAGGTGACGCCGCCCGTACCCGTACCGACGGCAGCGGCCTGGGCCTGGCCATCGCCACCGAGAACGCGCGCCTGCACGGCGGTACCCTCACCGCGACCAACGCCCCCCGAGGCGGAGCCGTGCTGACCCTCACCCTGCCGCGGAATCCACCGCGAGGAACGCCCGTCACTCGCGGCACCGGGTGAACGGGCGGGCCGGACCCGGGAAGAACGAGGCCGGAGCCGACCCGAGATCCAGCGCCGACTGAGGCGGGGCTACGCCGTGCCTGCGAGGTCTGGTGCGTGAACTGGGTCAAGGCTCCGTGCCAGTGCACGCCCAGGCTGTAGAGCACGCGTGAGTCGGGGGCGAGGAGCGGGCCGGCGTGGTTCATCATGCCTGTCGGCCCGATCTCCCTGCAGATGGCAGGCAGACCCTCTCCGACGCACCCCGCGCATGTGAGGTCCCCGTTGCCCAGAGACGGCGCAGGCGGTAGACCGAGTCCTTGCCGGATCCCGCCGCGTACAGGTAAAGGTCGCGGCGGTCGCGGTCAGCGCGTGGTCGGCCATGGACCAGGGGGGCGAGCCCGGGCAGGGCGGCGTGTGCGGGAGATGTCGGCGGCGACCGCCGTCTCAACCCGTTCCACGGTGAGTGGCGGCAGCTTAACGATTCCGATCACACCATGCCCGCGCGCTTCGTATCGCTTCATGTGATCTTGCGGTCACGGAATGATGAGGTCATGTCGGGACGCGTTCTGAAATGGGCGGGCATCATCGTGTTCATCGTCACGGTGAGTGCGATGGGCCTCTACCTGTTCACCCAGGACAAGCTGGAGGAGGCCGACCAGTCGGCGAGCGTGATCGGCGCGTTCATCGCGTTGAGCAGCCTCGCCCTGACCCTCTACGGAACGCTCACCGACCGCCTTGCCCGCTCAACCTCGACCAGGGGCGCGGTCCGATGTGACAGGGAATGCGGTCGGATCGGCATCGGCGCAGTTCGGGAACGTGACGGCGTGACGGCGTCGAATCCCGTCCTCCTCGTTCGACGCGTCAGCGAGGCCGGGTGAGACCGGCGGAACGAGTACGGCGACGGATCCCCGTCGCAGCAGAGAGGAAACCGTCATGACCGCCTTGCAGCCCGGCCCCACCGCCACCGGTTCCACCACCCCGGCGACGCGTGTGCTGCTCGCCTGCGCCATCGCCGCCGCGCCGCTCTTCGCGGTCGTGTCGCTGGCCCAGGTGTTCACCCGCGAGGGCTTCGATCTGACGCGCCACCCTCTGAGCATGCTGAGTACCGGCGACCTGGGCTGGTTGCAGATCACCAACTTCCTGGTCAGCGGGGCTCTGACGGTGGCCGGCGCGATCGGCCTGGGCCGCGCGCTGCGGGGTACGCCCGGTGGCACCTGGGCGCCCCGGCTGGTCCTGGTCGCGGGGGTCGCGATGGCCGCGGCCGGGGTGTTCGTCATGGACCCGGGCGACGGCTTCCCCGCGGGCACCCCGCTGGGCCAGACGGGCACGTTGAGCGGGAGCGGCCTCATGCACATGGTCGCCGGGTCCATCGCGTTCACCGCGTACATCGCGGCCTGCTTCGTGCTGGGCCGCCACTTCTCCCGGGCGGGCCGTCCCGGCTTCGCCGCCGCCTCGCGGCTCAGCGGTCTGGTCTTCGCCCTCGGTGACGGGTGGGCGATGACGGGTGGGACGGCCGGATCGCTGACCCTGGCGATCGGCGCGCTCACCGGGATGGCGTGGATCGCGGTGGTGGCGGCGGATCGGTGGCTCGCGCTCAGGTAGTGAGATCCGTACGGCCCGGTCTCCTCGCGTCGCGAGGGGCCGGGCTTTTCCCGTTCCGAGATCTGAGGGTGCGCCGCTCCCTGCCCCTTTCATTTTGTACCAGATTCGCGCGCCTCATGAGACATCAAAAAGTACTTCATACTGCCCGTTGCGAACCGACCCGACGAACGATGGGGGCAACGGAATTGGGTTACGTACGGGGTTTCGAGGAGATCGACTCGACGGATATCGCGGACGTCGGAGGAAAGGGGGCACACCTGGGCGAGCTCTTGCGAATCAATGACATTCGCGTGCCGGACGGCTTCTGCGTCACGACGGAGGCCTTCCAGCGGATCGTGGCCGAGGCGCCGTCGATCGACGCCCAACTCGACCTGTTGTCGCGGGTGAAACCGGACGACCACGCGGCGATCCGCACCCTGAGCGCCGAGATCCGCCGTGTCGTCGAAGGCGTGACGATCCCCGACGACCTCGTGGCGGCGATCAGTGAGTCGCTCGCCCGGCTCGGGGAGCAGGAATCCTACGCGGTGCGTTCCAGCGCAACGGCCGAGGACCTGCCGACCGCGTCCTTCGCCGGTCAGCAGGACTCGTACCTGAACGTCGTGGGCCTACCGGAGATCCTTGCGCACATCCGAAAGTGCTGGGCCTCGCTGTTCACCGAGCGGGCGGTGACCTACCGGCGCCGTAACGGCTTCGACGACCGCAGGGTGCGGATGGCCGTGGTCGTACAGCGGATGGTGTTCCCCGACGCGGCCGGGATCCTCTTCACCGCCGATCCCGTGACCTCGAACCGGAAGATCGCCACCGTGGAGGCCGGCTGGGGGCTCGGCGAGGCGCTGGTCTCCGGCCTGGTCGCCGGGGACGTATACACGGTGCGCGACGACCAGACCGTCACCACGGCGATCGCGACCAAATCGCGGTTCGTCCAGGCGTCGCAGGCAGGCGGCACCCAGGAGGCACCCGTCGAGCCGGGGCGCCAGACACAGCCGGCTCTGACGGACGCACAGGTCGTGCGTCTGGTGCGGCTGGGCCGGCGCATCGAAGCGCACTTCGGCAGGCCCCAGGACATCGAATGGTGCCTGGTCGGAGATGACTTCCACATCGTGCAGAGCCGGGCGATCACCACCCTGTTCCCCGTCCCGGAAACCGACGACCAGGACAACCACCTCTACGTCTCCGTCGGCCACCAGCAGATGATGACCGACGCGATGAAGCCGCTGGGACTCTCGGTGTGGCAGCTGACGACCCCGCGGCCGATGCCCGAGGCGGGCGGACGGTTGTTCGTCGACGTGGCTCCCGCCCTGGCGACGCCCGCGGGGCGCGCGAGCATCCTGGGAACCCTGGGCAAGTCCGACCCGCTGATCAGGGACGCGCTGCAGACCGTCCTCGACCGCGGCGACTTCATCCGCTCGGTTCCCGGCGAGGAGTCTGTCGCCGCCCCGGCCGGTGCCCCACCCGCGCCGATCGAGACCGATCCGGCCGTCGTCACCGAGCTGATCCGGCACAGTCAGGAGTCCGTCGCCACCCTGCGGAGCGAGATCCGGACACTGTCCGGGACGGCGCTGCTCGACTTCATCCAGGCCGACATCGCGGAGCTGAAGCGCATCCTGTTCGATCCGCGGAGCCTTCAGGTGATCATGGCGGGGATGGAGGCGGCCTGGTGGCTCAACGACCACCTTGAGGCGTGGCTGGGGGAGAAGAACGCGGCCGACGCGCTCACGCAGTCCGTCCCCCACAACGTCACCTCCGAGATGGGGCTGGCGCTCCTCGACGTCGCGGACACGATCCGGCCGCACGCCGACGTCGTGACGTTCCTGCACCGCGTCGTGGACGAAGGCCGGGAAGGCGACGGCTTCCTGAACGAGCTGGCCGAGCTCGCCGGCGGGCAGGAGGCGCGTGACGCCATCCGTGGCTACCTGGACGAGTACGGCATGCGCTGCACGGGCGAGATCGACATCACCAGGACGCGCTGGAGCGAGCAACCCGCCACGCTCGTGCCCACCATCCTCGGCAACATCAAGAACTTCGAGCCGGGCGCCGGCAAACGACACTTCGAACAGGGACTCCTGCAGTCACGAAGGAAAGAGGAGGAGCTTCTGACGCGACTGCGGGCCCTGCCCGACGGGGAGCAGAAGGCCGAGGAGACAAAGCGGATGATCGACCGCGTCCGCACCTTCGCCGGATACCGGGAGTATCCCAAGTACGGCAAGGTCAGCCGCTACTTCGTCTACAAGCAGGCGTTGCTGCGGGAGGCTGATCGTCTCGTCCGCTCCGGCGTCCTGCGCGAGAAAGAGGACATCTTCTTCCTTCGTTTCCCGGAGTTGCGAGAGGTTGTGCGTACCGACGACGTGGACGCCGAACTCATCCTGCAAAGGCGGGAGGCGTTCCGGTCGTACGAGGCGCTCACGCCGCCCCGGGTCCTCACCTCGGACGGCGAGGTCATCACCGGCCGGTATCGGAGGGAGGACGCCCCGCCCGGCGCGCTGGTCGGCCTCCCTGTCTCGGCCGGGACCGTCGAAGGCCGTGCCCGGGTCGTCACGGACATGGCGCGGGCCGACCTGAAGGCGGGCGACATCCTGGTCACCGCCTACACCGACCCCGGCTGGACACCCCTGTTCGTCACCATCGCCGGGCTGGTGACGGAGGTGGGCGGTCTGATGACGCACGGGGCGGTGATCGCGCGGGAGTACGGCCTGCCGGCCGTCGTGGGCGTGGAGCAGGCCACCCGGCTGATCCGGGACGGGCAGCGGATCCGCGTGCACGGAACCGACGGGTACGTCCAGATCCTCGCCTGAGCCGATGCGGTCTCCCGGCCCCCTTGAATCTTTCAAGGGGGCCGGGCGCGGCTCGCGATCGGCGGACCGAAACATCAGGTACACGCCTTCAGGGCCGGTGTCCGTGGAATTTTCATCAACGTCGCTGGTCGCACGTTCTCCCGTGCGGTCGTTTCCCTGGAAGACGACGAATTGACCGGCGGTGGATTCGGACTTCGGGATCCCCTCGCCGTGACGGTTGTGGCTCTGTTGAAATCGCTCGACTGTTGACCGTGCCGGGCGAGAATGCTGAATTCGCGGTGGCCGATGTCAGAAGTATTAAGGAGGAACGGAGATGTTCGCCGCGAAACTGCTTCGTCGAGGACTGGCGGTCGGATCCGCACTGCTCGTCACCGGGGCGTTGGGCGTCGTGGGCCTGGCGCAACCCGCCGCCGCGACCAGCGCCGTACTGTACGGCAGGGTGGAGTGCTCCAATTCCAACCACTATGGAAATGTCAGCACCTGGTATCCCTCGAACGTGATGATTCGTGCCGGATCGTCCTCGATAACCCCCGGCCTGGTCAGCGTCCCCGGCACGTACGCGTTCCAGTTCGCCCAGACCCTGCCCGCCGGGAGCACATCCGTGGGGATCCAGGCCCTGTGCAGCAGCGGCCACTCCCCGTACGGCGACTTCACCGGAACGGTCACTTACACCACCATTCCCGCCGGGACAACCAGCATCACCGCGAGTTGGAGGTGCTCCACGGCACCGGTCAACCCTGGCCCGTGGATCACCGACTGCACCCTGCAGTCGGCGTCGTTCAGCTAGATCTCGTTCCGTTCCGGCGAGTCCGCGCGTCTGCGGTCAGGCCGGAGCCGGGTGAGGTGAGTGAGGACTCCCAGGCCGGTGAGCGAGTTTCCCGGAGCGGGCATCCGGGGTCATCGGCATCACGGGCGGCTCCCTTTGAGGGGCCGCCGGGGGTCTTGGCGGCCGGTTGCCGGCTCGTTAGACGGTTTGTTTGACGGTGTCCGACCGCTCGCGCTCGATCCCGGGCGCGAGCCACGCCGAGGTGCGTGAGGCACGGTTTGATGGCCAGGGCGCCAAGATGGTGCGGAAGATGCAAAATTGCAATCGACTCCAAATTTTGAGTAGGCTCCACACATGTCTGAGGGCCTGCGCGAGCGCAAGAAGCGACAGACCCGGCAACGTGTCTCCGATGTGGCCCTCGGCCTGTTCGTCGCGCGTGGCTTCGACAACGTCACGATCGCCGAGATCGCTGCGGCTGCCGAGGTGTCGGTCAACACCGTTTACAACTACTTCCACACCAAAGAAGACCTCGTCCTGCCCCCGGAGGAGGCATCCCCGCAGCGACTGGCCGACATGGTACGCGGGCGTGACCCCGGCCAGTCGGCGGCCGATGCGGTCCTGTCGCGGCTGCGGCAGGAGGTGAGCGGGCACGAGCGCAAGGTCGGGCTGAGCGAGGGGTTCGGCCGCGTGCTGGAGATGATGCGAGCCGCGCCCACGCTGACCGCCCGGCTTGAGTGGCTTGCCCACCAGATGACCGCCGAGCTGACCGCCCGGTTGGTCCAGGAGACCGGAGCCGAGCCCGGTGACCCGGTGCCGGGGGCTGTCGCCTGGCAACTTGGGAGCCTGCACAGCATGGTCCTGTCGGAGATCGGCAGGCGGACCGCGGCCGGTGAGCGGCCGGACGCCATCGCCGCGGACGTGCTGGAGCTGATCGACGCCGCGGAGGGCCTCATGGGGGAGCGCCTGCTCGGCTATGCCGTACGAGAGGGATGAGCAGTTGTTCAGAGTGACGATCAGAGGAAAGTTCACCGGGCTCGACGACGCGGGGCGGGCGGCCGTCCTGGCCGCGAGCGACCTCGCTTACACCGAGGCCGGGACGTTCACCCACGATCAAAGCGTGACGGCCTTCACCTTCCGCTGCCAGGTTCCGGCAGGCCCGGACGACGGCCAGGACGAGGCGGCGCTTGGCGCGATGGTCGCGCTGGAGGCGCACGGGCATTCGCATGAGATCTTGCAGCTCGCGGTGACCGACATGCGCGAGATCAAGATCCGTCCCAGGGGGCGGCGGATGTGACCGCCGGGCCGGCCTCGGCATGGATCCCTCCGGCCGCAGCCCCGACAGCGCTGCCGCTTCACGGCGACATCGCCGGCTACGTTGACAGCCGTGCCCCGGCTGGTGCCTTCGGGTAAGTCATGACGGTGTCCACGCTCAGCGTGGTTGTTGTCCGTCGCGGTTGCCGATCACTTTCGGCGGGACGGAGTGAGAGCGCCGCCTCCGGGTGGGTGTTGGGAACGGATGCCGGAGCCGCCTCCGGGAAAATCATCGGAAATGAACCTTTCATCCGTTTTGTAGCGTATGGCCAGTTCCAGGCCGGTCGCCTTCCGGGAAGCATGCGCCACGGTTGCTCCGGGGCCGGGGAGTGGGCGACGGTGGTGACCTTCTGGCGTGAGGACTCCGCCCTCACTCGGCGCGCCAGGACTCGTCATCCCGGCATTCGAAATCCCGGCCTTCAAAAGGAGACCTTCACACGATGAGGTCACGTACGCTCCGACTTCTGCGCGACCAAGTGCACGTGTCCGACGGCGTCACCGTCCACCGAGTCTCGGTATGGCGGATGGTCGTCGCGGCCGCCGTCGCGATCGCGACCGCGCTCATGTTCACCACCGTGATGGCGGCCCCCGCCTCGGCGCACGGCTCGATCAGCGATCCGCCCTCGCGCAACTACGGCTGCTGGGAGCGCTGGGCAGGTGACTTCCAGAACCCGGCCATGGCCCAGCAGGACCCGATGTGCTGGCAGGCCTGGCAGGACAACCCCAACGCGATGTGGAACTGGAACGGGCTGTTCCGCGAGAACGTCGGCGGCAACCACCAGGGCGCGATCCCGGACGGGCAGCTGTGCAGCGGCGGCCGGACCGAGAACGGCCGTTACCGGACCATGGACACGGTGGGCGCGTGGAAGACCGTGGACCGTCCCTCCTCGTTCACGATGAACCTGCTGGACCAGGCCTCGCACGGCGCGGACTACATCCGCGTCTACGTCACCAAACAGGGCTTCAACCCCAAGACCCAGGCGCTGAAGTGGAGTGACCTGGAACTCGTCAACGAGCTGGGCAAGAGGCCGACGGGCACCACCACGGCCATCCCGGTGAACGCGCCCGGCCGTACCGGCCACCACATCGTCTACACCGTCTGGCAGGCGAGCCACCTCGACCAGTCGTACTACTTCTGCAGCGACGTCAACTTCACCGGTGGCACGAACCCCGACCCGACCCCCACGCCCACTCCGACCCCCACCCCGACCCCCACGCCGACCCCGACTCCCACGCCCACCCCGACCCCGGGTCCGGGCGGCGGCTGCTCGGCCACCTACCGCATCGCCTCCGACTGGTCCAACGGCTACCAGATCGACGTGAACGTGACCGCAGGCTCCAGCGCGATCACCGGCTGGACGGTGAAATGGAACCTCGCGGGTGGAGAGAGCATCCAGTCGGCGTGGAACGCGACCGTGACCAGCAGCGGGGTCGCGGTCACCGCCCGCAACGCCGCCTACAACGGCTCGCTGGGCGCCGGCGCCTCCACCACCTTCGGACTCGTCGTCTCCGGCTCCAGCAGGAACATCCCCGCCCTCACCTGCACGACGACCTGACCCTCTTTCACTGAACGGGCACACGTCGGCCCCCCGCCGAAAGGCGGCGGGCCGACGACGGCCGGAAGCCGCACGTGTAGCAGGCGGGAACCTCCGCCCTTCGGGGCGGAGCGGATGTCAACGAAAGTCCTGACCTCCCGCAGGGGACGCCGCGGACTATCCCGGTACGGACTTTCCCGGTACGGCGATGGAGGTCACGACCAGGCCGTCGGAGACCAGCCAGCGGCCGGTGAAACCGGTCAGCTCCCGGCCATCCACGACAGGGCCGGGGACGAGGAGGCGGGCGGTGAACGTACCGGAGGGGGAGAAGACGAGGTGGGCCTCCTCGAAGCCGAGCCAACGCCTGGCCAGCGGGAACCACGCCTTGTAGACGCTCTCCTTGGCGCTGAACAGCAGCCGGCCCCAGTGCACGTCGCCGTCGAGCCGCGCGAGCGCGGCCCGCTCCTCGGGCAGGGAGACCGCGGGCAGGATGCCGTCGGGGAGCGGCTCGTGGGGCTCGGCGTCGATGCCGATGGTGAGCGCGTCGCGGGAGACGGCCGCCGCGCGGTATCCGGCGCAGTGGGTGATGGCGCCCACCACCCCGTCCGGCCACACGGGGGCGCCGCGCTCACCGGGCAGGATCGGCGCGGGCGGCAGTCCGAGCTCGGCCAGGGCCTGACGCGCGCAGTGGCGCGCGGTGCCGAACTCGCGCCGCCGCTTCTCCACCGCGCGGGCGACGGCCTCCTCCTCCTCGGGGAACAGCACGACGTCCGGCGGGTCCTCGAAGCGCTCCGAACTCGCCACCCACGGCGGCAGGATCTTCTCGATCACGAGGCGGCCTTGGGGCTGGGCAGGATGCGCCGCAGCTGACCGGGTGCGGTGGACCTGGGACGCCACTCGCGGGGATAGCCCAAGGAGACCTCCTCGAAGCGGATACCGTCGTGCCAGGTGGTCCTGGGGATGTGCAGGTGGCCGTAGACGACCGCGGCGGCGTCGAAGCGCAGGTGCCAGTCGGCGGTGCGCTCGGTGCCGCACCAGATCGCGAACTCCGGGTGGTACAAAATCAGGGTGGGTTCGCGCACCAGCGGGTAGTGGTTGACCAGCACCGTGGGCACCCCGGGCGGCCTGGCCTCCAGGCGCCGTTCGGTCTCGGCGATCCTGGCGTCGCACCAGGCGTCCCTGGTGGGGTACGGGTCGGGGTGCAGCAGCATCTCGTCGGTGCACACCACCCCCTTGTCGTACGCGCGGGCGAGCGCCGCCTCCTTCGTGGCCACGCCGGGCATGCGGAAGGTGTAGTCGTACAGCACGAACAGCGGGGCGACGGTGACCGGGCCGCCGGGGCCGGTCCAGGTGAGGTAGGGGTCCTCGGGCGTCGCCACCCCCAGGTTCCGGCACACCTCGACCAGGTGCCGGTAGCGCTCCTCGCCGCGCAGCTGGACGGGGTCGCTGGGATGGGTCCACAGCTCGTGGTTGCCGGGCGCCCACACCACCTTCTCGAACCGTTCGGCGAGCAGCCCCAGGGTCCATTCGACGTCGGAGACCTTCTCTGAGACGTCCCCGGCGACCAGCAGCCAGTCGGAGGGGGAGGTGGGCCGCAGCTTCTCGACGATGCTGCGGTTCTCCTGGTAGCCGATGTGCAGGTCGCTGATGGCCAGCAGTGACGTCATGCGCGGCCCGTCCTCCGAGAAGTGGTGTCTCCCGGCCTGAGTCGCGCGCTTCGCGAGCCGGTGGCTCCCGGCACGAGACCCGTCACCGGCGACCCCGCCATCGGTGAGCCGGTGGCCGAAGCGGGCCGCCCGCCGCGCGTCGCCACCGTGAGCGCCCGCACCGTCCCCTCGTTCTCTTCCACGTTTCCCAGCACCGCCGCCTCCGTCTCGCCCTCTTCCCCGGGCGCGGTCACGACCCCGTGATCGTCGAGCAGAAGAACCCTCTCACGACCGCTCCCGTAGGCACACCCCAGCCCACCTCCGAAGGCATCAAGTATGGCAATACTCATACAGTTTGAGCAGGCGGTGACGATCCTTAACGTATGACGACATTCGACAGCATGCCCCCGTGCTGCATCGCACCTCCCGACCTGCTTGAAGCGGTCGCCGAACACGGAACCCCCGCCGAGCGGGAGTCCGCGCTGAAGACCCTCGCCACCTCGGAGAGCGCCCGAGCGCAGCGCGCCTCGTTCGGTGGCGCGCTGCGTCAGCTCAATCTCACCCTCTCCGACGTCGAGCCCGCTCCCGGCATGGTGCGTACGGTCTACGACGTCGAGAACGGCGGCGACTTCGACCTTCCCGGCAGGAAGAGGCGCGGGGAGGGCGAGCAGCGGAAGATGCGCGCCGCCTGGCAGCAGGTCGGGGTCCTCTAGCGGCAACGCCGTCCGGTCAGGGCTCGCGGACTGTCGACCCGCCAACGGGGACCGATCGGCGCCCCGGGCGCGACCGCCGCGCGGACGACGATGTGAGACGTCACGCGCGGGACCTCTTCGCCGCGTTCACCGGGCAATGGAGTTTTTCTCCGGCGGGGAGATCTCCGGCGCTGACCATTCGCTCCACGCGTAAGACGGCACCTTGTAGAACAAAAATCCATATAAGATTACGGACAGGGTTATTCCGGCCGCGGCTTAATGCAATTGACATCTTTTGGAGACGCTCGCAGAATGGCGCGCAGGTCGGCCTCCGCCACAGATCACCTTGACGATCAGTCGGTCGGCACACAGCGTTGTGGAATGCCGTCGGCGAAACCGCACGTCTACCGATGTGCGGTTTTTCGCACCTGCTCCTTCCCGGCCCCCGGCTTCCGGGGACAACCGGAGGCGTCTCCGGCCGGCCCCCAGTACGACATGCCCGATTGTTCGGTGGACATTGCCCGGTGGAAGGAGAGGCCGCAGTGGCGACGGTTGAGGTGGTGGCGAGGCGCTGGTCCCTGGTGGGCCGGGACGCGGAGCTGAAGGCGTTCAAGGCCGTCCTCCATGAAACCGGCTACAAGGGTTTCCTCATCTTCGGTGAACCCGGCGTCGGCATGACCCGGCTGGCGGAGGAATGTCTGGCCGTCGCAGCTCTGCGGGGGCACGCCGTGGGCCGCGCCGCCGCGACCGGCGCGGCGGCGGAGATCCCTCTCGGAGCGATAGCGCATCTCCTGCCGGACGGCGTGGACCTGTCGGATCCCATCGCGGGTTTCGCGACGGCGGTCCGGCTCATGTCGCGGGCATACACCGCGACGGCCCGCCTCGTTCTGCTCATCGACGACCTGCACCTGCTCGACTCCGCCTCGGTCATGCTGTTGCGCCAGCTCATGGAGACCGACGCCGTCTTCCTGGTGGGCACGGTGCGCTCGGACGCCTCTTCCCTGGAGAGCGTCGTGACGCTCGGGCGAGGCGACGCCGTCCACCACGCCGACCTCGCGCCGCTGACGTGGCGGGAGGTGAACGAGCTCCTCCAGCACGCCCTGGCCGGCCACGTCCACCGCGAGACCGTCGACCGATTACACGCCGCGAGCGGCGGCAATCCGCTCTATCTAGGCGAACTGGTGCGTGGCGCGCTGGCCGAGGGCAGGCTGACGAACGACGGGGAGGTCTGGCAACTGGCCGCCACCGAGCCCCTTCCGGTCACCCGTCGCCTCACGGACGTGATCCGCCACCGGCTCGCGACGGTGGCGCCGTGCGGCCGTCGTCTCCTCGACGTCCTCGCGCTGTGCGGTCCGGTGTCGGTGGCCGACCTCGAACATGAGCCCTGCACCGAGATCCTGGACGAGCTGGAGCGAGCCGGGCTCGTCACCGTCGTGCGGGAGGGGCGGCGTACGTACGCCCGCCTGGCGCACCCTCTCTACGCGGAGGTGCTGCCCCCGGGCATCACCGAGGGGCGGCGGCAGGAGATCCTGCGCGAGCAGGCGGACAGGCTGGAACGGACCGGCTCGCGCCGCCGGGAGGACGCCATGCGCCTGGCCTCCTACCGGCTCGCCGGCACCGGCAGCGCCGATCCGGCCCTCCTCCTCCAAGCCGCCCGGCTCGCCGCGCACGGCGACGACCATGCCCGCGCGCTCGTCTTCCTCCGGGCAATTCCCGAGGACGAACTCACCTTCCCGGCCCTGCTTCTGCTCGGCCGCACGCTTTCCGAGGCGGGCCGACCGCAGGAGGCCGAGGACGTGCTGCGCAGGGCCGACGGGGAGGCCACCAGGGAGAGTCGCACGCTCGCGGTGGCGTTGGCGCGCACCCACAACCTCATGTGGTGCCGCGGCACAACCCGCGAGGAGGTCGTCGCCGCGAACGACGCGGCGCGCGACCGCGTCACGAGTGCCGCAGGCCTGTGGGCGCTGCGGGTGAACGAGGCCAACATACTCTCCAGCCTCGGTCGCCACGCCGAGAGCCTCGACCTGCTCGACGACATGCGGGACGAGGAACCGGCGGTGGGTGACATCGCGGGCGTGGCGGCGTGGACGGCCGCCGCCGCGACAAGGTCGAGTGCGCTGTCCTTTCTCGGTCGCAGTGAGGAGGCGGTGCCGTGGGCCGAGCGGGCCGTGGCCCTGTGTGCGAAGGCGAGGACGGAGGGCAGGGGTCACGGCCCGCAGGAGGCGGCCGCGTGGTCCGCGCTCGTTCTGGCCCTGACCGAGATCGGACGTCTGGAGAAGGCTCGAGTCACCGCCGAGCGCGCCCACACCGACTCGGGCTGGGTGCCGACCGGGTGGCAGCGTACACTCCTGGTCTTCCCGCTCGCCCGCAACGCCTGGATGGCCGGCCGCCCGGCCTCGGCGCGCCGCTGGTACGCGGAGATCGCGCACGACACCCGCCCTCAGGGAGTGATCCTGCGTCCACTCGCCCTCACCGGGCTCGCGGCGGCCGCGGCGCTACAGGGTGACGTGCGCGCGGCGGAGGCCGCCCTCACCGAGCACGCCGGGCTCGCGGTGGCGGTGCGCGTGCCCGAGGAACGGCTCGGCGAGGCATGGACGCACGTGGCGCGGGGAGAGCGGGGGGCGGCCAGGAGAGTGCTACGGGAGGCGGCGGCCGAGGCCCGCGAACGAGGGCAGTTCTCCTCCGAGGCCACGCTGCTGACCGACCTCGCGCGGCTCGGCGGCGCCGCGGAGGCGGCGAACCGTCTCGCGGAGCTCGCGAAGGCCGGAGGGCCCTTCATCACCGCCCGGGCACGGCTGGCGGTCGCGCTGGCCGCCGGCGACCGGGACGGCCTGATAGCGGTGGCGGACGACTTCGACCGGATGGGGGCGAGCCTGTTCGCGGCAGAGGCGGCGGGCGCGGCAGCGGAACTGTGGCGCCGCTTCGGGAACCCCCGGCAGGCCTCCGCCGCCGCCGCGCGGTCGGCCGCCGCCGCGGCCCTGTGCGAGGGCGCGCGGACGCCCCTGCTCCAGGCGGCCGACGCGGCCGTGCCGCTCACGGCCAGGGAAAGGGAGATCGCGAGCCTGGCCTCCAGAGGGATGTCCAGCAAGGACATCGCGGCCAATCTGACCATCTCCGTCAGGACGGTGGACAACCACCTGCAGCGCGTCTACGCGAAGCTCGGCGTATCGGACCGCCAGGAGCTGACCGGCCGGCTCGGCCGCACGAACAGGTGAACCGGTCGGCCGTGCAGTCCGTGCCCCTGTGCACGGGCGACGCGGCCGCGGACTCGCCGAGTCCCGCCCGCCTTCGTCGGCGGGGCGGGACCCGGGTGGCGCGGGCGGCGTGTCAGGCCGCTTCGAGCCAGTAATCGGAGACCCCGAACAGGCAGCCGGGCTCAGTCCGTGGGGGGCTCGTGAAGCTCGTCCAGCGGCCCTCGACGACCGCCGCCGGTTCACTGCGGTAGGTGAAGCCCCACGAGCAACTGGTGACGAGCCGGACCCGCGCGCTCGTGACATAGGGTTTGGTATGGCACTCGTTCGCGAAGGCGCGATAGCCGGTCGGCTGGTAGCTGTCGTAGAAGGTTCCGGTCGCCCACGCCGGACAGGCCACCTTGTCCGTCTCCAGATATTTGTATGCGCCCGCGGCGGCCGGAGAGGCCGGGCCCAGTACAGCGAGCACGGTGAGCGCGGCGAGCGCGGTGGTGCCCGCTTTCCTGACAATATTGTTCATGGCGTTTCCATATCCTCTCGAATTCACTGCGGGCGTTTTCACAGGGCGGAGGCGAGCGCCACCGCGACGCCTTCCGAACCGAGGGTGAGCTTGCTCTGCGGCAGGTTGCTGGCGTAGCAGCTGAACTGGGCGAAGCAGAGGTTGACCGAACGCGCCATGTGGGAGTGATAGGGCGACCCGACGCCGGTGGTGTTGGTTCCGATCGGCGCGCCCACGAGGGCATTGACCGCGTCGGTGACCAGGCCCTGCGGGTAGACGACAGAGGACTTGTCGGTGAAGTAGTCACGTCGGCTGTACGGGGCCACGGAGATGACGCGGGTGCTCTCCCAGCCGGAAACCTGGTTCGCCGTGCAGTAGGAGAACGCGTGATGCCAGGTGTAGATGGTGGTGCCCGCCCAGGACGTGAGCGTCAGCGGGTAATCGACAGCCCAGCATTTCTGCTGGTAGGAAGCCTGTGCGGCGCGCAGCGCGGAGGAGTCCCGGCCGCCGGACCGCTGGGGCGGGTCGACCTTGGTGACGACCGGATCGCCCGCCTTCACCGACACCGGCACCGTACGGGCCAGCTGGGGGTCGTCCTTGATGATCTTGAGTTCCGCGGCGGTGGCCTTGCCCGACACGGCGTGCTCGATGGCCGCCCTGACGTCGGCCTCGGAAGGGCCGTCCGCGGCGGTCGCGGGGCCCCCGGCGAGCGTCACCGCCGCGGCCGCGACAGCGAGTCCCGCGGATAAGGTGCGGAGCTTCATTCTCATTGTCCCTTTCGAAATTGGAATGCTTTTTTCGACAAGGGAAACTTTTTCAGCTGTGGAATTCGAGAGGTAGAGTACTGACTACTCATTCCTCCGTGCGTGACTGCTCATGCTCACCACGAACGCCGGAGTCGTGCGACACGATCCTTCGATCGTCGTCCCGCCCGCTCCTCCGCTGCCCGACGAGCACCCCGTGGGCCGGAGCCATCGGTGCCACCCCGGCCAGGTCGAGAACCTCTACTGTGAACGGCGACGATCGATTAGGGCGCTCATCCGATCACCTTGGTCGACGGCCGGGTTCGCGGGTGACCTGGAGTCGATCCACCACCTCGACGACGGGCGCCACCGTCCTTTGCCGAGACCTGGACCGAGAGGCCCTGGGCCTAGAGACGCACGTGTTCCGCCGATCCGGTGGGCATCCAGTGGAATCGGTCGCCGACCTGCTTGGATGCTCGTGGCAGGTCGCGTTCGATGCCGTCGCGACCCTGGCGGAAGTGCCATCGGCGTCGACACGGCCACCATCGTGTTCGGGATTTTCGTGTACCGGCGGGTCTGGGCGGGCATTTCGCCTCCCCGGAACCGTGGGGAGGCGGTCTGCGGGTGGATGCCCTGCGACCCGCCCGCGCGGCACGCTTCACCCGCGCATCGAAAGATACGTTCGCTCGGGTTTTTGCGAGTAGTTCGGAATCCCTCGCTATCGTGATTACCGAGCTTTTTCGGAAAGGCTCCGGGCGCGTCCGCCGACCTCGCTGAACAGGAGGTCCCAGTCCGCCAGGAAGCGGCCGAGACCGTAGCGGGTCAGGGCGGCGGCGCGGGCGGCCCTGCCGGCCTGTACCGCCCGGTCGGGATCGGCGACGAACATCTCAAGGGCGCCTGCCAGAGCGGAGACGCGGGTGGAGACGACGCCTGCCTCGGAGGGGACGGCTTCGACGGCCTCGGTGCCGGCCACGGCGACGACGGGCATGCCCAGGAGCATGGCCTCGATGAGGGACAGGCCGAGGGAGGTCCACCGGTAGGGATGCAGGTAGACGCGGCGCCGGGCGAGCGCGGCGTGCATCACCCGCTGCGGCAGGTCCTCGAAGGTCCGGTAGGGCAGGCCGGTGACCTTCATGCCGAAGAGGTCGAGCGGCACGGCCTTGGCGAGGGTGGGCAACAGATCGGTCCCGGCGATCCGGTGACGCCTGACGGGTTCGTTGACGACGACGCCCGCGCGCGGGAGGTCGCCGGTGTAGCGGTAGGCCGATCACCGTGGCCGGTGACGGCGGGCAGACCAGGTCGGTCTGCTACGTGGACGACACCGTCAGCGGGATCCTCGCCCTGGCTCACAGCGGGTTCGAGGGCCCGGTCAACATCGGCAACCCTACGGAGCTGACCATGCTTACCCTGGCCGAGACGGTTCGTCATCTGACCGGCTCCGAGTCTCCGATCCACTTCGTCGGCCGCCCGCTCGACGACCCGGAGGTTCGCCGTCCCGACATCTCGCTCGCCGCATCCAAGCTGCGATGGCGGCCGAGCGTCGATGTCGCCGAGGGACTACGCCGCACCATCGACTGGTTCGACCGGGAGATCCACGGGCAGCGGGAGATCACGGATGTGAGCCGTTGAACCGGAGCCCGGCGCCGCGCGCCGCGCGTCGCGCGTCGGCCACCGGCCCGGAACCTCATTCCTCCAAGCCGGACCCGGGACCCCGGCGAAGGCGGGATCCGTGTCGTGGCAGTGCGAGATCAGAAGATCTCCGGCGCGAAACCGTTCGGCAGGCCGGCGGGATGGACCCGTTCCCGCGCGTGACGGTGGTGGTGGCCACGCGCAACCGCCGCCACGACCTGGAGCGCTCGCTACCGCGCCACGAGTCCCCGGTGATCTTGCTTGACAACGGTTCCACCGATGGCACCCCGGCTCTCGTACGACGAAGGTTTCCCCACGTGCGGGTCGTCGAACTGGGACGCAACCTCGGTGCACCGGCTCGCAACCTCGGTGTGGAACTCGCCGGGACACCCTACGTCGCCTTCGCCGACGACGACTCCTGGTGGGCGACCGGCGCGCTCGAACGCGCTGCCGACGTGCTCGACGCCCATCCCCGCCTGGCGGTACTGGCGGCGCGGATGCTGGTGGGGATGGAAGAGCGCCTTGACCCGATATGTAGGGACATGGTGAATTCTCCTCTCGCAGTCGAATCAGACCTTCCCGGTCCGTCCGTTCTCGGCTTTCTGGCTTGCGGAGCCGTGGTGCGCCGGAAGGCGTATCTGGCCGCCGGCGGTTTCGACGACGTCATCTTCTTCCTCGGGGAGGAGGAGCGCCTCGCCCTGGACCTGGCCGCGGCGGGCTGGGGACTCGCCTACGTCGACGACGTCGTCGCTCACCACCATCCCTCCGCTTCCCGCGACGTGAGCCGCCGTCGGGTCCTCGCGTCCCGTAACGCGGTGCTCAACGCCGTCCTGCGCCGGCCGTGGCCGGTGGTGACGCGTACCGTGCTCACCGCCGCGTGCGAAGGCCCGGCCGGATGGCGAGGACTTGGATACGCCCTGCGGAAGCTGCCCCGGGCGCTGGCGAATCGCCGTACCCTCTCGCCTCTCGTCGAGGCGGCGCGAAGATCGTTGGATGTCTACGGACGGTGTGGACGCTCCCGCCGGTAGTGAGGACGGCCATGACCTGCGCCGGGGCTCGCGTCGCGCGAGCCGGACGACGTCGGCTGTGCTGGAAAGGCGGTCCGACCCTCGGTTGCGGGTCCTCCCTCCCGCTCTCTTTTCCGATTCTTTCGGCATCATTTAAGTCATTTTCAAATGAGTTTGACCATGCGAAGCTCCATGCTGTTATCAGTTTTGGCGCGAGAATCCCCTCTTAACGGTTCACTGATGGCATGATTCGCCAATGTGTGCGGGTAGCAGGAGTTACGGGGTTCCCCCGCGCCTGTTGATTTTATTGCGCACCGGCGGCAGATGTGTCCACGTATGAATTGCTTGGTGCGCGTGAAATCACATTTGCGGGGAGCTCTTTGGATATATGGAGGTATATGTGAAACGCGTCATCGTCACCGCGGCCGTCGTCCCCCTCGCGGCGGCCACGTTGGTATCCCCGGCCCAGGCCCGGCGGGTGGTCGCCGAACCGGTCGTGGAAGCCGAGTACGTCGTCCTCTACACCGAGGGCGCGCGCCCGGCGGACGCCCGGCAGGCCATCAGGACGGCGGGCGGAAGCATCCTCAGGGAGAACACCGCGATCGGCGTCGCCACCGTCAAGACGGCGAACACCGACTTCGCCGAGGAGGTGCGCGACGCCGCCTCGATCGACGACATCGCCCACAACCGGTCCATCGGCAGCGTGCCCTCCGCCAGGAGGGGAGCGGCGGGCCACGCGACCGTGCGGGCGAGTGCCGTGGAGAAGGCCGGTGACGGCGCCCCCGCCGCCTCCACCTTCGGCGCACCCGCGCCCGCCGCGGAGCCGCTGTCGGAACTCCAGTGGGACATGAAGCAGATTCACGCGACCGTCGACGGCTCCTACCGCCACCAGCAGGGCGACCCGGGCGTGTTGGTCGGTGTCATCGACACCGGTGTCGACGGCTCCCACCCCGACATCGCACCCAACTTCAACCGCGAACTGAGCCGCAACTTCACCGTCGACATTCCCGTCGACGCCGACGGCAACAAGGTCGACGGCCCGTGCGAGGCCGAGCCGGACCGCTCCTGCGACGACCCGGTGGACGTCGACGAGAACGAACACGGCACGCACGTGGCGTCGTCGATCGCCTCGCCCCTCAACGGGCTCGGCATAGCGGGCGTGGCGCCCAAGGTCTCGATCGTGAACCTGCGGGCCGGTCAGGACTCGGGATTCTTCTTCCTGCAGCCCAGCGTCGACGCGCTGACCTACGCCGGTGACATCGGCGTCGACGTGGTCAACATGAGTTATTACATCGACCCGTGGATGTTCAACTGCGTCGACAACCCGGCGGACTCTCCGGCCAACCGGCAGGAGCAGGCCACGATCATCAAGGCGATGCAGCGGGCGCTCACCTACGCGCACGACAAAGGGGTGACCCTGGTGGCCGCGGCGGGCAACAGGGCCTTCGACTACACCAAGGAGATCGTCGACGCCTCCAGCCCCGACTTCGCCGGCGTCCCCGGCGAGTCGCCCTACTCGCGCACGATCCCCCCGAGCTGCGTCTCCATGCCGAGCGAGGCCAAGCATGTGATCTCCGTGTCCGCGACCGGCGTCAGCAGGCGCAAGGCGTACTACTCCGACTACGGCAACGGCTACATCGGCGTCTCCTCCCCGGGCGGCGACGTCTACGACACCGCGAACGGCGACCGCGACGTCACCAGGGCGACACTGGCCGCCTATCCCAAGTCGCTGGCCGAGGCGCGCGGCCAGCTCAACCCCGACGGCACGCCCAACGTCACCAACGTGGTCCGCGACTGCAAGGGCGACGTCTGCGGCTACTACGTGTATCTCCAGGGCACCTCGATGGCCTCTCCACGCGCGGCCGGGGTCGCCGCGCTGATCGTGAGCGAGTACGGCCGGCGCGACCGGGTGCACGGAGGCAAGATGCTCCGTCCCGTCGTCGTGGAGAGGGCCCTCAAGGGCACCGCGACCAGGACGCCCTGTCCCACCCCGCCCGCCCACACCTACACCCGGCACCTGCCGGACGGCGGCACGGCGACCTCTACGCAGACGTGTGAGGGAGGCGCGTCGCGAAACGGCTTCTACGGCTACGGGATCGTCGACGCCCTCCGGGCGGTCCGCCGGTCGGTCCACTGACCCTAACGGCGAGGCCCGGCGTCCGCCGCGCGGCGGACGCCGGGCCTCGCCGTTTTTACGCCTTCTTGCGCCGTGGGTTGACTTACCCGCAGCCCGGCCCGGGGATGGATCGTCAGATGCCACCGGTCACGGGCCATACGCCTGCCGTCGGACAAACGCATCCAGACGTGGTGTCGCTTGCGAAGTCTCCTGTGGACGAGAAGGAGTGATGCCCATGGCCGCCGTCACACGTGGGACCGACCGGTCCCGTGAGCGGACGGACCCCCATCCGGGACGGAAGGCGACCCCGCCCACCCGTACACAGGCCGACGCGCCGCCGCAGGTCACCGGCGCGGGAGTGACGGGTCCGGCCGTACGGGCGGCCGGCGTACTCGTCGCGGGTGTGGACGGGCCGGCCGGTGAGGGAGACCTGGTGACGAGGAGGGGCGCGTGAGCCCGGTCGTGGTGATCGGCGCCGGTCTCGGAGGTCTCGCCGCCGCGGTCCGGCTCGCCGCCGCCGGGCGGGACGTCACGATCGTGGAGGCGAACGAGGTGCCGGGCGGCTGCTGCGGCACGGCCACCCTCGGCGAGTACCGCTTCGACACCGGCCCCTCGGTGCTGACCATGCCGGAGGTCCTGGCCGACGTCTTCGCCGCCGCCGGACAGGACATGGAGAGCATGCTTCCGCTGCGGCGCCTGGACCCGTACTACCGGCTGCGCTACCACGACGGCTCCCACCTGGACCTGGTGGCCGGGGAGGAGGCGATGACCGAGCGGGTGCGCGCGCTGAGCGGCGCCGCGGAGGCCGCGAGATACCGGCGTTTCCGCGCCAGGCTCGGCGAGCTCTTCGACATCGAGTGGCCCGCGTTCATCGACCGCGACATGACGAGGCTGCGCGACCTCGCCCAGCCCCGCGTCCTGGCGCGCCTCGCGGCCCTGGGCGGCTTCCGCAGCATGGACTCCCTCGTCAGGAGCCACCTCACCGACCACCGGCTGATCAAGGCGCACACCTTCCAGGCCCTGTACGTGGGCCTGCCGCCCCGCCAGGCGCTCGGGATCTACGCGGTCATCGCCCACATGGACACCGTCGGGGGCGTCTTCTTCCCGCGCGACGGCGGGATGCACGCCATCCCGGTCGCCCTGGCGACGCTCGCCGAGAAGGCGGGCGCGCGCATCCGGTACGGGGTCCGCGCCGTGAAGGTCGAGGCAGGATCCTCCGGCGTCCGTGGGGTGAGGCTCGACACCGGAGAGCGCCTCGCGGCCGGGAACGTCGTGGTCGCCTGCGACCTGTCCCGCGCCCACACCGGGCTGCTCCCGAAGGGCGCGGGCGACTGGCGGCTCCGCCGTCCCCGCTACTCGCCCTCCTGCCTGGTCATGCACTTCGGCCTGGACCGCCACCTGGCCGGGCAGGCGCACCACACCCTGCACTTCGGCAGGGAGTGGGAGGCCACCTTCGACGCGCTGCGCGCCGGGAGGCCACAGCCCGACCCGAACCTGCTCGTCACCTACCCCGAGTCCGACACCGGCGCCGCGCCGTCGGGCCACGCCACCCTCACCGTGCTGGAACCGACCGCGAACCTGCGTGGCGGCGCCGACTGGGAGCGGCTCACCCCGAAACTGGAGGACCGGCTGTTCGGCAGGCTCGCCGACCTCGGTTACGGCGATCTGTCCGCCGCGCCGAGGCTCACCATCGACCCGCCCGCCTGGGCGCGGCTCGGCCACTCGGCGGGCACCCCGTTCGCGCTGGACCACCGCTTCGCCCAGACGGCCTGGTTCCGGCCGGCCGGGGCGGCCAGGCGCGTCCCTGGACTGCACTTCGCCGGAATGTACACCGCGCCGGGGGTCGGGGTGCCACCGGTGCTGATCTCCGGCAGGCTCGCCGCGGAACGCGTACTGGAGACCCCCCGATGACCCTGACCGCCAGTTACGAACTCTGCCGCAGGCTCAACGCCCGGCACGGCCGCTCCTACTACCTGGCGACCCTGCTGCTGCCCAGCTGGAAACGCCCGCACGTGCACGCCCTGTACGGCTTCGCGCGCTACGCCGACGAGATCGTGGACTCCTTCACGATGACCGGCGACAGGGCGCGGGCACTCGACGACCTGTCCGCCCGGCTCACCGAGGCCCTGGCGGGCGAGACCACCGGCGACCCGGTGCTCCCCGCGTTCGCGCAGACCGTGCGCTCCTTCGACATCGACCACCGCGACATCGACGCGTTCCTGAGCTCGATGCGGGCCGATCTGACCGTCACCCGCTACCCGACCTACGACGACCTGCTCGTCTACATGGAGGGCTCGGCCGCGGTGATCGGCACCATGATGCTGCCCGTTCTCGAACCGCTGCCCGGCATGGAGGAGAAGGCCCGCGAACCGGCTCGCCAGCTGGGGCTGGCCTTCCAGCTGACCAACTTCCTGCGTGACGTCGCCGAGGACCTGGAACGCGGCCGGGTCTACCTTCCACTGGAGGACCTGGACCGGTTCGGGGTGAAGGTCGCCGATCTGGAGGGCGGCGTCACCACCCCCGAACTGCGCGAGCTGATCGCCTTCCAGGCTCGGCGGACCAGGGACCACTACGCGCGGGCCGAGGAGGGGTTCGCCATGCTGACCCCCTCCTCCCGGCCGTGCATCCGAGCGGCCTTCGAGCTGTACGGAGGCATCCTCGACCGGATCGAGACCGCCCGCTACGACGTCCTCGGCGCGAGGATCGTCGTACCCCGGCGACGACGACTGTCGATCTTCGCGCGGTACCTGCTCGCGGCGTCCGCGGCCGACCGCGCCGAACGCCGCGTGATCGTCGAGATTCCTTGAACCGGCCGGGCGGACGTGTCGCGAGGTTTCGGGTCGTGAGGTCATTCGATGAGAGGCCGCCGAAGGCGAGGGGAGTGGGTGCGGGTGTGGGACCGCCGGGCGCGGGGTCGTCCGGTGAGAGACCGTTCGACACCGTCTTCTGTGTCGCTGTTGTCGTTGTCGTGGGGAGAGTGTGATGGCAGAGCCTGTGGTCGTTGACGCGATGGGCGGAGACCACGGACCGATCGAGACGGTCGCCGGGGCGGTGGCCGCCCATCGCGAGCTGGGGGTCCCCGTGCTGCTGGTGGGCAGGGCGGGGGTCATCCGTGCCGAGCTCGACCGCCACGGCGCCGTCTCCGAGATCGGCGTGGTGCACGCCGAGGACGTCGTCCCGATGGCCGAACGGGGCGCGGGAGCGGTCTCCTCCACCACGACGAGCCTCACGGTCGGCTGTGATCTCGTACGGCGAGGAGCGGCCTCGGCCTTCGTGTCGGCCGGATCCACGGGCGCGGTCGTCTCATGTGCCATCCGTGGCATCGGCCGTGCCCCGGGCGTCCTGCGGCCGGCCCTGGCGATCGCGCTGCCCTCGGTCACCGGTGGCGCCACCGTGCTGATCGACGCGGGAGCCACCTCCGACCCCACACCGGAGATGATCGCCCAGTTCGCGTTGCTCGGAGCCTCCTACGCGCAACTCGTGCTCGGCGTCGCCGACCCGTCGGTGGGCCTGCTGTCGATCGGCTCGGAGCCCGGCAAGGGCAACCGGCTGACTCGCAGGGCCGGTGAGCTGCTTCCCGAACTGCCGTTCCGCTTCCACGGCAACGTGGAGGGCCACGACGTGCTCGCGGGCACCGTCGACGTGATCGCCACCGACGGCTTCACCGGCAATGTGGTGCTCAAGAACGTGGAGGGTTCGGTACGGGCCGCGCTGACGCTGGTGGCGCGCTCGGGGATCGCCGGGGCCGAGGAACTGAAAACGGTGGCCGACCGCTACGATCCCGAGACCCACGGCGGGGCGGCGCTGCTCGGGCTGAGCGGTACCGTCGTCGTCGCGCACGGCTCCTCGCGGGCGGCGACGATCGCGCGTGCCTGCGCGGTGGCCCACGACCTCGCCGAGGGCGGGGTCGTCACCCGCTTCGGCGACCATCTCACCGCGGGACCCGCTCGGTGAACGGGGGCGGGCGGCCGGGTGCTCCCGCGTTCCCGGACGCGGGGCGGGCGTCTCACCACGGCGTCCGCCCGTTGGGCGGAGGTGCTCCCGTGCTCGCGGTGCGCGCGTTTCACGGTGGTATCCGCGTGTCGGGCGGGGGCGGGACCCCGGCCCCGGGACAGGACGGACCGGGGTGGGTCAGGCCAGGGGGTCGGCGCCGTCCCAGGTGCCCTCACTCGCGTAGGGGGAGAACCGGGCGAACAGCTCCTCGGAGTACCAGTTCTCCTCGCGTGTCCTGCCGATCACGCGCCGGTGTGCCGCCCCCTTGTGGGCGAAGTCCCGCACCGCCGCGGCGTCGCGCCACACCGAGAACGTGCCCTGCCTGGCCAGCGGCCACTCGCCGACGCCGACCGAGGCGAGGCAGCCGTCCTGCTCCGCCAGCAGGCGGTCCACCCCGGGAACCGAGCGATAGAACGCCACCAGCCGGGAGGGCCGGATCGACGCGCGGGTCAGCACGACGACGGGCCCGCCGGGATCGATCCCGGGCGTGCTCGCGGGAAGCGGGCCGAACGGCTCCACCCCGTTCCAGCTGCCACGTGAGGCGACGGGAGCGAGCCGCACCTGCCAGGACTCCCGCGCTTCACGCCGCCAGCGCGCCACCACCGGCGACTCGTCCAGGAAGCGGTCCAGGGCCCGCTCGTCGCGCCACACCGCGAGCAGGGCCCAGCGGCGCAGGTCCGCGTCCATGCCCGTCGACGCTCCGCGCCCTGAGCCGAGCAGCCGCCAGAACACCAGCCCCGGCGTGTTTCTCAGCACCGGCCGGTCGAACGCCATGTAGCGCATAGCCCTTAGATCCGCGTATCTCGTGAGATGGAAGGAAACGATGGTTCCGCTGCTCGTCTCGGTCATCGGCGGCTACCTTCTCGGGTCCGTACCGGTCGCCGTGCTGGTCGCCCGCGCGTACGGGTTCGACCCCCGAGAGGTCGGCGACCGCAACCCCGGCTTCTGGAACGTCAGGGAGCGGCTCGGCTGGCGGGCCGCCGTGCCGGTCTTCGCGGGCGACATGCTCAAGGGCACGTTCGCGGGGCTGCTCGCCCTGTGGGTCAGTGGCACGCACCTCACCTGGCCCGGCGGGGTGAGCGGCGACAGCACGGTGCCGGTGTATCTCGCGGTGGCCGCGGCCATGGCCGGGCACGCCTGGCCGGTCTTCGCCGGGTTCAGGGGCGGTCGCTCGATTCTCACCTTCGCGGGCGGCTTCGCCGTCATCTGCCCGCCGGGTTTCCTGCTCGGCGTGGCCGCCCTGATCGTGGCCGCCCTGGTGACGCGGTCGTTCGCGATCGGGGCGCGCGTCGGTGTCTTCGGCCTCCCGCTGCTGCAACTGCTCTTCGCGCCGGTCGCGTACGTGGCCGGGACAGGGCTGCTCATGTGCCTCATCGGGCTGCGCTTCGGTCAGGCGGCGCGGAACTCCCGCCCCTCGTGACCCGGCCCGGCCACGTGGTCGTCGGACCCGGCCGGGAACGCGTGGCCGTCGTGACCCGCTCCGGCGACATGGTCGTCGTGTCCGGTCCTGGACGTCCGCCCGTCGTGACCTGCCCCGGCGGCGTACCCGTCGTGACCTGGCCGAGGCGGGAGACCGTCGTGGTCGCCGGGTAGGTACGGCCCCGCCAGCTGCGCACCGGGCGCAACGTGGCCTGCGTCAGCCGCAGGGCCGCCAGCGGATCCAGCAGCGGGGAGAGCAGCACGCCCAGCCCCGGCCGCGTGTAGCTGCCGCGCAGCGCGCCGGCGAGCAGCGACCGTACGGTCAGCAGGGCCAGGTCGAGCCGGGTGGGACGGCCGGTCACCAGCCGCAGCACGGGCAGTGCGGCGGTGAGCCAGACCACGGCCAGGTCGGCGGCCTGCCAGCCGGGCGCGGTGACGTCGCGCAGCGACAGCGACCGCCCCCACTCCCGCCACACCTCGGCGGCGGAATCGTGCATGTCGACCTCCAGCAGTCCTCCCGCGTCCAGGAATCCCACGGACCATCCGTCCGCCGCGAGGGTCCTGGCCAGTGCCACGTCGTCGGCCATGTGCCCGCGTACCCGCGCGAATCCCCGGGCGTCCAGCATCGCCGTGCGGTGGAAGGCCGTGCACTGGCCGTTGGCCACCGTGCGGTGCGGGGCCGGGGGAGCCGAAGGACCGATCGGGCCGAAGCGGTAGACGAGCGTTGCGAGGAACGACGCGTGCAGCGCCTGCTCGGCCACCCCCTCGCACACGAACCTGGGTCCCGCGCTCACCAGGTCGTACTCTCCCAGGGTCGCGGTGAGCGCGCCGATGAGCCCCGGCGCGGGTCTGGCGTCGGCGTCCAGGGTCACCACGACGTCGCCTCCGGCGGCCTCGACCCCCTGCTTCAGCGCCCACTGCTTGCCCACCCAGCCCTCGGGCAGCGGCGCTCCCGCGATGACCTTCGCGCCGAGTTCGGCCGCGAGGAGCGCGGTGCCGTCGCGTGACTCGTCGTCGACGACGACGATCTCCGCGACGTCCGGATCGGCGAGCAGCGCCGACAGGCACGGGCCGATGCGGGCCTCCTCGTCGCGGGCGGGGATCACCACCGAGACGCGCGGCGGCGCCGTCCGGGCGGGAACCGGCACGGGCGGACGGTCTCGCGCCGTCCGGGCGGGAGTCGGCGCGGGCAGGTGGTGGTCTCGCGCGACGGTGAGCGGGGGCAGGCGGTTTCGCCCCCTGGCCAGCCGTACCGCCACGACGAGCGCGGCGGCGGCCTGCAGAGCGGTGAGGACTCTCATCGTCAGGCCTCCACGCCGGGATGTCCCGGAGAACCGGAGGGGAAGTCCTCCCGTACGAGCGAGGCGACGATGCGGGCGCCCATCGCGACCAGCGGCAGCCCGCCGCCGGGATGCGCCGAGCCGCCCACCAGGTACAGGCCGCGCAGGGGACCCCGGTTGCCCGGGCGGCGGAAGGGCGCGAGCCTGCCCGAGTAGGCGCCGCCGTAGATCGAGCCGCCCCACGAGCCGTACCGGTCGCGCAGGTCGGCGGGGGTGAACAGGTCCACGAAACGCAACCGCCCCGACAGGTCGTGACCCCTGCTCGCCAGGCGTTCGAGCACCAGGTCCCGGTACGCCTCGGGGGACATCGGCCACCGGCCGGGGTCGCGGGCGGGGACGTTGACCAGCATGACCCAGTTCTCCGTGCCCGGCGGGGCCTGCGAGGGGTCGTCCACGACCGAGCAGCCGATGTAGACGGTCGGGTCCTCCGGTGGCCTGCGCCGCCGGAAGATGTCACCGAACTCCCGCTCGTAGTCGCCGGAGAAGACGATCGAGTGGTGGCCGAGCCCTTCTGTCCTGCCCTCCACCCCGGCCAGCAGCAGGAACGCCGAGGAGGAGGTGCCGAGCGCGGCGATGCGCCGCAGCCGCCGCCGGTCGGGCAACAGCTGCCCGTACAGCGCGGCGGCGTCGGTGTTGGCGACCACGATGTCGGCGCGCTCACGCTCGCCCGAGGCGAGCCGCACCCCCGTGACC
This sequence comes from Streptosporangium sp. NPDC050284, assembly GCF_044459525.1. Classification (NCBI taxonomy): domain Bacteria; kingdom Bacillati; phylum Actinomycetota; class Actinomycetes; order Streptosporangiales; family Streptosporangiaceae; genus Streptosporangium; species Streptosporangium sp. NPDC050284. The sequence continues at coordinate 192,674 of NZ_JBITIZ010000009.1, forward strand.
CGTTCGCCGTCGGTGAGCACCCGGGTCACCTCCGCGCCCAGGACGACCTCCACCCCGGCCTTCTCCAGCAGCGGGACCAGGGCGTCGGCGATGCGGGGAAGCCCTCCGGGGACGTACCAGCCGCCCTCGCCGTGCTCGATCGCCGGGACGCACCCCAGCGCGGCCGGGGCGCGGTACGGGTCGGAGCCCGCGTAGGTCGCGTAACGGCCGACGTACTGGCGCAGGCGCGGGTCGGTGAAGAAACGGCGGGCCAGGCCGTCGAGGGTCCGGCCAGGCGCCACCGCGAGCAGGTCCGACAGGCGGGCCTCGGTGGGCGGCCGGGTGAGCGGTCCGCTGAAGAAGGTGCGACGCGAGGCGTCGAAACAGCCCCGCGCCCAGTCGTGGAAGGCGAGCCAGGCGCGGCCCTCGCCGGGCGCGAGCCGGTCGACCTCGGCGGCCATCCGCACCGGGTCGCGGTACGCCGCGAGCGTCGAGCCGTCGGCGAAGCGGTAGCGGCACAGCTCGTCGAGCTCCACCAGGTCGAGCTGCAGCCCGAGGTCGGTGAAGACGCCGGGCAGGGTGAGCAGGGAGGGGCCGATGGAGAAGGTGAAGCCGTCCCTGGTGTGCTCGGCGAGCTTGCCGCCCAGCCGGGGGAGCCGCTCGTACAGGCGCACCCGATGCCCCTGCCCGGCCAGCAGCAGCGCGGAGACCATGCCACCGACGCCGCCGCCTATCACCGTTGTCTCAGGCATCCGCGCCCCCTTCCGACGAGTTCGACGAGTCTGGTGAATCCGATGGGTTCCATGGGTGAGGTGTCACGCCCGGCCCGCCTCGGGATCCGGCCGTCCACGGCGTCCGCGCCTCCAGGCGAGCAGGGTGAACAGGCCCATCGAGAGCCCTCCGGCCGTGGCCACCAGCGGGTCCGTCGGGTCGAAGACGAACGCGAAGCCGATGGTCTCCATGACCGCCATCACCGTGTAGACCGACACCAGCCCGGCGTTCCACGTCGCGGGCTCGGTGAGTACGCCCTCCAGCAGGGCCATGACCAGCAGGGAGACGACGAGCCAACCCGCGAAGTTGCCGAGGGGGACGTCCCGGTAGGGGCCGGGGTCGTGCCAGACCCACAGGTCCAGCCGCATCATCTGCGGGTCCAGGAACAGGTCCCAGGCGGTGAGGGCGAGCGCCCCCGTGACGATCCGCGCGGCCCTGCTCCCCGGCGCGATGGCGGCGGCCACGGCGTGGGCCGCGAGCCCCATGCCGCCCCACGCCACCGCCACGATCACCGGCACCCCGCCGAGCGCGGGCTGGAGAACATCGGTGTAGTGGTAGGCGCCGAACGGCACGCCCGTCCTGATCCCGATCCACTCGGCGGCGTACCCGGTCGCGACCACGGCCGCGAACGCCGCGAAGACCTTGGCGGGGGAGTGGGTCGCGCAGGCGAAGGCGAGCGCGCTCGCCGCGAGCAGCAGGACGACGACGCTGGTCAGCAGGATCGGCCGGGCCTGCAGTCCCGTGGCGACCTGCGCGACGACCATCGCGCCCAGCAGCACCGTGCCGAGCACGCTCGCCGCGCCCGCTCGCGCTCTCACCGGCGAAGGCCGCTCCCGCACCGCGTCGTGCCCGGATCGTCCGCTGCTCATCTGATGGCTGTGCCCCATGGACGGTCATTCGATCGGTCGGGCGCGGTCAGATTCACTTTGAGGTCGCGATTCCGACCGGGTTTCCGAGAAGCCGGATTTCCGGGAGCTCGCCCGGGGCGCCCCCACCGGATGTCGACGACCGGCGGCCGGTGGGGCGGGATCTCTGATGATTCTCTGATCTGCGCTGTCTAGCTTCGTGATGGGCGGCATGCCGACCGTACACGGCATGCCGCCCAGGCGGGTCCCATAGCCGCCGCAGGGACCCACGAGGGTCCAGGAAACGCCCCCGGAAGAACCCCGGCGAAGACCCCGGAGAGATCCGGAATCGCGAAGACGCCGCGGTGACCCGAGTGAGACCAGAGGAGCCGAGCATGAGTGTTCCCGCCGAGCCGCCGTTCCCGCACCCCCTTCTCGAAGCGCTGCGGAACTCGCCCGGCGCCCCGGCCTTCGAGCAGGGGGACAGGGTCGTCTCGCGAGGTGAGCTACTGGAGATCATCTGGCGGCTGGCGGGGGCGATGCTCGACGCCGGGCTGGGCCCCGGCAGGGCCGTCGCCGTCAACACGGGCGTCACCCCCGAGGCGTTCGCCGCCCACATCGCCGCCTACACCCTGGGCTGCCGGGTCGTGGGAGTCCGGCCCGGCTACCCGGCGGCCCAGCTCGCCCATGTGCTCGGGATGGGAGTCGACGCCCTCCTCGTCGACCGGTCCACCGTGACGCCGGAGCTGCTCGGGGCCGCCGGCCCCATCACGCTGCTCTCGCTCGGGCCGTGCCCCCAGCCCGACGGCCGTTCTGTCCTCGCGGCGGTCGACCTGCTCGCCGACACCGGTGCCGACGAGCAGCGGCCCCTCGTCGCCGCGGCCCGTCCGGACGACGTGGCCGCCCTGAGTTTCACCAGCGGCAGCACCGGCCGCCCCAAAGGCTGCGCGATCACCTACCGCGCGCTCGGCGAGCACTGGTCGTGGCAGCCCCGCGTGTGGTCCCCGCTCACGAACGAGCTCGCGGGAGCCTTCGAGCGCTACATGCTGTTCGGCACCCTGTCCAGCATGGTGGTCCTGGACTTCCTGGGGCTGTGCCTGCTGGGAGGGGGCACCGCGGTGATCCCCGAGGAGGACGGTAAGCCCCTGTTCCCGTACGCGATCGAACGCCACCGGATCACCGGCTCCATCATTACCGTGCCCCGGCTGTACCAGATGCTCGACCTGCTCCGGGACGAGCCGGTCGACGTCGGCTGCCTGCGCGCGCTGGTGGTGGCCGGATCACCGATCGGTCCGGGGCGTCTGGCGGAGGCGGGGGACCGGCTCGGGCCCGTGGTCTACCAGGGGTACGGGCAGACCGAGGTGGGCCTGATCTCGGTGCTCACTCCCGCGGACATCGCCGCGTTCCCGGCCCACGCCCTGCCCTCGGTCGGCCGACCGTACTCGGGTGTCGAGATCAGCGTGCGCGACGAGGAGGACCATGAGGTGGCCGTAGGGCGCACCGGTGAGATCTACGTGCGCACCCCGTACCTGATGTCGGGTTACTGGGGGGATCCGAAGGAGACCGGCGAGACCCTGCGGGACGGCTGGGTGCGCACCCGGGACCTCGGCCACCTGGACGAGAAGGGTTTCCTGCACCTTGTCGGCCGCACCCGTGACGTGATCATGGTCAACGCGATGGTGGTGTACGCGGGGCCCATCGAGCGGGTGCTGGCCGGCCATCCCGACGTCGCCGAGGCGTACGTGGCCGGGGCACCGGACGAGCTGACGGGAGAGGCCGTCCACGCGTTCGTCGTACCGGCCGAGGGCAGGACCCTCGACTGCGACGCGCTGGCCGCGCTGGTGGGCGACGAACTCGGCGAGAGCAGCGTCCCCTGGACGATCACGACGCTGTCCTCCGTCCCGGTCGCCGCGAGCGGCAAGCCCGACAAGCGCGCTCTGCTGGACCTGCTCGACCGGCGGGCTCTCTGATCCTTCTCTGAGAATTGCCCGCCAACACTGATGGCGTCCGTTCGACCAGATCGCTGTGACGGAGGTTGTACGTGCCGGACAATGCCCTGGACTACGTGGTGATCGGTGCAGGACCCGCGGGTCTGCAACTGGGATACCTTCTCGCCAAGGCGGGACGGAGCTATCTGATCCTGGAGGCGGGCCCCGCGGCGGGCGCGTTCTTCCAGACCTTCCCGCGCCACCGCCAGCTCATCTCGATCAACAAGAAGTACACCGGTTCCGACGATCCCGAACTCAACCTCCGGATGGACTGGAACTCGCTGCTGTCGGACGACCCCGACCTGCTGTTCACCCGCTACAGCGACCGCTACTTCCCCCACGCCGACGACATGGTCCGCTATCTCGCCGACTTCGCCGCCGCCTGCGACCTGCGCGTCACCTACGACGCCCGCGTCACCCAGGTCACCCGTGCCTCCGGCAACGGCCACTTCCTGGTGACCGACGAGCGCGGCCGGACCTACGAGGCGAGACGGCTGGTCGTCGCGACCGGGGTCAGCCGGCCCAACATCCCGCCGATACCGGGCATCGAGACGGCCGAACCCTACGGCACCGTCTCCACCGACCCGTCCGAATACGTGAACCAGCGGGTGCTCATCATCGGCAAGGGCAACTCGGCGTTCGAGACGGCCGACAGCCTGGTCGAGACGGCCGCGGTGATCCACGTCTCCGGGCCGAACTCCGTCCGGATGGCGTGGCGCACCCACTTCGTCGGAAACCTGCGCGCGGTCAACAACAACTTCCTCGACACCTACCAGCTCAAGTCCCAGAACGCGCTGCTCGACGGCGACGTCAAGCGGATCGAGCGCCAGGCCGACGGCTCGTACCTGGTGACGGTGAGCTTCGTCCGCGCCGACGAGGTCACCAAGGACATCCCCTACGACAGGGTCATCGTCTGCACCGGCTTCCGGATCGACGCCTCGATCTTCTCCGACGAGTGCCGCCCGGACCTGATGATCAACGACAGGTTCCCCGCGCTCACCCCCGCCTACGAGTCGGCCAACGTGCCCGGCCTCTACTTCGCGGGAACCCTGACGCAGTCCCGCGACTTCAAGCGCGGCACCAGCGGGTTCATCCACGGTTTCCGGTACGGCACCCGGGCGCTGCACCGAGTCCTGGAGAACAGGTACCACGACGCCCCGTGGCCCGGCCGTGAGCTCCCGGCCGAGCCGGAGGCGCTCGCGGAGGCGGTGCTCGAACGGGTCAACCGCAGTTCGGCACTGTGGCAGCAGTTCGGGCTGCTGGGCGACGTCATCGTCCTCGACGGCCACGGCGGGGCGCGCTATATGGAGGAGCTGCCGGTCGACCTGGAAGGTCCGCCGATCGGCGACGGCGGCCACTTCACGATCACCTTGGAGTACGGACCCGAGCACGACAAGGTCGATCCGTTCGACATCGGGGTGGGCCGGATCCGGCAGAACGACGCCGAACGCGCCGCCGAGGGCCATTATCTGCACCCGGTCGTGCGCCACCACCGGGCCGGCGCGCCGCCGGCCGTCCACCACGTCACCGAGAACCTGGAGAACGAGTGGACCTCCCGGGAGGTCCACGTCGAACCGCTCCGCGCGTTCTTCGCCCGCCAGACCGCCTCGGTACCGGCGTGACGGACGTGAGGACGCCGGACATGGTCCCGCACCTGATGGGCGTGGGGAGGACGGGCGTGGCGGGTGATCCCTTCCCACACCTGGCGGACGTGCCGGACATGGTCCCGCACGCGGTGGACGCGAGGATGCCGGACGCGGCGGATGAGCGTCTCCCGCACCTGGCGGACGCGAGCACACGGGCGACTGTGACCCCGACGCCCCCGACGCCCCCGGCCGCGCAGCCGGCCCCGGCGGGCCCGTGGACCCCGCGCGAGTTCGAGGCCGCGGCCCGTGCGCGCCTCGCCCCCGAGCACTACGACTACTTCGCGGGCGGTGCGGGGGAGGAGGTCACCGTACGGGCGAACGAGGCCGCGTTCGAGAGGCTCTCCCTGGTGCCTCGGGTGCTGCGAGGCGCGGGGAGACCCCGGACCGACGTCACCCTGCCCGGCGGCCGGGCGGCGATGCCCGTGCTGGTGGCGCCGACCGCCTTCCACCGGCTCGCCGACCCCGAGGGCGAGCGGGCCACCGCGCGGGCGGCGGCCCGCGCGGGGACGATCATGATCGTGAGCATGGCGTCCACCGTCGCCGTCGGGGACGTGGCCGCAGCGGCGCCCGAGGCCACCCTGTGGTTCCAGCTCTACGTCCAGCCGGACATGGCCTTCACCGAGACGCTCGTGCGGCGCGCCGAGGCGGCCGGGTGCCGGGCGCTGGTCGTCACGGTGGACTCACCGGCCCATGGCCTGCGGGACCGGGAACGGCAGCACGGCTTCCACGACCTGCCGAAGGGGATGGCCTGCGAGAACCTGCGCGACGGCGGGCGGGTACGGCCGATCGTCATGTCGCCGGAGATCTCCTGGGAGCACATCGACCGGCTCAGGGAGACGACGGCGCTCCCGATCATCCTCAAGGGCGTCGCGCATCCCGCCGACGCGCGCCTCGCGCTCGACCACGGGGTCTCGGGGCTGATGGTGTCCAACCACGGCGGCCGCCAGCTCGACACGGTCCCGGCCGCCGTCGACCTGCTGCCGGAGATCGTGGCCGCCGTCGGCGGTGCCGTCCCGGTGCTGATGGACGGAGGCGTACGGCGCGGTACCGACGTGCTGAAGGCGATGGCGCTGGGCGCCGACGCGGTCGCGGTCGGCCGTCCGGTGATCTGGGGTCTGGCCGCGGACGGCGAGCGCGGCGTGACCCGCGTGCTCGACCTGCTCCGTGCGGAGGTCGAGCACGCGCTCACCCTGTGCGGCTGCGCGTCGGTCCACGACCTCGATCCGGGCATGGTGCGGCGGTCATGCCGGTGACCGCGCCGGTCAGGGCGGCGGTGATAGCGGCCGGTGCCGTCGCCGTGCTCAGCCTGCCTCGATGGCTCCCGGCCAAGGTCGTGGCGCTGCGGACGCGGGTCTTCGCCCGGATCAACGGGGAGGAGGGGATCACCGTCCCCGGAGACCTGATCGGCGTCGAGAGGTTCAGGGAGATCTACTCCCACCCGGCTGTGAACGGCCGCAGCCGGGGGGCCGCGCTGTCGGACCTGTTCTGGTACTGGCTCTCGCCCGGCGCCGAGCTGCACCAGGAACACCTCGAGGTGGGAGAGCGGTACGACGCGGTCGCCCGTGCCACGCGCGGCTTCCTCTCCGTACCGCGCGTGGAGGCCGAGGAGCTCACCCGCCGCTGCGTCGCCCGGACGCTGCGGGACGCGGGTGGGCTGGTCCGGCTGCGCGACCTGATGATGCCGGTCTGGGCGGAGTTCTACTACGAACTCGTCTTCGGCGAGCCGTGTCCGCCGACGGCGCGCGACCTGATCGTGGCCAACGCGGACGACGTCGTCACCGCGCTCAAGTGCTGCGGGCTGCGGCACATGGACCGGCGCGACCGGCTGACCCGGTATCTCGCCGGCCTGCTGCCCCGGGTGCGAGACCGGCTCCCCGCGGGGCTGTCGGCCAGGGAGCAGGCCCTCTATCTGCAGGGGACCTTCTTCAACACCGCGGTCGTCCAGATGTCGGAGGCGACGGCCCACCTGCTGATGGTCCTCGCCCAGCACCCGGAGACTCAGGCCGAGGTGCTCGCGGGCGACGATCGCCACCTCGACCGCGTCATCTCCGAGACGCTGCGGCTCTACCCGCTCTTCGGCATCGCCCACCGTGTCACCACCGGCGACATCTCCCTCGACGAGCACACGACGATCCCGGCCGGCTCGGTACTGTGCTTCGACTATCCCGCCTTCCACCGCGAGGGCTTCTCCGATCCCGGCCGTTTCGACCCCGGCCGTTTCGCCACGGACCGCTCGCACGCGAACTACTCGCACCTGGACCGCTCAAGCCAGGCCCCTCCGGAACCGGACCGCTCGGGCCGAGGAGGTCGGACGGGCCGCTCGGGGCGGGGCGACCGGCCGGACCACTCAGGCCAGAGCGGTCCCGCCCCGGACCGCCCGGCCCCCGGCTGTCCCGTCTCGGGCCGTCCTCGCCCGGACCGGCCCGCGGTCCGGGAACTCAACCACATCCCGTTCGGCATCGCCGCGAACCGTCCCTGCCCCGCCTGGCGGCTGGCGCCGATCACCATGCGGGTGGCGGTGCGGGAGGTCCTGCGCGCGTACGCCCTCGACACCTCCGCCTCCCACACCCGCTCGATGCCCAACCGGGGACCGTGCCTGCTCGTTCCGAGGGGCGCCCGAAGGGGGGCGGCCCATCGGGCGACGTTGGTGTTCGTGCGGTTCCGCGACCGCTGGGAGGACGTCTGGCGCAGCCTGGTGCAACTCGTCCTCGGCACCTACATGGTCTGGGACGCGCGCGAGCAACGGCTGTGTGAGCGCCATTTCGCGGAGGCCGATCGCCTGGCCGCCACAAAGAGCAGATGATCACCCGGACCACGAGCGGAGAAACGGTATGCCCACCCTGGCACAGGTCGCCGCCGGTGACCCGAACCTCGAACTGATCCTCAAGGTCCTGCCCGCCCTGGTCGTCATTCTGCTGGCCGCGGCGATATGCGGCCGGCTGGCGCTCATGATGATGCAGCCGCGCGTCCTCGGCGAGATGGTCGCCGGTGTCCTCCTCGGTCCGACGCTGTTCGGCCAGCTGTTCCCCGAGGCGCAGGCGGCCGTGTTCCCCGCCGAGGTCAGGCCGGTCCTGTACGTGTTGAGCACCATCGGGCTGACGCTGTACATGTTCCTGGTGGGGGCCGGGCTCGGGCACGGCGTGGAGGAGCCCGGCCAGGGCCGTCGGGCGGCGACGCTGGCGCTCGCCGGCATCGTCCCCGCCCTCATCCTCGGCTCCTGCGTCGGCCTGCTCCTGTGGGAGATGCTCTCGCGCCCCGACGTCAGCCGGTGGGAGTTCGCCCTGTTCGTGGGGGGAGCGCTCTCGCTGACCGCGTTCCCCATGCTGGCCAGGATCCTGTACGAGCGAGGGCTGGAGAACTCCCCCCTCGGAAGACTCACCCTGGTGGCGGCCTCCATCGACGACGCCCTCGCCTGGTGCATCCTCGCCGTGCTGTCGGCGATGCACCTCAACGCGGGGACCGGCGACGCGGTGCGCACCATCGCCTTGGCGGCGCTGTTCGCGGTGGTGATGCTGAAGGTGGTCGCGCCGCTGCTGCGGCCCCTGGGCGAGAGCGTCGCGCGGACCGGAAAGATCGGCCCCGGCGCGATGTACGTCGTCGTCCTCGTCCCTCTCACCGCCGGCTGGCTCACCGACTGGATCGGGGTCTACGCGGTCTTCGGCGGTTTCATCGCCGGGCTGGCGATGCCCCGCGACCCGGCGTTCCGCCAGGCGCTGCACGGCCGCATGATGGACGTCGTCTCGACGTTGCTGCTGCCGGTCTTCTTCGCCTTCTCGGGGCTGAACACCCACCTCGACGGCATCGCCGGCGGTCCCATGCTCCTGGCGTTCGCCGCGATCCTCGCCGCGGGTTTCTGCGGGAAGTACTTCGGCTGCTCGTTGTCGATGAGGGCCCTGGGATTCGGCTGGCGCGAGTCCTACGCGGTGGGGGCGCTCATGAACGCGCGAGGGCTGATGATCCTCATCTTCATCAACATCGGCCTGGCGCAGGGCATGATCACCCAGGAGCTCTTCGCCATTCTCGTGCTGGTGGCCATCGTCACCACCGCGGGAGCCCTGCCGCTGTACAAACTGGCGCTGCCGGAGCGCCACGAACGCGCCCACGGATCCGTGTCCGCCGACCGGGGTCCGCGCTCCTCGGAGGAACAGGTCGAGAAATCTCTTTCCTCGTGACCGTCCGAATAGCTCAGATGCGTTGAATGCCCCAAATGCATGATAAATATCGCTTTGTGATCATCTGAACACGCTGTGGACATTGTCATGTAAGTTTCAACAATTTCGGGAAAACTGGTAATTCGGTGGGAGGAATGTCTACGGTTGCTTCGTGGCTGCGACATCGGCGATATCCAGCCCGTCCGCTGGCCGGTTGCTCCTCGTCGAGGACGACCGCGAGCTCGGGTCCATGCTGTTCGGATTGTTCACCGAGCAGGGATACAGGGTCGACCTGGCCCGGGAGGGACAGCGCGGCCTGCACCTGGGCCTGAGCCGTCCCTACGACGTGATGATCGTCGACCGGGGCCTGCCGGCGGTCGACGGCATCGAGTTGCTGACCCGGCTGCGACGGCGGGCCGTCACCGTGCCGGTGCTCGTGCTGAGCGCCTTCGGCACGGTCGCCGACCGGGTCACCGGGCTCGACGCGGGCGCCGAGGACTACCTGGTCAAACCATTCGAGATCGAGGAGCTGCTGGCGAGGGTGCGGGCACTGCATCGCAGGAACCTCGACCAGGCCAGGCTGCTGCCGCTCGGCGCGGGCTGGCTGGACCCCGAGTCCCACGTCGTGGAGCTGCCGACCGGTGAGCAGGTGACGCTGTCGGGGCAGGAGTGCCGGCTGCTGTGCGCGCTGGCGACCCGGCCGCGGCAGGTGCACACGCGCGCCTCGCTGCGCCATCGCGTCTTCGACGGCGCCCGGACGGAGTCGATCGTGGACACCTACGTCTACTATCTGCGCGCCAAGCTGGGGGCGGACGTCGTACGCACCGTGCGAGGTGTTGGATACCGCCTGGGCGGGCTGTGAGAAGGCGTCCGCCCCACGAGCCGGAGCGCCACCTGCTGGCCCGTGCCCGCCGCCGGATCACCACGCAGGTGGCGGGCGCGATCTCCGTGATGCTCGTGCTCGTCGGATGGCTGGCGTACTGCGTCATCGTGAGCGACCAGGAGGCCTCCGCGCGGCGTGATCTCACCGTCGCGGCCCAGCGCGCCCCCCTGTCGCAGCCCCCGCCCTGCGTCTGGCTGTTCGAACTGCGGGACGGCGCCGTGCTCAGCTCTCCCGGCGCACCCGTGGCGCTGCCGGTGCGCACCGCGCTGCGCCAGGTCGCGGCCGGACACGAGCCCCAGGTCGCCCAGGTCGAGATCGCCGGGCAGTCCTATCTCATCCGCACCCAGCGGCGTGGTGACGTGACGGTCCAGGCGGCGATGGACCTTCGCTACCAGGCCGCGGAGCGGCGCCGGTTGCTGCGCACGCTCGCCGTCGCCGAGCTCACCGGCCTGCTGGCCGCACTGATGATCGGTCAGGTCGTCGCCCGAAGGGCGATCGCGCCGCTGGGCGAGGCGCTGGCCCGCCAGCGCCGGTTCGCCGCGGACGTCAGTCACGAGCTGCGTACCCCGCTCACCCGCCTGCACGTCCGCGCCCAGATCGTCGCCCGCGGGTTGCGGCGGGAGACCGACCCGCTCCTCGCCGCGGCCGAGGTCGACCAGCTGGTGAACGGCACCCGGCAGCTGGGCGACGTGGTCGAGGACCTGCTGCTGACGGCCCAGTTCGGGCAGCTGCGCAAGCCTTTCGGTCCGGTCGACCTCGCCGCGCTGGCCGAGGAGCTCGTCCTGGCCGAGACGGCCCGTGCCCAGGCGCGCGGCGTGACGATCGAGGTACGGTGCCAGGGGCCGGGCGGCCACGTCGTGCGCGGGGCGCAGTCCGCGCTGCGAAGAGTGATCTCCGCGCTCCTGGACAACGCGCTCACCCACACCCGGGCGGGCGGCCACATCTGGGTGGTCCTCTCCGGCGCCCCGGAGACGGTCCGGCTCGACGTCCGCGACGACGGCGCGGGCCTCGATCCCCGCGACGCCGAACGTCTCTTCACCCGGTTCGTCGGCGGGTCCCGCAGCGGGGGCCTGGGTCTCGGTCTCGCCCTCGTCCGCGAGGTGGTGGACGGCCACGGCGGGACCGTCACCGCGGACGGGCACCCGGGAGCCGGGGCGGTGTTCACCGTCCTGCTCCCCGCGGACCCCGTACCGGCCGACAAGGAGGTGGGGCTGGGGGGCCCGGGCACGTCACGCGTGGGCGTGTGATTGGCTGTGACCCCGTGGACATGGCCGAGATGCTGGGACTGTTGGGCGCCGGGACGCTGGCCGGGGTGGTCGGCACGGTGGTGAGCCTGGCGTCGATCGTCTCCTACCCGGCGCTGCTCGCGTTCGGCCTGCCGCCGCTGACCGCGAACGTCACGAACACCGTGGCGCTCACCTTCCACGGCGTGGGTGCGGCGCTCGGTTCGAGACCTGAGCTCGCCGGGCAGGGCGGCAGGGTCCTACGGCTCGGCGTGATGACCCTGATCGGCGGGGCGGTGGGGTCGGCGCTGCTGCTGATGACCCCTTCCGACACGTTCGAGGCGATCGCGCCGTGGCTGATCGCGGTCGCCTCGCTGCTGCTGATCCGCCCGCCCAAGGCCGAAGGAGGCATCGGAGACGAGAACGGGTGGACGGCGCGCGCCGCGCTCTTCGTCGTCGCGGTCTACATCGGCTACTTCGGTGCCGCGGGCGGGATCCTCATGTTCGCGGTGCTCTCGGCCGTGCTCGACCAGGCGCCGGTCAGGGTCAACGCGATCAAGTCCGTCGTGTCCTCGCTGGCGAACGCGGTGGCCACGATCGGCTTCGCCCTCTTCGGCCCGGTGCAGTGGTCGGCGGTGGCGCCGCTCGCGCTGGGATTCTTCCTGGGCGGCCTGCTCGGACCGCCGCTCGCCCGCCGCCTGCCCGGCCGCGCGCTCCGGCTCGGCACCGCCACCTGCGGCCTGATCGTCGCGATCAAACTCGGCCTCGACGCCTACGCGTGAGCCCTTCGTGTGACGGTGACGTGACGTGCCGGTCACCAGGGTGAACCCGGCCGCCGAAGCTCTGGGATGACCCTTGACATCGGGATTCCCTGAGGTCACGCTGTTGCGTATAGCGCTGCCTGTTCCGCCTTACGAAACCGGGGTTTGTTGCGATGATCCCTGCCTGTCCCCTCGCGGCTCTTCCACCGGGTGAGGCCCACCGGCTCGACGTCGACCCGCCGATCGCCGTCTTCCACACCGAGGACGGCGAGATCTACGCCGTGGACGACACCTGCACCCACCAGGACGCCTCCCTGTCCGACGGGTGGCTGGAGGGCTGCGAGATCGAGTGCCCCCTGCACTCGTCGAGTTTCGACCTGCGGACGGGACGGCCGAACTCTCCTCCCGCCAAGCTGCCCCTGCGCACCCACCGGGTGGTGGTCGAGGACGACACCGTCTACGTCATCCCCTCCTCCGAGCCGCCGAACCTGCCGCCCGGCGTCCGCACGAGCACCGCATAAAAGATCGCGCGAGAACGCGTAGGCCGGGGCGCCGCGTGAGAACGCGAGCACCGCGTAGGCGAGGGTGCCGCCCCGAGGGCCATGCAGAAAAAGCGAGCACCGTGAAGACGCGAGCACCGCGTGAAGAGGAGCGATCGTGACCGCGAGAAGCCTGCCCCCCAGCGTGATCGCCACCCTGCCGGGCGGCTACTACACCGACGAGAACATCTTCGCCCTGGAGCAGGCCCGCGTCTTCGAGACGATGTGGTTCTGCGTCGCCCGCGCGTCCGACCTCGGCAAACCCGGAGCCTTCAGGACCGTCCAGGTGGGCCGCGAGAGCGTCCTCGTCACCCGGGCCAGAGACGGCTCGATCCGGGCCTTCCTCAACGTGTGCCGCCACCGGGGCGCCCGGATACGCACCGAGGAGTCCGGCGAGGTCAAACGGTCCTTCCAGTGCCCGTACCACGCGTGGACCTACGATCTCGACGGCAAGCTGATCGCCGCGCCGAACCTCACCAGGATGCCCGACATCGACCGGGTGGAGTACGGGCTGATCAGCGTGCACGTGCGCGAGTGGATCGGGTACGTGTGGGTGTGCCTGGCCGACGAGCCGCCGTCGTTCGAGGCGGATGTGATCGCCGAGGCGACGCACCGGCTGGGCGACGAGAGGTCCATCGAGAACTACGACATCGCCAACCTCAAGGTGGGCCGCAGGATCGTCTACGACGTGAAGGCGAACTGGAAGCTCATCGTCGAGAACTTCATGGAGTGCTACCACTGCGCCACCATCCACCCCGAGCTCACCGAGGTGCTTCCGGAGTTCGCCGACGGGTACGCGGCGCAGTCCTTCGTCGGGCACGGGGCCGAGTTCGGCGAGGAGATCCGGGGGTTCACCGTCGACGGCTCCGAGGGCGTCGACCGCATCCCGGGGATCGGCGAAGATCAGGACCGCCGCTACTACGCGATCACCATCAAACCGCAGGTCTTCGTCAACCTCGTACCCGACCACGTGATCCTGCACCGGATGTTCCCGCTGGCGGCCGACCGGACGATCGTGGAGTGCGACTGGCTCTTCCTGGGCGACGTCGTGGACTCGGGCAGGGACCTGGGCCCCTCCGTCGAGCTCTTCCACCGCGTCAACGTGCAGGACTTCGAGGCCTGCGAGAGGTGCCAGCCCGCGATGAACTCCCGGGCGTACGCTCAAGGCGGGGTCCTGGTGCCCAGCGAGCACCACATCGGGGCCTTCCACGACTGGGTGCTCGACAGGCTGGGGGCCGGGTCCGGCCAGGAACCGGGCGAGCGCCTATAGTGTGCTGACCCGGCGGGAAGGAGGCGCGAGGATGGCCAGGAAGGCTCCGCGCGACGACGTCAACGAGGACGGCATCGAGGTCGGCCCGCCCAAGGAGTGGGCCGCCGGCATCCCCGGGGTGACCCGGTCCCTGCGGGCCGCGAACGCCCAGATGGGCGTCGGCCGCACCCTGCGCACCCTCGCCGTGATCAACCAGAAGGACGGTTTCGACTGCCCCGGCTGCGCCTGGCCCGAGGGCGGGCACCGCAGCCCCGCGGAGTTCTGCGAGAACGGCGCCAAGGCGGTCGCCGAGGAGGCCACCGTCCGCAGGGTCACCCGCGACTTCTTCGCCAGGCACACCGTGGACGACCTGGCCCGGCACACCGACTACTGGCTCGGCCAGCAGGGACGGCTCACCGAGCCGATGCACCGGCCCGAAGGCTCCGACCACTACGTGCCGGTGACCTGGGACGACGCGTTCGCCATCATCGCCCGCGAGCTGCGCGCGCTCGACAGCCCCGACGAGGCGCTCTTCTACACCTCGGGCCGCACCTCCAACGAGGCCGCGTTCGCCTACCAGCTCCTGGTGCGCAGGTTCGGCACCAACAACCTGCCCGACTGCTCCAACATGTGCCACGAGTCCAGCGGCTCGGCGCTCAACGAGACCCTCGGCATCGGCAAGGGCACGGTCTCGCTGGAGGACCTGCACCGGGCCGACCTCGTCTTCGTGGTCGGCCAGAACCCCGGCACCAACCACCCGCGCATGCTGTCGGCGCTGGAGCGGGCCAAGCGCGGCGGCGCCAGGATCATCGCGGTCAACCCGCTGCCCGAGGCCGGGCTGCTCCGCTTCAAGAACCCGCAGCGGGCCTCCGGGCTGGTGGGCAAGGGCACCACGCTGGCCGACCGGTTCCTGCAGATCCGCCTCAACGGCGACCTCGCGCTCTTCCAGGCGATGTCGCTGCTCCTGCTCGAAGCCGAGGACGCCGCCCCCGGCACCGTGGTCGACCGCGACTTCGTCGACACCCACACTCACGGCTTCGACAAGTGGGCAGAAGACCTGCGCTCCCTCGACTGGGCCGAGGTCGAGGAGGCGACCGGGCTGGACCGCCCGGCCGTCGAGGACGCCGTACGGGAGGTGCTGGGCGCGAAGTCGGTCATCGTCTGCTGGGCGATGGGGCTCACCCAGCACAAGAACTCCGTCGCCACCATCAGGGAGGTCGTCAACTTCCTGCTGCTGCGCGGCAACGTGGGCCGCCCGGGAGCGGGCGTGTGCCCGGTCCGGGGCCACTCCAACGTCCAGGGCGACCGCACCATGGGCATCAACGAGAAACCCCCCGCGTGGTTCCTCGACGCCCTGCGCGATGAGTTCGGCTTCGAGCCGCCCCGCGAACACGGCTTCGACACCGTGGAGGCGATCCGCGCCCTGCGCTCCGAGCAGGCGAAGGTCTTCGTCGCGATGGGCGGCAACTTCGTGGCCGCGACCCCCGACACGGCGGTGACCGAGGAGGCGATGCGCCGGGCCCGGCTCACGGTGCAGGTGTCGACCAAGCTGAATCGTTCCCACGCGGTGTGCGGGCGGGAGGCGCTCATCCTGCCCACCCTGGGACGCACCGAACGCGACGCCGCGCCCGACGGCGGCGCGGGCCGCTTCGTCACGGTCGAGGACTCCATGGGCCTCGTCCACGCCTCGCGGGGCAACCTGCCGCCCGCCTCCGGCGACCTGCTCTCCGAGGTCGACATCGTCTGCCGCCTGGCGAAGGAACTGTTCGGCGCCGACCCGCAGGTGCCCTGGGAGCGGTTCGCGGCCGACTACGACGTGATCCGCCACCACATCTCCCGGGTGATCCCCGGCTTCGAGGACTTCAACGCCCGAGCCCGCCACCCGGACGGCTTCGCCCTGCCCAACGCGCCCCGCGACGAGCGCCGCTTCCCGACCGCGACCGGAAAGGCGAACTTCACCGTCAACCCCCTGGAGGTGCTGCGGGTCCCACCGGGGCGGCTGCTGCTGCAGACGGTCCGCAGCCACGACCAGTACAACACCACGATCTACGGCATGGACGACCGCTACCGGGGCATCCGCAACGGCCGCCGGGTCGTCTTCGTCCACGCCGACGACCTCGCCGAGCGGGGCCTGGCCGACGGCGACATGGTGGACCTGGTCAGCGAGTGGCCCGACGGCGAACGCAGGGCCGAAGGCTTCCGCGCCGTCGCCTACCCCACCGCCCGAGGCTGCTGCGCCGCCTACTTCCCCGAGACCAACGTCCTGGTGCCCCTGGACTCGGTCGCGGAGACCTCCAACACCCCCACCTCCAAGAGCGTCGTCATCAGACTCCTCCGCCGTTCCCGTCCCTGAACAGCTCCTGACGGTTGGCTTTCACTTCACGCCGTTGACAAAGGCGTCCTGCCGGAGGTGAAGAAGGTCGAGACGCCGGGATCCCGAAGGAAGCCTCTTCCGCTGGTCGAAGCCGAGCTGGAGGAGCACCTTCATGGGTGTCGAACCGGAGTCACTCCCATGCCTATCAGTCAGACAGAAGTACTGAGGTTGAAATCTCGGCGTAACGGTGTGCTTGGGGCCGATTCCGGTGCGTTGTCGGTGTGGGTGTAGACCTGGAGGTGTGAGGTGAGCGGACAGAAGCGGGGGCTTGTCCGCCCGGGTGCGGTCGCAGCGTGAGGAGCTGCGGTTGCGGGCCGCGGACCTGTTCGCCGGAGGAATCGGTGTGCCGCGGGTGGCCCAGTTTGCTGGGGCATCACCTGCAAGTCGGCCTGTGAATGGCGCCGGGCCTGGTCAGAGGACGGCAAGGCCGCCTTGGCCGCTCACGAGCCCAGCAGCAGATGCCGACTGAGCGATGGGCAACCGGAGCAGCTGGAGGTGGAGCTGGGAGATGGCGCGGGCATGTACGGCTAAGGCCTGTCTGATAAATGATCATCCCAGGTACGGTTAGATGATCGTTCGTGGTGCGACGAGGTGAACTGACCGACAAGGCCTGGCAACGGATCGAGCCCCTGCTGCCCGTAACGGACGGCAGGGGACGCCCCTGGCGCAACCATCGCGAGGTCATCAACGGCATCCTGTGGCGGCTGCGTACCGGAGCCCCTTGGAGGGATATCCCCGAACGATACGGCCCCTGGCAGACCTGCTACGAGCGGTTCAAACGCTGGGACGAGGACGGCACCTGGGCCAGGATCCTGGAGGACCTGCAGGTCAAGGACGACTCGATCGGCACCGTCGAACTGACCGTCAGTATCGACTCGACCATCGCCCGCGCCCACCAGCACGCCGCCGGAGCCCGAAAAAGGGGAACGACGGCGGGACGATCGATACGAAAGAGTCCCAAAGACGACAGGCCTTCGGGCGCTCCCGCGGTGGACTCACCACCAAACTCCACCTGATCACCGAAGCTCACGGCCTGCCGCTGACCTTGCATCTGACCGGCGGCAACGTCGTGGACTGCACCGTCTTCGAAGCGGTGATGACCAAGTTCCGGCTGCGCCGCCGCATCGGCCGGCCCCGCACCCGCCCGCATCGCCTGCTGGGCGACAAGGGGTACTCCTCCAAGGAGATCCGCCTGCACCTGCGGCGGCGGGGTATCCGGGCGGTCATCCCCGAGCGCAGGGACCAGATCGCCAACCGCAAGCGCAAGGGCAGCAAAGGAGGTCGCCCTCCCGCCTTCGACACGGTCACCTACAAGGAGCGCAACCAGGTAGAGCGGTGTTTCGCCAAGCTCAAGCAGTGGCGAGCCATCGCCACCCGCTTCGACAAGCTCGCCAGCCGTTACCTCGCTGGTGTCACCCTGGCATCCGTCATGCTCTGGCTCCGCCACTTCGAATTGTCAGACAGGCCTTAGGCTGATCAGCGATGGACCCTGACCAGGGTCAGGCTACTGATCAAGGCGGTGTTCGGGGTGTCCTACATGGTGCGCGGGTGAAGAGCAGCTATAAAAACGTCGCGACAGCCTGGGGCACGTGGGTCGTCTTCGTCGATGAGGCCGGGCGACCTCTGAGGCCGCCCAAGGGCCGGACCTGGGCGCCGCGGGGGCAGACTCTGATCCTGCCGGTGCCGGGCAGCGCGTCGGGCAGGATGTCGATCGCCGGGCTGGTCTGCGTGAATCAGGGGATGCGCACGCGGCTGATCTATCAGATGATCACCTACCATCGCAGTAAAGGGGTTCGGGCCGGGAGATCTGACCGCCTTGCTGAGCGCGGCGCATCAGCAGTTGGGTGGGCCGATCATGGTCGTCTGGGACGGGCTGCCCGCGCACGTCTGCGCCGCGACGTTCATCGACGCGCACCCCGATTGGCTGCTGCTCTACCGGTTTTCCCGCTTACGCACCCGAGCTCAACCCGGCCGAGGGGGTATGGGCTTGCCTGCGTGACAAGCTGCTCAACCTCGCCGTCGACGATATCGACCAGCTCACCCTCGTCATCCGCAGCAAACTGAAACAGATGCAGTATCAGCCGACGCTACTGGACGGCTTTATCGCCGAGACCGGGCTGCCCCTCCAACCGTCATAACGCCCAGCTTTCATCCTCAGTACTACACCGCGGTGCCCCGCGAAAGGGTCGGCGAGCTGTTCGAGTTCCTCCGCTCGACCGGCGTCGCCCTCGAGGACTTGGAGTTGCCCGACGACTTCGGGGTCCCGGAGGAGCAGATCACCGCGATGATCGACGTGGAGCGTAAGCGCAAGGCGCTGGAGGCGCACGCCAGCCAGGGGGAGAACATCTTCATGCTGCGCATGCCCCTCGAGGCGCAGCAGCGGGCCTTCGGGAGCGAGGGGTTCATCCGCGCGGTCAACCGCGTCCCCGAGGCGGCCGACCGAGAAGACGACCTCTTCGACGGCCTCCGGTAGGAGCCGTGGCCGCTGGCCACGGCTCGTAGGACCGGCGGACTTCCTGGATCTTCCGTCCGTCGAGGTCCTGATCCCGGCGGCTTCGTCGGGATCAGGACCTCCACCGGGGTCAGCCCTCCGCGATGATGGTCCTGGCGTTCCTCAGCCATGTGTCGAAAACCGTCTTCGCGGCATCGAGCTGGGCCTTGTTCTCTTCCAGCAGGCGCTTCTCATAGGCGGCGCGCACCGTCTTGTAGGTTCCCACCAGGTTGACCTCCAGCCGGCATTCTGCGTCGACGCTGGCCACCCGCTTCTCCTCGTCACCAGCGGGCATGGCCGGGTCACGTGACACCCATCGAGGGTCACGTGAGGCGAGTGCGGGATCGACGAACTGCAGGCCGCTCTTGGCCATGCACGCACGCCAGCCCGAAATCGCCGTCTTTACCCTGCTGTCGCCCTTTGCCAGGATGCGGGACCTTACCGCCAGCTCACGGGGGTCGGCCGGGAGACGGCGGGAGTCCCCGTAGATCTCGGTTTCCGCGGCGCCCGAACAGCCGCCGGGAGGGATGGCTTTCTTCGACGTCTGAGCGGCCGAGCCCGAATAGGCTTCGAGTTCGCTCTTGGTCGGTTGACGTCCTGAGCTCCGGTCGGCTTCTTCGGAGGTACGGGAAGAACCGCCTCCGGCGGGGAGGTAGCCGTTCGCCGCCGCGGCCTTCGGGTCGAGGTATTCGAAGAGGTCGAATTCGGTGTAGGACGCCGGATCCCAGGTGCGGATCGTGTCAGCAGTCCATGTATCGAATCCCAGCCTCTTCATGCACTGGGCACCCGCGATGTCGCGGGCCATGTCGATGGTCTTGATGTCGTTCATCGACGTCATATACGGATCGAGTGGCATGGGGACCCGGTCGCCGTTGGTTATGCGAGGTACAGGCCCCAGGGACGGTTCCGCGACCGGAGCCGGGCCACCGGTCTCGGAAGGAACGGTCGGTGCGGGAGTGGGACCGGTGGGGCCGGGAGTCTGCTGCACCGAAGTCAGGCCGACATCCTGGAACTGCTGGTCGCCGCATCCGGTCAGCGTCAAGGCCGCGAAGGCCGTTGCGGCCAGTAGCCGCTTCCTGGTGAACATGTTCGTCCTCTTCTCGATCACGGTCATTCGCCATTCCTTCGCCAGTAGCAGGCGTCTGGGATGGCGCCCGGCACGCAGGCGTCGTCCTGGAACGTGTAGACGTCCGACTGCCCGGAGTGCGCCGCGAGGAAGGCCCACCAGGGATCGCCGTTGCAACCGTATTTGTTGATCCAGCGAACGAAGTACCGGCCGTGGTAGTCGCTCCAGATCCTTTCGTACCTCCAGCGCTGCCAGTCGTCACCGGTCGAGCTGTACTGATATGCGCTGCAATCGCCTGAGGACGAGGGACTGTCGAAGCGGTCCAGGTGCTTCGAGCTGTTGTAATTCTGCAGTAGGTAGTAACCGTCGGTCAGCTTGTAGTCCGCCCACCACTGATTGTTGGAGCCGGGGTTGCTACTCCAAGTGATCACTTGAGCGCCATTGCTGTGCGATGAAAGCCATACCTCCAGGAACCCGCCGTTGCGCTGGTTCTGCCACCGGTAAATCCCGTCGGCATGCGCCGCCGTCGACGGTAGCACGCCCAGGGCCACGACCAAGCCGGTGAAGAGTAGAACCGCGCGGCGAGCAATAGGGGTGGCTCGAGCACCGAGGGATCGCATATCGTTCCTCTTTCTGCCTGGTCAGACCAAACTTTGGGGTTTCAGAGCGATCGGGGAAAATCGCGGACCACGGCACTCTTCGATCGGCCTCCGGGGGATCGATTCAGGGTGACTCGATCCCGGAATGACAACTTCTCGTGATCTGAGTACGTGACGTGCCACCTTTTTTGTTGTGAAGGTCGGTGTCCTTGACTCTTCGGTCAATATTCTCCAATGGCTTTCCCGAGTTCCGGGAGTACGGACGGAGCATCGCCCACTGCGAGGAGCGAGGTCGTCAACGGATGATCATATTCATGATGCCTAATGAGTCGGTGCGGACGCAACACCTTATCGGAGTAGGTTTGCCTTGACTTCCCAAAATAGGCGTGATACTCATCTGACTTTGGTTCTCTGCATATCACGCGCCGTTTATCGCTCTGAGTAAATGCGGCATCGCCGAAAGCGTTCGGGGTGAGAGGCCCGGCTTCGAGATTCGTCTCCATCCCTCTATCTCACTTTGGTGGTTCCTTATGTCACGCACGGTATCGAAGAGATTGACGTTCGTTTCCGGTGTGACCGCAACACTCCTTTTTGGGGCGCTCTTGCCCCTTCAGGGGAGTGCGGCGGCCGACCCTTTGGAAGCGCGTATTCGGGAAGGGGGGATTTCCCAATCGAATTCTGGGACGCCGGCGCCTGGACCGCCGCCGGAGATCTCGCAGGTGGTTCCCGGCCAGCGAGATCGTGTTCTTTCGAAGCGATGGAGGACGTCAAAGGATCTCGCCTTCGCCACGGCGGGTGATTCCACTGGGTTTCACGTCCTGGTAGCACGGGGGGACGCTGGCTACCAGTGGCGCACGGTCGCCACGCTCAGCGAGCCGGGGATGGACACCGACCAATGGATCGGCAACGCCTGCCTGACCGGGGAGGGGAACCGCATGATGGTCGCCTACGCTCCGCGCCATTTCACCAACAGACCCGAACTCTTCGCGCGAGGAGCCTTCGCGGCGGTGGTCGACATCGACAACGGAGCAGTCGTCAAGCTCGAAGATCAGGTCACCCTGGCGTACTTCAACCCCGGCTGTGGGGCGGACGGCACCGTCGCGCTCACCCAGGGGGCCGATGAGGAGCACCGCACCAGCCGGTTGCTCCGAGTGAAGACCGGCGAAGGCCGAACCACCGATCCCGTCGTCATTCCGGGGCAGATCACTTCAGCGGTCCCGTACAAGGACGGTTACGCGGTGGCCAGGGGCACTGCCCTCGTCTCGGTTTCCGGCTCGGGGAAACTGAGGACATTGGCTGAGACCGACTCCGTCCCCTTCGATATCCGGGTGGACGACCAGGGAGGGATCGCCTTCGCCGAGGAGGCCGCGGGTCGTGTGACCGTTCGCTACTACCACAACGGTAAGACCAGGACCCTGGCCGAGGGTGATTTGGGCGCACTCTCGATCCGCGCGGGCAGCGAGGGCGCGGTCTTTCTTGTTGGCAAGGCGGAGAAGGTTCAGAAACTTCCCGGCAAGATGACCGCCCTCAACGCTCCGGCCACCGGTCAAGTCTCGTCTCGAGGTGAACTCGTCATCACCGGTGCAGCCCGGCATGGCCTGCGAGAAGGACTGCGCGGAGACCCCAGGGGCACCGGAATCGACGGTGTCGGCAGAGATGGCGCGGTCGACGGCGGCGCCGAACGGATCGACGTGAAAGCGGAGGTCCCAGCGACAAAGGCGAAGCTGAGCTTCGAGATGGTGCCGAAAACAGTATCCACTCCGACGATTCGTACCGGCACGCTGATGAATCCCACGCTCACCAAGATCGCGAAACAGGCAGGGAAGGACGGGAGCGGTCCGCGGGCAAGCGCGGCCGCGGATGATCCGATCGACGCGGGTCACAGCTGCGCGGTTCCACGCAATGATCCGAAGTTGCAGACGTACCAGCCGCACTGGCGCCAGGTGGAGTGGGCGGTCGATCAGCTCGTGCAGAAACGGCTGACATTGACGCGGCCCACCAACTGGAAAGGATCTGGACTGGCATCGTGGTCTCCGCAGGCGATGTTCCCCGCCGAGGACCTTCAGGGCGGAGGACGGGTGCCGACGAACATCATGCTCGGCATCCTGGCTCAGGAGTCGAACCTCTGGCAGGCCCAGCGGCGGGTCTCCGAAGGCGAGACGGGCAACCCGCTGGTGGGCAACTACTACGGGGTCGACATCTACGACACCGACCCCTCCAACGACTGGGCCATCGACTTCACCGAAGCGGACTGCGGGTACGGCATCTCTCAGCAGACCGACGGGATGCGCAAAGCCGGCTCGACACGCCCCGGAGAGGTTGCGCTGCCGGTGGAGAAGCAGAAAGCCGTGGCGCTCGACTACGTCACCAACATCGCGGCAGGACTGCGTACGTTGACCCAGAAGTGGAACCAGATCCGGACCGACACCGGCGGACAGATGATCGCCAACAACGGTGATTCCTCCAAGTTGGAGAATTGGTACTTCGCGATCTGGGCTTACAACTCCGGCTGGCACCCCAGGGCGCAGGCCAACGGCAACGACGCAGAAGGCAAGCCAAACAACGGCGCCTGGGGGCTCGGCTGGACCAACAACCCTTCTAGCTCCATCTGGAAGCAGGGGCGCCACCCATTCCTGGACGGCAACACCTACATGGACGCCGCCACCCCGCAGTACTGGCCTTACCAGGAGAAGGTACTCGGCTGGGCCGCCTGGCCCATCACCAAAACCTACTGGGACACGAATCTCGGTAAGTACCAGGAACAGGCAGGCTACAACCCCGCCTGGTGGAACGACACCCTCCATCGTTCCGCGATAGTCCCGGTGATCCAGCAGGCGAACCTTTCCGTCGTCGATCTCAGCGCGTTCTGTGTCGCGCCGGGAAGCTCGGGCGGGGATCACAACAACTGCCAGCCCGGTACCGTCAACCATGAGGACCCGGCCTCCACACCTCGGGGCACGTGTCTGCGTGCGGACTTCAAATGCTGGTGGCACATCCCGAAACTCTGGAAGAGCTGCCCGGTCCAGTGCGGGAACGAGGGCACCATCCGCTACTCGGACCCTTCCTGGGCGTCCACCGAACGCGAGGAACCCACGGATCTCTGGTATCCGTGCCTCACTCCCGGCCTGCCGTCCGGCGCCCTCATCGTCGATGACGTCCCCCGTACCGCTCCCGCCGTCCGAGGCAATTGCGACAACACGGGCTGGACCAACTCGGGAACCTTCACCCTGGAGTTCGGCAAGGATGCCGCGGGAAAGGTTCCCGCCAAGGCGGACTTCCAGCAGCTCGGCAACGGTTTCGGCGGCCACCAGTGGTTCGCGTACACGCGCAACGCGGGCCACAACGGGGCGGTCATGAGGGTCATCGGCACGTGGACTTTGGACCAGCCGGTCAACGGGCTCAGAGAGATCTTCGTCCACCTGCCGGACCACTATGGGTACACCAGACAGGCCCGATACGACGTCCACACCGCCCAGGGCATCAGACCACGAGTGATCACGCAGCGGCCTGTCAAGGCGAATCCCGGTCAGCGGGCGAACCGCTGGGTGTCCCTCGGCGTGTTCAACTTCTCCGGCTCGGCGAAAGTATCGCTGAGCACTCTCAACGGCAATGGTGTGGGAGACGAAAGCGTGGTTTTCGACGCGGTCGCCTTCACGCCGGCCTCCTGTCCATAACGCCTCCCAAACGTCGGCGTGATGAATGTCATGGCCAGAATCTGCTCCGGCGCTGACGCATGCGTGGATTTGGGCAGCGGCTTCGGATGCCCTTTCGCACCCGCGGAGCCTCTGCCGACAGGCTGGATCGACATCCCGTTGACGAGTGATCTCGTTCGTCACTTCTCTTGACAGGTGGAAAATCCATTGCTTTCAGCTGGAAACCGTTTCCGGATGCGTGTGGCGACGTTGACGGTGATCGGTATGCTCGCGGCTTTCCTGCAGTCATCCACGACGCCGGGCGCCATGGCGAGCCCGTCCCCGTCCCCAAATCCGGCGAGCGGGCCGGTGCGACTGCACCCTCCCGACGAGGCCGGCGCTCCAACGGCGTATCGGCCGGTTGAACGCCCGGAAAGCGAGTCACACAGGAAGTTGGCAGGGCAGAAACCCGACTTCGGTGATGACGACCCGCTCTCCAAGGCGTGGAAGCACGGAGAGATCAGCGTCGACGAGTACGCACGTTACTCGGTCGAACGTCTCATGCACCCGGAGAGGGTCCCGAGGAGACTGCGGGCGGAGGAGGGAGTGCCGCACGAGGCGGGCCTAGCCCTCTACTACGCCTTGTCGTTGGCCGAGCGGCAGGCGTCCCCCGAGACCAAGCTATGGCTGAAGGACGCCTTCGAAAGCCCCGGCCCGATCGTGACGGGGTCTTCTGCCCCACCGGAGTCCGCCACGACGTCTGCGGCGTGGAAAGAGTGCGGTGCCGCCGTTGTCTACCTGGAGCAGGATTTCTCCTGCCTTCACACCGAGAACACGACGACCAGGTTCGAAATCTACTACAACGTAGACGGTCTCACTTCGGAAGATGGAGTCCAGGCTGTGGACGGCGACGGGAACGACATTCCCGACGCCATCGACTCCATCACCTTCAACCTTGTCAAGGCGTGGGAGCAGTACAAGTCCTGGGGATACGACATCACCGGCCAGGGAGTCCAGGTGGCCGTCGGATTCGATTTCGGTGGAGCCAACCCCAATCATCCAGGCATCACCATTCCCACAGGAGGGCCTGGCAGTGACACCGCAGGGCCGGTGATCCTGCTTCCCCCCGATCCAGGCGACCCGTTTCCGTCGACCCCCGGCGCGCGGCAACATTGGAGGTACACCTACCTTCCCTACCACGAGATGTTTCACGCCGTGCAGTATCACTATTTGCCCAATACGCACTTGGGCGCCAACCTGACTTCCATCAACTGGTGGATGGAGGCCACAGCGGAGTGGGCCACCCACGAGGTGTACAAGAAGATCAACCCCTTTGGTCCGCAGTCGGACGCCTACGCGTGGAACCTGCCGTTGTTCTTACAGAAACCCGAGCAGGCGCTGAACGTAGCGCTCTCGCCGTGGAGCACCAGTCCCAAACGGCAGTACGGGGCATTCATCCTGGCGAATTATCTGACCGAGGCGACCGCTTTCGACTTCGTGCGGCAGACCTGGCAGGTGATGGGCGACAAACTTCCGATAGAAGCCATCGATCAAGTCCTGGCTGGCTATGGTCGGAACTTCAAGAATGAACTGGCGGGCTTCGCGGTCGCCAACTATCGACTGGGGGCCAAAACAACGAATTTAACCGCTTTTCTCGGTGCCGCTGACGGCTACAGTGACCCGCACGCCTCCTCTATCTGGCGCGATCAGCTTTCTCCTGACAACCGTCCCGCTCGTGCCACGGAGAGGGCTTTGGCGTGGGGGGGCTCGGCGGAAGGACTGGTACCCGTGATCCAGCCCGGAGGTTCTTCATATCTGGAGTTCACCCCTCTGGCCTCAGGTAACGGGCAACTTAACATCACCGTGACGGGGAGCAACAAGCATTCGCCGCCGGATTTCCGATATCTGCTGGTCACCTGGTCGGGACTGGCGGCACGAACTCCGTTGCAGTGGTCGCGGGCGACCATGTCCGAGAGCACCGGATCCGCGTCCATCGCCCTTAACTCAGGGGAAGTCGCCACTCTGATCATCGCCCGCGTCGACACGGTCGCCGCGTCGGCCGGCTCGGGCAACGACGCCAACGACGAGTCGGTGAACTGGAGCGCCTCCCTGGTCACCGAACCTGGGCCGCAGATCAACGCCGCGTTGACCAACATGTTCAAGACATACGGTGAAAATGCCAAGTGTGCGGACTGGAGCGGCGGTGACGCGGCCCAGTCCCTGCCCTTGCCTGAGGGGAAGCGGGCGTGGTTCTTCGCGGACACCTTCCTCGGTGATCCCGCGAAGCGATCGGCCGGTAACGAGACCAGTTACATCCGGAATTCAGTGGTGATCCAAAATGGGTCGACACTGCGTACGATCACTGGCGGCAGTACCTGCCGGGAGACCGACCCCGGCACGGATTTCTGGTCTCGGTACGCGAAAACGCCAGTGGGCGAGGGAGGACAGTATTGGACCGGAGACTCCAAGATCTTCGGCAACGAGGTGATCAAGTTCTACTACGAGGGAATAGGGGACGAGAACACACGTGGCGCCTATGCCAGGTTCTCGGCTGACGACCTTGGAACGCAAAACGTGATCAACGCCGCTCCCACAAGCCTGCAGGATTGCTCTGCCAGAGCTCCATACCCGATTATCTGGGGGGCCTCGCTCCTGGACCACGACGGATACACCTACATCTACGGCTGGGAAGCCGACGGGGCCCAGGCTGAGAAGCCGCTCTACCTCGCCCGTGCGCCCGGTTCGGGTTCCTCCGGCCTCGTCGACCAGACCCACTGGCGATATTACGCCGGTGTAGGTAGCGGAGGATCCGCGCAATGGGTGGAATCGTGCTCTGCGTCCAAGCCTCTGCTGCCGAAGTCGGAAGTGGATTTCAGTGTCGTTCACATCAACGGCCTGTTCTGGCTGGTGCGTCACACACCCGCGTCCCAGGCGCCGGGGAAAATTATCGCGATACCTTCCAGGACCGCATGGGGATTTGGGTCGGAGATGGTCGATCTGTACACCCCGCCGGAGACGGCGACTAGCCCTAAATATTCCGCCGTTCATGGGGTGAGAATCCATCCGGGGGTTTTCCCTGATGACCGCAGAATCGCTATCTCCTACACAGTGGGCACAAGCGCAATGAATTCAAGCTGCCGGATTCGTGGCTACTTCTTCCCGGATGCCTATCGGACACAGTTCATTGACGTACCGACGAGTGCGTTCTTTTCTTCGAAGATCCCGTGATCGGTCGTGCCCGGGTGGTTTCGATGCGACCGTAAATGATTCACTGCGCCGGAGAGGCTCTGTCCCGGCCTCTCCGGCGCGGTGACGGTGAGAAAGTGCCGACGACGCGTGATAACTCACCCCATGGTGATGACAGAGGGTCAGGATTCAAACGTCGTCGGCGGGGAGACAGCGAACCGCGACTCCGGCCGACTGTAGTGTGTTCCGAGGAGAACCGTGTCGCCGATCCTGCGCTCCCCAGATGAACATGACCATCACCTGGCTCGCTGAAAGAAGCGGCGGGCACCACGGGTGAACATCGGGGACGGGAACGAGGAGGTCGTCATGAACACACCTCGTGGAGCATGCCCGACGCCGACCCTCCTGTGTTCGACGGCTCTGGCGGTGATCTCCATGATTTTTCTCGGTGCGTGTACACCCCGGGACGATGAACAGTTTCACATCTACAACCACACTGCGGAGACCGTCACGATCAAACACAAGGTCGGTGGCGGCTCTTTCGCCACTCTCGCACCGGAAGGGGGTACGAGCCGGGGTCTTCCCGAGGATATGTGTCGAGAACTCGAGCCCAAGGAAAGCGGCTGGCTGGTCGCCACCGGCACCGAGAGCGGCAGGACCTACACGTACGGCCCGCTCCTGTGTAACGGAAGGACCTGGGTAATCGGAGAACGGCCGACGCGGTGACCTGGCGCCCCTCCCGTCCCGCGCAGCCAGCGCGGGATCAGAGGCCGCGCGCCCGCTTCCGCGCCGGCGGTCGCCGCTGCGGCGGTGGTCGGGTCCTCGCCGGGCCTGGCACGCTCGCGGGCCCGCCCGAGCCAATGTCGGTCACGACCGGGACCGGATCGAGCCGCTCGGCCCGCCGCCCCGGCAAGCCTTTACCTGCCTCGCGGCAGGGGGGCGGAGCGGTCTGCACGGACGGGGTCGTCGTCGCGGGCTCGGCCGCCGGAAGCCGTGAGTATCGCCGAGGAGCATCAAGGCTCCGAGGACCGCGAAGCCTACGGATGTGAGGCACATGTGATCGCTGCAACAACGGGTGGCGTCTTCTCGCAGTTGCTCGTACGAGCGATTACGGCTCGCTGAAAGTTGAAACCGTCGGGATCACGGAGGAACCATCTTCCGCTCGTTCGCAAACGATGAGTTCCTCTAGCTTGAGCCGGTCGGCGAGGGCCGGTGAATGTGTGGCGATGATGAACTGTGTTCTGTCGCTCGCCTCCCGGACTCGCTCGACGAGGATCTCCAACGCCTGAGGATGCAGGCCATGATCGATCTCTTCGACGCAGGTGAGCGCGGGCGGACTGGGGTCGTAGAGCATCGCGAGAAGACCAAGCAGGCGGATCGTGCCGTAGGAGGCGTCGAGCAGTGAGGTGGGTTCGCGCAGCCCGCGCTCCCTGAGGACCACGACGACGGAACGAGCGCCCCCGGACGGATAGTCGAAATCGAGTGCTTCGAGCTGGGGGAGCACCTCTATGGCGTCGGCCTGGAGTCGCTCCCACGCCTCTTCATCGGTATCGCGCAGAGTCAACAGGAACCTCGCCAGATTGGAGGCGTCGTCCGCGATGGCCTCATATCCGCTCCGGGAAACGCGCGAGGGCATGCGCGCACGGGGGACGTCTACGTCGAAGACGCGGAAGGTGGTGAGAAAGTCGGCCAGGGCCACCACCTCTCGCCCGCCGAAACTCTCTGACAGGCGGGGCAGAGTGGACAGGCCGGTGCTGAACGGCTGGATCCCGACCTCCATTACTGCGGTGCGCCGCTCGGACTCGTCATCCGATATCACCTCGTCGGCCCCGTACTGTGAACTCGCAACTCTCTCACCGGACACTTCGATCCGGTTCCGCCACCCGCCGGCACGGCTGAGGTGGAAGATCTCCTCGCGCGCCGGAGGGCTACCGTTGATCTTCAAGCGGTACATGTCAAGCGGGCATCCGGATGTCTCGGGCACGGACCAGTGCCCCTTCAACCCGATCTGAATATGGTCTGGCCGCAGGTCGCCACCCCGGAACACCAGCTCGTCAAAGCCTCCCCGGTCCTCCAATGCGGGTCCCAAATCGGTCCGGACGATGTCGGCCAAGAAGTCGAACACCCTCAGCACGTTCGTCTTGCCTGCACCGTTGGGCCCCACCAGCACGTTGACCGGTCCCAGTGGCAACGACACCTTCCGCAAGCTATGGAAGTTTTCCACTTCCAGCTCAACCAGCCGCCCAGCCATCACCACCTCCTCCTGCTCGGTGCCCACGAAAGACGTCCGACGGGCAGCTCTCCGAGCCTTACGGGGTCATCTTGCCTGTTCTGGGTGGTCGGTGTTCCGACGATGGAGAGCGGTCCTTTAGTCGATGGTGAGCTTGTCGGTTTTTAGGTGGTTGAGGAAGGTGGTCCATGTGGTGGGGGTGAGGAGGAGTTTGGGGCCGTGGGGGTCTTTGGAGTCGCGTACGGCGATCAGGTGGGGGTGGTTGGTGGTGTCCTTGAGCGTGGCGACCTCGACGCAGTTTCCGCCGTTGTCTCCTGAGAGGCTGGATTTGACCCACGTGGCGTTGCTCAGGTCCATTTTTCCGACACCGCTTTCTGGATGAGATCGATGGACATGCTTATCGGCAGCGCTTCGCTCCGGATAGCCTCGAAACGCTCCACGGCAATGGCGACGTCTTCCGGATCGCTCGTCGTGATGCCGCGAACTGCCGTCTCCGCATACAGTACGTTGTCCCCTCCTTCTAGGGTGGCAATTGCGAATCCGCCCATCAAACCCGAGTGCATCCCCTGGGGAATCACCTGAACACTCAGTCGTGGACTGACCGCCGAGATGAGGTGCTCCAGTTGCTCTTTCATCACTTTGGGGCCGCCGATGGGGCGGTGGAGAACCGCTTCGTCCACCACGCAGCGGAGTGTTGGAGGCTGGGGGTCCTCCCGGGTGAGGATGCTTTGACGATCCAGGCGAGCTTCCACGGCCGTCTCGTCTCCGCGCAGCAGGACCCGAGCGTACCCCTCTGTCTGGAGGAGGCCGGGAAAGACGAGCGGTTCATAGGCGCGTAGCGCGGTTGCCTCCTGCTCCTTGTCTCTCCACTTCCCGAACCACGCGGGGAAGACCTGTCCTTTGCGCCAGTCGAGGAGGCGGGACAGGAGGCCGCCTGTTTCGAGGAGTTCGTCGCAGCGCTCGGCGAAATCCGGGCAGGACGGGATCTGGCCCGTCTCGATCCCGCTGATCAGGGACTCGCTGTAGTGGATCCGCTCGGCGAGCTGGCTCTGGGTGAGGCCCGCGGCCTTGCGGTGGTGGCGCAGCTCTCTGCCCCAGATCGCCTGAGGCGTATAGAGATTGGAGATGATGCCCTCCTTGTCGGAGTTCAACAAAAGGCCGATGAACTCCAGCTCGCAGCGTTGGTAACCGTTCGACTACCAAGAGTAGCCACGTCTCGGCAGGCTGAACATACGAAATCCGAGACGGAGAGAGAAAATCATGGAAGAGGTCCTCAAGGCGAGCGCGGCGCTGACCGAATATCGCTACGCGATGAATCCCGGACTTTCTCCGCTGGGGGAGAAGTGGATACCGCGTGAACCGGCGAGTGTCGCGTCCGCCCGCCGGTTCGTGCGCGATGTCGCCACCGACTGGAAGGCGGCCGGAGAAATCCCGGAAATCGCCGAACTCCTCGCCTCGGAACTCGTCACCAACGCGCTGGCGTACGGTTCGTCGGACGTTTCTCCCATGAGTCCTGTCCGCGTCACGGTCGGCAGGGAGAAGGAGTTGCTGACCGTGGACGTCTACGACGCGTGCATCGCGATTCCGCGCCTGAGACGGACCGGCGACCTGGAGGTATCGGGCCGTGGTCTCGCCATCGTCCAGGACCTCTCCCACAACTGGGGCTGGACCCTGAACCCGTACGGCAAGTCGGTCTGGTTCCAGTTGGCCGCCTGGCCGTAGGACGGAAGCGAATCCGGTTTCGTACGCGTTGTTCGACGGGTTGGCGGAGTTCCCGTCTGTCCATGGGACTACCGCGATGAACCGTCGGTCGCCGATCGGTCGGTCCCGACGGTGATGCCGCCGACGATCAGGTCGGTGAGCGCGGCGACCGCGTCGGTGGCGGTGGTCCGTCCCCGGTTCAGTTCCGCGGCGATCGCCTCGGCCGCACCCAGCGCGCCGACGCAGCGCAGCCGAAGGGCCTCCGGTGTGAGGCCGGAGTACGGCGTCAACGCCGAGGCCATCAGGTCGGTGAAGCTGTCGAACATCTCCCGCTCGATCGTCTCCATCCGCGGGTTTCCCCTCAGTGCGGCGGAGACGGCGTTCCATTCGGGCATGTCGGTGGAGCACACGAAGTACGCGTCGCTCAGGACGCGCGCCGTTTCGCGAAGGGTGGGCTCGGCCTCCTGTAACGCCTGTGCCGATGCGGTCCTGTGGCGTTCGTCGAGCCGCTGGTAGAGCGCGAGGAGCAGACCGGGCCGGGTGCCGAAGTGGTCGTAGACGATCGGCCTGCTCACTCCGCCGGCTTCGGCGAGGGTGAGCAGGGTGAGGCCGTCGGCGCCCTGGTCGCGCACGATCGTCAGGGCGGTGTCGAGCAGTTGCTCCCGCCTGGCCTGCTTGGACAGGCGGGTCGATGCCGGGGCCATCGTCCTCCCTTGCGTTGCCGCCCAGCCTAGGCTACAAAGTGTAGGTTACAAAATGTAGGTTAGTGGAGACGTGAGAGGAGAACGCGATGGAACACGCGAAATCGGTACTGATCATGGGAGGGTCCGGCCAGACGGGCGCGGGGATCGCGGCCATCCTGCGCCGCTGGTATCCGACGCTGCCGCTCACGATCGCGGGCCGCGATCTGGAGCGTGCGCGGCGCGTCGCCGACGACCTCGGCGACGCGACAGCGGTGACCGTCGATCTGCGCCGCGACGACCTCGGCCTCCCCGCAGGCCATGAACACTCGGCGGTCGTCGCGGCACTGTGGGACAGCCACCTGAACGGACTGCGCTACGCCCAGGACCGCGGGCTGCCGTACGTCAGCCTCTCCAGCGGCCTGACGGACATCGCCCCCGAGGTCGTCGCGGGCGGCCGGCGGGCCGGCGCCGCGCCGATCCTGCTGGCCAGCCACTGGTACGCCGGTCTCGTCACCCTCGCGACACTGGACCTCGCCAGGGAGTTCGGCCGGATCGACACCATCGGGGTCGGCGCCGTGCTGGACGAGCCGGACATCGGCGGGCCCGCGGCGGCGGCGGACATGGAACGCCTGACGGCCGCCACCTCGGCGGGTCTCGTCCGTCGCGACGGCGTCTTCAGCTGGGTCGACGGCCCCGACGCGCGGGTGGAGGTCTTCGGGGCCGACGGCGCCGTCCTGCCCGGTCAGCTCATGGCCGCCCTCGACGTTCCGAGTCTCGCCCTCGCGACAGGCGCACCGAACGTCCGCTTCGCGTTCGCGGTCGGTGTGTCCGCCGAAGACAGGCGCCGAGGTGAGCCCGCCTCCAGCGTGGTCGGGATCGATCTCGAAGGAGAGGATCACCGGGGCGCGCCGCTCAGAAGGAGGTGCCACCTCCGCCACCCGGAGGGGCAGCGCGACCTGACCGCGCTCGCCGTCGCCCTCGGTGTCGAACGACTGCTCGGCCTGCGCGGCGAAACCGTGGCGCCGGGACTCCACACTCCCGAGGCGTTGATCGACCCCGCCTACGCGGTCGAGCGGATGATGGAGATCGGCGCCACGTTCGCCGAAGCGCCGGGCGACCGGCCGGCTTCTCGGCCGTAGGGGATCGAGAAGCCGGCCTCGGACGGCCCCTGAGCGCGCTCGGCTCGGTACGGAGTGAGGTGCGGCTCAGCTTTCTGCGATCAGTTTGCGGTAGACGTCGTAGGCGGGCTTGGGGCGGTAGTCGCTGGTGGTCAGCCCGAGTTGGGCGGTCGGCTCGGCACGGGCGGAGTCGGCGTCACGCAGGCCGAACAGCTCGTGGTGAGTGATGTTGTGGCGCGTGGCGGCGGCGGCCA
This sequence comes from Streptosporangium sp. NPDC050284, assembly GCF_044459525.1. Taxonomy (NCBI): domain Bacteria; kingdom Bacillati; phylum Actinomycetota; class Actinomycetes; order Streptosporangiales; family Streptosporangiaceae; genus Streptosporangium; species Streptosporangium sp. NPDC050284. The sequence goes on from NZ_JBITIZ010000009.1 coordinate 226,043, forward strand.
CCGTACGGATCATGATGTCGAGCCGGGATGCCTGGTCGTCCGGCGTGCGGTCGGGCCCGGTGGGGGTGCCGTTCTCGGCAATGTGAATGGGCACGTTCGGGCCGAGGTGGGCACGGGGCATGTTCTGCTCGCGCAGATGGCGCAGTGCGTGCTCGGTGAGCCCGGCGAGGGCGGTTTCGGGCACGGGGGAGAAAGCGTCGGGGTAGAGCCCCAGGCCCACGTAGTCGACGTGGGCTGCGAAGTCCGCGGGTGCGAGAGCCTCCAGGTACGCCCAGAACTCCTCGTCGCCGCCGAGGAACTCGGGCGGTTCGGCGACGGAGAATCCGAGCCGGACGTCACGGTGCCCGGCGGCGTCGAGCAGTCGGCGGGCGTGGCGCGTCCCGGTGGTGAGGGCGTCGAGGACCCCGGGGGAGCTGCCGTCGATCCAGGGCAGTTTGAAGTTCGGCTCCAGGGTGATCTGCAGGAAGCGCGCGATGGCCCCGTATCGATGAACGGCCTGTTCGATGAAGGCTAGCCAGCCGTCGAGGTCGCGTTCGGCGGGTAGGTAGCACAGGACGAGGTCGAGTCGGCGGTTTCCTGTGACGTACCACCGGTCGGGCATGGTCAGCTCGCGCATTTTCCGGTCGGGTGCCAGGATCCGCGCTTTTTCGGGGTCTGCGGGCGTTCCCAGGAAGTGCGCGTATTCGCGGACGAGGAAGGGCCGTCCGCCGCTCAGGCCTCGGACCAGGTCGTCGATGGCCGCCGGGTCGTCCGGCGGGCCCACCGTGGCGGCCACCTGGCCTGCCGCGTAGATGCCGTACGTCATCGCGCTCATGCCTGTCCCTTCACCGGCCATGCCAGCTCGCCGTCGTCGACGCGCGTGATCAGCGCGCGGATCCATTCCGCTTCGGCGCGCAGCTGGTGCAGGACGAAGTCGACCTCGATCATGGTGATCTCCGGCAAGCCGGGGTCGCTCGCCCCTTCCAACTCGGCGATCCGTTCCTCCAGCGACGTCTGCCGCTCGCGTAGCACGTGCGGGGCCTCGGCTCGGTCGAGCGCGCCGAGATAGGCCAGGGCGTCCACGAACGCCGAGGTTGTCACCTTGGCTTCGCGGATCTGGCGTCGCACCCGTTCCTTGAAGACGCTCCAGCCCTGATCGGTCAGGGCGTAGACGGTGCGCGCCGGGCGGTTGCCCATCTGCTCGACCCCGGTCGGCGCCACCCATCCGGCCGCCTCCAGCGACCGTATGAGTGTGTAGACGGAGCCGCTCTTGGCGTTCAGGTACGGATAGCGCTCGTTGAGCGCGACCGCCAGCGCGTATTGGTGCATCGGCCGCTCCACCAGGAGGCCGAGCAGCCGCAGGGTCAGTGGATTGTCCACCGCAGTCAATGGCATGCCCGAATACTATCATTCGTATACGGCTATATGAAGGTGCGGTCGGAGGCTCGCGGCTCGCGAGGAGGGTGTCCATCTCGTCTCACATGCACCAAGGCGAGCGCGACTGTGCCGAACGGCGACAGGACGCTCGGCCGCGTGCCGCGGCCGAGCGTCCTGTCAGGTTTCTCGTCGCCGACGACCGATCACCGTGTTGCGACGACTCCTGGAATGCGCCGGCGCCGATGGAGAGGCGCCGTGGCCGGAGGTCAGCCCGGTGGGAAGTTGCCGTTCTTGGCGACGGGCAGGGCGATCTGGCTGGCGCCGCTGAGGACGGCCTTCTCGGCGGGGAGGCCGGCGAGGACGGGGTTGATGTGCCGCAGGGTCAGCGAGACCGTGGGCAGGGCCGGGGTGGCGAGGTCGAACTTCTCCAGGTCGATCCACCGGACGATGTTGAGCACTTCGCCCGGGATGTTGTCGCCGGCCTTCTGCACCGGGACGCACAGCTGGCGGGCGTTGAGGATCTGAGCGCCGTGCGTGGGGATGATCGGGGTCAGGACGGGGTTGAGCTGGCGCAGGGACAGCTGCTGGTTCAGCGAGGTGTTGGGGGTGATGGCGTAGCACTTGAGGTCGATGTGGCGGACGAACGCCAGGATCTCCGCGGGCGGGACCGCGTTGTTCTTGATGACCGGCACGCACAGCTGCTGCGGGGTGGTCATGGAGATCTGCGTGCGTGGCAGGCCCTGGAAAAGCGGGTTGAGGTGGCTGAGCACGAGGCCCGTGTTCACGGTGGTTCCGGAGATCTTGTAGCAGGCCAGGTCGATGAACCTGATGAAGTCGAGCGCGGGCGACGGCGGCGCCTGGTTGTTCTTGGCGACCGGGACGCACAACTGCTCACGCTGGCCGAGGGTGACGGTCTCGACCGGCAGGTTGCCGAGCACCGGGTTGAGGTGCCGCAGCGTGAGCGTGGTGGTGGGCGGCTGGTACGGGTCGGTCTTGAAGCATTCGAGGTCGAGGAAGGCGGTCAGGTCCTTTGGTGTCGGCAGCGCGAGGGCGTTGGCGGACGGCACACAGAGGAACGCCACGGCGAGGGTCGCGACGACGGCGGATGTGAGTCGCCGGAGCGTCGTTTTCCTACGCCCGTGAGTTCCGGTTACGGCTCGGTCCATTGAGGCTCCAAAAGCTGGGGGGTGGGCCTTCTTAACGCCGAGTGTGTGCCGTAGTCGTCGTACTTTCAATATTGATGACACTTTTTATTGCATATAAAATTCGGGCCGATGGTTCGATGGTTTATCGTCGGCCGTAAAAGCGTTGTGAGCTCGCCGATAATCAAGATGTGCGGCTTTTTTGTGATCTTTGTCAATCCAATGGCCGGGGTTCGTGAGAAACGTGCATGAGGTGGGTTGACCTGGGGGTAGGATCGCGGTATAGCGGCGGTCCTGCCAGGGGATGACGCCTCGCCGGAGAGTCCCGTCTCCCGTCGCGATCCCGCCGTCGAATCGCCGAAGCCGAAAAAGGTGGCCCTTTCCGGAATTAAATCCTTCCCGATGGAGGCGTTCGGGCCGGTGTCTGTCCGAACAATCCGAACATCGCCGATTCCTCCTTGGGTGAAACCGGGATTTACGTCAGGTTCGAACTTCCGGACGGTGTGTCGGAGTCTTTCCCGCTGTACGGCCGGATACGGCAAGGAATTCGCGTCCCGGGTAACCACCGCTCCGGACTCGTCGGAAGTGCGGATCGTTCGACCGCGGAAAGGTGGAGGTCTTCGGTGTTCGAGGGGTGGGTCCGCGATCCCCGGCCGGACCCCGGAACCTCGTGGTCGTCCTCGGCCGCTGGGTGGAGGTGGCGCGTTACGTGGAGCTCACAGGTGCGTGTGCAGCTTTGTTGCAGCTTTCACCGTCGCCATTGACGCCTTTTGACGGCCGACGTTATCGTGCAAGCGATGGGAAAGCGCTTTCCGTGTCGACCTGCATGGATTCGACCCGTATGGATTCGCGGGCCCCCTACCTGGCGAAGAAAGTGAGACGAGGATGAGACGAGCAGTCGCGTTGCGACTCAAGGCGGGGCTGGCCGCGGCGGCCACCGTGGCCGCGGTCGGTGTGGTCCTGCCGACGTTCCAGGCGTCGGCAGCGGTCGGCAGCGCCACCGGTTACGCGACCGCCAACGGCGGGACCACCGGCGGCGCGGGCGGGCAGACGGTGCGGGCCACCACGGGGACCGCGATCCACGCGGCCCTGTGTAACCGGGCGAGCAGCAGCACTCCGATCACCATCCAGGTCGAGGGGACGATCAACCACGGCAACACCACCAAGGTGTCTGGCGGAAGCTGCAACACCGCCGCCGGTGTGATCGAGCTCAAGCAGATCAGCAACGTCACGATCATCGGGGTCGGCAACGGTGCCGTCTTCGACCAGCTGGGCATCCACATCCGCGAGGCCCGCAACATCATCATCCAGAACGTCACCATCAGGAACGTGAAGAAGTCGGGCTCGCCCACGTCCAACGGCGGTGACGCCATCGGCATGGAGAGCGGTGTCCGCAACGTCTGGGTCGATCACGTCACCCTGGAGGCCTCAGGTGGGGAGTCGGAGGGCTTCGACGGCCTCTTCGACATGAAGGACGACACCCAGTACGTGACCCTGTCCTACAGCACCCTGCGCAACTCCGGCCGCGGCGGGCTCATCGGGTCCAGCGAGAGCGACCGTTCAAACGGCTTCGTCACCTTCCACCACAACCTGTACGAGAACATCGACTCCCGCACGCCCCTGCTGCGTGGCGGCGTGGCCCACATCTACAACAACTCCTACGTGAACCTCCGCGAGTCCGGCATCAACTCCCGGGCCGGGGCCCGCGCGAAGGTGGAGAACAACTACTTCAGGAACTCCAAGGACGTCCTGGGCACCTTCTACACCAGCGAGGCCGGCTACTGGCAGGTCGCGGGCAACATCTTCGACAACGTGACCTGGTCCAGCCGCAGCGGCGACAACAACCCCGCCGGTCCCAACCCGCAGTCCAACACCACCGTCAGCGTCCCGTACTCCTACAGCCTCGACGGGGCGAGCTGCGTGCCGAGCGTCGTCAGCCAGACGGCGGGCGCGAACAAGGGGATAAAGGTGTCGAACGGCAGCTGCTCACCGCAGACGCCGCCGCCGTCCGGCAACCCCACCCCTACCCCCACCGTCACGCCGTCGACCCCTCCGTCCGGCGGGACCAACCTCAGCATCGGGGCCGACTCCGACGGCTCAAGCAAGGGCGGCGGGACCAGCTACGGCAACGTGCGCGACGGCAATCTGAGCACCTACTGGTCGCCGTCCGGGTCGACCGGTGACATCTCGATCAAGTGGAGTTCCGCCAAGACGGTCTCCAGGATCGTCATCCGTGAGGCGTCGGGCGCCACGGGCGCCATCGGGGCCTGGCAGGTCGTCAACCCCGCCAACGGCGCCGTGCTGAAGTCCGGCAGCGGGGCGGGCACCATCACCTTCACCGCCACCTCGCTGAGCAAGATCACCTTCAGGATCACCGGCGCGACCGCCACGCCGCAGGTCGCGGAGTTCGAGACCTACGCCGCGTAAGGAACCGCTCGTACCGCCCGCCACCGATTCATCCGAGCCGAGGAGCGAGGGCGCACGAAACGATCGTGCCGAGGGCCCCCGCTCCTCGGCACGATCATTTCGTGCGCCGGTGTGCCTGCCTTAGCTCGCGGACGAGCGCCCAGGCATCCGCCACCGGGCCCACGTGCCCGAGCTTGTCGGGGTTGATCACCGAGCGGATCGTCTGGACCTGCCCGTCGAGCATGTCGAGGACCAGGGTGTAGAGCACCTTGCCGTCCCGGTCGCGGAAGATCGCGCCAGGCTCGCCGTTGACCTCGTGCGGCTCGAACGTCACGTCGATCCGGGCCAGCTTGAGAGAGAGGGAGGCGAGCAGCCGGGCCACGGACTCGGCGCCGACGACCGCCCTGGCCAGCTGCGGGGCCTTGCCGCCGCCGTCGCCGACCATCGAGACGTCGGCGGCGAGCAGCTCACGCAGACCGGCGAGGTCACCTTCGCGGAAGGCGCCGAAGAACCGTGACGCCAGTTCCTCCCGCTCCGCGCGGACCGCCTCGAAGCGCGGACGCCCGGCCTCCATGTGGCGCCGCGCCCGCACCAGCAGTTGCCGGCACGCCGCCTCCGAACGGCCCACCGCCGCGGCGACCTCGTCGAACCCGAAGCCGAACACCTCCCGCAGCACGAAGACCGCCCGCTCCAACGGGCTGAGCCGCTCCAGCAGCAGCAACGCCGCCATCGACACCGAGTCGGCCAGCTCCGCCGCCCGCGCCGGATCCTGATACGGATCGCTCAGCAGCGGCTCGGGGAACCACGGACCCACGTACTCCTCCCGCCGCACCCGCGCCGAGCGCAGCACGTCGATGGAGATCCGCGTCACCGTGGCCGACAGAAACGCCTTGGCCGACGTGGGCCGGGTCGCCGAGCCGTCGAAGCGCAGCCACGTCTCCTGCACCGCGTCCTCGGCCTCGCCGACACTGCCCAGGATCCGATAGGCGATCGAGAACAGCAGCGGCCGCAGCTCCTCGAACTCCTCGACCTCGCTCACACCTGATCCCCGCCCTCTCAGTGGAACCGGCCCGGCTCGTAGTCGCCGGCCGGCTGCCGGCTGATGACATTCATTCGGTTCGCCGCGTTCATGAAGGAGATCAGGAGCACCAGGGCGGTGAGCTGCTCACTGTCATAGTGCTTGGCGGCGTACGCCCACACCTCGTCGCCGACCCCACCGGCCGCGTCCGCGATCCGGGTCCCCTCCTCCGCCAGCTCCAGCGCGGCACGTTCGGCCTCGGTGAAGACCGTGGCCTCCCGCCACGCCGCGACCAGGTTCAGCCGGACCGAGCTCTCGTCGGCGGCGACGGCGTCCTTGGTATGCATGTCGACACAGACGGCGCAGCCGTTGATCTGGCTCACCCGAAGCGCCACCAGCTCCTGCGTGGCGGCCGGCAGCGGCGACTCCTTGAGCGCCTTGCCCGCCGCCATGAAGTGCTTGAGGATCTTGCCGGCGGTCGGGTCGGCGAAGTAGTTCAGTCGCGCGTCCATGGTGTGCCCCTTCGTGGTCGTCGATGGCTACACCTCCAGAGACGAGGCAGCCCGACTCCCTGTGACATCGGACGAACGTGACCTGGGTCTCCCGGCCGGCTCGGCGTCGATCCGCCGGGGCCGGTCACGTTGTCGGCGGGGGCGACACGCTGAACTCGTTGCCGTCGGGGTCGGCCATCAGCACCCGGCCGGTCCCGCGCGGACCGCTCTCGATCAGGGTCGCGCCAAGGGAGACGAGACGCTCGACCTCCGCCTGATGATCACCGTGCGCGGGTGGGGCGAGGTCGAAGTGCAGCCTGTTCTTCCCGGTCTTCGGCGCCACCGGGGGGCCGCCCCACGTGATCTTTGGTCCGCCGTGCGGCGAGCGGATCGCGGTCTCCTGGTCCTGGTCCCAGACCAGCGGCCAGCCCAGCGCCTCGCTCCAGAAGTATCCGACCTCCTGCGAACCGTCGCACGCGAGCGCTCCGACGAATCCGCAGTCGGCGAGAAAGTTGTTGCCCGGCCCGATGACGCAGAACTCGTTGCCCTCGGGGTCGGCGAGCACCACATGCCCCTCCTCGGGGCGTTGCCCGATGTCGATGTGCCGCGCGCCGAGTTCGAGCGATCTGGCCACCGTGCGCCGCTGGTCCTCAAGGGAGGTGCTCGTCAGATCGAAATGCATCTGATTCTGGCGCGTCTTCTTCTCCGGGGTCGGCAGACATCGGATCCGGAATCCGGTGTCATCGCTCGGCAGGAGGGTGACGTCGTCGCGGGCGTCGTCGGCCGTCTCCCAGCCCAGGACTCCGGCCCAGAAGCGTGCGAGACGGAGCGGGTCGTTCGCGTCGAAGCAGAGTGCTACGAGCTGAGCAGTCATATGGCTTCTCCAGTTCGCCGGCTCGTGGGCGCGGGGCGGGGCGCGTCCTCCCGCGCGTGAGGGAGATCAACGCTAGTCCGCCCGAGGAACGCGGGGCGAACGCTTTTGGGCCGGAGGACGGCGTTCACGGCGCACGATCCGCGGGGCGGCGCTTACGGCGCACGATTCGCGATCGGCACGGGGCTGCCGGTCGCCGCACACCAGGCGGGGGTGGTTGCGGCGAGACCGTGGCGCTCAGGTTCGGTCGGTGTGGCCGAGGCGGTGGCTGATGTCCAGGGCTCCGGCGATCACGACCGGCGCCAGCTCGTGCAGCCGCTCCTCGCCGAAGCGGTAGGCCGGGCCGGACGCGCTGACGGCGGCGACGATCTCGCCGTCGTGGGAGCGGATGGGCGCGGCGACGGCGTTCAGGCCGATCTCGTACTCCTCGACGGTGACGGCGTAACCCCGCTCGCGGGCCTGAAGAAGCTGTTTCTCCAGCGCGTCGGCCGAGGTGATCGTGTTCGGGGTGTACGTCTTCAGCCCGCTCGCGGTGACCAGTTGGACCCGGTGCAGGTCGTCGAGGTGGGCGAGCAGGATCTTGCCGCTGGAGGTGGCGTGCAGCGGGGTGAGTTCGCCGACCCAGTTGTGGGTGGTGACCGCCGCCGGGCCGCGTACCTGGTCGAGGTTGATCGCGTAGTGGGAGCGCAGGACGGCGATGTTGACCGTCTCGCCGATCTCCTCGGCGAGGCGGCGGCAGACGGGACGGCTCTGCTGGGTGAGGTCGAGCCGGGAGGCGACCCCGCCCGCGAGGCGGATGATCCCGAAACTGAGGCGGTACTTTCCCCGCTCCTCGGCCTGCTCGACCAGGCCGCGTGACTCCAGCGCCCCCAGCAGCCGGAACGCCGTCGACTTGTGGACCGATATCTCCTGGGCTATCTCGCTCACCCCGGCCTCGCGGCGCTCGGAGAGGATCTCCAGGATGGTGATGGCCCGGTCGACGGACTGGACTCCGCCACTGCTGTCGGCGGTACGGCCGCCGAGGGGATCGTTGCCCATAGCCAGGGACTGTAGGCGCTGGGGACAACGAATGCCATCGCGGGAACAATCGCCGTTGCGAATAGTGCAGCCCATTGCGCCATTCGCTACAATTTCCGGCATTACCTCCAGCTTGAGCGAGGCGAGGCAGACATGTACGACTTCGTCATCGTCGGGGGCGGTTCTGCGGGAAGCGCCCTCGCGAACCGGCTGTCGGCCGACCCCGCCAACCGGGTGCTGGTGCTGGAGGCGGGCCGCCCGGACTATCCGTGGGACGTCTTCATCCACATGCCCGCCGCGCTGCCCTTCCCCATCGGGAACCGCTTCTACGACTGGAAGTACGAGTCGGAGCCCGAGCCGCACATGAACGGCCGCCGGATCTACCACGCCAGGGGCAAGGTGCTCGGCGGCTCCAGCAGCATCAACGGGATGATCTTCCAGCGCGGCAACCCCATGGACTACGAGCGCTGGGGCGCCGACGAGGGCATGAAGACCTGGGACTTCGCCCACTGCTTGCCCTACTTCAAGCGCATGGAGAACTGCCTGGCCGCCGACCCCGCCGACTCCTGGCGGGGCAGGGGCGGCCCCCTGGTGCTGGAGCGCGGGCCGGTGCGCAACCCGCTGTTCGGCGCCTTCTTCGAGGCGGTGCAGCAGGCCGGATACCCGCTGACCGACGACGTCAACGGCTACCGCCAGGAGGGCTTCGCCCGCTTCGACCGCAACATCAGCAGGGGGCGCCGCCTGTCGGCCGCCCGCGCCTACCTGCACCCCGTGATGAACCGCCCCAACCTGGAGGTCAGGACGCGGGCGCACGTCACCCGGATCCTCTTCGAGGGCGGGCGCGCGGTCGGCGTCGAGTACGACGGCCGGACGGTCCACGCGGGCGAGGTGATCCTGTGCGGCGGCGCGATCAACTCCCCGCAGCTGCTCCAGCTCTCCGGGGTGGGCAACGCCGCCGAGCTGGACGCCCTCGGCGTCGACGTCGTGCACGACCTGCCGGGCGTCGGCGAGAACCTCCAGGACCACCTGGAGGTCTACATCCAGTACGGCTGCAAGCAGCCGGTGTCGATGCAGCCCGCGATGAAGTGGCGCAACCGGCCGCTCATCGGCGCGCGGTGGCTCTTCCTGCGCAGCGGCCCCGGCGCGACCAACCACTTCGAGGCGGGCGGCTTCACCCGGAGCAACGAAGACGTCGACTACCCCAACCTGATGTTCCACTTCCTGCCCATCGCGGTCCGCTACGACGGCTCTGCGCCCGCCGGTGGGCACGGCTACCAGGTGCACATCGGGCCGATGTACTCCGACTCGCGCGGCTCGGTGAAGATCAAGAGCACCGATCCCCGGGTTCACCCGGCGCTGCGCTTCAACTACCTGTCCACCGAGCAGGACCGGCGCGAGTGGGTGGAGGCCGTCAGGGTCGCCCGCGACATCCTGAACCAGCCCGCGATGGACGCGTTCAACGCCGGTGAGCTGTCGCCGGGCCCCGGGGTCGAGACCGACGAGGAGATCCTCGACTGGGTGGCGAGGGACGGCGAGACCGCGCTGCACCCCTCCTGCACCGCCAGGATGGGCGTCGACGCCATGTCGGTGGTGGATCCGCTGTCGATGCGGGTCCACGGCCTGGAGGGGTTGCGCGTGGTGGACGCCTCGGTGATGCCGTACGTGACCAACGGCAACATCTACGCGCCGGTCATGATGGTGGCGGAGAAGGCGGCCGACCTGATCCTGGGCAACACCCCGCTCGCCGCCGAGCACGCCGATTTCTATCGGCACCGCGACGGCTCCCCTCGCTGACCGCGCCCGCCGGTCGTTCACCCGCTGACCGTGCGCCCGTCGGCCGTGCGCCGGTCGTTCCCCGCCGACCGTGCCCGTCCGCCGACCGTGCCTGACCGCGCCCGTCCGTCCGCCGCGTCTCGCGCGGTCCCCGGCATGGACGGAGGCCACCTCCGTCGCCGGGGCCTTCTCCCGTGGACGGTGATGAGGGGCTTTCCGTAGGCCGTGCCTGTGCGCGATCCGCTTACAGTTGTGTCATGAGCAACGAGCTGGAGAGAGATGGCGCTGCGGTGCAGTCCGTCGACCGCGCGCTGTCCGTCCTGCGGCTGCTCGCCCGCCACGGTGACCTCGGCGTCAGCGATATCGCCGCGGAGCTGGGGGTCCACCGCTCCACGGCGTTCCGTCTCGTCATGACGCTGGAACTGCACGAGCTCGTCGAGCAGACCGCCGACCGGGGGAAGTACCGGCTGGGGGTGGGGATCGTCCGGCTCGCGGGCGCCGCGACCGTGCGGCTCGACGTGGTGCGGGAGAGCCGTGCCAGCGGCGAGCGGCTCGCGGCGGCGGTCGGCGAGACCGTGAACGTGGCGATCCTCGATCGCGACGAGGCCCTGTACGTCGACCAGATGGCGGGGCCCTCGGCCCTGCAGGCCTACAACTGGGCGGGGCGGCGGGTGGCGCTGCACGCGACGTCCAACGGCAAGGTGCTGCTCGCCCACGCCCCTGAAGAGCGGTTCGAGCGGCTCGCCGCCGGGCCGCTGCGCCCGTTCACCGACCTGACCGTCACCGACGCCGAACTGCTGCGCGAGGAACTCGACACCGTCCGCAGGCGTGGCTACGCCACCGCCGCCGACGAGCTGGAGATCGGCCTGACCGCGGTGGCGGCGCCGATCTTCAACGTCGAGGGCACGGTCGTCGCCTCGATGAGCGTGTCCGGGCCGACCTTCCGGCTGCCGCCCGAGCGCCTCCCCGAGGTGGCCGAGCAGGTGATGGCGGCCGCGGCCGAGGTCTCCTCACGATTGGGCTGGTACGGGAATGAAGACCGCAAACCCTTGACTGCGTGAACGAAAAAGGACGATTCTGTTCCTCGTTAAGCATTCCGATGCGTCATACGCAACTGCGTTATGCGCAGCGGATCATGCGGTAACGGAAGGACGGCCGTTCGTGCTGCTGCGGGCCTGGTGGAAGGTGAACGGGCGGCTCCGGCGCGGGACCGTCCGGATCAACGACCACCGCCACCGCCCTTACGCCCCCCGGGCGGAGCGGGGCGGTTTCAGGCGGCCGGGGATAGGCCGCGAGCCGGGCCAGGCGGGTCCGGCCGAGTATCGGGAGACCAAGCACGTGCGGCGGAACGTCCGCCCCCGCCCGCAGCGGTGGTTCCGCGGCTGACGGACCGACCCTCGTCCCCAGACGACCCGTGAGGTGGTCACGACCATGACGTCACCGACCCAGCAGGTGCGGCCGGAGGCCGCCGCGCGACGCGAGGACCGGGCCGTCCTCGACGTGCGAGGTCTCTGGAAGGTCTTCGGCCCGCGTCCGGACCGGGTCGTCGGAACCCCGCTCGCGGAGCTATCGCGAAGCGAGCTGAGGGCGAGGACGGGCTGCGTGACCGCCGTCCGCGACGTCTCCTTCACCGTGCGGTCCCAGGAGGTCTTCGTCGTGATGGGCCTGTCCGGCTCCGGCAAGTCCACCCTCGTCCGCTGCCTGACCCGGCTCGTCGAGCCGACGGCGGGACAGGTGCTGTTCGACGGCGAGGACATCCGCGAGGCGAGCGACCGGCGGCTGCGCGAGCTGCGCCGCCACCGCTTCGCGATGGTCTTCCAGAACTTCGGGTTGCTGCCGCACCGGCGGGTGCTGGACAACGTGGCCTACGGGCTGGAGATCCGCGGCATGAGGAAGGAGGCCCGCTACGAGCGGGCCAGGGAGATGGTCGAGCTCGTCGGCCTGTCGGGTTCGGAGGACTCCTACCCCGACCAGCTGTCGGGCGGCATGCAGCAGCGCGTCGGGCTGGCCAGGGCCCTCGCGGTGGACCCGGACGTGCTCTTCTTCGACGAGCCCTTCTCCGCGCTCGACCCGCTGATCAGGCGGGACATGCAGAACGAGGTCATCCGCCTGCACCGCGAGGTCGGGAAGACGATGATCTTCATCACGCACGACCTGAGCGAGGCGCTCAAGCTCGGCGACCGCATCCTCATCATGCGCGACGGCGAGCTCGTCCAGATGGGCACGCCGGACGAGGTCGTCGGGGCGCCGGTGGACGACTACGTGCGCGAGTTCGTCAGCGACGTGCCCCGCTCGAACGTGCTCACCACCCGCTGGATCATGCGCCCGCCCCGGCCGGACGAACCGCTGGACGGCCCTGAGGTCGGCCCCGACGTCGTCGTACGCGACGTCGTGCACACGGTCCTGCGCGCGACGCGCCCGGTCAAGGTCGTCGAGGGCGGTGAGCTGCTGGGGGTCGTCACCGCCGAGGAGGTCCTCGGCGTGCTTGCCGAGCCGTCTCCCGAGGGGGCCACTACCGAACCGGCCACACTCGCAGAACCTGCTGGAGCCGCCGGGCCGTCTCCGGCCAGAACCTCCGCCGAACCCGCCGAACCCGCCGAACCCGCCGAACCCGTCGGAGCCGCCGGGCGGTCTCCGGACAGAGCCTCCACCGAGTCCGCGGAGCCCGTCGCCGGGCCGGGCAGGTCAGGGGAGCAGGGCTGATGGCCGTCAGGGCCACCCCGGCCGGTGGCCTGCGGCTCCTGCCCGCCTGGCCCCGCCGCTATCTGATCGCCGCCGTCGTCGCGGCCTGGGTGCTGCTCTGGGTGTTCCTCCAGGGCCGCGACACCTTCCAGCTCGGCGGCGCGGAGTTGACCCCGCTGCACGTACGGGTCAACGAGGCGAGCGAGGTCATCGACAACAGCAGGAACGAGAACCCGTTCTTCCTGTACTTCGTCAACTACATTCGGCTCTTCCTCGATGAGTTCGTCACCTTCGTCCAGGCGCTGATCAGCCAGCCGTCCTTCGGGCGCCCGCTGCCGGTCGTCGGCTGGCTGGGCGTGGTCGCGATCGCCACGGCGGTCGCGCTGCTGTGGGGCAACCTCAGGGTGGCCCTGCTGACCGCGATCGGCTTCGCCTCCTTCGGCCTGCTGGGGCTGTGGGAGGAGAGCATGGACACCCTCGCCCTCACTCTGGCCGCCGTCGCGATCTCGCTGCTCATCGGGATCCCGCTCGGTGTCTGGGCCGGGGTGAACGACCGGTTCGACCGCCTGGTCACCCCGCTGCTCGACTTCATGCAGACGATGCCGACGTTCGTCTACCTCGCGCCGCTCACCCTGTTCTTTCTCATCGGCCCGGCGAGCGCGACCGTGGCGACCGTCGTCTACGCCGTCCCGCCCACGATCCGCATCACCGCGCACGGCATCCGCGAGGTGCGGCCCGCGACGCTGGAGGCGAGCACCTCCCTGGGCGCGACCGCCTGGCAGTCCCTGAGGAAGGTACGGCTCCCGCTGGCCAAGCGGACCATCGTCGTCGGCGTCAACCAGACCATCATGGCCGCGCTGTGCATGGTCACCATCGCCGCGCTGATCGACGCCCCCGGCCTGGGCAAGACCGTCGTCAAGGCGCTGGAGACCCTCGACGTCGGCGGTGCCTTCAACGCGGGTTTGGCGATCGTCGTGATGGCCATCGTGCTCGACCGGGTCACCTCCGCCGCGGGACGCCGCGTCGAGGCCAGGAACCGGGCCGGACTCTCCCGTGGGGCGGGCTGCCGCCGCGCGGAGATCGGCGCGGTCCTCGCGGTCACCGGTGTGCTGGTCTACCTCTCCCATGTCTACGTGTGGGCCGCGGAGTTCCCCGGCGAGGCGAACGTCGGACGGTACGTCCGCCAGGGCGTCGACGCGGCCACCCTGTGGGCGCAGGACAACCTCGCCGTCTACACCGGCGCGTTCAGGAACGCGGTCTCCTACGGCCTGCTCAACCCGTTCGAGGCGCTGCTCACCGACTCGCCGTGGTGGTTGGTCGGCGCGGTGCTGATCGCGTTCGCCGCGATCCTGACGAATGTCAGGATCGTGCTCGTCACCGCGGTCTGCGTCGCCGTGCTCGTCGTGCTCGGCCTGTGGCAGGACAGCATGGTGACACTCGCCTCCACGCTGGTGGCCACCGTCCTGGTGATGGGCCTGGGGGTGGTTCTCGGCGTCTGGATGGGACGCAGCGACCGCGTCGACCAGCTGGTGCGGCCGGTCCTCGACGCGGGGCAGACCATGCCGCCGTTCGTCTACCTGGTGCCGATCCTCGGCCTGTTCGGCGCCACCCGGATCACCGCGATCATCGCCGCGGTCGTCTACGCGGCGCCGGTGGCGGTCAAGCTCACCGCGGACGGCATCCGCGGCGTGGCGCCGAGCGCGGTGGAGGCCGCCACGGCCGCGGGTTCCAGCACCTGGCAGCTCATCACCAAGGTGCAGCTGCCGATGGCGCGCGCCGCGCTCACCCTCGCCGCCGGCCAGGGGCTCATCTACGTGCTCTCCATGGTCGTCGTCGGCGGCCTCGTCGGCGCCGGCGCGCTCGGCTACGACGTGGTGGCGGGCTTCTCCCAGCTGCAGCTGCGGGGCAAGGGGCTCGCCGCGGGCGTGGCGATCGTCGTACTCGGGATCATGCTGGAGCGCATCACCAGGGCGGCGGCGCGGCGGGCCGACGCCGAGGCGCACGGCGTCCGGTGAGGAGCGGGAAGAGACGAGACAGCCGGGAGACAGCCGGGAGACAGGGCACGGCCGGACACCCGCCGGGCGGAACGAACACGGCACACGACACCCAATATCAGGAGGACCTGGTGACAGTTTCGAGGATCGGGCGACCGCGGGCGATGGCGCTCCTGGTCGCGGCCGGCCTCCTCGTCTCCGCGTGCGGCGGGGCGAAGGTCGGCGAGAGCGACACGGGAGCCGCTCCGGCCGCCTCGGGCGCGGAGGGCAAGAAGGCGTGCGGCGCGGTCAACATCGCGATCAACCCGTGGGTCGGGTACGAGGCGACCGCGGCGGTCATCGCCCACGTGGCGGAGAAGGAGCTTGGCTGCTCGGTCACGAAGAAGGACCTCAAGGAGGAGGTCGCCTGGCAGGGCTTCGCCACCGGCCAGGTCGACGCGATCGTGGAGAACTGGGCCCACGACGACCTGAAGAAGAAGTACATCGACGACCAGAAGGTCGCCGTCTCGGCGGGATCGACGGGTAACAAGGGGGTGATCGGCTGGTACGTGCCGCCGTGGATGGCCGAGAAGTACCCCGACATCACCGACTGGAAGAACCTCAACAAGTACGCCGACCTGTTCAAGACCTCCGAGTCGGGGGGCAAGGGGCAGCTGCTCGACGGCGACCCGTCCTTCGTGACCAACGACGCCGCCCTGGTGAAGAACCTGAAGCTGGACTACAAGGTCGTCTACGCGGGCAGCGAGGCGGCGCTCATCACCGGGTTCAGGCAGGCGGAGAAGCAGAAGACCCCGATGCTCGGCTACTTCTACGAGCCGCAGTGGTTCCTGTCGGAGGTCAAGCTCGTCAAGATCAAGCTGCCCGAGTACACCGAGGGCTGCGACGCCGACGCCGAGAAGGTGGCCTGCGACTACCCGCTCTACGACCTCGACAAGATCGTGAGCAAGAAGTTCGCCGACTCCGGCAGTCCGGCGTACGACCTGATCAAGAACTTCACCTGGACGAACGAGGACCAGAACCTCGTGGCCAAGTACATCTCCGAGGACAAGATGACGGCCGAGGAGGCCGCGGAGAAGTGGGTCGGCGACAACCCCGACAAGGTGAAGGCCTGGCTCCCCACCTCCTGAGCGCGCTCGCCTTGCAAGCGAGATGTCACTGGTTCGAACCCGGTAGTGCCCACCAGCCGAAACGCCCCGTTCCTGATCTTCGGAACGGGGCGTGAGCGACTGACTCCCAAAGATGTCATCCATGGCCTCGGTACCTTGCGTGAAGGGCCGCCCCGGCCCAAGTCAGGCAGTGGACGGGCAGCTCAGGTCGTACCCCGCAATGAGAAAAGGGCCCGCGGGGGAGACCGCGGGCCCTTCTCTTCAACCAGTGGTCAGCCCTTGTAACGAGGGGCCATGCGGTCGCCCGGCAGGCAGAACTCGCCCGTGAAGAAGGTGCTCTCCGGGACGCAGCGCCACATGCTGGGGTTGGTGTAGCTGGGGGCGAGGCGGTCGTCGATCGCCTGCTCCAGCGCGTAGCCGCCGGCCAGCAGCTTCGCCTCCGAGAAGGCGCCGCCGATCAGCGTCACACCGATGGGGTTGCGGCCCGACGAGCTCTGCTGCGCGCCATACCCGGCGGGGATGGTGAGCGCGGGGTAGCCGGCGCGGTCGGCGTAGCCGATCACGTTGCTGCCGCTCGGGACCAGGATCAGGTCATACCCGCTCAGGACGGTGTCCAGGACGGCTTTGTTGGCGGCCTTGCCGGCCTCCAGGTCGGTCGTGTACTTGGCGTTCGTCGCGGGGTCGGACAGGTCGATCGCCTGGGCGGCCAGCAGTTGACCCTGCTGGTACTTCAGGCCCTCGACCGGGTTGGCGTTGTTGTAGTCGATGATGCTCTGCAGCGTCGTGCCGGGCTTGGCCGCGCCGAGGTAGGCGTTCAGGTCACGCTTGAACTCGGTGGCGACGACGCTGTCGGTCGCGGCCGGTGTGGCGATCGAGACCTGGGTGACGGTCGCGCCGAGGCCCTGGAGCTTGGCGATCGCCTCCTGGTAGGGGGCGCTCGTGCTGGACACCACGGCGATCTTCTTGCCCGCGAGGGCGTCGGCTTTGAGGTCCTTCGTGTAGTCGACCGGGCTCGCCGGGTCGGCGATCACGTTGAGGATCGTCGCGGCGTCGCCGACGCTGCGGGTGATCGGGCCGGGGGCGTCCTGCGACTTGGCCACAGGGAGCACACCGGTCGTGCTGACCAGGCCGACGGTCGGCTTGAGTCCCACCACACCGGCCGCGTCGGCCGGGGCGAGGAGCTGCGCCGAGTCGAGTGAGGTCTCCATGCCGATCGTGATCGCGGCCAGACCCGAGGCGGTGGCCGCCGCGGCGCCGGCCGACGAACCCGCAGGGGTCTTGTCGGTGTCGTTCGGGAGCAGGACCTGGCCGCCGAGCGAGGAGTAGCCCTTCGGCAGGTTGGCGTCGAAGACGCCGTTCAGCTCGGTGACGTTGGTTTTGCCGAGCACGATCGCGCCGGCGGCCTTCAGCTTCGCCACGAGGGCGGAGTCGTCGGCCGGCTTGAGACCTTGGAGGGCGATCGAGCCGCCCGTGGTCGACAGCGACTTGGCGTCGATGGTGTCGTTGACCAGCACCGGCAGGCCCCAGAGGGCGGGACGCGGTGGGCGCGCGTCGTTCGGGCCGGCGGGCTTGCCGGTGCGGTACTTCCACCGCTCCTGGTCGAGCTTGCGAGCCTCCTTGATCGCGTCGGCGTTGATCTCGCGGACGGCCTGGGTGGCCGGGCCCTCGGCGTTGGTCAGCGCGATGCGGTCGAGGTAGGCACGGGTGAGCTCCTCGGCCGAGACCTCGTCCTTGTTCAGCCTCTGGATCAGGCTCTGCGCCGTCTCGGTCTCCAGCGAGAAACCGAGCGGCCGGGAGTCGTAGTGGGTCACCTTGAGGACGGCGTCGTAGTCGGGGTTGCAGGCGCCGCGCTCGGCGAACGGCGGAGCCGGGGTCGTCTTCGCGCAGCGGTACATGCTCGGGTTCACGAGGCTGGCCGGCCGGCGCAGCTTGGTGGCCTGCTCGATGACGTAGGCGACGCCGAGCAGGTTGAACTCGCTGTAGGCGTTGCCGTGGACCTGCACGTTCTGGGCGCGCCGATGGGTCGCGGTGTAGCCCATCGGGATCGTGATCGACGGGTAACCGGCCTGCGGGGCGCTCGGGGCGCTGCCCAGGATGGCGATCACCGGGTCGGCCGGTTGCGCCGGGTCCGAGTTGGTGTACGTCACCATGTCGTCGATGGCCTTGTGCCAGGCGGCCTTACGGATCGCGAGGTTCGTCCGGTACGCCTGCTCGTTGGCCCCACCCGGGGTCACGTCCGCCTGCGACGAGTTCAGGTGGTTGACGTTGCCGAACTTGAGCGCCTGGTGAGCTTCGGCCTGGTTGACCTGCACCTCTTCGACCAGCGATTTGATCGGCGCCTGCGGGCCGAGCCGCTCGTAGTAGGAGTCGATGCTCTTGTGCTGCTCATAGCCGCTGGGCAGCGTGGGCAGCGAGGGGATCGTCGCCTGCGGGCGGGGCACCAGGATGGCGCCGGCGGCGGTCAGGGCGTCGTACGCGATCTTGAGCGGACTGCCCTCGGTGAGGGTGCCGTTGTACCCGATCTTCTTGCCGCGCACGAAGCCGAGATCGATGGCCTTGGCGTAGTCGGGCAGCGTCGCGGGGAGCGGCGGGATGATGCCCTTGGCGATGTAGTCGTCGCCGAACATGGCCTTGTACCCGGCGTCGGCCACCGGGTCGGGCCCGGCGATCGAGGCCAGTGTGAGCGCGGCGTCGGAGACCGTGCGGACCATCGGGCCGGCGATGTCCTGCGAGGCCGAGATGGGCGCGATGCCGTAACCGGGTACGAGACCCACGGTCGGCCGCAGCCCCACGAGCGACTGCGCGTTCGACGGCGAGATGATGGAACCGGAGGTCTCGGTCCCGATGCCCAGCGTCGACAGCGCCGCGGCCATGGCCGCGCCGGTGCCCGACGACGACCCGGAGGGGTTCTGGTCGGCGTCGATGCCGTTGATGACCTGGCCGCCGTAGTTGCCGAACCCGGAGGGCTGAGAGCCGAAGCTGTTGGCGTACTCCGACAGCCCCACCTTGCCGAGGATCACGACGCCGCGTTCCTTCAGCTTCTTGGTGATGCCGGCGTCGGAGGCCGGGAAGGACCGGCGCAGCGACCAGTTGTTCGCCGTCGTGGGCATGCCCTCGACGTCGATCAAATCCTTGAGCAGGATCGGCAGCCCCATGGCGGGGCCGAGCGACTTGCCCTTCTTACGCAGGCGGTCGTACGCCTCGGCCTCCTTCAACGCGTTGGGGTTGAGGTCCGTGACGGCGTTCAGGCCGGGCCCGCGCTTGTTCAGCGCGGTGATCCGGTCGATGTACGCCTTGGTCAGGTCGACCGAGGTCAGCTTGCCGGCGGCCATGAGGGAGATGGCCTCGGCGCCGGTCAAACTCTCAAGATCGAGTTTGACCTTGGCGTTGGCCTGCTGGGGTTGCACGGCTACGAGGGTGAAGGAGAGGGAGAGGGAGGTGAGGGAGATCAGGACTTTGCGCACTACGCGCTCCTTGAGGAACCCGGTATTGCGCGTGACGCTATAGATCAGTCATTACCGTGATGTGTCACGTATGTTCCCTGGGGGAAACGTGCCGTACTGACCGGTTTATTACGGTCGTCCGCTTACCTGGAACCTTTCATCGGCCACGGCGAAGATCGTGGTCGAGTAGATCTCCAGCCGGGACGTCTGGGCGGAGGAGCCGCGCGAGCCTGCGGAGAGCGCCACTTCTGGGTGACCAACCGGGTGACAACGACCCCGGACGGGGGCGGACAACGGTGGACGGCTGTGGACTGTGTGCCCAGGTCAGCGCCGGTATCGGCCCTGGTCGCGCCCTCGCTCGGATCGCCTTGCAAGCGAGATGTCACCGGTTCGAACCCAGTGGTGCCCACCGCAAGACTCTGACCTGTGCAAACAAGTCGGGGTCTTTTGTGTTTCGTGTCCTGTCCTTTGGTTGTACCGCTAAGACAGAATTCGCCTCAACTGTGTCCGTCCATGTCGGCGGATTTTCCGAGGGCGGCTTGGCGCTGATGAGGGCTCATGTGGGGCGAGATGGGTTCGATGCCCGTCACTGTTGGCAACGATTCACTACCCTGAGTGGGGTGCGTGCACGGGAAGGGCCTCATGTGCGTAAGCCGTACGGCTTTGAGATCGAACCCGAAGTCCGTGAGTGGCTCGACAGCCTGAGTGACAGCGACTTCAAGCGGGTCGATGAGGTCGCCGGTCTACTGGCGGAAAAAGGGACTGAACTTGGTGGTCCATGGTCGGACCACCTGGAAGGGCCGGTCTGGGAACTACGGGTTCGGCTTCGTGATGTTGCAGCTCGGGTGACGTACTGGTCTACTCCGGGTAGGACGATCGTGTTGCTCACGGTTTTCCGTAAGACCAAGCAGCACGATCAGCGGCAGATCGACAGGGCGGTCCGGGCGCAGAAGATCTGTGAACGCGACCATCATGGGCCGGTGGCCGAGATCTATGAGAGGAAGGTGTGATGACTGGCTATCACACCCGCTGGGTGCGACCTGAGCCTCAGGCCGAGGACCCTGAACGGATCATGATTCGAGAGGCGTTGGCCTTCGGTAAGGCTCTGTATGACCGACGTGATGCGCTTGGGCTGACCATTGCCGAACTGGCCGAGCGTGCGGGTATGACCGAGGATGAGATCGAATGTATGGAGGAGGGTGGGACCGCGCCGACGATCGCCTTGCTACGGCATCTGGCTGCGGCGCTGAACGCTGACGTTCGCCTTACCTCCGGCCACGATCTGGGCTCGGTATGGTTCGAGCCGCACGCGGCCTGATCGGCAGAGAGACGTCGTTTATGCGACTTCCGGTTCTTGGGGATGGACGGAGACCCCACGGCGCCGGAAGGAAGCCGGCGCGTGGACGAATACGTCGACGCGGGCTGCCGGGGTGTTGAACGGGAACCAGAACTGGTGGAGCCGGCGTGATTCGGCCCAGGAGGGGCCGGCATGGCCGTCTTTCGCGGCGAGATGTTCGGCGAGCGCGGCAAGGAAGACATCCCAGTGGGGATCTCCCGCGCTGGAGGGCTCTGTGGACAACAGGTCGAGTCGGGCCACAGGTGGTTCGTGTCGGTGTCCCTCTGGGAGAGGTTACGCAGTAGAAGACTGTTGAGGCCGATTGATCCAGTCCAGAGCTGGATCAGTACGGTCCAGCCGCTCACGTCCAGCGCGGCCACGTAGCTGGTGCGCATGCTGTCCGAATCGATGTACTCCATCATTCGTTCCTGGTGCTTTTCAAAGGTCACCTCTTCGAGGCCGTTGCTGTCCGCGCCGAGACGCATCAACGCCTCGCGAGGACTGAGGGACCGGGCGAAGGTGACACAGGAGACGTGACGGAACGGGCCGTGCTTTGCAAGCCAGTCGAATTCTTCGTGTGAGTCCGTCAGTACCCACCAGCCAAAGTTCCCCTATCCGAACTCGGGGCACACCGGAGCCTCCATCAGATCCGGAGCGATTCAGAGCACGAGGGGACGGAGCAGGCCCGGCTGTCCCCGGTTCGCCGTTTCCCGTGGACGACCGCTGGCCCGTTCTTGACAGTGTTGGCGACGGGAGGACAATCTGTTGCGGGAAGCGCACTTCGTTTCGGACTGCGCAACGACGGAGGTGGGTATGGCGGGCCGACGCGTCGTCATCATCGGAGCCGGGGTCGTCGGGGCGGCCCTCGCCGACGAGCTCTCGGCCAGGGGCCGGGACGACATCACCGTCGTCGACCAGGGCGCCGTGCCCGCCACCGGGGGATCGTCCTCGCACGCGCCGGGCCTGGTCTTCCAGACCAACCCCTCCAAGACCATGGCGGAGCTCGCCCGCTACACCGTCGAAAAACTCGTCGACCTCGACTGCTTCCTCCAGGTGGGCGGCCTGGAGGTGGCCACCACGCCCGAGCGGCTCGCCGAGCTGCACCGGCGCCACGGCTGGGCGACCTCCTGGGGGATCGAGGCGAGCGTGCTCACCCCCGAGGAGTGCGTGGAGCGCCACTCCCTGCTCGACCGAGAGAAGATCCTCGGAGGGCTGTTCGTCCCCACCGACGGCCTGGCCAAAGCGGTGCGCGCCGTCGAGGTCCAGCTCGCGCGCGCACGGGAACGCGGTGTCCGCGTCCTCGACCGGCACGAGGTGCTGGACATCCGCGTCGAGGACGACCGGGTCGCGGCCGTCGTCACCGACCGGGGTGAGATCCTCGCCGACCTCGTGGTCTGCTGCGCCGGGATCTGGGGGCCCAAGGTCGCGGGCATGGTCGGCATGACGCTGCCGCTCACCCCCCTCGCCCACCAGTTCGCCTGGACAGGTCCCGTCCCCGCGCTCGCCGGACAGGACAGCGAGGCCGTCCGGCCGATCCTGCGCCACCAGGACGCCGACCTGTACTACCGGGAGCGCTTCGATCGGCTCGGCGTCGGCTACTACGGCCACCGCCCGATGCCGATCACCGCCGAGGAGATCCTCCCGCTCGCCGACGCCGAGGTCATGCCCTCGGTGCTGGCGTTCACCGGCGACGACTTCGCCCCCGCCTGGGCCGAGACGAAGACGCTGCTGCCCGACACGGGGGAGGCCGAGCTCGAAGCGGGGATCAACGGCCTGTTCTCCTTCACCACCGACAACATGCCGCTGCTCGGACCGTCACGCGAGGTGGAGGGCTTCTGGGTGGCCGAGGCCGTGTGGGTCACCCACTCGGCGGGGGTGGGCCGCGCCATGGCCGAGTGGCTGGCCGACGGCCACTGCTCCTCCTTCGACCTGCACGAGTGCGACGTCAACCGGTTCGAGGCCCACCAGCTCGCCCCCGAGTACGTCCGCACCCGCGACTGCCAGAACTTCGTCGAGGTCTACGACATCATCCACCCGCTGCAGCCGGCGGAGAACCTGCGCCCGCTGCGCACCAGCCCCTTTCACGCCCGCCAGCGCGAGCTGGACGCCTACTTCCTTGAGACCGTCGGCTGGGAGCGCCCCCAGTGGTACGGAGCCAACGCGCCTCTGCTCGACGGCCGTGACATCCCCCGCCCCAACGAGTGGGCCGCCCGCCACTGGTCGCCGATCGTCGGCGCGGAGGCCCAGGTCTCACGCGAGGCCGTCGCCCTCTACGACATGAGCGCGCTCAAGCGGATCGAGGTCGCGGGCCGCGGTGCCGCCGCCTTTCTACAGCGGATCTCCACGGGCGACGTCGACAAGTCCGTCGGCTCGGTCACGTACTGCCTGCTGCTCGACCACGACGGCGGCATCCGCAGCGACATCACCGTCGCCCGGCTGGGCCGCGACCTGTTCCAGGTCGGCGCCAACGGCAACCTCGACCTCGACTGGCTGCGCCGTCACCTGCCCGCCGACGGGTCGGTCACCGTCACCGACATCACGCCGGGAACCTGCTGCGTCGGCGTCTGGGGTCCCCTGGCCCGCGAGGTCGTCGCCCCGCTCGCCGGGCCCGCCTTCGGCCCCGGCGGTTTCCGCTACTTCCGTGCCGCGCGGGCGTACGTCGGCGCCGTGCCCGTCACCGCGCTGCGGCTCTCCTACATCGGGGAGCTGGGCTGGGAGCTCTACACGACGGCCGACATGGGCGCGAAGCTGTGGGACACCCTCTGGGAGGCGGGCCAGGAGCACGGGATCATCGCCGCGGGCCGCGGCGCCTTCAACAGCCTGCGGCTGGAGAAGGGCTACCGCTCCTTCGGCACCGACATGACCTACGAGCACGACCCGTACGAGGCGGGCCTCGGCTTCGCCGTGCGCAAGGCCGACCGGGGCGACTTCATCGGCCGCGCGGCCCTCGCCGAGCGCGGCACGACCCCCCGGCGCAGGCTGACCTGCCTCACCGTCGACGACTCCGCCGCCGTCGTGATGGGCAAGGAGCCGGTGTACGACGGTGAGTCCCGCGCCGGATACGTCACCAGCGCCGCCTACGGCCACACGATCGGCAAGAACATCGCCTACGCCTGGCTGCCCGCCGAGCTGTCCGTGCCGGGGAGAGAGCTGCACATCGGCTACTTCGACAAGCGGGTGCCCGCCGTCGTCGCCGAGGAGCCGCTCTACGACCCGGCGATGGAGCGCCTGCGTGGCTGACCGGGCACCGGGAACGAAGGGGATGCCCGTGAACTCCGCGAGGCCCGAACCCGCCCGCGTGCGGGCTCGCCCGAGGGACCGAGAAGGGACGACGTCGACTTCCTTGCCGTGCATGAAGGCGGAGGACTCCACGCCGAAAGGAAAACGATGAGCACCGAGGAGCTCCCCGAGCACCCCGACCGGCTGTGGAGTGCTCCCGAGCCGAAGCCCTCCTACGACGTGGTGATCGTCGGCGGCGGAGGCCACGGCCTGGCCACCGCCTACTACCTGGCCAAAAACCACGGGATCACGAACGTGGCCGTGCTGGAGAAGGGCTGGCTGGCCGGCGGCAACATGGCCCGTAACACCACCATCATCCGGTCCAACTACCTGTGGGACGAGAGCGCGGGCATCTACGAGCACTCGCTGAAGCTGTGGGAGGGGCTGGAGGAGGACCTCGGCTATCCCCTCCTGTTCAGCCAGCGCGGCGTGCTCAATCTCGCGCACAGCCTGCAGGACGTCAGGGAGGGCGTCCGCCGGGTCAACGCCAACCGCCTCAACGGCGTCGACGCCGAATGGCTCGGCCCCGAGGAGGTGAAGGAGGTCTGCCCGATCGTCGACGTCTCGCCCGGCACCCGCTACCCGGTCCTCGGCGCCACCTACCAGCCGCGCGCGGGAATCGCCAAGCACGACTACGTGGCGTGGGGGTTCGCCCGCGCCGCCGCCGCGATGGGCGTCGACCTGATCGAGCACTGCGAGGTCACCGGCATCGACGTCGTGGACGGGCGCGCGGAGGCCGTACGCACCACCAGGGGCCGCATCGCCGCGGGCAGGGTCGCGATGTGCGCGGCGGGACACTCCTCGGTCGTCGGCCGGATGGCGGGGGTGGAGTTGCCGGTGCAGAGCCACCCGCTGCAGGCCCTGGTCTCGGAGCTGCTGGAGCCCGTACACCCCACGGTGGTCATGTCCAACGCGGTGCACGTCTACGTCAGCCAGGCGCACAAGGGCGAGCTGGTCATGGGGGCGGGCATCGACGCCTACAACTCCTACCGGCAGCGCGGCGCGTTCCACATCATCGAGCGGCAGATGGCGGCGGCGCTCGAGCTGTTCCCCGTCTTCGCGCGGGCCCACGTGCTGCGCACCTGGGGAGGGATCGTCGACGTCACCCCCGACGCCTCGCCCGTCGTCGGGCTCACCCCCGTCGACCGTCTCTACGTCAACTGCGGATGGGGGACCGGCGGCTTCAAGGCCACCCCGGGCGTCGGATGGTGCTACGCGCACACGATCGCCCACGACGAGCCGCACCCCCTCAACGCCGCCTTCACGCTCGAACGATTCACCACCGGCGCGCTCGTGGACGAGCACGGCGCCGCCGCGGTGGCCCACTGAAGGAGCCCGACCGATGCTGCTGATCCCCTGTCCGTGGTGCGGGCCACGGGACGAGGCCGAGTTCCACTACGGCGGGCAGGCCCACGTCGTCTACCCCGACGACCCCGCCGCGCTCTCCGACGAGGAGTGGGCGAGATACCTGTTCTTCCGCGACAACCCCAAGGGGCCCTTCGCGGAGCGCTGGTACCACGTGGCCGGATGCCGCCGCTGGTTCAACGCGGTCCGCGACACCGCCACCAACGAGTTCCACGCCGTCTACCGGGTGGGCGAGCCGGGGCCGGTGAGCCGGTGAGCGAGCAGCCGTTCCGCCGGGCGGGCCATCGCGGGGAGACACTGCCGTTCCGGTTCGACGGCCGCGACTACGAGGGGTACCGGGGCGACACGCTCGCCGCCGCGCTGCTCGCCAACGGCGTCCGTACGGTCGCGACGAGCGTCGCACTCGGCCGCCCTCGCGGGATCTTCGCCGCCTGGACCGAGGAACCCAACGCCGTCGTCCAGATCGAGCACCCCTTCCCCGAGCCGATGCTCCAGGCCACCGTCGTCGAGCTGTACGCGGGACTGGTGGCCATCGGCCTGCCGGGCAGGGGCAGGCTCGCCGCCGAACCCGACCCGGCGCGCCACGACGGCGTGTACGCGCACTGCGACGTCCTGGTGGTCGGCGCGGGACCGGCGGGCCTCGCGGCGGCGACCGCGGCGGCCACCTCGGGCGCCCGGGTGATCCTCGCCGACGACCGTCCCTCGCCGGGTGGAAGCCTGCCCGACACCGGCGAGAGCGTCGACGGCCTCCCGGGCGCGACCTGGGCCGCCACCGCGCTGGCCGCGCTGGAGGCCCGTCCCGAGGTGCGGGTGCTCACCCGTACCAGCGTGTTCGGCTACTACGACGACAACTACCTGGTCGCCGTGGAACGCAGGGGGGAGAACGCCTCCTCCCGGACGCGCGTCTGGCGCGTCCGGGCCCGCCGCGTCGTGCTCGCCACGGGCGCGCACGAGCGTTCGATCGCCTTCGCGGGCAACGACCTGCCGGGTGTGATGCTCGCCGGTTCGGCGCGCGCGTACGTCAACCGGTACGGGGTCCTGCCCGGCCGCCGCGCGGTGGTGTTCACCACCGGGGACAGCGCCTACGCCGCGGCCCGCGACCTGGCCGCCGCGGGCGTCGAGATCGCCGCCGTCGTGGACACGCGCCTCGCCGCCGACCCGAGCCGGAACGGCCCCGGCGGGGCGGCGGGGCGGGGCGGCCCGGATGATTTGAGCGGTCCGGACGACGTGGACGGCACGGACGACGCGGGGGACCTCGCTGGGGGCCTCGGAGGTGCCGAGGTGCTCACCGGTCACGTCGTCACCCGCGTGAACGGCGAACACGGCGTCACCTCCGTGACCGTCTCGAAAAGACCCGCCGAGGCCGGCACGCCTTCCGGAGCCGCTGCCGGGACGAACACGTCAGAGGCCGTCGCCTCTGGGATCACCGCGTCTGGGTCCGCCGCGCCCGGAGGTGTCGCCTCACAGGCGCCCGCTTCCGGGACGAACGCGTCCGAGGCGGACACCTCCAAGGCGGAAACCTCCGGCGGACGCGAGATCGAAGCCGACCTGTTGCTCGTCTCGGGCGGATGGAACCCCGCCGTCCACCTGTTCAGCCAGGCGTCGGGGACACTTCGCTACGACGAGGCGCTCGGCTCCTTCGTCCCCGGAACCTGCCGTCAGGCCGTCGAGGTGGCCGGGGCCGCCCGAGGGCTCCGCACCCTCGCCTCCTGCCTGGAGGACGGCGCCGCCGCCGGAGCGCGGGCCGCCGAGGCGGCCGGTTTCGGTGCCCTCCCGACCGCCCCCCACGCGTCCGTCCGGGAGGCGACGGAGGCCGCGGGGGCCGGGGGAACGCGGGACACGCAGGCGGTCTCGAACCTTCGGGAGACAGCCGACGAGACAGCCGACGAGACACTGGGCGGAGCCCTTCCCGAGCACGTGTGGCTCGTCCCCGCCGACGACTACCGGACCCACTTCGTCGACCTGCAGCGCGACGTCACCGTCGCCGACATCATGCGCGCCACCGGGGCCGGGCTCCGTTCGGTCGAGCACGTCAAGCGTTACACCACCGCGGGGACCGCGCACGACCAGGGAAAGACCTCCGGGGTGCTCACCAGCGGTGTCGTCGCCCACCTCCTCGGCGTGGACGTCTCGGAGCTGGGCACCACCACCTTCCGCGCGCCCTACGTGCCCGTCTCCTTCGCGACCCTCGCCGGGCGCGACAGGGGAGCGCTGCACGATCCCGTCCGGGTCACCGCGCTGCACGAGTGGCACGTGGCCCACGGAGCGCCGTTCGAGAACGTCGGCCAGTGGAAGCGGCCCTGGTACTACCCCCGCGAGGGCGAGGACATGGAGGCCGCCGTCCTGCGCGAGTGCCGGGCCGTGCGGGGGGCGGCCGGAGCGATGGACGCCTCCACCCTCGGCAAGATCGACATTCAGGGGCCGGACGCCGCGCGGCTGCTCGACCGGCTCTACACCAACCTGATGAGCACCCTCAAGGTCGGCTCGATCCGCTACGGCGTGATGTGCCGCCCCGACGGGATGGTCTTCGACGACGGTACGGTGATCCGCCTGGCCGAGAACCGTTTCCTGGTGACGACCACCACCGGCAACGCCGCGGCCGTCCTCGACTGGATGGAGGAGTGGCTGCAGACGGAATGGCCGTCGCTGCGGGTCTACTGCACCTCGGTCACCGAGCAGTGGGCGACGGTCGCGCTCGCCGGGCCGCGCTCCCGCGAGGTGCTCGCAGCACTCGCCCCCGACCTCGCCGTGGACAACGCGAGCTTCCCGTTCATGACGTGGCGTGACGGCCGGGTGGCGGGCCTGGACGCGCGGGTGTGCCGGATCAGCTTCTCCGGTGAGCTGGCGTACGAGATCAATGTCAGCGCCTGGGACGGGCTCGCCCTGTGGGAGGCGCTCCAGGCCACCGGGGCGGTCACCCCGTACGGGACCGAGACGATGCACGTGCTGCGGGCCGAGAAGGGCTACCCCATCGTGGGGCAGGACACCGACGGCACGGTCACCCCCGCCGACCTCGGCATGGAGTGGGTGGTGTCCAAGAAGAAGGCCGACTTCCTCGGGAAGCGTTCCTTCTCCCGCGCCGACACCGCCAGGCCCGACCGCAAGCACCTGGTCGGCCTGCTGCCGCTCGACCCGGACCTCCTGCTGCCCGAGGGCTCCCACCTGGTGGCCTTCGACCGGCTGCCCGAGCCGCCGGTCCCCACGCTCGGCCACGTCACCTCCAGCTACCGCAGCGCCGCGCTCGGCAGGACCTTCGCCCTCGCCCTCGTCAGCGGCGGGCGCGAACGCGTCGGCGAGCGGCTGTACGTGCCCGTCGCAGGGGAACTGCTGCCCGTCACCGTCACCCACCACGTCCTCTACGACCCCGAGGGAGCGCGCCGCGATGGCTGAGCCACCGACCGGGCGGTTGAGCCCGCTCGCCCGGCTGGAACCGGTGTCGAGCCAGGACCTTCGTATCGCGGAGCTGCCGTTCCTCACCCAGATCGACCTGCGGGTGGAGCCGGGGAGCGGCACCGCGGCCGGCGTCGCCAGCGCCCTCGCCGCCCTCGGCGTCCCGTTCCCCGTCGAGCCGAACACCTTCGCGAGCACCGGCCACGATGTGCCGTCTGGTACGGCCGGGAGCGACACCCTGGTGTTGTGGCTCGGTCCCGACGAGTGGCTCGTCGTCGGGCCCGCGGGCGACACGGGTCTGGAGACCCGGCTGCGAGCCGCGGCCGGAACCGGTCACGCCGCCGTCACCGACGTCTCCGCCCAGCGGACCGTACTGCTCGTGGCCGGTCCCAGGGCCCGTGACCTGCTCTCCCACGGCTGCGCCCTCGACTTGCACCCTCGCGTGTTCGGCCCCGGCCGCTGCGCCCAGACCATGCTCGCCCGAGCCCAGGTCGTCCTCGCCGCGCGCGGAGGCGACGAGTTCCACATATTCGTCCGCTCGTCCTTCGCGGCCTACCTCGCGGCCTGGCTCCTCGACGCGGCGGGGGAGTACCTGGGCGGCTGAGGCGGCCGTCTGAAACCGGAAAAGACCGAGCGGCGCGTTCGCGGTCGGAGCTGCCGGGCGCGGACTCCCGGCTTCGGCCAGGGGAGTGGACCCGGCGTGGGAGTGCCGCCGGTGCCGAGCGTGCTCCGCCCCCGACGCGAGGAGCGAGGCGCGCGGGGAGCCCGAGCGGACATGGGGAGAGGGGCGGGGGGGGGGGGGGGCGGGGCGGGGGGGGGCGCCCCCCCCCCCGCCGGGGGGGGGGGGGGGCGGGGGGGGGGGCGGCCCAGCCGCGGCGCCGCCGCGCGCGCCGCGCCGCCGGCCGTCACA
>NZ_JBITIZ010000009.1:255631-387554 GCF_044459525.1 Streptosporangium sp. NPDC050284
GGGGTGGCCTGTGGGGGGGTGGGGTGGCCCCCCCACGGCGTTGGGGGGGTGGGGGGGGGGGGGCGGGGGTTGGGGGGGGTTTTGGGGGGGGGGGGGGGGGGCCCGCCCCCCCCCCTCTCCCTGTGAAGACCCGCAGAAGAGCTACGCGCCGGCCACGGAGGCGGACCTGGCCTCCGGGACGGAAGCTGCGGGAGCGGCGGGAGCCGGCTTGCGCACCGCCGGAAGAACGGTCGCGGAGATGATCACGATCACCACGGAGAGCGCGGTGGAGAGCCAGAACGCCGTCTGGATCCCGTCGATGGTGATGCCCTGCCCCGTCCCGCCGACGAGCGAGGCCACCGCCACCGCGACGCCGAGGCACAGCCCGACCCCGAGCTGGCGGTTCGAGTTGTAGAGACCCGACGCGAGGCCCATCTGGGCACCGGCCACACCGGACGTGGCCGCCACCGCGGTGCTGATCATCATGACCGTCACACCGACGCCGAGCAGGACGCCCCCGGGCAGCACGTTCAGCAGGAACGAGCCGTTGGCGGGAGCGAGCGCGAGCACCAGCGAGCCGACGACCAGGAAGAGGGCGCCGACGACCAGCACCGGACGGGCCCCGATCCGCGCGGTCGTCTTCGCCACCGGCAGCGACGCCAGCACGACCACGAGGGCCTGCGGGAAGAACGCGAGCCCGGTGAGGATGGCCGAGAAGCCCAGCACCTGCTGCATGTAGAGCGTGATGAAGAACGTCGAGATGGACATGACGCCACCCGACAGGAACGCGACCAGGTTGCCGCCCGTCACCCCGCGGTTACGGAAGATCGAGAGCGGCACCAGCGGCGCGGACACGCGGGTCTGCACGAAGAGGAACACGACGAGCAGCACGGCTCCCGCGATCAGCGGGGTCAGCACACCGGCGCTGCCCCAGCCCTCGTCGGAGGCGATCGTGAGGGCGTAGGCGATCGAGCACATGCTCGCGGTCACCAGGATGGCGCCGGGAACGTCGATACGCGAGGAGCGCGTCGACACGCTGTCGTCGTCGAGGCGGATCGCGGCGCGCACGACCATCGCGATGCCGACCGGGACGTTGATGAACATGACGGCGCGCCAGCCGAAGATCTCGGTCAGCACACCGCCGGCGAGCACGCCACCGGCGAAGCCCACCGAGGACACGGCGCCGAACACGCCCATGGCCTTGGCCCGCGCCTCCCCCTCGGGGAAGCCCGCACCGATCATCGCCAGCACGGCCGGAGCCACCGCCGCGGCCGAGAAGCCCTGCAGGGCGCGGGCGGCGATGAGCACGATGGAGGAGGTCGCGAAGCCGCCGACCAGGGAGGCGATCGTGAAGATCGCGAGGCCCCACACGAACATGCGCTTGCGGCCGATGATGTCGCCCACGCGCCCGCCGAGCAGCAGGAAGCCGCCGTAGAACAGCGCGTACGCTCCGACGACCCAGGGCAGGGACCCGGAGGTGAAGGACAGGTCGGTCTTGATCCATGGCAGAGCGACGTTCACGATCGCGAAGTCGAGCGTCAGCATGAACTGGGCGAGGCACAAAAGAAGCAGTGGTGGTGGCTTCTTAACCTGAGAGTCCATGGTTTCTTTCTCCTGTCTCCTGGCACGGATTAAGCTATTCTCGGCGTCGATTTAAGCCCGGATGTTCTCGTGACGACCGATGACCCGAGTGGCTGTTTCCAGCACAACCGTTTCAATGGCACGCGGCCGGGCGAGCCGCTGTTGGCGCTCAGCAGCCGTCCGTGGATCGTGGGCGAATACGAACGCCTGCCGACAGGAGAAGCATGGTCTGGGCCGACAATTTTCACTCTCCTTGGCGTCGACATAATTGTTCCTGGTGTAAATCAATTATGTGGTCGCAGGCCAAGGGCGGCCAGAGCGTCAATCATCAAAAGCGCGTGCATCTTTCATGCCGGCCAGGATGAATAATTCAGCAATCGGACGCCGCGGCATGAACTGCCGCCGGACGGGGCGCGGCGGACGGTGGCCGTGTCTCACCGACCCCGCGGATGTCGCGGGGCCGCTCCGGTCCCGCGCGGTACGGGCCGGGTCGTGCGGCGAAGGTCCGCCCGGAGGGTGATCACCCGTTCAGGGCAGCGTGACGAACCTCTTGAGGAAACTCCGGGCCGCCGGGGTGTCCAGGCGATAGTCGTAGTTGATCTTCTTGCACGCCTCGTCCTCCCCGCTGATGGTCGTGGCCACGAGCAGGTCCGAGGTGGGTCCCCCCAGGAAGTTCGGGCCGCCGGAGTCGCCGAAGCAGGTGCTGCCGTCGCCCTTGGAGGGGTCCAGTGACAGTTTGAGCCAGTCGCGGGTGAGGGCCTCGAAGGAGATGGACGCCTGGTAGCGGGTGTCGGTGTAGGTCAGCCGTGTCCTGTGCTTGACCTTGACCGAGGCCATGGCGCCGTACCCGACCGGGGTGAATCTCATCGTCTTCAGGGTCTTGTCGGCCTTGAGGCGGTCGAGCAGTCCCTCGGTGGGCAACCTGGCGGGCGTGATGCCGGGGATCGCCGCGTCGAAGACGACGACGGCCATGTCATGAAGATCGGACTCGTCCCGGTAGCGCGAGTCGAGGACGTAGCGACCGGTGTAGATCTTGTCTCCCGGCCGGTAGCGACTGGAGAAGGAGACCTGGGCGGTCTTCTGCCCCGGTTCCGCGCAGTGGGCGGCGGTGAGGAAGACGGTCGGCGAGATGAGCGTGCCGGTGCAGTAGGACCATGTGCCGTCATCGTTGGGCGTGTCGCCGATGATCGCTCCCACCTGCGGGTGAACGGTCAGGTCGGGCGAACCATTCATGATCGCCTGTGCCGGGGAGGCGGTGATCGTCGCGAAGGTGGCAGAAATCATGACAAAAGGGATGAAACGCACGCGGGAACTGTAGCCGTCCGAGGGTTACATTTGGCATACGGCGCAGAAAGATCTACTCGTTGCTTGCCGGGTCCGCAGGCGAAGGGCTCAAGGGAAGGCGCCGGTCACGGTGGCCGGGCCGATCGGAGTCGCGTCGCGACTCTCCGGGCTCGGCGGCGTTCCGGCCGGATCCTTCGGCGCGCACCGGGGCGGGCTTCGCCGCGACCGGCGGACGGTCGCGGCGAAGCGCACGGGAATCAGGCCGGCGACCGTCACACGTTCGTGATGGTCCACTGGTTGTTGGTGCTGTTGTTGGGGGCCCACATGGCCACGGTGGAGCCGGCGGTGCTGTTGCCCATGCCGTCGAGGGCGGTGTTGGTGCCGCGGTTGATGATCTGCTGGCGGCCGTTGCCCACGCTGTTGAGACGCCACTGCTGGTTGTTGCCACCGCTCCAGGCGGCCTGTCTGGCGTTGGCGCCGTTGGCGGTGTTGCCCCAGCTGTCGATGACCATGCCGTTGGTGCGGTTGACGATGCGGTACCAGCCGCCGCCCAGGTCGACCAGCTGCCACTGCAGGTTGGTGCTGCCGTCGGAGGCGTTCCACTGCTTGAGGTTCGATCCGGAGGCGACGTTGCCGCCGCTGTCCAGTGCCAGGCCGGTGGTGCCGTTGGTGATCCGCACATAGCCCGTCGGCTGCTGCGGCGTGCCTGACGCCGTCACCCGGTAGGTGCGACCGGCCTGGCCGGTCAGCCTGATGACGCCGGCCTCCGGGCTGGTGACGGTGACGGCACCGTTGGTCGCGGTGTCGACCACCTGGTAGGTCCCGGTGAGCGACTGGCTGCGCACGTTCACCGTGCCGTCGCGGTCGAACTTGACGAGGATCTCGCCCGCCAGGCCGGAGGCCCAGGTGATGTCCACGGTGTAGCCGCCGCGCCCCCGAAGCCCCTGCACCTTCCCGCTCGGCCAGGCCGAGGGCAGCGCCGGCAGCACGTGCAGCTCGCCGTTGTGGCTCTGCAGCAGCATCTCGGCGATGCCGGAAGTGGCGCCGAAGTTGCCGTCGATCTGGAACGGCGGGTGCAGGTCGAACATGTTCGGCGCGAGCCTGGCCGGCGTCACCAGCAGGCGGATCAGGTTCTGCGCCCGGTTGCCCTCCTCCATCCGCGCCCAGTAGTTGATCTTCCAGGCGAGCGACCAGCCGGTCCCGTCGTCACCGCGCAGTTCGAGGGTCCGCCGCGCGGCGGTGTACAGGGAGGGGGTGCCGCGCTTGGTGATCTGGTTGCTGGGGTGCAGGCCGTACAGGTGGGAGACGTGCCGGTGGTTGGGCTCGGTCTCGACCCAGTCGTACAGCCACTCCTGGATGTTGCCGCGCGAGCCGACCTTCATCGGAGGGAGCCGGTCCCTGGTCGCCAGGACCCGCGTACGGAAGTCGGCGTCGACGCCCAGCACCTGGCTCGCCTTGGCACAGCCGTCGAACAGGTCCCGCAGGATCTGGTTGTCCATCGTGGGACCCGCGCACACGCTGACACCCGAGTGGTGGGCCAGTTCCGGGGAGTTCGACGGGTTGGTGACCAGATACCTGAGGGCCGGCTCCTCCACGAGGGTGTCGAGGAAGAACTGCGCGGCCCCCTTCATCGCCGGGTAGTACTCCCGCAGGAAGTCGACGTCACCGGTGAAGTTGTAGTGGTCCCAGATCATGGTGGCCAGCCACGCGCCGCCGGTCTGCCACATGCCCCAGAACGCGCCGTCGACCACCGAGGTGGCCCGCCACCCGTCGGTGTTGTGGTGGGTCACCCAGCCGCCGGCGTTGTACTGCACCCGGGCCGTGCGGGCGCCGGTGACCGTGAGGTCGTTGATCATCTTGAACACCGGCTCGTAGCACTCCGACAGGTTCGTGCTGTCGGCCGGCCAGTAGTTCATCGGCAGGTTGGCGTTGATGGTGTACTTGGAATCCCACGATGGGCTCAGCGAGTCGTTCCAGATGCCCTGCAGGTTGGCCGGCTGGGTGCCCGGACGCGAGGAGGAGATCAGCAGATATCGGCCGAACTGGAACAGCAGGGCCGACAGCTGCGGGTCGTTGGTGTTCGCGTGCTGCGAGATCCGCACGTCGGTCGGCTGGTCGGCCGCCGAGGTGCGGCCGAGGTCGAGCGTCGTGCGCGAGAACAGCCGCTGGTAGTCGGCGACGTGCCGGCTGCGCAGGTCGCTGTAGGACCTGGTGACGGCCGCGTTGAGGTGCCCGCGCGCGATGCCCTGGTAGTCGCCGCCGACGTTCTGGTAGTTGACGTAGCTGGTGCCGATGGAGATCAGCACCGTCACGCTGTTGGCCCCGTTCACCTGCAGCGTGCCGCCGCTGCTGGTGACGGTGCCACCTTCGGCGACGGCGCGGGCCAGCCCGAGGAACCGGACCGCGCCGTTCTTGCCCTCCATGTTGCCCGAGATGCCGTCGAGCCCCACGGACGTGCTGTCAGGGCTGGTGCGCGTCGTGCGCTGAGGGCTGTCGAACGTCGCGGAGAATGTGATCGAGCCGGGCCTGTCGGCGGTGAGACGCAGGGCGATGACCTGGTCGGGCGCGCTCGCGAACGTCTCGCGCTGGTAGCGGATGCCGCCTTTCAGGTACGACACCATGGTGGTGGCCGTGGTCAGGTCCAGGTAGCGGTTGTACTCGGAGACCCCGCTCGTGTTGCCGAAGGTGAGCCGCAGGTTGCCGGCGAGCTGGTAGGCGAGCTGGCCCGCGGGGCTGCCGAGCATGTTCTGGTCGATCAGGGTCTGCGCCTGGCTCCACTGGTTCTGGAAGACCAGCTGCCTGATCTGCGCGAGCGCCGCCGCGCCTCTGGTGTTGCTCTGGTCGTAGGGGCCACCGGCCCAGATGGTGTCCTCGTTGAGCTGCAGACGCTCGACGTCGACGTTGCCGAACACCATCGCGCCCAGGCGGCCGTTGCCGATCGGGAGCGCGCGGAGCCAGTCGGTGCCGGCGCTCTGGTTGTACCAGAGCGCCATGTCGTTCGCGGCGACCACCGCCGGGGGAGGGGCCGAGGCGGCCTGGGCGGCCGCCGTCCACGGCATCGGTAACAGCATGGAGCCTGCTCCGACCGTTCCGATCTGCATCAGTCGTCTGCGTGTCAGGGGGTGCTCGGACATTTCGTTCCAATCGGTCAGGGGGTATGGCGCCCGGAAGGACGCCATGGCGGAGGAACGGGAAAGAGGTACCTGAGACGAACTAGTCCTGGACTTTGCCTCCCGTGAGACGGGAGAGGATGAGGGCGATGAGGATGATGGCGCCGTTGAGAGCCTGGATCCACTGGGCCGGCACGCCGGCCAGGGTGAGGACGTTCTGGATCATGTAGAGCAGGAGGATGCCGGTGAAGGCGCCGAACATCGTGCCCTTGCCGCCGTTGAGGCTGACGCCGCCGATCACGGCCGCGGCGAACACGGTGAAGATGGCGCCGTCGCCCTGCGCGGCGGCCACCGAGGCGAGGCGCCCCGACAGCAGCAGGCCTCCGAGCGCGGCGAGCAGGCTGGCGCCCACCAGGGCGGTCCACAGCACCCGGTCGGTGCGGATGCCGGCCGCCTTGGCCGCGTCCACGTTCCCGCCGAGGGCGTACAGGGCGCGGCCGTAGCGGGTGAAGCCGAGCAGCACGATGCCGACGGCGAACAACAGCAGGCACAGCCAGATCGAGGCGGGCACCCCGAACCACAGGGCCGAGCCGAGGTAGAGCATCGACGGCGGCAGGTTGAAGAAGGTCTGGCCGCCGGAGATGCCGGTGAGCAGGCCGCGCAGCACGATCAGCATGCCGAGGGTGACGATGAAGCCGTTGAGCCCGAACCGCACGATGAGCAGGGCGTTGATCGCGCCGATCAGCACACCGACGGCGAGGGTGATCGGGATCGACCAGGCGCCCGACAGCACGCCGAGCCCGGCGCCCGAGCCGACCGCGACGGTGAGCCAGGCGGCCACGCCCGGCGCGAGACCGAACGTCGACTCCAGCGAGAGGTCCATCTTGCCGGCGACCAGGACGAGTGTCTGCGCCATGACCAGCAGCGAGATCTCCGACATGGTCTGCAGGATGTTGATCAGGTTGTCGCCCTGCAGGAAGATCGGGTGAACGATCTGGCCGACAACGGCGATCACGATGATCGCGGGGATCAGCGCGAGGTCGCGCAGCCTGGCGAGCCGCACCCGGGGGCGTTCCCGCTGGGGGGCGGCGCTCTCCGGTGCGGGCGTGCGGGTTTTCTCAGGCGTCGAGGGCATCGAGCCGGACTCCTTCCATGGCCGCCACCACGTCGTGGTCGTGCCATCCGGAGGCCATCTCCGCGACGAGACGGCCCTGGAACATCACCAGCAGCCGGTCGCACAGCCGCAGGTCGTCGAGTTCGTCGGAGGCGATCACCACACCGCTCCCTTTCTCGGCGGTCTCCTCGACCTTGCCGAGCAGGAACTCCTTGGACTTCACGTCCACCCCCGCGGTGGGGGTGATCAGCACGAGCACCCGGGGGTCGGAGGCGAGCGCCCTGGCCATCACGACCTTCTGCTGGTTGCCGCCCGACAGGCCCATCACGGGCAGGTCGGGGCCGGGCGTCTTGATCGCCAAGTTGTCGATCAGGACCCTGGCGAGCCGGTCGCGCCGCCTGCCGCTGATCAGACCGGCCTCGCCGAGCTGTTCGGGGACGGTCATGGTGGCGTTGTCGGCGATCGACATCATCGCGACGAACCCCTGGTGATGCCGGTCACGGGGGACGAAGCCGACGCCCGCGGCGAGCGCGTCGGGCACGCTGCCGGGACGGGGACGACGTCCGGCGATCTCGATCGTGCCCGAATCGGCCGCGCGCAGCCCGGCGACGGTCTCGGCCAGTTCGGTCCGGCCGCTGCCGGCCGCGCCGGCCAGGCCGACGATCTCGCCGACCCGGACCTGGAAGTCGATCTCCCGGTAGGCGTCGCCGTAGGACAGGTCGTGCACGTCGAGCGCGACACCGGCGTCGGCGGGCACGGCCGCCCTGGGCGCTGCCGTGGTCAGGCCGGTCGCCTCTCCCGCCATCGCCGCCACCAGTTCGGTGTGCGTCAGGTCGGCCACCGTGGTGGTCAGGATGTGCCGGGCGTCGCGGAAGACCGTGACCGTGTCGCAGATCTCGTAGATCTCCTGCAGGTGGTGGCTGATGAACAGGAAGGTCACCCCCTGTTCCTGCAGGGCGCGGATACGGGTGAACAACCGGGCGATGGCGGCGGCGTCGAGCTGGGCGGTCGGTTCGTCCAGAATGATGAACCGGGCGCCGAAGGACAGCGCACGGGCGATCTCCACGAACTGCCGCTGCTCGACGTCCAGCTCGCCGGCCGGCAGGCGCACGTCGACGTCCACCGACCAGGTGGCGAGCAGCGTGGCCGCCTTACGCCGCAGCGCGTCCCAGCGGACCAGCCCGAACCTGTTCAGGTCATGACGGTTCAGGTAGAGGTTCTCCGCCACGGTCAGCTCGGGGATGATCGTGGACTTCTGGTAGACGCAGGCCACCCGCTGCCGCCAGGCGTCACGGTCGGCGAGGCGCGGGGCGGGTTCGCCGCCGAACCGTACCTCGCCCTCGTCGGGGGGCTGGAGTCCGGTGAGGATCGAGACCAGGGTGGACTTCCCGGCCCCGTTGCGGCCGACCAGCGCGTGGGTCCGGCCGGGCATGATCCGGATCCCGGCACGGTCGAGCGCGACGGTCTCGCCGTACCTCTTGGTGACGCCCACCGCCTCGACGAGGGGTGTGGTCGTCTGGTCAGCCGCCAAGGTTGTTGCCCCATAGCGAGGAGTCGTCCGACTTGACGCTCGGGACGTCTCCGTAGGTGCCGCCGTCGGCGGTGACCAGGGGTGCCGACAGCTGGTCCTCCAGCAGGCCGGGGCGCACCTGGATGATGTTGCTGTCGTGGTCGGTCGGGCCGGGCTGGAAGGTCTTGCCCTCGATTGCGGCCTTGGTGTACTCCAGCGCGTACTTGGCGTACTGGTCGGCCGGCTGTGAGACGGTCGCGTCGATGTTGCCGGCGGCGATCTCCTTCAGCTCCTGGGGGATGCCGTCGTTGGAGACGACGAAGACGTGCTTGGGGTCGCTCGGGGGGACGAGCAGGTTGCGCTGCTTGAGCAGCTGGAGGGTGCCCGCCAGGGCGAAGCTCGACTGCATGTAGACGCCCCTGATGTCGGGGTTGGCGGTGAGCTGCGTCTGGAGCTTCTGCGAGGCGATGGCGCCGTCCCAGTTGGTGGCCTCACCGAACACCGTGATGCCGGGGTAGTCGGCCTTCATGCAGTCGTTGAACGCCTCGGTGCGGTCGCGGCCGTTGATGGAGGCGAGGTCGCCCTGGAGCATCACGACCTTGCCCTTGCCCGACAGCTTCTCGCCGAGGAACTTGCACGCCTTCTCCCCGTACGCCCGGTTGTCGGCACGCACCACCATGTAGGCGTCACCCTGCTCGGGGCGGGTGTCGACCATGACGACGGGGATCTTCTTGGCGGTGAGCTGCTGGAGGGTGGGGGCCACGGCCGCGGTGTCCTGCGGCGCGAGCACCAGGCCCTTGACGCCCTGGCTGACGAGGCTCTGCACGTTGGAGGTGAGCTTGGCGATGTCGTTCTGCGAGTTGGAGGTCTTCAGGTCGAGGCCGTTCTCGGCGCCGAACTGGGGGACGTACTTGATGAAGGAGTTCCAGAAGTCGGTGTCGGAGCGAGGGTAGTCCACCCCGACGACCGGCTTGCTCTCTCCCGGGGCGGCCGCTGTCGTGCCGGTGCCCGCGTCGCCCCCGCACGCGCCGGTCAGGCCGGCCGCGAGGGCGATGGCCGTTCCCAGAGCGAGTCCTCGTCTCATGGTTGTTCCTTTCCTGTGCTGGGTCGCGGCCGGAGTTCGTCCATGTCGTCCGCGACCAGGTCGGTGCCGGTGGCCGAAGCCGTGAAAAAGTCGAAGGCACCCATTACGCCGTCCCCGTGGCGTCGGCCGCCCACTGGGGGCCGTGCGGGTAGGCGTACTCGGCGCGGGAGGCCGGACGCATCTCGGCGCCCCCGCCCGGCTTGACGGGGACGACGTATCGGCCCTCTTTGATCACCACCGGGTCGGTGAAGTGCTCGTGGAGGTGGTCGATGTACTCGATGACGCGGTCCCCGATGGCGCCGCTGACGGCTACGTAGTCGAACATCGACAGGTGCTGGACCATCTCGCACAGGCCGACGCCGCCCGCGTGCGGGCACACCGGCACCCCGAACTTGGCGGCGAGCAGCAGGATGGCGATGTTCTCGTTGACCCCGGCGACCCTGGCCGCGTCGAGCTGCAGGATGTCGATCGCGCCCGCCTGCAGGAACTGCTTGAACATCACCCGGTTGTGGCCGTGCTCGCCGGTGGCGACCTTG
The DNA here is from genome assembly GCF_044459525.1 of Streptosporangium sp. NPDC050284. Lineage (NCBI taxonomy): Bacteria > Bacillati > Actinomycetota > Actinomycetes > Streptosporangiales > Streptosporangiaceae > Streptosporangium > Streptosporangium sp. NPDC050284. Next base: position 265,830 of record NZ_JBITIZ010000009.1, read on the forward strand.
ACGGGCGCGACCCGCTCCCGGATGGCGGCGTGGCCGAGCACGTCGTCGGGGGAGGTGGGCTCCTCGATCCAGTACAGGTCGAACTCGGCGAGGGCGGCCATGCGCTCGATCGCCTGGCCGACGTTCCACGCCTGGTTGGCGTCCACGGCGATGCGCACGTCGGGGCCGACCGCCTCGCGGGCCAGCCGTACGCGCCGGACGTCCTCGGCGGGGTCGGCGCCGACCTTCAGCTTGATCAGGCCGAACCCGTCGGCGACCGCCTCCTTGGACAGCCGGACCAGCTTGTCGTCGGTGTAGCCGAGCCAGCCCGGAGTGGTGGTGTAGGCCGGGTAGCCCTCGGCGAGCAGGTGCGCCTGGCGCTCGGCGCGGCCGGGCTCGGCGGCGCGCAGGATGGCCAGCGCCTCCTCGCGGGTGAGCGCGTCCTCCAGGTAGCGGAAGTCGACGACGTCGACGATCTCCTCGGGGGACAGTTCCGCCAGCAGCCGCCACAGCGGCTTGCCCTCCCTGCGCGCCCGAAGGTCCCACAGAGCGTTGAGCACGGCCCCGGCCGCCATGTGGATGACGCCCTTCTCCGGGCCGAGCCAGCGCAGCTGGCTGTCGCCGGTGAGCCGGCGCGACACCCCGCCGAGATCGCCGAGCACCTCGGAGACCGGCCGTCCGGTGACCAGTGGCGCCAGCGACTCCACGGAGGCGACGGCGATCTCGTTGCCGCGTCCGACGGTGAAGGCGAGCGCGTGCCCCTCCTGCCCGCCGTCGGTCCGCACGATCACGTAGGCGGCGGAGTAGTCGGGCTCGGGGTTCATGGCGTCGGAACCGTCGAGGTGCCGAGAGGTGGGGAAGCGGATGTCGTGGGCCTCGACCGCGGTGATCAGCTCCGTCACAGGGTCCCACTCCGGTGATGCGTGCGCACGAAGGTCTACCTCCAGTGGATGTTTCCGGAAGATGAAGAGATCTTCACCACATGGACATGGGATGTCTTTGTAATCCTCCTGACGTGATGTGTCTAGACCCTCCGACGAAATACTATGAAAGTTGCACAGAAGTCGGATATTTAGCGTCTTTATCGCGCGCCATACAGCCCATGTTTACTCCCCGGCGAGTCGGGCTCTCGCGCGGACATGGGATGTCTGTTATGTTCCGGCGGTGACCCGCGTATCGATCGTGCGACTCCACAACCGGAGGTCGAGGCCGTGTCCCTGACCGACGAGGCGATCTCCCGCATCCGGGCGCTCGTCCAGTCGGGGGAGCTGCCCCCTGGGTCGCGGCTCCCCCCAGAACACCAGCTCGCCGCCCACCTCGGCGTCTCCCGCAACCCGTTGCGCGAGGCGGTCAAGGCACTCGTCGTGGCCAGGGTGCTCGACGTGCGGCGCGGCGACGGCACCTACGTCACCAGCCTGGAGCCGAGGCTGCTGCTGGAAGGGCTGGGACTCGCCGTCGAGTTGCTGCGCGACGACACCCTGCTGGAGATCGTCCAGGTGCGGCGAATGCTGGAGCCCGCGGCGACCGCACTGGCCGCGTCCAGGATCTCCGCCGCCCAGCTCGCCGAGATCGGCGAGCACCTGGCCGCGATGCGCGAGGCGAGCGACGACGTGGAGAAGCTGATCCACCACGACGCCGCCTTCCACCGCGCCGTGGTGCGGGCGACAGGCAACGAGACGCTCTCCACCCTGCTCGACGGGATCTCCGGCCACACCCTGCGGATGCGGGTGTGGCGCGGCACGGTCGAGGCCGGCAGCTCGCACAAGACCATCGCCGAGCACGAGGCGATCTACAACGCCCTCGCCGCCGGCGACGCGACGCTCGCCCAGGCGGCGGCGCTGATGCACATCGGCACGACCGAGACGTGGATCCGCTCGGTGCTCGAAGACGTCGAGAACTCCCCGAGCGAGGCCGACGGTGATCAGACCCCGCCCGGCACCGGCCTCGCCGACGGGCTCTGGCAGGATCTCGGGGGAGACTCGGGGGAGAGGGAGACGAGGGAGACACGGTGAAGATACGCCTGGCCTACGGGGAGACCGGCCTCACGGTCGAGCTGCCGGACACGGCCACCACGGTGGTCACCCCCGTACACCACGAGGCCGCGCCCGACCAGATGGGCGTGCTGCGGGCGGCCCTGCGCGACCCGGTGTCCGGGCCGCCGCTGCGCGAGAGGGTACGGCCCGGACAGACCGTCGCCATCTCGGCCTGCGACGGCACCCGCCCCCAGCCGCGGCACCTGATGATCCCGGCGATCCTCGACGACCTCGACGGCGTCGTCGACCTCGACGACGTGACCATCCTCGTCGCGACCGGCACCCATCGCGGCAACACCGAGGCCGAACTGCGCGCGATGTTCGGCGACGCGGTCGTGGACTCCGTGCGGATCGTCAACCACGACGCCCGCGACCCGGGCTCGCTCACCTACCTCGGCCGCTTCGGCAAGGACGTACCGGTATGGCTGAACACCGCCTGGGTCGAGGCCGATGTGCGGATCACCACCGGTTTCGTGGAACCACACTTCTTCGCGGGCTTCTCCGGCGGCCCCAAACTCGTCGCCCCCGGCCTGGCCGCGCTGGAGACCGTCCTCACCCTGCACGACGCCGCGCGCATCGGCGACCCCCGGGCCACCTGGGGGGTGATCGAGGGCAATCCCGTGCACGACGACGTGCGGGCGATCGCCGAGGCCACCGGGGTGACCTTCGCCCTCGACGTGATCCTCAACCGGGACAAGGACATCGCGGCGGCGTTCGGCGGCGACATCCTGCCCATGCACGCCGCCGCCACCGCGGCCGCCCGCCGGGTCGCGATGCGAGAGGTCGAGGCGCCCTTCGACGTGGTGGTCACCACCAACTCCGGCTACCCCCTCGACCAGAACCTCTACCAGGCGGTCAAGGGCATGTCGGCGGCGTTCCAGGTGGTCAGGCCGGGCGGCGTGATCGTCTGCGCGGCCGAGTGCCGCGACGGCTTCCCCGACCACGGCTCCTACCGCGAGGTGCTCGCCTCCGAGCCCTCCCCGCAGGCGCTGCTCGACGCGATCGCCGCCAGGCCGGTGACCGTCCCCGACCAGTGGCAGGTGCAGATCCAGGCGCGCATCCAGGCCGGCGCCCGGGTGGTGATGCACACCTCCTACCTCGGCGACGCCGACCTGGCGACCGCCCACCTGGAACAGACCGACGACATCGCGGCCACGGTGAACGAGGCGCTGGCCGCCGCCGGCCCCGGCGCCCGCGTGTGCGTGCTGCCGGAGGGGCCGCAGACCATCCCGTACCTGTCCGGTGGCCGGGCGTGAGCGAACGCGTGGTGGACCTGGGGTTCGCCAGGGTCGACGTGGACCGGGAGGCCCGCCAGGGGGCGCCGGAGGTCGTCTACGGGCCCGGCAAGACCGCCGGGGAGATCGCCGCCATCGCGTCCGCCCTGCTCGCCCGCAACACCGGCCCGGTGCTGGCCACCCGGGTCGAGGAGGCCGACGCCCAGAGCGTCCTCGCGGCCGTGCCCGGCGGGTCCTACGACCAGGCGGCGCGGCTGCTGGCATGGCGGCCGGCCGCGAGTGGACCCTTCGCGGTCGCGGTCGTCACGGCGGGCACCTCCGACGGTCCGGTGGCGGCCGAGGCCGCGGCCGTGGCCCGGGCGCTCGGGCTCGCCGTCACCGTGATCCGCGACGTGGGCGTCGCGGGAATCCACCGGCTGCTGGCCGAGACCGAGCGGCTCCGCGCGGCCGACGCGGTGATCGTCGTGGCGGGCATGGAGGGCGCGCTGGCCAGCGCCGTCGGAGGTCTCGTGGCGGCGCCGGTGATCGCCGTGCCCACCTCCGTCGGGTACGGCGCGGCCCTGGAGGGCGTCACCGCCCTGCTGGCGATGCTGTCCTCGTGCGCCGCCGGCCTCACCGTGGTCAACATCGACTCCGGCTTCGGCGCCGCCATGGCGGCCCACCGCCTCGCCCACACCGCCACCCGCCGCACCCTCTCACCACCCCCGCCCACCCCGGCCGGCGCGGAGGCGGCGCGGCCCGGAGGACGGCCGTGATCTGCTGGGTCAACCCGTTCACGGGGCTCGCCGGGGACATGCTGCTGGCGGCGCTCATCGACGCCGGGGCACCGCTGGAGGGCATCCGCGCGGCGGTGGGATCGACCGGCCTCACCGGCTGGGAGCTGACGGCCGAGCGGGCACTCAGCCACGGCCTGGCGGTGACCCGGGTACGAGTCGCGGTCACCGACACGGCGACCGAGCGGCGGGCCGCCGAGCTGATCGCGATGGCCGGGGCCGCCCGGCCCGAACCGGTCGCCGCCCTCGCCGTCGACGCGCTGCGGGCGATCGCGGAGGCGGAGGGCCGTATCCACGGCACCGACCCCGGCCAGGTGCACCTGCACGAGCTGGGCGGCCACGACGCGCTCGTGGACATCGTCGGCGTGGCCGCCGCGCTGCACCTGCTCGGCGTCGACGCCGTGCACTGCGCCCCGATCCCGCTGGGCACCGGCACGGTGACCACCCGCCACGGCGTACTGCCCGTACCGGCCCCCGCGACCGCCGCCCTGCTGCGAGGGGCGCTGGTGACCGGCAGCGACCTGCCGGGCGAGACCGTGACCCCCACGGGGGCGGCGCTGCTGCGCGCCATGCGAGCGCGATACACCCCGCCGCCGGCGATGACCCCGGTGGCGACCGGCTACGGCGCGGGTACCAGGGAGCTCCCCGACCGCCCCAATGTTGTCGCCGTCACCGTCGCCGAGCCCGCCCGCGACGCCGGCACCGAACCCCTCGTCGTCCTGGAGACCAACCTGGACGACGTCACCGGCGAGGTGCTCGGGCACACGATCGCGCGAGCCCTCGACGCCGGCGCCCTGGACGCCTGGGCCACCCCGGCCACGATGAAGAAGGGACGACCGGCGCACGTACTGCACCTACTGTGCCGCCGTCCCGCCGTCCCCGCCCTGCGCGAACTGATCCTCGCCGAGACCGGCGCGCTCGGTGTGCGCGAGGTCGCGGTCGAGCGCACGGCCCTGCCCCGGCACATCACCGAGGTCGACCTGGAGGGCCATCGCGTACGGGTCAAGCACGGACCCCACTCGGCCAAACCCGAACACGACGACGTGGCCGCGGCCTCGGCCGCCCTCGGCCTGTCCCTGCGCGAGACGGCCGCCAGGGCGCTGCGGCTGACCCACGAGCGGCCCCCCACGCACGAGAGCCCAGGTTGACCTCCGCACCGCACCTCAAGGCGGGGGTCTCCACGCGGAAAGGAACACGATGACGGCCCTCGACGCCAAGATCACCGCACTGCTCGACCGGCTGGCGGCCCTGCCCTCGCTCGCCGTCGCCTTCTCCGGCGGGGTCGACTCCGCGCTGGTGCTGGCGGCGGCGGTCCGCTCGGTCGGGGCCGGCCGGGTCCTGGCGGTGACGGCGGTCTCCGACAGCCTCGCGGCCGAGGAACTCGACGCGGCACGGCGGTTCGCGCTCTCGCTCGGCGTGCGGCACCTGCTGCCCGGCACCGCCGAGACGGCGAACCCCGGCTACCGGGCGAACGGCCGCGACCGCTGCTACTTCTGCAAGTCGGAGGTGCTCGACGTGATCGGCCGGGTGGCGGCCGATCACGGCTTCGCGCACGTCGCCACCGGCACCAACGCCGACGACGCCGCCGACCCGTTCCGGCCGGGGATCAGGGCCGCCGACGAGCGCGGGGTGCTCGCCCCGCTGCGGGACGCCGGCCTGACCAAGGCCGAGGTACGGCGGGCCGGCAAGGCGTGGGACCTGACCGTCTGGGACAAGCCGGCCGCGCCCTGCCTGGCCAGCCGGGTGGCCTACGGGGTGGAGGTGACGCCGGCCAGGCTGCACCGCGTCGAGACGGCCGAGCGGGCGGTGCGCCGCCTGCTGGCCGGAGCCGGCCTGACGGTCACCGACCTGCGGGTGCGCGACCTCGGCGACCGGGCGCGGGTGGAGCTGGACGCCGACCTGTTGCCCCGGGCCTCCGGCCTGCCGGGCCTGGTTCCCGCCGTACGCGAGGCGGGTTTCCACGGCGCCCAGGTCGACGTGGCGGTCTTCCGCTCCGGAGTGTTGAACATCGAGCCGCTCCACCCCTGAGCGGCCACGCGGGCGCCCTGTGCGGGCGGGGGCGCCCGCGCGTGGCCCCGGCCGGAAAGACCTCACCTCGGGCCCGAGGTTCACCGAACCCGGGCCCGTCAACGGTGGGCCGCCGAACCCCGGATCGGTCCGGCCCGGCGACGTCAGGCCGGCGTTTCGTCTCCTCGCGATGGGGCGGGCACGCTCAGCGTGAGCGACCTGTCCAGGGCGTACTCGGCTTCGTCGGCCCGGAAGGTCACCGACGCCCTGACCCGCGCGCGGTCGAACGGGGGCGCGAACGACTCGGGCGCCGTGACCTTCCAGGTCTCGGCGGCCGAGGCGCCGGGGGCGAGCACGTCCCTCACCGGTTCGCCGGCGCGTTCGGCCCTCCAGCCCCGGGGGGCGGCGACCGAGACGGCCAGGCCGGTGGCCGGACGCTCGCCCAGGTTCTTCACCGTGACGGTGACGAGGGTCGAATCACCGGCACCCACGGTGACCGGATCGGCCGAGAGGAAGGCGCCGGCCGGGGGGCGCCGCGGGTCGGGGGCGCCGCGGTACGGCCCGGCGGGACCCGCCTCGTAGATCACCCGGCTGGCCTCGATCGGGAGGTTGCCACCGGTGACGACGACGTTCCCGCGGACGACGTTGCCGCGGCCGCCGTCGGCGATGCCGGTGATGGCGGGGTTGGTGGTGTAGTTCCCGGTCAGGGTGAGGTCGCCGGTGTGGTTGCCGACGCCGTTGTTGGCGTGCGCCCACTGCTCCGCGGTGTCGACGAACACGTTGCGGCGCACACTCAGGTACCGGGCACCCTCGTCGAAGTACAGGCCGAACTGACCGCTGTTCTCGCAGAAGTTCTCCTCGACGCGGCTGCGGGGTATCGCCGAGAGCGTGTAGATGCAGCCGGCCGCGTACATCGTCCGCACGACGTCGCGCACGTGGTTGCCCACGACGTGGACGTCGCTCAGAGTCGTCGGCGTGTCGTGGATCGGCTGGAAGTCGTAAAGCCCGCGATCGACGTAGTCGGGGCTGCCTCCCGCGTCGTTGGCGCCCCAGCCGTAACCGACGCCGATGCCTATGTAGGGCATGTCGGAGACGTGGTTGTGCTCGATGGTCAGCCGCGTGACGTAGGTGGCGAGAATCGCGGCCTGGTCCAGGTATTCGAGCGCGGTCGCGTAGACGCGGTTGTCGCTGAGCACGATGTCGCTGTTGACCATACGGGGATCGGACGGATGGTGCGCGTCGGGGCGCACGCCGCCGACCACGATCCCGCCGCCGGAACTCGCGGTGAACGTGCTCCCCACGACCGAGACCCGGTGTGCGCCCAGCCCCACGCCGGTGGCATGGGCGCCCGCGTCGTTGCCGATGCCGAGCCCGACGGAACCGAGGTTGACAAAGGTGCTGTCGAGGAATCCGATGTCGTCCGCCGCCGACACCTGCACCGCCGCGGGCGCCTGCGCCCAGTCGTTACGAGACGCCTCAAGCCCTGTGCAGCCGACGGAGCACGAGGTGAACGCGTCGGTCGGTCGACGGGGCTGGACGCCGCTGATGAACACGCCGGTCTGCTGGTTGGCGTATCCGTCGGACGAACCGGGGTGCAGCCACGTGGTGCCGGTGAAGGTGAGGCCCTCGAATCGCAGGTTGCGGGCGGGCTCGTCGTAGGTACCGCCGACCTGGAGCAGCGATTCCAACCGCGGTAGCTCCACCCGCGCGCGCGAGATGTCCTGCCCCGGAAGCGGCTTGTAGTAGAGCGTCCCCGACGCCGGGTCCAGATACCACTCGCCGGGCTCGGTCAGGAAACTCCTGGAGTTGAGCAGGAAGAACGTCGGGGTGCGGAACGGAGCCTGGACGGTGTCGTAGCCGTAGGTGTTGTTGTCCCAGGCCGGCTGTTGCATGACGACCGTCGATCCGGAGACGCTCCGCAGCGGCGCGAACCGGTTGGTGAACGTCAACATCGCCTGTAGTTCGATGCGTCCCTGGTCGGGCAGGGTGGCCAGGTAGGCGAGATCGGGGTTGTCGATGGTGAAACCGGTCGCGGTCGGCGTGATGTCGCCGGGTGCCAGCCTGATCCGCGCGCGTCGCGCGGGAACTCCGTCGACGTAGAGCTGCCGGGTGTCGAATCCGGTGCCGACTCGGGCCCGGTAGACGCCCGTGGCGGCGTCGTCGGGTTCCCAGCCGGTGACGGGCCGGGCGCCGCTCAGTACGGGTCTGGCCCCGCGCGCCGCCTTCCAGGTCACGGTGTGCCCGTCGCGCCCGGAGTCGGCGGCGTCGAGGCGCAGCGGTGAGAGCAGCCGGTGGATCCCGTCCAGGAGCAGGACGACGACGTCGCGGTCGCCCTCGGCAGCCGCCTCGCGTGCCCGCCGCCGTGCCTCCCACAGGGTCGCCAGTGGCCGACCCGTGGTGCCGGGGCCGCTGTCGTCGGCGTTCTCGGCCCCGGTGGGCGCGACCACGATCGTGTGGCCCGCCCGGGAGGCTTCCGCCGGGGCCGTGGCCGGTGTGCGTCTGTGCGGCACGAACGACGAACGCACGCGCGTTCCTTTCTTCCGGCCCGGGACGCTCATCCGGCCCGGGGATACGGCGTGGGCTGTCGGTGTCGAACGGTGAGGGCTACCTCGGCGCTCGGTCGCGCAGTTCCACGGCCAGGGGGGCGAGCAGGCGCTGCTGCGCGACCTGATCGTGATCGATCACCGAGAGCAGTCGGCGTCCGGCCTGCTCAGGACGGACGCCGGGGCCGTCGGCCGTCAGGGTGCCCGGCCGGCGGGTGAACCCCCTGATGACGTCCTCGTCGACCGTGACGCCCAGGCCGGGCGAGTCCCCGAGGTGGAACGCGCCGTCCTCGACGTGCAGGTCGACGGACACCCCCAGTGGCGGACGCAGGTCCTGCAACTCGCTGGCGATGTGGTTCGGCACCGAGGTCGCGGCGTGCAGCAGGCCGATCGGGATGTTGCCGATCGGGCTGACCGGCAGATCGTGGGCGTGAGCCAGGGCCGACACCCGCAGGAAATGGGAGACACCCCAGACCGCGGCCATCTGGACGATGTCGACGGCCCCCGCGGCCAGCAGCGGACGATACTGCTCAAGGCCGGTGAGGTTCTCCCCGGTGGCGACCGACGCGCGGATCCCGCGGCCGACGGCGGCGTGGCCTTCGGCGTCCCACCGCCGGACGGGCTCCTCGATCCAGGTGAGATCCAGGGTGCGCTCCAGTTCGCAGATGTGCCGGATCGCCTGCTTGCGCGACCACGACTCGTTCACGTCGAGCATCAGGCCCGGCCGCCTCCCGTGCCCGGCCGCGGTCAGGACCTCCTGCACCAGCGTCAGGCGCTGCATGTCCCGCTCGATGTCGAGGCCGCCCTTGATCTTGGCCGCCCGCAGGCCGTACCGGGCGTAGACCTCGTAGGCCGAGACGAGTTCGTCGTCGGTCAGGCCGATGTCCAGGCCGGAGGCGTAGGCGGGGACCCGCCTGTCACGCCCGCCCAGCAGACGCCAGAGCGGTTCACCGGCGATCTTCGCCTTGATGTCCCACAGGGCGGTGTCCAGGGCGCCGATGGTCCCGAACACCGCGCCCGCGTGGCCCGCCTTGAAGGTCTGCCGCAGCATGCGGTCGTACAGCGCCGCCACGCCGCGCGGATCCTCGCCCTCGATGGCGGCGAAGACGCCGTCGATCTCCACGTGGGGCCCGATGCCGACACCGGTGATCCCCTCGTCGGTGTCCACCATGACGATGGACACCGGAACGACCCCGTCGGCGTAGACGCCGTTGGAATCACCGACAGGACGGTCCCATTCCTGGACCGTCGTCAAAGTGCGATACCCCGAAATACGCATGTCAGCCCTTCGTGGAACCGGCGGTGACCCCGTCGGCGATCTGGCGCTGGAGAAAGAGATAGATCATCAACATGGGTACGGCGGCGATCAGCACCCCGGAGGCGAAGGTGGGGATGTTGTCGGAGTACTGTCCACGCAGCGAGGTGACCCCGACCATGAGGGTGCGGTGGTCGGCCGACGGCATCATCAGCAGGGCGATGAGCACGTCGTTCCAGCAGAACAGCGTGTTGAGAATGCCGACCGACAGCAGCGCCGGAGTGCCCATCGGCAGCATGATCCGCCGGTAGACGCCGTACGTGGTGTTCCCGTCGATCCTCGCCGCGTCGACGATCTCCGCCGGGATGGTCTTGTAGTAACTCGTCATCAGGAAGATGGTGAACGGCAGGAACTGCGCGACGTAGGCCAGGATCAGCCCCGGGTAGGTGTCGATGAGGCCGCTGTCGGCCATGACCCGCGCGAGCGGCACCATGATCACCTGAAACGGGATGAGCAGCGCCGCGAGACAGCCGAGGAAAAGCACCTTGGAACCGCGAAACCGCAGCTGGCTCAGCGCGAAGCCCGCCATCGACCCGAAGAGGAGCAGCAGGACCACCGAGATCGTCACCACGATGAGCGAGTTGGCGAAGTATCGGGCCATGCCGACGCTGGTCCACGCCGTGAGGATGTTCTCCCACTGCAGGGAGGTCGTCAGGGCGAAGCGGTCGAGGACGTACTCGCGCCGGGTCTTCAGGGCGACGTTGACGGTGAATATGAGGGGGTAGATCGTCGCCAGCGCGAGGAGCGCCATCGGGACGGCGAGCACCCACCTGAGCAGTCTCTTGCCGAGCATCAGTCCTGCCTCCCCGCGCGGCGGAGCACGCTGATCTGCAGGAGCCCCACCACGAGCATGATGAGGAAGAGGACCGTCGACGCGGCCGAGGCGAGCGCGGGGCGGTTCATCTGTCCCTGCTGGATCCAGACGTAGTACTCCGGCAGGTAGGTGGACCCCTCCGGGCCGCCGCTGGTCATGACGTACAGCAGGCCGAACATGGATGTCAGCATCCCGATCATCGTGGTCACGAAGACGAACTGAATGGTGCGGGTCAGGCCCGGGATGATCACGTGCCAGATGGTCTGGGGGAGCGACGCGCCGTCCATCCTGGCCGCGTCCAGGAGCGCGGAGTCCAGGGTGGCGAATCCGGCGAGGAACACCACCAGGGCCATCCCGAACGTCGCCCAGATCTGCACGCCGACCACCGCGAACATGGCGACATCCGGATCACCGAGCCAGTCGACGGGACCGAGGCCGATCGTCGCGAGGACGGAGTTCAACGGGCCGTCGAAGGCGAGCATCAGGTTGAAGATCGCACCGACGATCACCGGCGAGAGCACGGCCGGGAAGAAGTAGACGCTGCGGAAGACCCGGTGCCCGGGAACACGCAGGTAGATGAACGTCGCGAGCAGCCCGGGGATGGCCACCGCCACCGGAAGCAGCAGCACCAGCAGCAAGACGTTGCGCAGCGCGCTCTGGAACGTCGCGTCCTGGAACATCTCCAGGTAGTTGTCGAAGCCGACCATCGCCCCGTTGCGCTCACCGTCGCCGGTGAAGGAGAAGTTGACGCCCAGCAGCAGCGGCCACAGCCGCAGGACCACGATGATCAGTAGGGCCGGAGCCACCAGAACGTAAGGCGCGAGGCGCTCGGAACGCAAGGAGCGGGAGGGCGGCCGGGAAACGATCCCGGTGTCGGCACGGCGTACCCGCTGCCCTGCTTCCTTCGTTCCTCCTGCACCGCCTGCACCGCCTGCCCGCCCGGAACCGACCGGGCGGGCAGACGGTGACGAATCTCTGACCGGCACGAGATCAGCTCGCCCGATCCGAGGCGGCCAGCTGCTCCACTACCTCGTCGACGGTCGCCGAGCCGCTCAGGAGCTGCTGGGAAAGCCTTCCCATCAGGTCCAGGGTCTTGGAGGACAACGCGACATGCAGTGCGGGCTTGCCTTCCTTGAGCTGGGAGACGAGCGTGCCGACGGCCGCGGGGGCCTGCGAGACATCGATCGTGGTGTCGGACGCGATCGCGCCGGCGTCGGAGTAGAAGGCGGTGAGGGCGTCGGTGGTGGTCAGTGACCGCACCAGGTCGGCGGCGAGCTTGGGGTCCTTCGCCCACTTCGCGACGCCGTAGCCGATGCCGCCGTCGTAGGCGAGGCTCGGGGTCACCCCGTCGGTGACGACCGGAGCCGGCATGACGCCGAGCTTGTCGGCCCCCAGGAACTCGCTGAAGTCCTTCCAGTGGCCGATGTCGGACATCAGTCCGATGATGTGGGCGGCCTTACCGGAGTTGAAGATCGTGAAGGCGTCGTTGAACATCGCGGTCGAGTTGGCCCCGTCGTTGTTCAGCTTCGCGTCGCCGGTGTCCTTCCACAACTTGAAGATCTTCTTCACGTTGGGGGAGTCCCAGACGCGCTTCCCGGCGATCCAGTCGTCGTACTCCTGTGCCGTCAGGATGCCCGAGCCGAGGCCCGACATGAAGAACTGGATGCCGGCGCCCTCCTTGTTGCCGAGCGCGAAGCACTTGGCCCCGGTCGCCTTCTTGATGGTGGCGCAGTCTTCGAGGAACTTGTCCCAGGTGGTGGCGGGGCTCGCCGGGTCGAGTCCCGCCTTCTCGTACAGCGTCTTGTTGTAGTAGATCGGGTGGCCCTGCAACGTCAACGGAGCGGCGTAGATCTTGCCGCCCTCGCTGAACGCGTCCCAGCCCGCCAGGCGCTGCTTGTCCTCGGCCACGTACTGGTCGAGCGGGAGGAGCGCGTCCACGCGGTCGCGGATCTGGCCGCCTCCGTTGAAGAGCATGACGTCGGGCCCCGCGCTGGACTGGATCGCCGAGCCCAGCAGGGTGTAGTACTGGTCGAAGGGCTGGGCCACGAACTCGACCGTGACGTCCGGATGCTTCTTGGCGAAGTCGTCCTTCGCCTTCTGGATGTAGTTGGCGGCGGACGCCTCACCCGATTTCCAGTCCCAGACCACGAGTTTCGTGACCTTGCCGGAGTCGCTCGGCGACGACGTGGGTCGCGTGGCGCTTCCGCAGCCGGTCAAGACCAGCCCCGCGGCCAGGACGGCCGACCAGAGTGCTCGCTGCTTCATTGCTGTTCACTCTCCAGAGGGTGGCCGGGCTCGCCCGGCCTTCGTTTGAGGCGAAACGTAATTCGTATGACGTCTGACGTCAATATGCGTGACATATACTGATGTTGAAATGTGGCGCCGCCCGCGGCACCGGAGGAGATATGACGGCATCACAGGAGTCGCCCCTGAGCTTGGCGTCCCCTCCGGCGTGGGTGCGACGGCCGACGAACCTCGCCAGGGCGGTCACGGCGGAGCTGGTGGAGCGCATCGTTCGCGGAGCGCACCCGCCCGGCACACCGCTGCCCGCCGAGCCGGTCCTCTGCGAGACCTTCTCGGTGAGCCGGACCGTCATCCGTGAGGCAGTGAAGATCCTTCAGGAGAAGGGGCTGGTGCAGGTCCGCCAGGGCAGCGGCACCATAGTCACCTCGCCGACGATGTGGGACATGCTCGATGAGCTCGTCCTCGCGGCGACCATCGCCGAGGACGAGAGCCTGGCGATCCTCGACGACCTCGTCGTCACGCGGCGCGTGCTGGAGTCCGACATGGCGAATCTCGCCGCCCGCCTCGCGGACCAGGAGACCATCGATCGGCTGCGTGCGCTGGTCGACCGGATGGACGAGCTCGTGGACGATCACGTCACGTACGCCGACCACGACCGCGCCTTCCACGACACGATCATGCAGGCGTCCGGAAACCGCATCGCCCGCGGCGTGGTGCGGGCACTGGAGAGCCAGGTCATCAACACCGCCCGCTACCTGGGCCAGCCCCAGCGGGCCCTGTGCGTGGCGTCCAACCTCGGTCATCGCCGTATTTACGAGCACATCGCCGCCCACGACCCCGGCGGTGCCGCCGGGGCGATGTTCACGCACATCACCGAAGCCTGGCTCGTTCGTCGCGGCGGGCCGAGCGATCCCGTGCGCCTGGAGCGCTGAGGGCCGGCGGCGGCCTACGGACACGCGTTCCCTCGCGCGGGGCCGCCGGGAAGGTCCGAGGGCTCGTTGGAGGGAGCCGGCCCGGTCAGGCCCAGGGCGGTGACGCGCCGTACCAGGGACTCGCGCCGCACCCGAATCTGCCGGCCGTTGTCGTGGCCGGCGAGGGTCGCGGCGCGCACCTCGGCGATGACGTGGGAGTGCGGGACGTTGAGCACCGCGGCCGCCGTGGCGACGCTCACCAGGGGCTCGTCGGGCAGCATCGCGAGCCGTTCGGCGATCATGCGCTCGCGGAACTCGGCGGCGAACCACACGGTGGCGTCACCGATGCCGTGATGAAGGACGAGACCTTCGCGTTCCAGATACCGCAGGAGGTCGTCGATGTCGCCCGGCGTGCTCATGTGGTGCTTTCCCTCGTGTTCGGTGGTGTGGGCGGGATGGGGGCCTGCGTTCCGGCGACGGTGCCCCCCGGAGCGTCCCGGGCGGGTGGGTCCGTCCGCGCCCGCCCCCGGCCACGCCTTCGCCGGGGCGGTGGGCCGCCCCGGCGAAGGCGTGAGACGGCCGGATCAGTTGCGCAGGCTCCAGCGCTGGTTGGCGCCGCCGTTACAGGCCCAGAGGTTGAGCTTGGTGCCGTTGGCGGTGGCGTTGCTGGGCGCGTCCAGGCACAGCCCCGACTGCACGCCCGTGATGGTGCCGTTGGCGTTGACGTTCCACTGCTGGTTGGTGCCGCCGTTGCAGTCCCAGATGATCACCTGGGTGCCGTTGGCGGTGCCCTGGCCGTAGGCGTCCAGGCACTTGTTGCCGTACACCTGCAGCTGCTTGCCCGCGGTGTGGGTCCAGCGCTGGCTGGTGGCGCTGCCGCAGTCCCAGAGATGTGCCTGGGCTCCGTTGGCGGTGCTGTTGCCGGTCACGTCGACGCAGCGGTTCGACTGGGCCCCGACGATCTGCGCGCTCTGCTGTGGGTTACCGCCTGTCTGGGGGCCGGCGGCGGCCATCACGGCCTGGGCTCCCGAGGGCCAGTTGCCGTTGGTGACCGTGACGTTGCCGTTGACGACGTTGCCCCGGTCGCCGTTGGTCACGTTGGTGCTGCCGTTGGTCGACCAGTTGTTGGTGACGGTGAAGTTCCCCATGTTCTCGGCGTACCAGTAGTTGGCGGTGGCCCAGGTGCCGGTGGAGGAGAAGACGTTGTTGCGAGCGGTGTAGTAGCGCGAGCCCTCGTCGAAGTAGAGCCCGAAGTAGCCGTTGGTCCGCAGGCAGTAGTTGTCGCTGATCACCGCGTTCGGGTTCGCCGACAGCGTGTAGATGCATCCGCCGTCGTTCATCTGCTGCATGACGTCGTGCACGTAGTTGCCGGTGAGCCGGTTGTTGGACGCGGTGGTGGCCGTGGTGTACCTCGGCTGGTAGTTGTACAGGCCGCGACCGGCGTAGTGCTCACTGCCGCCGGCGTCGTTGGCGCCCCAGCCGTACCCGATCGACATGCCGGTGTACGGCATGTTGTAGACCTCGTTGTTGGAGACGGTGGCGGTGTTGACGTAGGTGGTCAGGACCGACACGATGCCCCGGTACTCCACGCCGAGGTCGTGGATGCGGTTGTTGCTGACGGTGATGTTCCGGTTCACCATCCGCTGGTCGCCGGGGTGGTGCGCGTCGGCGCGCACGCCGCCGACCACGATGCCGCCGGCCGAGGTGCGGGCGATCTCGGACCGGGTGACGGTGATGTTGCTCGCGCCCAGGCCGACACCGCTGGTGTGGCCGTTGGCGTCGTTGCCGATGCCCACGGCCGTCTGGCCGAGGTTGAAGAACTGCGAGTCGCTGAAGGTGATGTTGTTGGCGGCGGACACCTGCACCGCGGCGGGCATCTGGTACCAGTTCGGCCGGGTGGCCTCGAACTGCGGGCAGCCGTTGTGGCAGGAGGAGAAGCCGGGCCAGCTCCAGTTGCCGGCCATGTAGACGCCGGTCTGCTGGTCCACGTAGCCCTGGTTGCTGCTGGGGCCCATCCAGGTCGTGCCGGTGAAGGTGATTCCGGTGAACGCGATGTGGTGGGCGGGCGCGTCGTAGGTGCCCCCGATGTTCACCAGGGACTGCAGCACCGGCAGCTCCACGCTGACGTTGCTCATGTTCTGCCCGGCGAGCGGGATGTAGGAGAGCTGGCCGGTCCCGGGGTTGAGGTGCCACTCGCCCGGTGAGTCGAGGAACTCGTAGGCGTTGGCCAGGTAGAGCGGACCCGCCCGGTGCGGGCTGGTGAAGGTGTCGTACCCGAAGTTGTTGTTGCTCCAGCCGGGCTGCTGCATCGTGATGAAGTTCCCGGTGATGTTCTGCACCCTCACGTACCGGTCGGTGAACGAGCCGACGCTCTCCATCTCGACCTGGTTCTTGTTGGCGAGGTTGTTCAGATAGCTCAGGGCGCCGTTGGTGAAGGAGAGACCACTGCTGTTGGCGGTGAAGTCCGACCGGTTCACGGTGGTACGCGCACGCGTGGCGATGGCACCGTTGACGTAGAGCTGCCGGGAGTCGACCCCGGTGCCGACGTTGGCCCGCCAGATGTTCTTCCCGGAGTCGGCGAGCGACCAGCCGGTGACCGCCCTCGCGCCGCTGATCACGGGGCGTGCCGACGGGGCGGCCCGCCATATCACCTGGTACCCGTTGTTGCCGGAGTCGGCGGCGGTGAGCCGTAGCGGCGCGGAGAGCCGGTACACCCCGTCGGCCAGTTCCACGACGATGTCACCGGACATCGCGCCGGTGAGCGCCCGCACCGCGGTCTGCGCGGCCGGCAACGAGCACGGCTGGGCGCTGGAGCAGCTGCTGCCGCTGCCGGAGGGGGAGGCGTAGAGGGTCGTGGTGGCCGCGAGGGCGGGGGAGACCGGCGCCACCAGAGCGGCCGCGGCGGTCAATCCGATCGCGGCCGCTCCGGCCAGCATCAGTCTCCGTATCGCGGAGTACGAGAGTTCGAACACGGCACTTCCTTACGTGGGGGGGTGGTGGGAGGGCGGTTGGCGTGCCGCTCTCCCACGGCGGGCACCCGAAGGTGCCCCGCCGTGGGCGGAATCCCCCGCCGGGAGGTCGTTCTTCCCGGCGGGGGATTCCGAAGGTGTCTCAGAGATGGTCAGGCAAGAGGATCAGATCCGGGTCCAGCGCTGGTTGCCTCCGCCGTTGCAGGACCAGATGACGAGCTTGGTGCCG
Organism: Streptosporangium sp. NPDC050284; assembly: GCF_044459525.1. NCBI lineage: Bacteria > Bacillati > Actinomycetota > Actinomycetes > Streptosporangiales > Streptosporangiaceae > Streptosporangium > Streptosporangium sp. NPDC050284. Next base: position 282,882 of record NZ_JBITIZ010000009.1, read on the forward strand.
TTGGCGCTGGCGTTGTTGGGCACGTCCAGGCACTTGTTCGAGCCGAGGGCGGTGATGCTGCCGTCGGAGTTGAGGCGCCACTTCTGGTTGTTCTGGCCGTTGCAGTCCCAGATCTGCACCGCGGCGCCGTCGGCGCTGCTCTGGTTGCTCACGTCCAGGCACTTGTTACCGTAGACCCGCAGCTCATTCGCGCCGTTCGACGTCCACTGCTGGTTGCTCTGGCCGTTGCAGTCCCAGATCTGCGCCAGAGCGCCGTTGGCCTGGGAGGCGCCGGTCACGTCGAGGCACTTGCCCGAGGCCGTGCCCCGGAGCGGGCTCGTCTGCGTTCCCGGGTTCGCGGTCGGGGTCGGGGTCGGGGTGGGGTTGGGGTTGGGGTCGCTTCCGAACTGCGAGAAGAACCTCCACACCTCGCCCTTGGTCCAGGTGGTGATGCCGCTCTCGGCGTAGGTCCCGTCCACCGGACCCGGCATGTGACCGTTGTCGAAGGCGGCCCACACGACCGGGTAGCCCGCGCGGCAGCCCGAGTAGGTGGTGGTGATGTGCGTCCTGCTGCCAGAGCCCGGCTCGGGCGGGTTCTGGGCGGTGCAGCCGTTGTTCCTGACGAACCTGTCACGCAGTGACCGGCCCTGGGAGATGTTCAGCACCGAGTCGCCGATGCCGTGCAGTCCCATGTACGCGATGGGCTGGCTGCCGTCGCTGCATCCGCTGAGCTGGGCGCCGGCGTAGACCGCGACCGCGCGGAAGACATTCGCCCGGCTGCAGGCGAGCGAGTAGCTCATACCGCCGCCGTAGCTGAAGCCCATGGCGAAGCGCTGCGAGGTGTCGACGCACAGGGCCGCGTCGATCCGCCTGATCAGGTCGTCGACGAGGACCACGTCCTCGTTGCCGGAGTTGGCCCAGCCGTTGCCGATGCCCTGGGGTGCGACGAAGATCGCGTTGTTGTTCGACATCTGCCGCATGCCGTAGAAGGACCACGGGTAACCGCTGGTGCCGCCGGAGTCGACGTCGTTCATGGTGCCGCCCCGCCAGTGGAATCCGAAGAACAACCGGTAGGGGGTGTTGTTGTTGTAGTTGTCGGGGAGTCTCAGGATGAAGGAGCGGGTCTTGCCGCCGCTCTGGATCGTCTGCGTACCGCTGTTCAGCGCCGGGGCCTTGCCGCACCCGGCGGTCGGCGCGAGGGCGCGGGCCCCCGCCACCGACGACGCGGTAGCGCTGGAGCTGCTGCTCAGTGCCGCATGTGCCGAGGACACGACGAGAAGGGCCGCGACCGCGATCGCTCCGAAGAGGGATTTCCGCTTCACCATCAGGTGACCTCCCCCGCGGTTCGAATCTCGACATGTCTTGGTGGGCAGACCACTTGCTTCTCCTTCATGTGGGGGGTGAGGAGTTTCAGCCGGCCGGTGTGGCGGCTCGACGCCGTTTTGTTTTCGCCCGCGCCGAACAGCACGCCTGGCCGGTTCTTGCAGGTGTCGCCGAACAACCGCGCCCTGGTCCGAGGTGGTTGGAACCGTTCGCGTTGCCGTCGTGGACGGCGATGTCCGTCCTTGTCGCCGGTGGCTTCCCCTCCGCTCCAGATGTGGTCCGGCCAAAGGGGGGCCCTCCGACAGGAGGCGTCCCGGAGACTTAGCTACTAATTACGTTCCTCGCGCTGAGTCGCGTCAAGACCTTAAGCCCACTTATTTCTGACTCCTCACAGGGGTTCCTTTGTCAAAGTTGGCGCTCTTTTCAAGATAAGTGCAGGTAGATGGCTTACTTCTTCCTTCCTCTCCGTCGTGGATCCGAGCTCGAGCAGGATGTGTAGCACTTAATCTCAGGTAGGTTGAGAGGGATTGATGCTGATCCGTGCCTCAGTTGGTCGTACTCTTGAGGAGGTGGTGGCAGGGAGAGGGCGGGTAGCGTGATCGATAATCCGCGCGTGGAAGGCGCATACCGGCCGGGCTACGAGGTGGCCGCGGAGCAGGTGCTGGAGTTGATCACCAGGCTGCACCTGCGGCCGGGTGACCGCATGCCCACCGAGAACGAGCTGGCCCAGCAACTGGGCACGAGCCGGACCGTGGTCCGCGAGGCGGTGAAGATACTCTCCGCGCTCGGCAGGATACGCGCCCAGAAAGGGCGCGGCCTCTACGTGGCCGACGACGAGGGGATGCTCGGCACCGGACGATGGGCATCCTTCTTCCTGCCCACCGACCTGGACCACATCTACATGCTGTTCGAGTTCCGCCGGGCCCAGGAGATGGAGACCAGCCGGCTGGCCGCCCGCCGCGCCACCCCGGCGGAGCTGGGAGACATCGAGAAGTGGGCCGGGGTGTGCCGCTACGGGTTCGACACCGGACGCGAGGATCTGTTCAACGAGGGCGACGACGCCTTCCACACCGCCATCGCGACGGCCTCGCACAACATGTTCCTCCAGATAGCGGTGCGGGAGGCCCGCCGGCTGCAGGCGCAGTCCAACCTCATCGGACTGCGAGGCTCGGTGGGCGGGCACGCGGCGAAGGCCGTCGAGGAACACGACGCCATCTACCAGGCCATCCGCGCCGGTGATCCCGAGGCGGCGGCCCAGGCGGCGGCGACGCACATCGACAACACGCTGGACGACTATCGCAGGGAGATCCAGCAACGCATCTTCTCGCCGACCGACTGACTCCCCGCGGGCGGGCGACGCGGACGGCAGGCGCGCGGCGCCGTCGGAACTCGCCCGGCCCGGTCGCGCCGGGCGGGTCGGCCGTGAGGTCAGGTCCGGGTCCGGCGCTGGTTGTTCTGGCCGTTGCAGTCCCAGATCTGTACCGCGGCGCCGTTGGCCTGGGAGGCGCCGGTCACGTCGAGGCGCCTGCCCGAGCCGACCCCCCTGATCGCGCTCCCGGTCGCGGGAGTGGGCGTGATCGTGGGGGTGGGCGTGGGGGGCGTGCCGCCGTCGAGGCCGAGGAAGGTGATGGCGTGGGGGAACACGCCGTCCAGCGGCAGGGAGTGGCCGTAACCGGCGAAGCTGAACGCCTCCACGGGAGGCTGGGTCGTGGTGGCGCCGTACCTCGTCCGGGTCACGCCCGATCGAGGGCGGTGTTGGTGCCGCGGTCGATGATCTGCTGGCGGCCGTTGCCCACGTTGTTGAGGCGCCACTGCTGGTTGTTGCCGCCGCTCCAGGCGGCCTGTCTGGCGTTGGCGCCGTTGGCGGTGTTGCCCCAGCTGTCGATGACCATGCCGTTGGTGCGGTTGACGATGCGGTACCAGCCGCCGCCCATCTGCGTGGGGCCTTCGCCGAAGGCCGTCCAGACCCGGGTGGAGTAGATCGACTCGCCGAAGCGTCGCAGGTGGTCCCCGATGCCCAGCAGGATCGTCCGCTGCCCGGACGGGATGGTGCCGTCAGCCATCGGGGCGATGTTCCAGGCGATGGCCTGGTTGTAGTAGGCGAGGAAGTTCAGCCGTTGCGCCTCGGTGATCTGGGGGAGGTTGAAATCCTGCCAGATGACGTCGGGCTGGTAGCCGTCGATGACCTCCTTGAGCTTGTCGTACCAGAGCTGGTTCTCCGCGGTCCTGTCCAGCTGGCCGTACAGCTTTCCGAGGGAGGCGGTGGACTGCTCGGGGCGTTGGCCGCCCACGCGGGACGTGATCCCAGCAGGCCGGCCGCGGCGCCTCCGGCTCCGGTGAGCAGCGCGCGGCGGCTGAACGGTGACGAGGAGGATGAGGACATGAGCGGAAACCTCTCGGAGTGGGGGATTCTCCTGGCCGTTCCGCAGGTGGGATGAACTCCGTGGTCGACGGCCCCCGCCGCGCACCACCGACTTGGCATAGGGGCCGTCTCGGGGACTCAGTGTGGAAAGTATTACAAAATGTGTCAAGCTCGTGCGGTAAGGCTCTGTCTCACCGCGTACCGCACACGTGATGGACCCGCTTCGACGTCTGCCGGTCCTTGCGGGGCGTGGTGCCCTCCTCCGGGACGAGACGCTGGCGGTGAAATTTTCATCACATCACCACGGCCCGTTCGGTGCGGTGACCTGTGAAACGCCAGATGGAGCCGTCTCCGGCTTCCGCTCCTGTTCGTCTCGCCGTGTTTCCGGCTCTTGACAGCCTCTCCTCGCCTCGTGTTTGCTCCGCTGCACCACCACAATCATTCGACGCTGGAAGAGGCCGCGACCGGCAGAAAAATGTTAGCGCTCACATCTCCCCACCCCCCGAAAGACACACTCGGCGACCGTGAATCCCGGCCACACACCACATCCGCGATTCTCTCCCACGGTCACCGATTTCTCGACAGGAGGATTCTCCGCACGGCGAAAGCCGGACCGACCCGATCCATCGGACCTCGCAGCCCTGTGACCGGCGGGCACCCGCGAGGTGCCCCGAGCCGCCGCTCCCGCCGCCACATGACATTCGTTGGAAAGTGCTTCGAATACAGACCGTCAGCGCTACACGAGCTGTCAGCAGTAACTGCTCTCGGCTTTCGGAAAGAGGTTGAGCATGCGTAGGTGGAGACGGTGGTTCACCGCGGCGCTTCTGGCTGTGGTCGTGGTCGCGATGGGCGCGGTGACGCGGACGAGCGTCGCCGGCGCGGAGTCCAACGGCGGCGTACGGGTCATGCCACTGGGCGACTCGATCACCGAGGGTACGCAGGTGCCGGGCGGATACCGCATCGGCCTGTGGCAGCGGCTGGTCTCCGGCCGGTACACGGTGGATTTCGTCGGGTCACAGTTCAACGGGCCGGCCTCCCTGGGGGACCACGACCACCAGGGGCACCCCGGCTGGCGCATCGACCAGATCGACGCGAACATCACGAACTGGGCGCGCACCCAGAATCCGCGCACGGTGCTGCTGCACATCGGCACCAACGACATCCTGCAGAACTACAACGTGGGCGGTGCGCCCCAGCGGCTCTCCACCCTGATCGACCGCATCACCGCGACCGTGCCGGACGCGGACGTGTTCGTCGCCACCATCATCCCGCTGTCCAACTCCGGGCAGGAGTCCGCCGCCCGCACCTTTAACGCGGCCATCCCCGGCATCGTGCAGAACAAGGTGAACAGCGGCAAGCGCGTCCACCTGGTCGACATGCACAGCAAGCTGACCACCTCCGACCTGATCGACGGCATCCACCCCACCGCCGGCGGCTACGACAAGATGGCCGCCGCCTGGTACACGGCCCTCCAGTCGGTCTCCGGCAGCATCGGTCAGCCCGGCGACCCCGGTTCGACGCCCTCGCCCTCGCCGACGAGCGCGATCAGGGGGGTCGGCTCGGGCAGGTGCCTGGACGTCGCCAACGTCTCGCAGGCCAACGGTGCCGCGGTGCAGATCTGGGACTGCAACGGCCAGAACAACCAGCGCTGGGCGCTGACCGGCGCGAGTGAGCTGCGGGTCTACGGCAACAAGTGCCTGGACGTGAGCAACCAGAGCAACGCCAACGGCGCGCAGCTCCAGATCTGGGACTGCAACGGCCAGAACAACCAGAAGTGGCGTTTCAACTCCGACGGCAGCATCACCGCCATCGGCGCGAACAAGTGCCTGGACGTGTCCAACAACTCCACCGCCAACGGTGCCAGACTCCAGATCTGGGACTGCAACGGACAGGGCAACCAGCGCTGGACCCGCGTCTGATCCGCACCCCCCAAACGGCGCGTGGGCCTGTACCCCCCAGGCAGGCCCACCCCGCCGACCGGTCCGGCTACCGGCGCGTGGGCCTGATCGTTCAGGCCCACCCGCCCCGCCGGACCGGCCCGGTGCTCCCGCCCCACGGCAGGAGCACCGGGCGGCGCGTGGTCATGGGAGCGGCCCCGCGTCGCTCTCGGCCACGGAGGCGTTCACCCCGTCGAGGGTGAGTTCGAGGACCGGCGCGTTCGTCCCGCCGAAACCGGCCCTCGCCTCCGTGGCCGGGATCCGCATCGGATCCTCGCCGCCCGTGGACGGGTAGTTGAGGAAGCTCACCACCCGGAGATCGGGCAGCACCAACCAGGCGTACGCCTGATCGGGCTCGCTCTCGGGGTTGCGGACCACCAGCCCGGAGCCGTTCAGCGGCTCGTACGGTCCGGTGAGGCTCGGGGCCACGAAGCCGTACAGGCCGGTGGGCGCCGACCTCGGGGGGTGGAACGAATGCCGGTGTGTGCAGAAGAAAAGGTAGTACGAGGACCCGTGCGCGACGATGTGCGGTCGTTCGATCTCGTGATTGATCCCGTCGGCCACCAGCAGTGGCGGCTGGAGCGACCAGCCGTCAGGCTCCGCGCCGGCGAGGGCCACCGCGCCCGTGAAGCGATCCTCCCAGGCGACGGAGGCGGCGACGAGAAGGTGCTCACGCCCGTCGGCGGGATCACGGAACCAGCCCGGATCGCGAAAGGCCCGAATCTTCCCCGGGCCACCCTCGACATCGTCGGCGGGCAGATACGTCCGGCCGTCCGAGCTCAGGATCTCGCGGTGCTCGGCGTGCGGTTCCAGCACGATCCGGTCGCCGTCGGCGACCAGCCTGGCACGTGCCTCCACGACACGCTGGACGAACGTCGGGCGCGCCTCACCTCGCCTGCCGGCGGCCGTGTAGAACACCGACACCGTGCCGTCGGGCCTGCGGACCGCCGACCCCGACCACTCGCGGCTGCCCGGCGAGGCACCGTCGGCGAACGCGTGCCCCAGGTCCTTCCAGTCGTCGCCGTCCTTCGCGAGCAACCGGACGCGAGCGTGGTCATGACGGTCCTCGGGGTGACCGGTGGCGGGTGCCGACAGGCCCATCCACAGCTCGTGGCCGAGAACCGTGGAGGTCGAGCCGTCCTCCTCCTGGATCGGCCACAGGTCCCAGACGTCGTCGTGCGGCAGCACGCGCGGCAGGGCCACGGGACCGACGGCCGGCGCCGTCGTCGCGGGGGTGTCGGTGAGCAGGGCGAGATGGCGCCGGTCCCACCGCGCCGGCCGGCCGCCGTGTCCAGGCGATCCCGTCTCGGTATCCGTGCCGAGCAACGACATGACGTGTGTCATCCCTTCAGGGAGCCCTGGAGCAGAGCCGTGACGAACCGGCGCTGGAAGATGAGAAAGATCAGCAGCGTGGGAGCCAGGATGAGCAGCGACCCCGCGCACAGCAGCGGGATGTCGGTGCCCCACTGTCCCTGGAAGGCGCCCAGCGCGCCGGACATGGTGCGCTGCAGTGGGTCGTCGACCAGGACGATGGCGAGCAGGAACTGGTTCCAGGTCCACAGGAACAACAGGATGGCGAGCGACGAGATCGCCGGCATGGCGAGCGGGACGTGGACGCGCCAGAACAGCTGCCACACGTTCGCCCCGTCGATCCGCGCGCTCTCCGACAGTTCCGCGGGCATGTTCACGAAGTGCGCGCGCATCCAGTAGACGGAGAACGGCATGAACAGCCCGATGAGCGGAAGGATGATCGCCCACCTGGTGTTCAGCAGGCCCATGTCGCGCACCTGGTAGTATAGCGGGGTGATGATGCCCTCGAAAGGCAGCGTCAGCCCGAACACGAACGCGAGGAACACCACGTGCTGTCCGGGGATCCGCAGGTGGCCGATGGCGAATCCCGCCATCGTCGCGATGATGAGCGCGAGGGGGACCACTCCGAGCACGATGAGCGTGCTCGACTTCAGCAGCTCGCCCATCCGCGCCACCTGGAAGGCCTGGACGAAGTTGCCCCACTGCGGGTCGCTCGGCCAGGAGAGTCCGAGCGGGTAGGTGCCCGACGGGTGCAGCGCCGTGACGAACAGGCTGACGAACGGCAGAAGGGTGACCGTCATCAGCAGGACGAGCAGCACCCTTCCCGTCCACGCCTCTCGGTATCCGGTGATCATGTGGACCTGTTCCTGGTGAGCCACTGGATGGGAAGGGCGAAGACGAGCACGAGCAGCATCAGCACGACGGCGAGTGCCGAGGCCGTTCCCACCTGCCGGTCGGAGAAGGCCAGGTAGTAGATCTCCAGGCCGGGGACCATGGTGGCGTTCCCCGGCCCGCCCTGGGTCGAGATGTAGATGATGTCGAAGCTGGCGAGGGCGGCGATCACGGTCACCGTGACGCAGACGCCGATCTCCTGCCGCAGGCTGGGCACCGTGATCGAGAGGAACTCCCGAAGCGGCCCTGCCCCGTCCAGCCGGGCGGCCTCGTACAGCGCTATGTCGATCTTGCTCATGCCCGCCAGGAACAGCAGGGTGCACAGGCCGAGGAGCACCCACGCGCCGATCACCCCGACCGCGGGCAGCGCGGTGGAGAAGTCACCCAGCCAGGCGCGGGTCACGCCGCCGAGACCGGCGTAGGTGAGGAGCTGGTTGATCAGACCGGTCGACGACAGCAGCCAGCTCCAGGCGATGCCGGCGGCGACGAGCGGGATGACCTGCGGCAGGAAGATCACCGTTCTCGCCACGAGCGCGAGCCGGCTCGTGGCGATCCGCCGGATCGTCGAGGCGATCACCAGGCCCAGTACGACCGGGATCGCGCTGAAGAACACGATCAGCTCGAAGGCGTTCACGATGGAGGCGAACAGGTCGGGATCGAGGAAGACCTTCGCGTAGTTGTTCAGGCCCGCCCAGGTGGACGAGCCGATGCCGTCCCAGGTGTACAGCGAGTACTGGAACGTCAGGAGGATCGGCCGCAGGACGAAGACCACGTAGAAGGCGAGCGCTGGAACGACGAACAGCCAGCCGATCCAGTGCGGCGTGCGGAGCCCCGCCGATCGGGCGGGGCTCCTCCTCCTCGTCACGGCCTTCGGCCCGGACCGGGTCGCGGCGAGATCGACCGCCGCGTCGGGAGTCGGCCGTGCCATGGCGTGCTCAGCTCCCCTCGACCTGACTCTGGTAGTCGCTCTGCACCGACTTCAGCAGGCCTTCGGGGGTCTGCTGCCCGCCGACCAGCTTCTGCAGCTGCGGGGTCCAGCTCTTGGCGTAGATCGCGCCGGTGGCGTTGGCGATGAAGTCCATCGCGCCGTTGTCCTCACCGATCTTCGCTCCGGCCGCGAGCGTGCTCGCCGTCACCGTGTCCTGGGCGAGGGGCGGCATATGAGCGTCGGCGGGACCCATGGGGTGCGATCCTCCGACCTCAACGGCGATGTCGCGCGCCTTCTGATCGCTCGCCACCCAGTTGAGGAAGAACGCGGCGCAGTCGGCGTTCTTGGCCTGGGCGCCGATGCCGAAGGTGAGGGGAGCCGACATCGCGGCCAGCTTGCCGCCCTCCTGCGCGGACGGCATCAGGAAGAAGCCCACGTCGCCCGGCATCTGCTTGTCGAGGTTGCCGGACTCCCAGTCACCGTTGAACATGAACAGGCCGTCACCGCCGATGAAGCGGCTCATCATCGTCGCGTAGTCGACGGCGTTGACGTCCTTCCAGAAGGTTCCGGCCTTGATCCAGCGCTCCAGGTGCTGCGCGGCCTGGAGGTTCGTCGGCGTGTCGATCGTGGCGTTCGGCTTCTGGAAGATCCAGTCGTTGATCGGCCCGGCCGTGCCGTAGGCGGCCATCAGACCTTGCAGGGGGAACGCCAGCCCGCCGGTGGCTCCTCCGTTGAACTGGGCGATCGGGGTGACGCCGGCCTTCTTGGCCTTCGAGATCGCGTCGTCGAGCTCGGCCAGGGTGGTCGGCGGGGACGACATCCCGATCTTCTCGGCGAGCTTCTTGTTGTAGAAGACGCCGGTCATGCTGAAGTTGAGCCCCATCGCGTACAGCGACCCCTCGCCTCGGGTCTTGCCCCCGGGGCCGAGGCGCAGCTGCGCGAGCTGGGACTCGGGCCAGGCGTCCCAGCCGAAGACCTTCGCGTAGTCGTCGAGGTTCTTCAGCAGGTTGTTCTTGACGAGTTCGGAGACCTGGGGGAGTCGCATGAGGTCCGGCGGGTCGTCCGCGAGGACACGCGGGGCGTTCTGCGTGATCACCGCGAACTGGTCCTCGCGGATGTTCCACGTGACGTTCTTGTGCTGCGCGGAGAACTCGGTGGTGAGCGCCTTCGGCAGGGGGAAACCGGTCTCGAAGTAGGCGTTGAGCGTGATCGGGTCGGTCCCGCAGGTCGGTGCGGCCGACAGCGGGGTGCTGCTGCCGGCGGCCTCCGGCTGCGGTGCGTTGTTGTTGCCCGGTGCGGCGCAACCGGCGGCCAGCGTCCCCCCCAGGACGACCATGAGCACCGCCCGGCGATGAGGGCTGAATCGACGCGACATCTGCGTCTCCTTGGTTGATCGGGAACTCGCCGGCGAGTAGCCGGATGTCCTGGGAACTCATTTGCTAAATCGGATTAGCAATGCGGTAGTCTCACCATACGTATAGCTGGCTGTCAACCCTCACAACGTGGGAGGTCTCTCGGTGAGCCCAAAGCGGGTCACGCTGGCCGATGTCGCCAAGATAGCCGCTGTCTCCACCACCACGGCATCGCTCGTCCTGTCCGGCCGAGGCCGTGAGCTGCGCATTTCCCAGGACGTCGAGCAACGAGTCCTGAAGGCCGCCGAGGAGTTGCAGTATCGGCCCAACATCGTTTCCGTGGGACTGCGCACGGGCACCACGCGGACCATCGCCTTCGTGTCCGACACGATCGCCACCTCACGGCTCGCCGGCGACATGATCAAGGGATCTCTCGAGGCCGCCCGGGAACGCGGTGTGATGCTGTTCATCGGTGAGACGGAGGGAGACCCCGAGCTCGAACGCGCCCTGCTGCAGGCCATGCAGGACCGTCAGGTCGACGGGATCATCCTGGCCTCGATGTTCACGAGGACCATCAAGGTGCCGAAAACGATAACGGCCGTTCCCGCGGTCCTGCTCAACGCGCTTCCCAGGCAGCCCTCCCCGCTTTCCTCGATCGTCCCCGACGAGGTCGAGGCCGGCCGCACCGCCGCCCGCCTGCTGCTCAAGGCCGGCCATCGCGAAGGCATCCACCTGGTCGGCGCCGGCCCCGGGATGCGCAATGTGCCCGCGGGAAGTGTCGCGGCCGTGGAACGGCTCGCCGGCATCCGCGAGGTGCTGGGCGAGGCGGGCGTCAAGATCGCGAGTGGGCGGGTCTGCCCTGACTGGCAGCCGGAGTACGGCCTCGACGCCACCCGCGCGATCCTGGAGAAGGGGCGCCCGCGCGCGTTGATCTGTTTCAACGACAGGATCGCGCTCGGCGCGTACCAGGCGCTCAGCGACCACGGGCTGAGAATCCCGCAGGACGTCTCGGTGATCTCGTTCGACGACCACCCCCTCGCCTCGTGGATGCGGCCCAAGCTCACCACGGTGGCCCTCCCGCACTACGATCTCGGCCGCAGGGCGGTGGACGTGCTGTTCGCGGAGATCGGCCACCACCGTGACGGCGGGGCCGGCAGGGAGAGCGAGACGCACCGGGTCCCGATGCCGCTGCGCGACCGCGAGTCCGTCGCGCCACCGGCGGCCTGAATCGCGCGAACCCGCGGTGCCGCGTCCTCGAGGTGCGGGCGAGGTGAGGCCCGTGACACGCCGGGATGACGCGTCACGGGCCCCGGGCGATGGCGAGTCGTCCGGGCGCGTGTTCCTAGACGGCGCGGGCGACGGCGATCGTCGAACCGCCGCGCCGGCCGGCCTCGTAGAACATGTAGGCCACGCCGCCGTCGGTGCCGAAGGAGGGCGCGGCGCTACGGCCGTTGTCGGGGGCCCCGGTCAGGGGACGGTGGAAGACGCCGAGGTGCACCTCACGGTCGAAGGCGTTGCCCACCTCGGTGAGGAACACGTTTCCGCTGTTGCCGTGATAGGCGACATAGGTGGTGTTGTTCCGCTTGAGCAGGGACGGTCCGGACAGGTCGCTCTGCCCGTCGGGGCCGGGCGACACCAGCGGGGTCGGGTCGAACCGCCAGTCCATGCCGTTGGACGACCAGCCCCAGAAGATCTTGCGGGAGCCGCCGGTGACGCCCATGAAGACCATGACGTACTTGTTGCCCAGCCCCGGGACCGCGTGCTCGAAGACCCGGGCGTAGGAGGTCTCCGTCGAGCCGGGGATCATCGCGGTGGTCAGCACCGTGCCGTGGTAGGTGAAGCGCACGCCGTCGGTCGACCAGGCCATCCGGGTGGTGTTGTTCTCGCCGTGGAAGTACATGTAGAACCGCCGGTCGGCGGCGTTCCAGATGATGTGCGGCGAGGAGATGTGGCTCACCGAGTAGTGCGGTGACCAGGTCCTGGGGATGATCGGGTTGCTCGGATACTCGGTGAACGGGCCGCCGAGCGAGTTGCCGTAGGCGAGGCAGATGCCGCCGGGCGCGTCGTGGGGGGCGTAGTAGAGGTAGTAGCGCCCCAGCGGGCTCGCGATCTTGTCGTACATGCCCCGGATGCAGGGGAAGATCAGCTCGTTGGTCGGGTTGTAGCGCAGGCTCGCCTTGTTGAACGCCGTGCCGATGTAGCGGTAGGTGGGGAATCCGGCGGGCCCCAGCGCCGCGGTCGTACCGGCCCGTACGGGCGCCTGCGCGGACGCCTGCGCGATCGCCGCCGTGGCCGTCCCGGGAAGGGCGAGCCCGAGACCGCCGGCCACGCCGGCGCCGACCGCCGCGCGCAGGAGTCCGCGGCGGTCCAGGAGGGGTTCAGACATGGAACGTCCCTTCGCGACAACTTTCACCGTGAGTGATGGTGAGAAACTTCTCCCTGATCGCAAAGATTCGGCCAGGCGTGCCCGCCCGTCAAGGTGCTAATACGGATTATCACCGGCGAAATTTCCAGGACAAGATCCTGGAGCCCGGCTCTTGACAGGATCCGCCGCTGATTGCAGGATGACGTCCCAACTTCGCTAATGCGCATTATCAGCAGATGGGACGCTACGAATCGTGACCGCCCCCGGCCGCCGGCTCACCCAGCAGGACATCGCCCGCATCGCGGGGGTGAGCCAGACGACGGTCTCGCTCGTCCTCAACAACCGGATCGACGCCGAGGTGCGCATCGCCCCGGAGACGCGCGAGCGGGTGCTGAGGGTGATCAGGGAGACCGGATACGTCGCGGACCCGGTCGCCCGGCGGCTCGCCGAGCGGCGCAACCGCATCCTGGGCGTCTTCACCTACGAGGCGGTCTTCCCGACCGCGAGCGCGGACTTCTACCACCCCTTCCTGCTCGGCATCGAGGAGTGCGCCGAGGAGATGGGCTGCGACCTGCTGCTGTTCACCAGTGCCAGGGCCGCGGGGGAGCGGCGCCGCATCTTCAACGAGGACAGCCGGGTACGGCTGGCGGACGGCTGCGTGCTCCTCGGGCGCGCCGTCGACCGCGACGACCTGGCCCGGCTGCTGACCGAGGGGATCCCCTTCGTCTCCATCGGCCGCCGCGACGACGCGGGAGCCCCGGTGCCGTACGTGGGCGCCGACTACTCGCCCGCGGTACGCGCCCTGGTCGACCGGGCGGCGGGACTCGGCCACCGGCGGCTCGCCTACGTCGGCACCGGGGCCGGTGCCGAGTCGCCGGCCGACCGCATGCGCGGTTTCCGCGAGGCGGTGGCCGCCGTCGGAGCCGAGGGAGTGCACGTGCCGGTCGTCGGCAGGACCCCCGAGGAGATGCTGGACGAGCTGTCGGCCGCGGGAGTGACGGCGGTCTTCGCCGAGGAGCCCGCCGACGCCGTGGCGATCATGCACGCGGCGGGCGAGCGGGGTCTTGAGATCCCCGGTGACCTGTCGTTCATCGCGCTGGGCGCCCCGACCAGGCCCGTCCGCGTCGATGTGGACCTCACCGGGTTCCGCATCCCGCGGCGGGAGATGGGCCGCAGGGCCGTCGAGCTGCTGGCGCGGCTGCTGGAGCGCGGCGGGGGAACGCCACAGGAACTACTGGCCTGCGAGCTGGTCGAGGGATCCACGCTCGCGCCGGTCCGGAGCTGACCGGACGGTGCGGAGCGCCGGGAACGCCAGGAGCGCCGAGAAGGCGAAGAACGCCGGGAACGGCGAGAAGGCGGAGAGAACGACGATGATGGGAGAGAACCCCGACGTGGTTGAGATATCGGCGGACGCGGTGGTCGTCGGCGGAGGACTGGGCGGCGTCGCCGCCGCCCTGGCGCTGCTGCGAGCCGGGCGCACCGTGATCCTGACCGAGGAGTACGACTGGCTCGGCGGCCAGCTGACCAGCCAGGCCGTGCCGCCCGACGAGCACTCCTGGGTGGAGCGGTTCGGTGTCACGGCCTCCTACCGGGCGCTGCGCGACGGCATCCGCCGCTACTACCGCGACCACTACCCGCTCACCGCGCGGTCGCGGGCCTGGCGGGAGCTGAACCCGGGCGCCGGGCACGTGAGCCGCCTGTGCCACGAGCCGCGCGTCGCGGTCGCGGTGATCGAGGCCATGCTCGCGCCGTACCGGGGCTCCGGCCGGCTGCGCGTGCTGCAGCCGTACCGGCCGGTCGGCGCCGAGGTCGACGGCGACCGGGTGCGGGCCGTGCGCCTGGAGCACCGCGACGGGAAAGGTGAGGTCACGGCCGTCGCGCCGTACGTGCTGGACGCCACGGAGACGGGTGAGCTGCTGCCGCTGACCGGCACCGAGTACGTGACGGGGTTCGAGTCGCAGGGCGACACCGGAGAGCCGAGCGCGCCCGCGGAGGCCCAGCCGATGAACATGCAGGCCGTCTCGGTGTGCTTCGCGATCGACCACGTCGACGGCGACCACACCATCGACAAACCCGCCGCCTACGAGTTCTGGAGAAGCTACCGGCCCGACTTCTGGGGCGACCGGCTGCTGTCCTGGCGCTGCCCGCACCCCAGGACCCTGGAGATCGTGGAACGCTCCTTCACTCCCAACCCCGACGACGACCCGCTGCTGGTGGAGGCCGACCAACGCCTCAACCCCGGTGACGCGAACCTGTGGACGTTCCGCAGGATCGCCGCGCGGCGCAACTTCGTCGACGGCGCCTACGACAGCGACATCACCCTGGTCAACTGGCCGATGATCGACTACCTGGAGGGCCCGGTCATCGACGTGCCGGACGCCGCCGCGCACGTGGCCGCCGCCCGCGAGCTGTCGCGCTCGGTGCTGTACTGGATGCAGACCGAGGCGCCCCGCGCCGACGGCGGGACCGGCTTTCCCGGCCTGCGCCTGCGCGGCGACGTCACCGGCGGCGGCGAGGACGGGCTGGCCCAGGCCCCCTACATCCGCGAGTCGCGTCGCGTCCGCGCCCTGTACACCGTGGCCGAGCAGGATCTGTCGTTCGCGGTGCGCGGGGACAAGGGCGCGGTGAGCTACGCCGACTCCGTCGGGGTGGGGATGTACCGCATCGACCTGCACCCCTCCACCGGGGGCGACAACTACATCGACGTGGCGAGCTCGCCGTTCGAGATCCCCCTCGGCGCGCTCGTGCCGCAGCGGATGACCAACCTGCTGCCCGCGTCCAAGAACATCGGCACCACCCACATCACCAACGGCGCCTACCGGCTGCACCCGGTGGAGTGGAACGTCGGCGAGGCCGCGGGGGCCCTCGCGGCCTTCTGCCTGGACAACGCCACCACCCCGCACGCCGTACGCGAGGACGAGGGACTGCTCGCCGACTTCCAGCGGCGGCTCACCCGCGACGGCGTCGAGCTGCGCTGGCCGCAGGTGACCGGCTACTGACCGGACGAGCGGCACCGGCCGGGCGACCGGTCACCCACCACGACCGCCGGGGGATTCCCAGCAAGGAGATCGGACAATGAGGACATTCGCGAAGCCCGCGGCCGTCGCGCTGGCGGCGCTGCTCACCCTGACGGCGTGCGGCGGGGGAGGCGAGGCCGCCCCCGCCGCACAGGGCCCGCAGCCGCTGCGCATGACGATCTGGACCTCCAACGAGGCCCACCTGAAGCTGTTCGACGAGATCGCCGCCGAATACCGGAAGACGCGCCCCGACGTCGGCGAGATCAAGTTCGACCCCCTCCCCTTCGAGAACTACACCACGACCCTGACCACCCAGATCGCCGGGGGCAACGCCCCCGACCTGGCCTGGATCCTGGAGAACTCCGCGCCCGACTTCGTCTCCTCCGGCGCGCTGACGCCGCTCGACGACACGCTGCGCAAGGCCGAGGGCTACGAGTTCGACGACCTCACCCCCTCGGCGGTCAAGCTCTGGCAGGCCGAGGGCAAGTTGTACGCCTACCCGTTCTCCACCTCGCCGTTCGGCGTGTTCGTCAACACCGACCTGCTCAAGAAGGCGGGCCAGAAGCCTCCCGCGGAGATGATCGAAGACGGCACGTGGACCTGGGAGAAGGTCGCCGCCCAGAACGCCGCGGTCGCCGCCGAGACCGGCAAGGCGGGCATGGTCGTCCGCGACTTCGACTACAAGGGCTGGGACAACCTCTCCACGGTGTGGGGCGGCTGGGGCGCCCAGGCCTGGAGCGAGGACGGTAAGAGCTGCGGGTTCGACAGCCCCGAGATGGTCGAGGCGATGACGTTCCTGCACAAGTCGATCTTCACCGACAAGGCCTTCCCCGGCCCCGGCACCACGGCCGACTTCTTCGCGGGCGACGCGGCGATGACCATCACCCAGATCTCCCGCGCCTCGCTCCTGCAGGAGGCGAAGTTCGGCTGGGACCTCGTGCCGCTGCCCGCCGGGCCCAAGGGCGAGTACTCGGTGATCGGCCAGGCGGGCCTGGGCGTCTTCAAGCAGTCCGCCAACGCGGAGCTGGCGGCCGACTTCCTCGCCTTCTTCACCAACCCCGGCAACTCGGCCAAGCTCGCCGCCTACTTCCCGCCGCCCCGGGCCTCCCAGCTCACCGCCGACACCCTCGCCAAGAGCAACCCGCTGCTCAAGCCCGGCCAGCTGCAGGAGGTCGTGATCGGCGGCATCGAGAAGGGCGTGGTCAAGCCCAACCACACCGGCCAGGCGGAGCTGTCGCAGACCGTACGGGCCGCGCTCGACCCGCTCTGGCAGCCCGGCGCCGACGTCAAGGCCGTGCTGGGCGGCGTGTGCGCCAAGATCCAGCCGATGCTGGGTGCGTGACGTGGCCGCGTCACACCCCCGATCCGCGGTGACCGGCCGGGCCGACGCCCGCCCGGTCACCGGCGACCGGGCAACCCGCCGGGCGGCGGAGGGCACGGAGGCCGAGGGCCTGCCTCACGGCCCCCGGCGGGCCCGCCGGGCTCGCGAGGTTTCCGGCGGCGGTGGAGGCCAGGTGTTCTGGACCACGCGCCGCCGCGACAACCTGGTCGGATACCTGCTCGTCGCCCCGCAGCTCCTCGGCAGCCTGCTGTTCGTGCTCCTGCCGCTCGGACTCGTCCTGTGGTACAGCCTGCACGAGTGGAACGTGCTCGCCGGGACCTTCGAGTTCGTCGGCGGGGAGAACTACGACAGGCTGCTCGCCGACGCGAACCTGCGCGAGGTCCTCGCGGGGACCGCGCTGTTCTCCGCCGGGCTGGTCGTGCTCAACCTCGGCCTCGCCCTCCTCCTCGCGATCCTGCTCAACCAGCGGCTGCGCGGGACCACCTTCTTCCGCACGCTGTTCTTCTCGCCCGTGGTGGTCTCGCTCGTCGCCTGGACGATCGTGTGGCAGTTTCTCCTGCAGGACGACGGCGGACTCAACGGCCTGCTCGCCGTCGCCGGGGCCGACGGCCCCAACTGGCTGCGCGGCGAGGGCACCGCGATGCTCTCGGTGATCGTCGTACAGGTCCTCAAGAACGTCGGCCTCAACATGGTGCTGTTCCTCGCCGCCCTCCAAGGGGTGCCGGCCCAGTTGTACGAGGCCGCCGAACTGGACGGCGCCGGGGCGTGGACCCGCTTCCTGCGGATCACCGTCCCCCTGATCAGCCCGACCATCCTGCTCACCTCGATCATCACCGTGGTGGGGTCGCTGCAGGTGTTCGCGCAGATCGCGGTGCTCACCCAGGGCGGCCCGGGAATGTCGACGACCGTCCTCGTCTACTACCTGTACCAGCAGGCGTTCCAGTTCCATCACTTCGGATACGGCGCGACGCTGTCGGTCCTGCTGTTCGTGATCGTGGCGCTGCTCACCGTCGTGCAGTGGCGGATGCGCAGGAGGTGGGTCTTCAATGAGACGTGAGATACCGGTACGGCTGAAGACGCTCCTGTACGGCGTGCTGTGCGTGTTGTGCGTGCCGTTCGTCTTCCCGACCTGGTGGATGGTCACCTCGTCCCTCAAACCGGTCAGCGAGATCTTCGCCTTCCCGCCGAGGCTGCTGCCCGCCGACTGGGACTTCTCGGCCTACGGGCAGGTCTTCCGGCTCCAGCCCTTCGCGGGCCAGTATTTCAACAGCCTCTACATCGCCCTGGTCGTCACGGCGGGCACGATGGCGGTGGCCGCGATGGCCGGGTACGCCTTCGCGCGCATCCGCTTCCCCGGCCAGAACGTCCTCTTCGTCGTCGTACTGCTCGGGCTGCTCATCCCGAGCGAGGTCACGATCGTCCCGCTGTTCCAGATGTTCCACGGGCTCGGGCTGACCGACACCCACTGGCCGCTCATCCTGGTGCCGATCCTCGGCGCGCCCGGCGTGCTGGCCACCTTCATCATGAGGCAGTTCTTCATCAGCCTGCCCGGTGAGCTGGAGGAGGCCGCCCGGGTGGACGGGCTCGGCCGGTTCGGCACCTTCTACCGGGTCGCGCTGCCGCTGGCCCGCCCCGCGCTCGGTGCCGTCGCGATCTTCACGTTCCTGCACAGCTGGAACCTCTACCTCGAACCCATCGTGTACCTCTCCTCGCCGGAGAAGTTCACCCTCCCGCAGGCGCTGACCCAGTTCGTCGACGCCTACGGCGGGCCGATGTGGAACGTCCAGCTCGCCGCCGCCTCGATGACCGCCCTGCCGGTGCTCGTGGTGTTCGTGCTCGCGCAACGACAGTTCATCGAGGGCCTGGCCCACACCGGCCTGAAGGGCTGAGAAGGGCAGGTCAGGCCCGGGGGTCGACGTGGATCTTGGGGCCGGGACCGGAGCCCGCGGGGCGGGAACCGGAGAGGATCTCGCCCACCTCGTCGAGCCCGACGACGGCCGCCACGAGCGGCCGGGGGTCCACCGAGCCGGAGGCGTAGTGCTCGATCGCCCCGGCCAGGCCGGGCGAGGCGCTCAGAATGCCGACGGCCGTGATGTCCTTGAGCACCAGCAGGCGGGTGTCGACGGTGCTGGGGGTCGACGCCAGGCCGATGTAGACCACCCGCTTGCCGGGCTCCACCAGATCGACGGCGAGGGAGGGCAGGCCGGGGGCGTTGGAGGCGTCGATGACGGCGTCGAACGGGAGCCCGGGAAGCCGGTCGGCGGTCCACGCCCCGTGCACCCCGAGGGTGCGGGCGAACTCCAGCGACGGCTCCGACAGGCCCATGATGTGCACCTCCGCCCCGTGTGCCAGGGCGAACCCGGCGGCGAGCAGGCCGATCGTCCCCGGCCCCAGCACCAGCAACCGGTCGCCGGGGGCGAGGGCCGCGGCCTCGACGGCCCGCAACGCGTTGCCGCCCGGCTCGACCATGGCCCCGGCCACCGCGTCGACCGCGTCCGGCAGGGCGTGCAGCGCCGTGACCGGCACGGGCAGGCGCTCGGCGAGGGCGCCGGGCCAGCCGCCCCGGATGCCGATCTCGAAGCGGTCCTCGCACACGTGCTGCAGCCCGCCCAGGCAGCGGCGGCACCTGCCGCAGCCGAGCATGGTGTCGCCCGTGACGCGGGTGCCGATCCAGCCGCCGTCGACGCCCTCGCCGACCGAGGAGACCGTCCCGCACCACTCGTGGCCGAGCCGCATGGGATAGCGGGCGTGGTCCTCTTCGAGATAGGCCATGTCGCCGCTGAAGAACTCCATGTCGGTGCCGCACACCCCGGCCCGCTCCACGTCGACGACGACCTGTCCGGGGCCGGGAACCGGCGGATCGACGTCCAGCACGGCGAAGCGGCGGGGCCCGGTCACAACGAACGCTCTCACGGTTGGAACCTTCCAGACGGCACCGCCGGGCGGGGACAGAGGTAACAGAGGTACAAGAATCGGGCTCCGTAGACTACCGTTCGGCAAATGGGGCTGAAAACGTGACGGCGGAACGACGTAGCTCGCAGTGGTACGCGGGAAACGATCGCAACGCCTACATCCATCGAGCCTGGATGCGGCGAGGGTTGCCCTCGCACGCCTTCGACGGCCGTCCGCACATCGCCATCGCCAACACCGCCTCCGATCTCACACCGTGCAACTCCCATTTCGACGAGGTGGCCGAGGGCGTCAAACGGGGCGTCTGGGAGGCCGGCGGCGTCCCGATGAACCTGCCGGTCGTCTCGCTGGGCGAGACGCTGGTGAGGCCCACCGCGATGCTGTGGCGCAACATGGCCGCGATGGCGATCGAGGAGATGCTGCGGGCCAACCCGATCGACGGTGTGGTGCTGCTGGGCGGTTGCGACAAGAGCATCCCGTCCCTGCTGATGGCCGCGGCCTCGGTCGACCTGCCCGCGGTGGTGCTTCCCGGGGGGCCCATGCTCACCGGCACCTTCCGCGGAGCGCAGCTGGGCTGCGGCACGGACGTGTGGAGGCTCAGCGAGGAGGTCCGCGCGGGCACCCTGAGCGAGCAGGCGTTCCTGCGCTCGGAGTCGTCGATGATCCGCAGCAGGGGCCACTGCAACACCATGGGCACCGCCTCCACCATGGCCTGCGTCGCCGAGGCGCTCGGCACCACCATCCCCGGCATCGCGGGCACGCCCGCCCCCGACAGCCGTCTGCTGGAGGGCGCTCATGAGACGGGGCGGCTCGCCGTCGAACTCGTCGAGCGGGATCTGCGTCCCAGCGCCCTGCTGACCAGGGGGTCGTTCCTCAACGCGATCGTGGCGCTGGCCGCCGTCGGCGGATCCACCAACGCGGTGGTGCACCTGCTGGCCATCGCGGGCCGGCTCGGCATAGAGCTCTCTCTCGACGACTTCGACCGCGCCGGCGCCGGGGTGCCGCTCCTGGCCGACCTGCAGCCGGCCGGCCGGCACCTGATGGAGGACCTCCACCGTGCGGGCGGGCTGCTGGCCGTGCTGCGCGAGGTGCGCGACCTGCTGGACCCGGAGGCGCTGACGGTGACGGGCAGGCCGCTCGCCGACCACCTGGACGAGGCGCGGATCTGGGACGAGACCGTCATCCGCCCGCGTGACCGGCCGCTGCAGGAGGCCGCGGGCATCGCCGTGCTGTACGGCGACCTGGCGCCGTCCGGAGCCGTCATCAAGCCCGCGGCGGCCTCGCCCGAGCTGATGCGCCACCGGGGCCGTGCCCTGGTCTTCGACAGCGTCGAGGACATGCACGCGCGGATCGACGATCCCGATCTCGACGTGGACCCCTCCACGGTGCTCGTGCTGCGCGGGTGCGGCCCCAAGGGCTACCCGGGGATGCCCGAGGTGGCCAACCTGCCCCTGCCGGCCAAGCTCCTGGAGCGCGGGGTGCGTGACATGGTGCGGATCTGCGACGGCAGGATGAGCGGCACGGCGTACGGGACGGTGGTCCTGCACGTGTCGCCCGAGGCCGCGGCGGGCGGCCCGCTCGGCCTGGTGCAGACCGGTGACCCGATCGTCCTGGACGTCGAGGCCAGGCGCCTGGACATCGACATCCCGCCGGAGGACCTGGCCAGGCGCCTGCCCTCGGAGACCATGCGGGAGGCGTTCGCCGCGCCCTCACGGGGCTGGGAACGCCTCTACGTCGACCACGTGATGCAGGCCAACCGGGGAGCCGATCTCGACTTCCTCGTCGGCTCCAGCGGTGACGCGGTCGCCCGCGAGTCCCACTGACGTCGCTGTCGCCGGTGACGTCACCGGCGGTGCCGACGCCGCGTGACGGGCCGGGCGCATCCGGTACCCGGCGGCCGGCCCGTGCTCCGTGCCGTTCCAGCCTCCCTCGGTCCCTGTCAGCCGCCGGTAGCGGGAGTAGGCGATCTCGTACGGTTCCCGCTGCCCCGAGGGAGAGAACGGCCGGGGTCTGAACGAGCGGCGGACCACCTCGCGCAACTCGGTGAGGGAGCCGATACGGCCCTCGGCCATCGCCTGGACCAGCAGGTTGCCCACGGCGGTCGCCTCCACGGGGCCCGCGAGCACCGGCCGTCCGGCGAAGTCGGCGACGAGCCGGCAGAGAGTGTCGCTGGAGGCCGCGCTCCCCACCAGGTGCACGGCCTCCACCCGCCGGTCGCTGAGGAACTCGGCCTGCTCCAGGGCCCACCGGTAGGAGCAGGCGAGGCTCTCCAGGACGCAGCGCACCGTCTGCGCGCGGTCGGCGGGCGGTGCCTGGCCGGTCGAGCGGCAGTAGGCCCCGATCCTGGCCGGCATGTCACCGGGTTCGAGGAACCACGGATGGCCGGGGTCGATCAGGGGACCGAAGGCGGGTGCCGCCGCGGCCTCGGCGACCAGATCCGCGTACGAGGTGCGCACCCCCCAGGCCCTGCGGCACTCCTGAAGCAGCAGCAGGCCGTTGAGGGTTCGGGTGAAGCGCACGGTCCCCATGACACCGCCCTCGTTGGTGAAGCCCGCCAGTCTCGCCTCCCGGCTCGTGACCGGCGCGTCGAGCTCCAGCCCGGCCAGCGAGCGGGGGCCGAAAGAGACATAGCCCACCGATCCGGACGAGACGGGAAGCGCCGCCGCCGCGGATGCGGCGTCGTGGCCCGCCACCGCGACGACCATGGGCGCGGCGCGGCCTCTCCCGTTCCGGTCGCCACCCCTCCTGCCGCTCCCACCGTTTCCTCCGCTCTCGCCGCGCAGCGGGCCGACGACCGTGCCGGGCTCGGTGAGCCGGTCGGCGAGCAGGTGGCGGGGCAGGCCCAGGCGGGTGACGATGCTGTTCGCCCAGCGGCCGGTCCTGACGTCCAGCAGCTGGCTGGTGCTCGCGATCGTCCGCTCGGTGAGCATCTCGCCGCTCAGCCAGAGCGTGAACAGGTCCGGCACCATCGTCAGGTGGTCGGCCGCGTCCAGGAGCGGGGAACCGGCGTGCGCCAGCAGCTGGCAGGCCGTGGTGCCGGGACCCGGATGGACACCGGTCAGCTCGTAGTGGTCCTGCCAGGAGACGAGTCCCGCCAGTCCGGAGGTGTAGGGGTCGCGATGGTGGCGAGGGTTGGCCAGCAGCCGCCCGTCGCGGTCGAGGAGCGCGAAGTCGCCGCCCCAGGCGGTCACGCCCACGCTGGTGAGGCGGTCGCGGGCGGCGGCCAGCGCGATGCCCCCGCGAGCCTGGGTGAGAAGTCCGAGCACGTCCCAGTACAGGCCGTCGAGAACGCGGACGGGCCGGTTGGCGAAACGGTGCACTTCACGCACCGAGAGCCGTTCACCATCGAATTCGCCGGTCAATACCCGGCCGTTCTCAGGTCCGAGATCCACGGCCACGTACACGGGCACGGGTGCAAGGATAACCGGAGAGACTTTACTGATACGGGAGATATATCAGAAACGGTAGGTGAGGCAGCTCACAGGTTCGTCTTTCTCCCCGGGTTCGGCCGCGAGGGTCTTTCCTGGAACCCTTCCCCGACGGTTTCACCCGGTGTGGTCAAGCGGTCCCCACCACTCGGGCGCGTACCGTCACCATTCCCGTCTGGCTCGATCTCGGTCGGCGTGGGCGAGAACGGCGGTGGCGGCGGGCCCGGCCACGGTGAGGACCGCAGTGACGATGTCGCGACGTTTACGCGACATGACGGTGATCCTCGTCTGATCCCTGTCCGATCCGTGAACCACTGATCCCCTCCTTATCTGGGCGGCCATTCGGCATACCGTCCGGGGCATTGTCCTTACATCCGTTTCCGGTACGGAGTCGCGGCGCCCACATGGGCCTCCGAGACGGCGGCAAAGGCCCATAATTCCTGCGATTTACCAGCATCGACAAAGACATCCCGGATTTCCGGACCGAGGTGACCGGGCACGATTGACAGCCGGCGAAGGACGGCCATCCGCCGCACCGTTTATCTCGGCCGCGAGGGGTAGTCGGGGGGCCACACACATCGTGACAAGGAGAGAGCCCGCACATGACGAGCGAAGGTCTGTGGAGCTATCGCGAGGGCGTCTACGGTCCCGACGAGACGATGAGCGTCATCGGCTTCGACGTGGAGGCCGTCGACGGCAAGGTCGGCCGAGTGGAGGAGGAGAGCAACATGACCGATGACAGCTACATCGTGGCCGACATCGGCTCCTGGCTCTCCGGCAGGAAGGTCGTGCTCCCGGCCAGCACGGTGACCGGGATCGACAAGGACGAGCGCAAGGTGCACATCTCGCAGACCAGGCAGGAGATTGAGGACGCGCCGGAGTACGACCCGGCGACCTACCGGCAGAGCGTCCACCGCCAGGAGTTGGGCGGTCACCACGCGTCCTCCCCGCCACGCGACCGGCTCACCGCCGACCTCAGCTGAAGCGGCCGACCGTCCAGCCGGATGATGCCGCGGGAGGCGGCGACCGTCACCGCGGCGGTGCGGTCGTCCACGCCAAGCTTGGCGAAGATGTGCAGCAGGTGGGTCTTGACGGTGGCCTCGCTGATGCACAGGTGGGCGGCGATGGCCTTGTTGCTCATCCCCTGGGCGACCGCACCGAGGACCTCGGCCTCCCGGCCACTGAGGGCATCGGGGGCGTCGGCCCGCGCCCACGACAGCACCCGGCTCGCGATCGTCGGCGACAGGGCGCTCTCCCCTCGCGCCGCCACCCGGATCGCGTCGAACAACTGCTCACGGCCGACGTCCTTGAGGAGATAGCCGATGGCTCCCGCGTCGATGGCGCGTGAGATGTCGCCGTCGGTGTCGTAGGCGGTCAAGACGATCACCTTGGCTCCCGGGTCGTCCTCGCGGATCCTGCTGATCGCGGTCGCGCCGTCGATCCCGGGCAGCTGCAGGTCCATCAGGGTGACGTCGGGCCTCAATTCGCGCGCCAGACGCACCGCGTCCGTGCCGGAGACCGCCTCGCCGACCACCTCCAGATCGTCCTGGGTGCCCAGGACCGCCCGGATGCCGTCGCGGACCAACGGGTGGTCGTCGGCGATCAGGACCCGGACGGTCATCGCGACCCGCTCAGCGCCACCGCGGAAAGGCTGGCCACCACCGTGGCGCCCGCCCCCGGGGCACTTTCCACGAGCAGCGTGCCGCCGAGTTGCTCCATCCTCTCCCGCATGATCGAAAGGCCGTGTCCCGAGGCGGCCCTGTCGGGAGCGAAACCGTCGCCGTCGTCGTGGACGTCAAGCACGACCAGGTCCTCCATGTACGACAGGGTCAGCGTGACCTGCTCGGCGCGGGCATGGCGGCGAACGTTGGCGACCGCCTCCTGTGCCACGCGCAGCAGCTCCGCCTGGACCCGTGCCTCGAGCGGCCGGAGCCTGCCGGTGATCACGGTGTGCGCGTGGACGCCGGTCTCGTCCGACAGCCTGCCGGACAGCCGCCGCAGGGCCTCCGGCAGGCCGCACTCGTCGAGTTGGCCGGGGCGCAGTGCTCTCACCACCCTGCGGCTTTCCGCCAGATTCTCCCGTGCCACCCGCAGCGCCTGGGTCAGGTGCTTGTTGTCCGGCAGGGTCTCCTGGGCCGCCTCGAGCAACATCGTCACGCTGGCGAACCCCTGGGTCAGGCTGTCGTGGATGTCACGGGCGAGCCGTTGCCGCTCGGCCGCCACGCCCGCCTGCCGTTCGGCCGCAGCCCGCGCCTCCTGCGCGACCTGCAGCCGGTCGAGGAGTCGCTTGCGCTCGGCACTCTGCCGGGACACCGAGCCGAAGTACCCGACCGCGGCGGCCGTGCTGGTCGCGATCAGCGCGGCGATGACGATCTCGGCCCAGGTGATCGACCCGGTCGCGTGGAAACGATGCCACAGCCAGCCCCCGGCGCACGACACCACCGCGACCAGCCCGACCCGCACGGCGTCCATGCAGTAGGGCACGAGGACGCTCAACGCGACCACCAGGAAGGAGGAGTCGATCGCGAACAGCCCCAGCCAGAGCAGTCCACCGCCGAGCACGTACGGCGTGGGCACGTCGTCCGGGGGCGGCGTGCGCAGCACGAACCACACCGCGTACCAGGCGGCCAGCCCGGCCACCAGCACCACCGGGAGCACCTGGCCCGCCTCCGTCAGAGGGCCGGCCGAGGTGAGCACCAGCCATGAGGCGAAGAAGGCGTGCTGCCACCGGCGTCGCGACCGCTCCCAGGACTCCACACCGCCGACGATAATCAACCTCCCGTCCGTTCGGCATCAACCGGTCGACTGATCACATGATCGGCGTTGCGATCGATGCGGGCGCCGCCCCGGCTGAACCAGACTCGACGCCGTGACCGCCATCCCCAGCCCGACCCAAGCCGTCTGGCACCTCGGCCCGTTCCCGATCCGCGCCTACGCCCTGCTGATGCTGCTCGCCGTCCTCGTCGGCATCTGGGTGACCCGGCGCCGCTGGGTCGCTCGCGGCGGCGAGCCCGGCGCGGTCGAGGACATCGCGACCTGGGCCGTGCCGCTAGGCCTGGTCGGCGCCCGGATCTACCACGTGGCCACCGACTGGCAGCAGTACTTCGGCCCCGGCGACGACCCGCTGCGCGCGTTCGCGATCTGGGAGGGCGGGATCAGCATCTGGGGCGCCGTCGCGGGCGGCGCGGTGGGCGCGTGGCTCGCCTGCCGTCGGCGCGGCATCGCGCTGCGCGACTTCGCCGACGCCGTCGCGCCGGGGATCGCGCTCGGGCAGGCGATCGCCCGATGGGGCAACTGGTTCAACCAGGAGCTGTACGGCGGGCCGACGACCCTGCCCTGGGCGCTGGAGATCGACCCCGCCCATCGGCCACCGGGTATGGAGTCCACCGCCACCTACCACCCGACCTTCCTTTACGAGTCGCTGTGGAACCTGGGCGTGGCCGGGTTCGTCATCTGGGCCGAACGACGGTTCCGGCTCGACCGCGGCCGGACATTCGCGCTCTACGCCGCCGCCTACAGTGCGGGTCGCGCCTGGATCGAGTGGCTCCGCATCGATCCCGCCCCCCACATCCTCGGTCTGCGCCTCAACAACTGGACCGCCCTGCTCGTCTGCACGGCCGCGGTCGCATACCTCGCCGCCACCGGAAAGGCCGCTCCGGCGGATCGGTAGGAGGTGGCCGATGCGTCGGCGGCCGCTCCACGGCCGGATCGGCTCCAAGAGGCCCCAGAATGTGATCTGGCGTCCGCGGAACCGAACTTCCGGAAAGGGAAACCTGATGAAGATTGTCCTCGACGACCTCTCCGGTCCGGAGATCGCCGGTTTTCTCGACGAGCACGTCCAGGAGATGCGAGCCGTCACACCCCTGAAGAGCAAGCACGCCCTCGATCTGGACGGGCTTCGCCGGCCCGAGGTCACCTTCTGGTCGGTCATGGACGGTGACAACCTGGTGGGCTGCGGCGCGATCAAGAGACTGGACGCGGGGCACGCCGAGGTGAAGTCGATGCGCAGCGCGCCGGCACGCAAGCGCAGCGGGACGGCGTCCCTGCTGCTGGAGCACATCATCGCCGAGGCCGGGCGCATGGGATTCACCCGGCTGAGCCTTGAGACCGGGGCGAGCGAGTTCTTCCTGCCAGCACGGAGGCTGTACGAGAAGTTCGGCTTCGAGTACTGCGAGCCGTTCGCGGACTACGAGTACGACCCGTACAGCGTGTTCATGACGAAGAAGCTCTGAAAATCCCGAGTCACGGGTCGTGGTGATCGATTGTTCCTGCCGGCGAGGCCCGGATTCCCGAGAGTCGCCCGAGCCTGGGGCGCGCCCCGCTGAACCAGCCCGTATCCAGGTGCGTAGCTGGGGGTATCAGAGGCGTGAACATCCGTCAGCAGGAGGCCCCAGTTGGCCGGTTCCACCCACCGCCGAGCGCACAGTGCCGCGCACAGCCCGTCGTACTTCTCGCTCATCCGGGCCGCGCCGGAGCGGGCGGAGGAGTTGGTCGACTTCTGCATCCCCTGCAATCCGTACTTCCCGACCCCGGAGGCCTTCGGTGTCCTGGAGCGCAACCTCGGTACGATCCTGAAGTTCTATCCCAGCGACGCCGACACGATCACCGCCGAGCTCTGCGGGGTGCTGGGCCTGAACCCGCAGACCGTCGTGATGGGCAACGGGTCGACGGAACTCCTCACCTGGATCGACCACCTGCTGGTCAGGGAGAGTCTCGCGGTGCCGATCCCCACGTTCGGCCGCTGGACCGACCAGCCGATGGAGACCGGCAAGCGCGTGGACATGTATCCGCTGCCGGAGAACCAGGGATTCGCGCTGGACGTGGACGCCTTCGTCAACTTCGTCAGGCATCGCGGCTCCCGGGTGGCGGTCATCTGCAACCCGAACAACCCCGACGGGGGCTACCTGCGCCGCCACGAGGTGATCGCCCTGCTCGACAGGCTCGTCGACCTGGACCTGGTCGTGGTGGACGAGTCGTTCATCGACTTCGTCGACGCCGAGCCGTATCCGAGCGTCGCGAACGAGGCCGCGATACGGCCGAACGTGATCGTGCTGAAGAGCCTCGGTAAGAACTTCGGGCTGCACGGCATCCGCTTCGGCTACATGGTGGCGAACCCCGCCCTGGCGGACAGGGTGCGGCGCGCCCTGCCCAGGTGGAACCTGAACTCCTTCGCCGAGACCGTGGTCTTCATGATCCGCCGGTACATGTCCGAGTATCTGGACAGTCTGCGGCTGGTCGCCCTGGACCGCGAGTCGATGCGCCACCAGCTGACCCGGGTCCCCGGCCTCACCGTCTTCCCCTCCCAGGGCAACTTCCTGCTGGTACGGCTTCCCGGGGGCAGGGACGGCGCCGCCCTGCGCGACCAGCTGCTCGACGAGCACAACCTGTTCGTCCGCGAGTGCGGCAACAAGCTCGGTATGACCAGCCAGTTCATGCGCCTGGTGGTCCGCCCCGAGCAGGACGTGCGGCGCCTGATCAGCGGGCTGTACGCGGTCCTGTACGAGAGCGGGAACAGGTCGCTGAGCTCCGTGCCCCCGCCCCTTCCCGCGCCGACCCCGATCCCGACGCCCACACCCCTGTACGACCCGCTGCCCGCGTCCCCCTCGACGCAGACGCAGACGCCCCTGTACGAGGGCGACCGCCGCTTCGACATGCTGTCGTCGGCCCTGCCGCCCTCCTTCTGAGACGCCCGCGCCGACCGCCCGAGTTTCCGGCTCCTCACGACCGGGTGCTCCTTTTGCGGATGATGACCGCGAACGCGGGGACGCCGAGCAGGAGAAGCCGGGTCCTGCCCGGAGCGACGCCGAGTGAGGCGGCGATCTCGCGCCCGAAGGCCAGCGCGTCCAGGGCGGGGGAGGTGGCCCAGCACACCGCCAGGCCGATCCCCGCCACCGCCGCGCAGAGAACAACGGTGTTCCAGCTCGCCGAGGCGAAGGCGCCCGCCGTCAGGACGGCCGCGGCCCCCGATCCCAGACCGAGGATGAGGGACGATGAAACGGTTCTTCCTGACCGCCGTGAGCCGGGAGGCGACGGGATCGGAGCGCAGGAAGCCCATCTTGGCCTCGGCGCTGTCGCCGTCACCGCCACGGGTGAGGTCGGCCGCCACGTTCTCGCCGCGCTCCGGGACACCGAAGATCTTCGCGATGTCGCCGATCTCACCGAAGACGGCGTCGAAGGTGACGGAGGAGGGAGCCCATTGTAAAAATGGGAACGGTTTTCATGATGGGCGACTGTGCGGCACCGGGGGAGGGAGGGGGAGGGAGGGCTCTCGTGTCCAGGCGTCCGAAAAGGGGTGCCGGACCGTGGCCGGGAGACGCACTCGGTGTTCACCATGTGACGTATCGCGCAATATGCGAGGTGTTGACCACTTTATGTCATCAAGCACTTACCCGGCGCGGGAATCGTGGAATGCGTCTCGCGGGGGAGGTAATCAATGGTCGCGTCCTCTTTCGGTCGGCCGTATCCGCGGGCTGTCGCACCTTTGTCGAAGATGGACCGCTCCCATTTCGGGAAATGCCGAGGGAGAGCCGAGGGGAAGGGGTGTCGCGGACCCGCCGGGCGGTGAGGACCGGGGTGTCCGGGTGGTCGCGGCCTGCGTCCGAAGGCGTTCCGCGTCCGCGAGAGCAGGGAGAATCCACGAGGCCCGGCGAGCGGCGTGAAATTTGCTCGAATCCGTTTCGTGAGAAATCTTCAGATGAAATGTGTGCCGCCAGGTTGATTTCTGACCCATAATCGCCGTCAAGAACATGTGAATCGTGAAAAGGGAGCGCTGCGTTGTACGGCAGAACCTCTCCGCTGTTCATCGGCCGGAAGCGGGAACTCGACTTTCTCGCGGAGGCGTGGAGGGAGGCCGGACGCCGTGACGCGCGGATCGTGGGTGTCCGAGGGGCGTCCGGGATCGGCAAGACCGAGCTGGTCGAGCGCTTTCTGCATACCGTGCCCGGCGTGCGGACCGTTCGCGCCTTCGGTGACGAGGACGCGCTCGCCCACCCGTGGGGCGTCCTGGAGCAGATCGCCGAGCAGTTGCCGACCCCGGTGCTCGCCAGGACGCTGGCGGGCCAGGCCGAGGCCGCCTTCATCGGCCAGGCCCTCGCGGCGGAACTCGCCGCCGCCGACGCGCTGATCGTGGTCGTCGACGACGCGCACTGCGGCGACCGGCAGTCGATGGCCGCGCTCCGCCTGGCGGCCCGGCGCCTGCGCAACGCCCAGGTCATGCTCCTGGTCGTCCACCAGGCTCCGGGGTACGCGACGGGAGCGGTGCCGGACGCGCCCCGCCTGGAACTCCACGAGGGCTGGGCCCGCATCTTCGACTCGCCACAGGGGCGCCTGCTCCAGGTCGAAGGGCTCCCCGCCGACGATCTCGTGCGGCTCGCCGTCGCGACCGGCCACGACGGGCTCACCCCCTCCGGCGCGAGAAGGCTGCACGAGCACACCGACGGCAACGCGCTGCACTCACTCCTCCTGCTGGACCAGGTGGAGATGCACTCGATCAACTTCGGCAACGGCCCGTTGCCCGCCCCTCGGGGCATGACGCAGGCCGTCGTGGCGAGGCTGGCGTCGTGTGACCGCCGTACCCGCGAGGTCGTCGGTGCGGCGGCGGTGCTCGGCCGCCGCTTCGGCCTGACCGACCTGCGAGCCCTGGCCGGCGTCGCCGACGCCACGACCCCCCTCGCGGAGGCCGTCGGCGCCGGGCTGGTGAAGGAGATCCCCGGGACGGCGGGGCAGGAGTTCGCGTTCACTACCCTGCTCGTCTGGGACGGCATCTACTACGACTCCGGCATCGAGCGCCGCCGCGCCCTGCACCGCAGCGCCGCACTGCTCGGTGGCCCCGGCGCGCTGTGGCACGGGATCGCGGCGTCCGGAGGCGGTACGGACGGCGAGCTCGCCGAGCTGGCCCAGGAGGAGGCCCGGTTCCTGCTGGCGCGGGGCAGGCTTCCCCTCGCCGCGGTGTACGCCCGCCACGCGGTGGAACTGACACCGCCGGGACCGGACAGGGTGGCCCGCCTGCTGACGGCCGTGGAGACCCTGCTGGTCTCCGGCGACGCCACCGTCGCCCGGCGCTACGAGAGCGAGATCCTCGTCGCGCCACGGGGTCCCTGGCGCGACTACGTCGCCGGCTACCAGGCACTGATCTCCGGGCGCGTCGCGGAGGCGAAGCTGCTGCTGGTCCAGGCGCTGGGCGCCGCCGAGCGCGACGGGGCGGAGAACCCGCACGCGCCCGCCGACCTGCGGGCGCGCATCGCGGCCCAGCTCGCGATCATCGGGGTGGTCGAGATCTCCTACCCCGAGATGGTCGAGTACGGCACGGCCGCCGTCGCGGCGGGCAGTCACGAGCCATGGGTGCGCGCGTTCGCCTGGTTCGCCCGGTCCCTGGGCTGGACCCTGGCCGGACGGGCCGAGGAGGCGCTGGCGTCCCTGACGGACGCCGACCTGCCGGGGTCGGTGGCCGGGCTGGACGGGCTGGTGGCCCGCGGGATGATCCGGCTGTGGACCGACGATCTCGATGGCGCGTCCGCCGACCTGCGTGACGGCGTCGCGCGGGCCACGCGCGGCGAGGCGCTGCGGGTCGGCCAGGCACTCGGTTTCCTGGGCGAGGTCGAGTACCGCCGGGGCAGGCTCGACGACGCCGTCCAGTTCACCAGGCTCGCCGTCGGTGATGCCGAGGAGAACGAGCGGGTCTGGGACTACGCGCTCCTGCACTCCTTGGCGTGTTTCCCCCAGGCGGCCAGGGGCGAGTGGGACCAGGCGCGCGAGCACGCCCGCCAGGCCGCGGAGTGGGCGCCGATCGTCGAGAGCAGGGTGAGCCTCGCCTACGCGGCGGGTGCGCGTGCGGCGATCGCCCAGGCCCAGGGGGACGCCCGGCGGCTGCTCGGCGCGGCCGAGGCCATCGAGTCGCACTACGACTCCCTGGAGCCGGGAACCCACCTGTTCGGCCCGGTCTGCGCCGACGCGCTCTCCCAGTTGGGCCGGGTCGAGGAGGCCGAGGCCGCGCTGGGCGTCTTCAGCGACAGGGCCGCCTCCAGCGGGCGCCGCTCGACCCTGATGTCCATCGCGAGGGTCAGGGGCCAGATCGCCGCGGCGAGGGGAGACCACACGGGCGCCGTACGCGAGTGCGAGGAGGCCCTCGCGCTCGCCCGCGAGGTGGGTCTGCCGATCGAGGCGGGAAGGATCGACCTGGTGATGACGCGCTCCCAGCACGCCAGGGGGCGTCACGCCGAGGCGGAACGGCTGCTTCGGCGGGCACTGGTCGCCTTCAACCGCACCGGCGCCGCGGCCTACGCCGCCCTCGCGCTGAAGACGGCCGGGGAGCTCAGGCTCTCCGTGGACGGCCCCAACGCCGCCTTCGGCAGCCTCACCGGGGCCGAGCGCGAGGTCGTGGCGATGGTCTGCGAGGGCATGACGACCCGTCAGATCGCGCAGCGGCGCTCGGTGACGATCAGTACCGTGGAGACGCAGCTGAACCGCATCTACGCGAAGCTGAACGTGACCAACCGGATCGAGCTCCGCGCCGTCCTGTCCGACCCCGGGGATTGACCGGCAGCCGGGACCGGGCACCCGGCTCGCGGGAGCGGCATACCGGCGGCGCGGCCGGGCCGGTGTGGGTGAAGCGGGCATGTCAAGGTCCGTCGTGCCATCCGTAGGGGTGGTACCTGGACGCCTTCCGCTCTCCCGGCGACTACCGTGGGCGCCGCCAGAGCGCCGGGAGAGCGGTGCCGCAGAAGGAGGCCGGAATGCGGTTGACCATCGACGTCCAGAGGACCGCCACCGGTCACATCGCCGGGACGGTCGCGTCCGACGACTCCGCGCAGCCCGTCCCCTTCCACGGTGTCATCGAGTTGGTCACCCTCCTGGAAACCCACCTGGACGGATGACCGCACGAGGGGATGCCGCGGCCCTGCGGGGCTGGAGATCGTCGTCCATGGAGTGCACGCCAGGGGGAGAACATCGGATGGGCATCACATCGCACCTCGGAAGAGGACACCGGCGCCACGGACCTGAGCCGGGCCGGGCGCACCGCCGGCCGCGGGCCGGGACGGTACCGCGGGCACTTCTCGCCGTACGGGACGCACAGAACGTGCCGGTCGTGCGTCCCGAGGGGGACGGTCGCGTGGGATCGGCCGGGGCGGTCGCGTGAACGCCACCATGACGGCCTTCGTGCCGCCGACCGACGGCGGTCACGACCTGCTGGACAACTGGATACGGCCGATCTGCGCGAGGCTGGGGATTCGCCTCGCGGTCGCTCTTCCCGGCGCAGGCCAGACCACCGCGCTCGCGGCGCAGCGGGCGTCGACCTTCGTCGTGTGGGACTGTTCGGTCGAGGGGCCGGAGGACGTCTACACGGCCTTCAACATGCGCGCCAAACTCGACCCCGGCAGCATCGTCCTCAGCCGCACCCCGCTGCCGCGCAACGTGCTGACCCGCGCCAGCCACGCCCCCGTCCACGGTGAGATTCTGGAAAACCCGGAGCTGGGCGTGTGGCTGGAGCGGCGTCTGCGCCGCGTGCTGGGCGCGGTCAGGACACCCGCGCCACGCCTGCCCGAACCTCGGGCGCACTACTGGATGTTCGACGAGCCGGCCGACTACTTCCTCAGCTTCCACGGCGAGCGCCGGCGGGAGGCGGGGGAGTGGCGCGAGGCCTTCGAGAAGGCCCACTCGGTCACCGTGCGGATGGTGTCGCCTCGCGAGTACTCCTACCCGGCCGAGGTGGTCACGCGGCAGCAGATGTGGGAGGGCGTGGCGCGGCTGATGTACGAGATCGTCACGACGGGCAGGGCGATCGTCCATCCCACCCCGGACTACTTCGCATCGTTCTGGACGGTGAGCGAGCTGCTGGCCACGCTGTGGCTGCTGCCGCGCGGTTCCACACCTCCCATGATCACCTCCGCGTACGCCGCCCGCCCCTCGGGTGGCATCCGGCGGATGGAGCACCTCACCGCCCGTGCCGTCCTGGGCGTCCCCCTCCTGAGCGACGCTCACGCCGACCGCTTCGCCAGGCTCGTCAACCACGCCGATCCGATCACCACCGTCCCGCAGGTCCGGAGACCTCTCGGGGGCGGGAGAAGAACCGTCACCGGGGTGGTGAGGAACGTCGGCCACCGCGACCCCGACCTGGCGTCCTCACGGTTCTGGGACGAGGTGCGAGTGCCCTGCCCGATCTGCGCTCCCAAGGGCAGGCGCGCGACGAAGGTCGACTGGGACCGGCACATGGACCTGTCGTGGAACGAACGGGGGGTGGACCAGTACGGCTATTTCACCGCCCGCCGCGAGGACCTCGGCGCGGGAGGGATCCGCTGCCCCGGGTGCCGTACCCACCTGCGGTTCGTCAACGACCACGGCGTCCGCACGCTCTGGACACCGGTCGCCGAAGGGGAGACGGAAAGGGAGCGGCCGGTCATCCGGCGCGACCCCGTCTGGCAGGTGCTGCCGGACGGCCCGCGGGAGGCGGAAACGCTTCCGGGGAAGAAAGGGCTCGGGGCCCTCCTCGACTTCCGGGACAGAGGGTTTCCCGCCGGGACGAGGTGGGTTTCCGCGCGAGGTCTCGTCTAGGGGCGAGAAGCCCCTCGGGGAGTCGTCACCCCCGAAATCGGAGCGTTCCAAAACAGCTGAAGATCTGGTCATCGTCACCGACGGGCTCGGTTCGATGAAAGGAGGCGAGGTGGATCCCGTTGACACCGTTCAAGTTCAAGGAGAGTTCTCATGCTCAAGGAGAAGGGATGGACGTCACCCCTTTCCGGTCCGCGGACCGGAGCACCCCGGTGAGACCGTGGTGAAGGTGGAGGACGGCGGTGCGTCCGCAGAGCGCGAGCGCCGTCGGGCCCTGTCGCTGAGCCGCCGCTCCAGCGTGCTCGGAGCGGCAGGGCGTCATGGGGAGGCGCTCGCCGCGAGCGAGGAGGCCCTCGCGGTCGTCCGGTGGCTGGCCGCGGACGACCGTGACACCTACCTTCCCGACCTGGCCCTGTGCCTGGCCGGGGCGGCGACGCGGTACGTCAGGCTGGGCCGCAGGCACGAGGCGGTCGAGGTGGGCTGCGAGGCGGTGGCCGTCAGGCGCGAGCTGGCGCTGGCGCGTCCCGACGACTACCTGCCCCATCTCGCGGGTTCGCTGAACGGCCTCGCCTGCGACCTGGGTCGCATCGGCAGGCCGGAGGCCGCCCTGGACGCCGCCCGCGAGGCGGTCGACATCTACCGGGATCTCGCCGCGCGGAACCCGGTCGCGCACGAGCCCGGTCTCGCCATGGCGCTGCACACCCTGGCCCAGCGGACGGCGTCGCTGGGGCGGCTGGAGGAGGCCGTGCTCCACAGCGCGAGAGCCGTCTCCATCCGGCGCAGGTTCGCCACGGAGAACCCGCCTGCCGGTGCGGTGGCCTTCGCCACCGCGCTGCACGGCCTCGGGTGGCTGCTCGCCGCGCTGGGCAGACGCGAGGAGGCCATCGCCGCCTACGCGGAGTCGGTGACGATCCGCCGCCGGCTCACCCTGTCGGAGGACGTCCAGGCCGCCGACCACGGCTACCTCGCCGCCGTGGCGGGGGAGTGGGCGGACCTTCTCATGGACGCGGGCCGCCTCCCGGCGGCCATGGAACCGCTGGAGATCGCCAGAGCCGCCTCCGTGCACGCCGGCGACATCGAACGGGCCGGCCGTCTGGCCGCCCTGATGGAACGTGCGAGCATCCGCGTCTGAG
The DNA here is from genome assembly GCF_044459525.1 of Streptosporangium sp. NPDC050284. Classification (NCBI taxonomy): domain Bacteria; kingdom Bacillati; phylum Actinomycetota; class Actinomycetes; order Streptosporangiales; family Streptosporangiaceae; genus Streptosporangium; species Streptosporangium sp. NPDC050284. The sequence goes on from NZ_JBITIZ010000009.1 coordinate 318,704, forward strand.
CCTTCGCTTCCCGTACGGAACCGGGAGGCCGGTTCCCTCGGGGAGGGGAGCGCGGTGGTGGGGGCGGGATTCGCGTCCCGCGCGGGGAGGAGGGGACTCGCGCGGGCCGGGGTCCGCGTGCGGGAGGGGAGACCCGCACGCGGACCGGGGGGTGAGCTTCACGACCCCGGCCCAGATGACCCCTCCGTCATCCGGGCCGGGGTCCTACCCGGCGGTGAGCCGGGTGCTGTGGTGGTCGTGAGCCGGGATCGTCCTCGCCCTCGTCACGCGAAGCATCCCCGTCACGCGAAGCATCCCCCCACGCCCTGGCGTGCGCCCCGGTTGAAAGCGCCCAGGCGTTGCGCGGCGGTGCCGTGGTCGCTCACGTCGGTCCAGGGGGTGTCGTCGGCGTGTGCCCGCAGGGCCGCCGCGATCTCCTCGGTGTCGCCGGTCTCGAAGAACAGGATGCCGTCCTCCGCGGCTCCGAAGAGCGTGGCTCCGGCGAGGCAGTCGGCCTGGAGTTCGAGCTGCCGGGACAGCAGGCGCTGGGGGATGCGGGCCTGGACGGCATGACCCCATTCGTGCGCGATGATCAGATAGACCCAGGCGTCGCCCTGCCGGTATCCCATTCGCATGAGGTCGACGTCCCAGGCGACGAAGTCGTAGGGCGGCCAGCAGTACAGGGCGTTGTCATCGGGAAGGGGGTATCCCCGGCATGTCGGCGTGTTGCCCCACGCGCCGTCGTACGCGCCGAGAACGCGCGGAGGCGAATACCCGCCGGGAAAGAAATCCGACCAGTGTGTCGCCCAGAAACGGTTGATGACGTACCGCGCGCTGCGGATGTCCTCGTTGATGTCGTCGAGGCTTCTCGCGGCGGAGGCACCCACCGGGATGTTCGCGCCTGTCGTGGCGGTCGCGGTGCCCGCAGTGCCCACGATGCCCGCGAGCAGCACGCCGGTGAGCAGTACGGCGAGCGCGAGGCGGGTGGTTCTCCATCGTGAAGCGGCCATGGGCTTCTCCCCCGTCGCTGGCAGCCACATACCGGATGTAATGGTCTATCGCCGGGTTTTTTCGCAGGGCAGCGTCACCATCAGTTCCTCCCGAAGAAACCGTCGTCTTCAGGCGACGGGGGAATCGGGAGCGGGAGGGCCACCCAGACCCGAGCGTGTAGTGGCCTGACGGGTTCACGCATTCCGCGTCGCCTCTTTCCGGTGTTCGATACGGTGGGAACAAAGGTTCGAGCGAGGGGGGTGTGGTGCGTAGGTCGTTGAAGTTCCTGCTGCGCCCCACCGCCCGCCAGGCCGTCGCGTTGACGGCCTGCCTGGATGATCACCGTGCCTTGTACAACGCCGCGCTGGAGCACCGCCGCACCGCCTACGCCAAGGCGAAGGCGAAGGCGAAGGCGAGCATCCGCTACGACGTGCCCGCCGAGCCTCTGCCCGCGACCGGCGCCTCCGTCGGGATCGACCTGGGCGTGGCGTCGCTGGTCACCACTTCCGACGGTGAGCACCTGGCCAACCCGCGCCACCTGGCTGCCTGCGCCGACCGTCTCGCCGCCGCCCAGCGCGACCTCGCCCGCAAGAAACGCGGCTCTGCGCGGCGCCGCAAGGCGGTGGCCCGCGTCGCCGCCCTGCACGGGACGGTCCGCCGCCAGCGCCTGGACGGCGTGCACAAGGCCGCCCTCGCGCTGGTCGGCGACTACGACGTGATCGTGCACGAGGACCTGCGGATCGCGAACCTGACCCGCTCGGCCTCCGGCACGCTCGAAGCACCGGGCAGCAACGTGGCGGCCAAGTCCGGTCTCAATCGCAGCATCCTGGACGCGGGCTGGGGGGTGTTCCTGACGATCCTGTCGCACAAGGCTGAAAGCGCCGGTCGAGAGCTGATCGCGGTGAATCCCGCCAACACCTCCCGCACGTGCACCGCCTGCGGCCACGTTGCGAAGGAGAACCGCCCCACCCAGGCCGAGTTTCACTGCCGGCGGTGCGCACACGTCGCGCACGCCGACGTGAACGCGGCCAAGAACATTCTCAGGGCAGGGCTTGCCCTTCGCGATGTCGCGCAAGCGGCTTAACGAGAAGCCGCTCCCTTCAGGGAGCGGAGGAGTCACACGAGGAAAGGTAATACAGGAGAGGCATTATCGCGAGATCATATGAAATATCGTGCTAATTCATCTCTGGATTCGATGAATTAGAGGCACGTCATAATCATCGCGAGGAGATCCCGGGCGCCCCTCCCGCGACCATGCTTCCCAAGCGGAGACGATCGCTCCCCCGACGGGGACGACGGTCCGCGACCGGGCCCGGCGGACGGCGGGAACCTGCGAGAGGTCGCGTCAGCCCGCCGGGGGAGTGGAGCTCTCGCGGATGACGAGGTCGGTGGAGAGCTCGACCCGGCGGGGCTCGGGGGACTCACCACGGGAGATGCCCAGGGCCATGCGGGCGGCGACGAAGGCCATCTCCTCCAAAGGCTGACGGACCGTGGTGAGCGGCGGCCAGGCGGACCTGGAGAGAGGAAGGTCGTCGAATCCGACGACGCTCAGGTCGTCGGGGACGCGCAACCCGCGCTGCCTGGCGACCTCGAAGACGCCGAAGGCCTGCAGGTCACAGCCGGCGAAGATGGCGGTGGGCGGGTCGGGCAGTGAGAGCAGGGTGTGGCCGTGGTCGTGGCCGGAGCCGACGAGAAAGTCGCCGTGCAGGATCAGCGCGGGGTCGACCTCGACCCCCGCCGTCTCCAGCGCGGCACGGTAGCCGTCTATGCGGGCACGGCTGCACAGCACGTCGGGCGGACCGCCGATCATGCCGATCCTGCGGTGGCCGAGCTCCAGGAGATGCCGGGTGGCGGTCAGGCCGCCCTGCCAGTTGGTCGCGCCCACCGAGGCCACCCCGGGAGCGGGCTCGCCCTCGGGATCGACGACCACGAAGGGGATCGATCGGGAGTTGAGCCGGTCGTAGCGCTGCGCCGAGAGGTGGGAGCCGACGATGATCACACCGTCGGTGCGGCGGGCGGCCAGCCGGTCGAGCCAGTCGCGACCGGGGCCCGCGTGGGTGTGCAGGACGGAGATGACGATGCTGGCCCCTGCCTCCGCGGCCGCCTTCTCGGCCCCGCGGACGAGCTCCATCGCCCACGGGCTCTCCAACTCGGCGAAGATCAGGTCGATCAGGCCCGCCGGGCCGTCGGAACCGGTCGTGCGCCGGATGTAGCCGTGCTCGCGCAGCAGCCGCTCGACCCGCTTGCGGGTCTCGGGCGACACCTCGGCCCTGCCGTTGATCACCTTCGAGACCGTCGGTGCGGAGACACCTGCCTCCTCGGCGATGCGGGCGATCGTCACCCGGGGCTTACCTGGCATGCCCGGCAGCATATCCGAAACCTTTCGGAGTGCGGCCGGTGGCCTGGGAATACGCTTCTTCGTCTCCTAACGGACTCTCGCGCGATACCCCTCCGGAGCCTGATCGTTATCGGAGGGTGGAAAATTTTTGTGACGGCCGGAAATATTCTTCGCCGCCGTCGGGCGGCCGGGCCGATCGGGCGAGCCGGACGCGGCACAGGGCCCGTGCCTGCAGGAGCCGGTCGACGTGGTCGCCCTGCGCGAACAGGGGCATGGCACAGGGCCTGCGCCCGCAGGAGCCGGTCGCGCCGCGCTGTCACCGTCCGGCTTCCCCTTCGGCGACAGTTATTTACTTACCACAAGGAAGAGAGGATTCTTTTTATATAGTTTCATACAGGCTTGGAAGGGAGATCCGGCATGGCTGGGGATGAGGTCACGCGGTTGCGTGCCCTGCGGGCGAAGATGGACGGCACCTATGGCGAGGCCGGATGGCGCCAGGAGCTCACCCAGGCGATCCTGCGCCGGTGCGCGGACGAGAATTTCCCGGGCACCGCGAGCCGGACGGATCTCGACGAGGCGGCCGAACACGCGGGCTGGCTCCTCGCCCACGACTGCGACCAATGGTCCTTCGCCCTGGTGGGACGGGTGCACGAGATCCGCTGGGAGGAGTTCGGGGATCCCGCCGATCGCGACGTCGCCATCACCATGCTCTGTGAGGCGGACGACCTTCGCGAGGAGAACGCCTGGTTCAGCGCCGCCGACCACGAGGCCCTCGCCGAGCTGCTGCTGAGCCGCCACGCGGACCGGGGCGTGCCCTACGACCTGGACCTCGCGGTAGACAGGCTCAGGGCGGCCCTGCGCGAGTGCGACGACAGGTGGTCGGCCCTCTATCTGCGCTACCGGCTGGGCACGACGCTGGCTCTGCGCGCCACCCGGCCGGGGGCGGGCACCGATCTCGGCGAGGCCGTCGCCCTGCTCGAAGACGTGCTTCCCCACCTGCCGGAGGGCGACCCGGCCACACACCAGGCGACGTTCGCCCTGGGCGGGCTCCTGCGGAGCAGGGGGATCGCCAACGGCAGCGCCGCCGACCTGGAGCGGGCGGCGGGGCACTTCGGCCTGTTCCTGGAGGCCGTTTCCGACGACGACCCGCTCTGGCCCAAGGCGGCGGACGACCTGGCCAGCACGCTCACCCACCTTGGCCGACCCGCTGGGTCCAGCCGTGGGGAAAGGCGAGTCCACCGTACGGGGTCGCGTGGCACCCGTCGTGGAGAACCGTGACCGACGGGTCCACCGGACAGGCCGGGACGGCACGGTCAGTCATCCTCCCACAGGCGGTCCTCCGGGGTGCTTGACGTGGGCTCGCCAACCCGCGCGGCCACGGACCGGGCCTCGGCCAGCAGCGGGTGCCCGTCGCCCAGGGGCGGGCGGCCGTGAGCCAGCGGGCGGCGGTCGAGCAGGGGGGCAAGCAGGGGCGCCACCTCCTCCACCTTTCCCGAGCCCATCCGGCACAGCGCGAGTTCCAGGCGCCCGGCGAGAACCAGCGGGTGTGAGGCGTCCAGCACGTCCTCTCCCATGGCGACGAGCGCCGCGCTCGTGGCCTCCGCCTCGTCCTCCAGGCCGAGGGCGTACGCGGCACGGGCGGCGAGCAGCAGCCGCTCGGCCTGGCCGGGGAAGTCGTCGTCCATGTCGCGCTCGTCCTTCGCGAGGGAGGCGAGCACCCGCGCCGCCCCGGCCGCGTCGCCCAGGGCCAGCTGCGCGGCGGCCTGGGCGCGACGCACCGGTCGTTCGGCCGGGAGCGTACGCAGGGCGGCGAGCGCTTGGGCGGGCTCGCCCGAGGCGGTGAGGGCCATGGCGCGGACCAGCGTCGCCTCGGCGCCCAGCCGGGGTGAGACCTGCCGGGCGAACCACTCCGTGGTGACGGTGACCCCGGTGAGCAGCCGCACCGCCTGTGCGGGGAACCCCGAGGTCAGCTCGATCTCCGCCAGAAGCACCGTGTCGTACTGGGGCCAGTAGCCCTCGGGCGGCAGGTGCTGCGTCCGCAGCCGGAGCGCCTCGGTCAGGTGGTGACGCGCCTGCGCGGGCTGGCCCGCCGCGAGCAGGGCCTCGGCGAGGGTCACCCTGGCCGAGGCGGTGTTGACGTTGTCGGGACCGAGGCGCTGCTCGCGGTCGGCGAGCGTCGCCTCGGCCAGGGTCACGCCGGTGACGATCCGGCCCGCGCGGGAGGCGGCCCTGGCCATCGCCTGCCGGGTGAGCGTGAACCCCCGCCACGCCGGGGCGACCCCGGTGGCGGGGACACCTTTGACGCGCTGCTCGCTCACCTTCGTCAGCTCGCGCAGGCCCTCGCAGGGACGGCCGGCCTCCACCAGCACCTCCGCGAGGTTGTGCCGGGCCCGCGCGCCGAGCGACGTCGCGTCCGCGGAGGCGGGAAGCTCGCCCGCCACCCGCAGCGACCGCTCGAAGCACGACCTCGCGCCCGGCAGGTCGCCCAGGCGCAGCAGGGCGATGCCCTGCCTGCTGGTCACGTCGCACAGGGTGCGCGGGTCGAAGTCACCGGCCGCCAGCAGGTCGGCCAGCTCGCCGCCGACCTCCGCCGCCCGCGCCAGCAGAGGGCTGCCGTCGAGCAGCACCTGCAGGACCACCTCCAGAGCACGGCTCCTGGCACGGCCGCCGGAGTCCATCCGCTCGGTGAGCTCGGCGGACCGTTCGGCGGTGTGCAGCCGCTCGGCCCACTCCCCGGCCAGTGGGAACAGGTCGCGGGCGAACCAGTGCGCGCAGAGCGCGGTCGCCTGGTGCTCCACCGCTCCCTCGGGGTCGTCGGCCATCGACCGGAAGGCGAGTTCGGACAGGCGCTCGGCACTCGCCGCGGCCCACCCCGCGGACGGGACGGCGACCGTGAGCGCGGCGAGCTCCAGCCGGGGCTCCAGAAATCGCGCGTACGCGGTGACGCGGCCCTCCCACCCCGTGGCGGCGGTGGCGCCGTAGACCTCCGCCGTCTCCCACACCGGCTGATTCTGCCCGGCCGACGGGCGCTTCTCGGAGGTGGAGATGTCACCGATGCCCAGGCGCACCTGGGCCAGCATGAGGCGCTCCACCTGGTGAAAGCGCGCCACCCTGCGCAGTGCCGCCGTGACCAGGCGCTGCGCGTCGAGCAGGGAGCGCGGCGGCTCGGGCGCGACGTCGCCCGAGGTGAACTCGTCGAAGGCGTGCTTGACCGCGAGGGCCACCAGCACCCGCCGGCTCCTGACCTCGTTGTACAGCCAGACGGCGCTGCGGCCCCTGTCGCCCTCGGTGCCCCGCGGCAGCCGGACCCGCTCGGCGACGTCCTCGGCCCTCACCTGGTGGTAGTCGCCGCCCCGGAAGGCGTCGGCCGATGCCGCCGCGATGGCCGCGAGCCTGCGTTCCTGTGCCGACACCCTCGCTCCCTTCGGATCCGCACATGAATATATCTCACTATGGTTGAGGAGGCTCTTGATTGATGAGTTGACTATCGCAGTGGGCATCCCGATGTCACGCCTGGCATTGCAGATCACGCTCGGGCATCCGGAGACGCCGCCACATGGGGCACCGTGGGAGCGGCGAGATCCCCAGGTGATCGCGTGGTGCCCCGGACGAGGCCGGAGTGGGGCGAGAGGGCGGAGCGGCCGGTCGTCGTGAAACGGGTCGCCTACGGACGGGCCTCTACGGACGGGCCTTTACGAGCGGGGGCGCCCGTTCCCGGATTCCCGCCGGCGCCCGCGCAGGGCTCCCACGAGCGTCCTGGCGATCGTGACGGCCGCCGTACCCGCCGCGCCGACCAGGGGTTCTCGCTCCTCGGCCGCGGTGGGGCCGGGGTCGGGATGTACGGGATCCGCCCGCCCGGCGCGGACGGCCTCCAGTTGCGCGGCGAACGCCAGCCCCAGGAAGAGGGCGATCGAGCTGAGAAACGACCACAGCAGCAGCGCCATGACGGCCGTGAGCGGTCCGTACGTGGCACCGAAGGTGCCGCTGCTCTCGGTGTAGAAGGCGAGCAGGAGGGTGAAGACCGTCCACAGGACGAGCGAGACCAGGGCGCCGAACGCCAGCCAGGTGTGGCCGGGCTGTCTCCTGCGCGGCGCGGCGCGGAACAACACCGAGGTCGACAGCAATGCGAGGAGGAAGCCGAGCGGCCAGCGCACCAGGTCGAACGCCTCCCTGGCGCCGTCGCTCCAGTCGTAGACCTGCGCCAGGGCCCTGCCGATGGCGCCGCCTCCGACCATCACCACGAAACCGGCGGTCATGAAGGCGCCGGCCGTCAGCGCCATCAGCAGGGCCCTGCCGTACTTGCGGTGGAAGGGGCGGTCCCGCTCTACGCCGTAGATGCGGTTCGCCCCCCGCTCCACCTGGGCCATGGCGCTGGTCAGCGAGGAAACGGCGGTGGCCAGGCCGAGCCAGAGCGCGATGGCACCCCCGGTACGGCCCGCCTGCCGGTGGCTGTCGGAGAGCACGTCCTTGACCGCCTCCACCCCCGCCCCCGGTGCGAGCTTGCTCAGGACCAGCTCCAGCACCTCGCCGGGATGCTCCTGCTTGATCACCGAGCTCAGCCCGACCAGCGCGATCGCGCCGGGGATGATCGACAGGCAGATCTGGAACGCCAGGGCCCTGGCGTTGGTCATGCCCTCGCCGTATCTGAACCTGCTGAAGGAGTCGCGGACCAGATGCCAGCGGCCGTATTCGCGCAGGGCGGCCCAGGCGTGGTCGGCCGAGAGCTCTTCACCGTTCATGGTCCGCGTCTGCGGGACCTTCGTCCCCGAGACGCTGGCGGCGCGCTCGCACGCCGAGTACGACGACAGCCTCGACCTGATCGAGATGGTCAAGGAGGACCTGGTCGCGGAGCGGATCGCGATCGCCTCCTATACGGAGATCGTCAACTGGCTCGGCAACGACGACGTGACGACCAGGCGCGTCTTCGAGGACCTGCTGGCGCAGGAAGAGGAGCACGCCGACGATCTGAAGAGCCTGCTGGAGAGGCTTCCCGGCGCCCTGAGCCAGGGCCGGGACGCGTAGGGCGCGAACACGAGCGGGCACCCGAGGCCGGGGACCCGCTCGTGTTCGCGCCGGTCGGCGTCCTGCGCGGCCCCTCGCGAGGGGCCGCGGGGGCCCGCCGGTCAGTCGGCCGTACAGGACACCTCGGGGACGGGGGAGCCCGGCCCCGAGGCGAGGAAGCCGAAGACCGTGGTCGCGCCCGGTGCCAGGGAGCCGTTCCAGGCGGCGTTCCGCGCCGAGACGGCGACTCCCGGCTGGGTCACGGTCGCGTTCCACGCCTGGTTGATCTGCCGCCCGGTGAACGTCCAGTTCGCCGTCCAGCCGTTGATGGCCACCAGGCCGGTGTTCTTGACGGTCACCTCGCCCTGGAAGCCGCCCGACCACTGGTTGGCCGTCCGGTAGACGGCGGTGCAACCACCGCCCGCCGTGGGAGTGACGGTCGGCGTCGGAGTGATCGTCGGGGTCGGGGTGGTGGTCGGCCCGGAGCCGAGCAGGGCGGCCAGCGCGGGGAACCACCGGTCGGCGATCTTCTGGTCGCCCGACGCGTTGGGGTGTACCCCGTCGTAGGTGTCGTAGCCGGTGGTGAAGCCCGTCCACTGGTCGACCACGATCACCGGTGACCGCGCGGTGGTCTTGCTCGCGGCCCATCCGGGAATCGCCGCGTTGAGCGCGGTGACCCGCTGCGCGCACTCACCGCACGTGCCGGGGTTCATCGGGATGATCTGGGCGACGAGGACCTTCATGTCGGGGTTGCTCGCCCGCATCTGGTCCACCAGCTTGCCGTACGCGGACAGGATGGTGGCGGTCGGGCGGTTGCTCCAGACGTCGTTGGTGCCGAAGTGCATCATCACGATGTCGGGTCTGGTCGCCGAGAGCCAGCCGGGAAGCTGGTTCTGGTCGGCGACGTTGGTGACCAGCGCCCCGCCGTGTCCCTCGTTGTCCCCGTCGTGCGCGACGCCGCAGCCCTGGGGCGGCAGGGTGCCGACGAAGTCGATGCCGGTGTGCCCCGCGTTCACGAGGCGGTTCCACAGGAGGGCGCGCCAGCATCCGGGGGAGCCGGTGATGGAGTCCCCGAGTGCCATGATCCTGGTGGCCGCCGCCTGTGCGGGGACCGCGGTGCCCGCCAGCAGGAGTCCCAGGGTCACGACCGCCGCCATCGCGGTCGCCAGAACCGTGAGAATCGTGCCGCCTCCGCGTGCCGTTCTTCGCATCTTCTGCTCCCGCCTCGGTCTCGCCTGGCTGCGGGCCGATGCTAGGTGTCCCGGGCGGGGGGCCGGAAGCCATCCGTATCCGCAGGGCCCTGACCTGCGCGATCCTCGCCGAGAGGGTGTAACTTTCACCCCGCTCTGGTGTCTCGCGGCCTGCTGTGTCCTTCGTGCCTTCCGGGCGGGGCCGTGTCCGGGGCCGCTGGGCGGCCTCACGCCCCGGTGAGATCGCCCCCCCTCCCCACGCGGGCCGGATCTTCGCCGTGCGGACCGGATCGCCCGCTCCACACGGGGCCGACGATGATCGGCGCGGGGTGAAGCCTCGGCGGGCAGCCGGTGAAGGAAAGCTACAGAGAGCATCACAAGAGTGGAGATAATTGACGCCGACGGCAGGGCGAACGTATTGTCCGGACAACGCCACACCTCGGTATTAGTGCCCTGACCTCGAAGAACACCCAACGGAGCGTTCATGAAGCGACTAGCAGCGGCAGCGGTCTCCCTCTGCCTCGCAGCCGCCACCGCGGCGTGCGGCGGCAACACAGCCGACTCCGCCAGCTCCGCCGGTGAGGTCTTCACCACGATCGACGCGCTCAAGCCGGGCATCGACGCGAACGCGCCGGTCAACCCGTACAACCCCAAGGGCAACGCCTTCCGGGGATTCAACGCCGAGTGGCTCGGGTGGACCAAGAATCACCTGACCGATCCGAACCGGTTCTACCCGGGGGTCGCACAGAGCTGGGAGATCCCCTCCGACCAGTCCTCGATCACCCTCAAACTCCGCCCGGACGGCAAGTGGTCCGACGGCGAGCCGATCACCGCGGAGGACGTGAGGTTCTCCATCGGCCTGGCCTACACCCAGGGTGGCACCGCCTACGCCCTCGACCCCTCCGCGGCCGGTACGGCCTCCGACATCAAGATCGTGGACGATCGGACTATCAAGATCACCCAGGCGGCGAAGAACCCGAGTTCCTCCTTCGTCCGCAGCGTCATGGAGACCGTCATCGTCCCGGAACACGTCTGGCGCGGTGTGCTGCCCGCCGACTTCTGGCAGAAGCTGAAGCTCGCGCAGAGCGACGCCCCCGGTGCGGAGGTGGCACGGGCGGGGATCACCAGCCTTGCGGACAAGGTGATCTCCTTCGCCCCGCCCAGGGACGTCTCGGCCGGGCCGTTCGTGCTGAAGCGCGTCAACCCGGGCGAGGCGCTGCTGGTCAAGAACGAGAACTTCTACAACGCGGCCAACGTCGCCGCCGACCAGGTGCGCATCCTCAACTACACCGGCAACGAGCAGGTCTGGAACTATCTGGTCTCCGGCAGGCTGGACAACGCGCCGTTCACCGCGGTCCCCGCGGGGGTGATGCGGCGGATCACCGAGACCCCGGGAAACACCATCGTGAGGGGATACTCGCCGGTCAGCATGGGACTCGCGTTCAACCAGTCCAGGAAGCCCTACGACAACGTGCACGTACGCCGGGCACTGGCGTACCTGATCGACCGTGCGCAGGTCACCAAGGTCGCCTCCCCCGAGGGTGGCGCCGCCTCGGTCACCACCTCCGGCCTGCACGAGGAGGCCGCGAAGGCGTGGCTGGGCGACGGCCTCGCCGCTCTGGACCCCTACCGGCACGACCCCGCCAGGGCCGAGAGCGAGCTGCGGGCCGCGGGGATGAGAAAGGTCGACGGCAGGTGGACGATGCCCGACGGCAGCCCCTGGAAGATGACCATCAACGTGCCCGCCTCCTTCTCCGACTGGCTGGCGGGCGCCAAGGCCGTCACCAGCCAGCTCAACGACGCCGGGATCGACGCGGAGGTCGTCACCACCGCCGACTACCCGCTCTACCTGGAGGAGATGGCGGCAGGGAAGTACGACCTCGGCTTCTGGCTGGTGGCGCTCGGCCCGGCTCCGTACAACATCTTCCAGCGCCTGTACGGCGCGCAGAACGGCTGGCAGCTCTTCGGCGGCAGGCTCAAGCACGTAGCCCCCGGCACGGAGGGCAACTGGATGGGCGGCGCCGAGATCATCGACGTCAAGGGCGTGGGCAGGGTCAATCCCGGCGAGCTGGCGGTGAAGCTGAACTCCGTGCCCGAGGCGGAGCAGCGGGGGATCGTCTCGACCCTCGCCAGGACCGCCAACCAGGACCTCCCGGTGATTCAGCTGTGGGACTACGTCAACACCCAGGTCGTCAACACCACCCGCTTCACCGGATTCCCCGGCGACGACAGCGACGCGCTGCGCCTTACCTCCGGGGTCTGGCTCCAGCTGGGCATGATCAAGAGGAAGAGCCAGATATGAGGGTCATCGCACGCCGCCTCGCGGGCCACCTCGTCCGTGGGCTCGCCATGATCCTGGTGGTCACCACGATCAGCTTCGTGATCATCAGGAACATCCCCGGGGACCCCATGCGGGCCCGCTACGAGAAGCTGGTCGAGCAGGGCATGTCGCCGGACCAGGCCGAACGCGCCGTCGCGGTGCTGTACGGGTTCATGCCGAAGGGCACGATGTGGGAGCAGTACGTCGACTACATGAGAGGTCTGCTCCACCTCGACCTCGGCCAGTCGCTGAGCGTTCCCGGCGCGGAGGTGACCACCCTGCTCGCCTCGGCGGCGACGTGGACGATCCTGCCGGTGCTCATCGGAACCCTGCTCAGCTTCGCGGTCGGCATCATCCTGGGCGTCTACGCGGCGATCAAGCGGTCGAGCAAGCTGGGGGACATCCTGGCCGTCTCGGGCTCGCTGCTGCACGGCCTGCCGCAGTACGTCCTCGCGCTGCTGCTGAGCGCGGTCTTCACGACACTGCTGCCGATCTTCCCCGCGAGCGGCACGGCGGACGTCACGCTCGAACCCGGCCTCAACGCCCCCTACATCGGCTCGCTGATCCAGTACGCCACGCTGCCGATCCTCACCTACGCGCTGGCCGGATACGGGGGCTGGATCCTGGCGATGAAGTCGAGCGTGGTCACCGTGCTGGGCGACGACTTCATCCTCGCCGCCGAGCTGCGCGGCATGAAGCGCGGCGTCATCTTCCGCTACGTGGCGCGCAACGCGATCCTGCCGCTGTTCACCATCCTCGCGCTCTCGCTGGGTCTGCTGTTCGGCGGCGCGATCTTCATCGAGCGAATCTTCACCTACCCGGGGCTCGGCCTGTTGCTGCTCAACAGCATCACCGACCGCGACTACGCGCTGATGGGCGGGGCCTTCCTGCTGATCACCGTGGCGATCGTCATCGCGAACATCGTCGCCGACATGCTCTACACCGCCATCGATCCACGGGTCCGTTCCGGACAGGAGGCGTCATGACCGGACGAATCAAGGGAGCCGCGGGAAACCGCCTCTCCGGCACGCGGGCGGCGGATCTCACGAGCCCGTACACCCGCACCGCGGGGGTGATCGCGTGACGGCACCGGTCATCACGGGTGGCGCCCCCGGCGCCCCCGGCACCCCGGGGACTCCGGGGATCTCCGGCACCCGCGCGACGCTGCGGCGCAACTTCCGGCGCGGCGTCTGGCGGGTCCTGCGGCGCAAGCCCAGCCGGATCGTGGGCGTGGCGATCCTGGCCATGTTCGCGTTCATGGGGATCTTCGGGCCACTGCTCTACCCCGCGCGGCTGCCGCGCGACGACAACGCGCTCTACGCCGCGCCGAGCCTCGCGCACCCCTTCGGCACCGACTTCGAGGGCACGGACGTGCTCGCCCTGGTGGTCACCGGCGCCCGGTACGTCCTGCTGACCGCGCTGGTCACCGCCGTGATCACGGTGGCCGTCGGCACCGCCGTCGGGCTCTTCGCGGGGTTCCGGCGCGGACGCTGGGACTCCGTGCTCATGCGGATCACCGACATGAAGCTCACCATCCCCGCCCTCCCGCTGCTGCTCGTCCTGTCGACCGTCTGGAAGTTCACCAGCGCGCTCGAGATGGGCCTGGTGCTCGGACTCCTCGGCTGGGGCGGTGTGGCGCGCGCCGTGCGGGCGCAGACCCTCTCGCTGCGCGAGCGCGGCTTCATCGAGGCGGCCAGAGGGCTCGGTCTGTCCGGCAGGCACATCGTCGGCAGGGAACTGCTGCCCAGCATGGCTCCCTTCATCGCGATGAACATGCTCATCGCGGTGACCGGCGCGGTGTACGCGCAGGTGGGCCTGTTCTTCCTGGGGGTCCTGCCGTTCGACGCCAACAACTGGGGCGTGATGCTCAACCTCGCCGTGTTCGGCGGCGGCGCGCTGACGACGACCACCGCGCTGCCGTACATGCTGGCGCCGCTGTTGGCGATCCTGCTGCTCACCCTGGGCATCGTCCTCGTCGTCGACGCCATGGACGAGATCTTCAACCCCCGGCTGCGGGAGGACTGAACAGATGTTCGCACGTTCGGAGAAGGTGTCCGTGACACCCGGCGAGCGGCTGGCCGCCGCCGTGAGAACCCTGAGCGCCCGGCGCACCCGGGGTGCCCGGAACCCGGAGGGCACCGAGGGCACCGCGAGCGCCGCGAGCGCCCAAGGCGCGGCGAACTCCCGCGAGGCGGGAAGGAGCGGCCCGCCCGGGGTGCGCGTCGACGACCTGTCCGTCGTCTACCGGACGTCGGCGGGAGAACTGCCCGCCGTGTCGGGGATCGACATCGAGTTGACGCCGGGGACGATCACCGGGGTGGTCGGCGAGTCGGGGTCGGGCAAGTCCACCCTGGCGCTGTCGCTGCTGAACGCGGTCCAGCCTCCCGGCAGGATCCGCTCGGGCCGCGTGGAGATCGACGGGCTCGGCAACGTCGTGGAGTTGCGGGGCGACGATCTGCGCAGGGCGCGGGGACGGCACATCGGGTACGTCTTCCAGGCGGCCCAGAACTCCCTCAACCCACTCAAGACGGTCGGCAAGCAACTCCTCGACCTGGGCCGTTCGCACGACATCCAGGATCTGAGGGAGCTGGTCAGGGACGCCAAGGACCTGCTCGGCAGGATGGGCCTGGACGGCGCGCGCGTGCTCGACTCCCACCAGCACGAGCTGTCCGGCGGGATGCGCCAGCGGGTCGGCATCATGTTCGCGCTGGTGCTCAACGCCCATCTCGTCGTGCTGGACGAGCCCACGACCGCGCTCGACATGATCAGCCAGGCCACGATCCTGCGGATCATCAGGGAGGTCCACGAGGAGCGCGGGCTCACCACGCTCGTCATCACCCACGACCTCGGCGTGGTGGCCGAGGTCGCCGACCGGCTGGCCGTCATGTACGGCGGGCGCGTGGTGGAGCAGGGACCGACCACCGAGGTGCTCGGCGCACCCCGCCACCCCTACACCCAGGGCCTGATCCGCGCCATCCCGCGCCTGGTCGGCGACATCGGGGAGGCGAGGGCACTGCCCGGCCGTCCGCCGACGCTTGGGACCGTCCCGTCGAGGGGATGCGTCTTCAGGGAACGTTGTGAGCTGCGCATGGACGTCTGCGAGACCGAGGAGCCGCCCGCCGTCACGCGCGGCGATTGGATCGTGGCCTGCCACGCCGTCGCCGCCCGCCACGCGGACGAGGACGACGAGGACGCGAACGCCGCGCGCACCGCGCACCGGACCGGCGACGGAGCCGTCGCGCACGCCGCGAACGGGACGGACGGCGGCGCCGGGAACGGGACGAAGAACGGGAACGAGGCCGCGAACACGAACGGGAACGCCCACGAGGACCGGGACGCGGTTTCGCGGGGGGCCGGAAGGTCCGCCGGGACACACGGGGCGAGGGAGAAAGCGTGATCACTGGACAGGGAGTCACGAAGACCTTCAAGCAGCGGGGCGGCATACTCGCCGGCCGGGAGGTGAAGGCGCTGCGCGGCGTCGACTTCGCCATCCCCAAGGGCGGGGCGGTGTCGTTCATCGGGGAGTCGGGCTGCGGCAAGACGACGCTGGGGCGGATCATCGCCGGACTGGAGAGCTACGACTCCGGAGAGATCGTCATCGACGGCACGCCCATGTCGTCGCTGCGCCCGAGGCAGCGCCAGCCCCACTTCCGCAGGATCCAGCTCATCCACCAGGACCCGTACTCGGCGCTCAACCCGACCCGCACGGTGCACCAGACGCTGGACGCGCCGCTGGCACTGCGAGCCGCGCAGACCGGCCGATCACGCTCGTGGGCGGACGGACGCGCCCAGGAACTGCTGGAACTGGTCGGTCTCGACCCCGGCTACGTGCTGCCGCGCTACCCCCACCAGCTCTCCGGCGGTATGCGCCAGCGGGTCGTCATCGCCCGTGCCCTCACCGTCGACCCCGAGATGCTCGTCGCCGACGAGGCCGTCTCCATGATCGACGTATCGCTGCGGCTGGGCATCCTCGCCCTGCTCAAGGACCTTCGCGAACGCCTCGGGGTGAGCGTGCTGTTCATCACCCACGACGTGGCGACCGCGCGCTACATCGGCGACGACGGCGAGCTGTACGTCATCTACCGGGGGCAGGTCGTCGAGCGTGGCCACGTCGAGACGATCATCTCCGCCCCGGTGCACCCGTACACCCAGTCGTTGCTGTCGGCCATCCCCGTGCTGCACGGCCTGGAGCGGCCGGGCGAGGAGCCGGTGACGCCGACCGGGGCGCTCGACGAGAGCCGCCTCGACGAGGGATGCCTGTTCGCCCGGCGCTGCCCGTTCCGTACCGGCCGCTGCGAGTCCGAGCACCCGCTGCTCGGCCACGGCGGCGGTACGCCCCAGGAGCACGCCTGCTTCCACCCCGCTCCACGCAACGTCGTCGCGATGCCGGTCGGTCACCCGTGAACCCGCTGAGAAAGAGACCCGGGGCGGGGCCGTGGAGTGTGGGCGAGGCGCCGAGGGCCACTGAGACGTCGAGGAGTCCGGAAGTGCCGGGAATCCGCGAGATATCCGGAACCCGTGCGGCGTCCGAGATCGGCGAGCTGTCCGGAACCCGCGAGCTGTCCGGGATCCGGGAGGCCGTCGCGGCCGACGCGGAGGCGCTCGCGGAGATCGCCGGGGCCGCTCTCACCCATGACGTGGGGGAGTCCGCGAGCCTGGTCGCCCGTCTCGCCACGCCGCCCGCGCACCGCTCCTGGACGGCGCTGGTGACGCGCGGTCTGGACGGTGTGGTGTTCGCCTCGATGTCGGCGCGTGACCCGCGGGCGGGCCATCTCGACCTGCTCGCGGTACGTCCCGAGGCTCGGGGAGCGGGCCTGGGCCGGGCGCTGGTCACCGCGGCCGAGGACTGGCTGCGCGACCGGGGGGCGACCGAGGTGCGCTTCGCCGGTAACCCGCCCTGCTACGCCTGGCCGGGCATCGACGTGCGCTACACCGCGGCGGCCTGCCTGGCCGAGAGCCTCGGCTACGAGCGCTACAACGTCGCCTGGAACATGACCGTCGACCTCGCCGGCGACCTGTCCGTCGACGACGACCTCACGCGGCTGGCGGCCTTGGGGGTCACCGTGCACGCCGTCGCCCCAGGGGACCGCGCCGCCGTGTCGGCCTTCGTCGAGGAGCAGTGGAACGCGAACTGGGCGTGGGAGGCGGAGCAGGCCGCCGGCTGCCACTACGCCGTCAGGGAAGGCGAGATCCTCGGTTTCGCCGCGTGGGGCGCGAGGCCCTCCTGGTTCGGCCCGATGGGCACCGCGCCGGCCGCGCGGGGCCTGGGGGTCGGTCGCGTGCTCGTACGCCGATGTCTCGCCGAGCAGCGGGCCACGGGCATGTCGAGCGCCCAGATCGGCTGGGTGGGGCCGCTGCGCTTCTACGCCAGGACGGTCGGCGCGCACGCCGAGCGGGTCTTCTGGCTCTATCGCCGTGGGCTGTCATGAGGGCCTGGGCACGCCGGGGTGACCCGACGTACGGGTTCCCGCCGGGTACGCGGCCGTAACTTCCTCGCTGTCAGATGATCATCTGGTTGACGGCAGTGAGACAGGACAACTAACGACATGGGACGTCATGAGTGATCAAGTAGCCACGCTGTCCACGCTTTCCACCGAGCAGAGCGATCCGCGCTACAGCCGGATCGACCTGCTCCCCACCGAGCAGGTGGCCAGGCTGATGAACGCCGCGGACACCGCGGTGCCCGCGGCGGTCGCCGAGGCGATTCCGGAGATCTCGGCCGCGGTGGACGCGGTCGTGGCCAGGATGAGGTCGGGTGGCCGCCTGTTCTACGTGGGCGCGGGGACGTCAGGCCGGTTGGCCGTGCTGGACGCCTCGGAATGCCCGCCGACCTTCGGTACCGACCCCGAGCTCGTCCAGGGTGTCATCGCGGGCGGCACCCCCGCGCTGACGCGTTCGGTCGAGGGCGCGGAGGACGACCGGGAGGGGGGAGCGGCAGCTCTGGCGGAACGGGGAGTGGGCGCGCTCGACGCGGTGGTGGGCGTCTCCGCGAGCGGTCGCGCGCCCTTCGTGCTCGGCGCGCTGGCCGAGGCGAGCCGCCGTGGAGCCCTGACCGTGGCCCTGTCGTGCAACGTCGCGACCCCGCTGTCGGCGGCCGCGCGGCATCCCATCGAGGTGATCGTCGGCCCGGAGGTGGTGACCGGCTCCACCAGGCTCAAGGCGGGGACCGCGCAGAAACTGGTCCTCAACATGATCTCCACGATCGCGATGGTCAGGCTGGGCCGTACCTACGGCAACACGATGATCGAGGTGTCGGCGATGAACTCCAAGCTGGCCGACCGGGCGGCCAGAATGGTGAGTGACATCACCGGGGCGGCACTCTCCGCCGCCCGTTCCGCGCTGGAGGCCGCCGGATGGCACGTGAAGGTCGCGGTGCTGATGATCGAGCACGGCCTCGACGCCGACGGTGCCCGGGTCCTGCTGGAGCGGCACGGTGACCATCTCGAGGCGGCGCTGGAGGCTGGACGGGCCAGGGGCGCCTGAACCTCCGGTGGAGGGGAAACCGGCACCGGAGGTGAGACCGGCGCCGGGCGCGGAGTCGGCTTCCTGCGCTGAGCCGGGACCGGGGCCGAGGACCGGAGGCGGGAACAATGTCCGAGCGTGACGAGGGTGCCCGGCTCACCGGGATCCTCGGGGCGGCCGTGCCGCGCGTCTGCTCGGCGGCGGTGGCCGCGATCGCCGTGGGCGGTGTCACGGTGGCCGCCGCCGCGGTGGGGGAGGCCGTGCGCTACTCGTCTGCCTCGGAGGAGCTCGCCGAGGACCGGCCGCCCGCCCTCCGCGACGCGGTCTTCGACCTCGCCTCGATCACCAAGCTCTTCACCACGGCCGTCATCCTGTCGCTGGCCGAGGACGGACTGCTCGGCCTGGACGAGCCCGTCGCGGACCGGTTGCCCGCCTGTTACGGCGGAGCGCCCGAGGTCACCCTGCGGCACCTGCTCACCCACACGGCGGGACTGCCGCCGGGGCGCAGAGCCCACGAGGAGATTCCCGGCGACGGCGAGCAGGTCCGCGCCAGGCGGATGGAAAGGATCCTCTCGACGCCGCCTATCGGTCCCGTGGGTGAGCGCTACCTCTATTCGGACGTCGGTCTGATCACGGCGGGCAGGGTGGCGGAGATCGCCGGCCGGGCCTGCCTGGACGAGCTCGTCCGCGTCCGGGTCATCGATCCGCTGGGCCTGCCCGACACCGGATATCGTCCCGCCGCGTCCCTGCTGCCCCGGATCGTCGCCACCGAGCACAAACCCGAGCGCCCGGGGCCCGGATGCGTGCGTGGCGAGGTCCACGACGAGACCGCGCACGGCCTGGGCGGGGTCGCCGGGCACGCCGGGATCTTCTCCACCGCCGACGACCTCGTACGCTTCGCCGAGGCGTTGCGCACCGGGGGAGCGCCGGTCCTGCGGCCCGGCGCGGTCGCGGAGCTCACCCGCGATCACGGCGTGAGGGGCGCCGACTTCCGCCACGGCCTGGGCGTGCGGATCGGCGATCCCGCGATCGTCGGCCCGCTGGCCGGCGCCTACGGCCACTCAGGCTTCACCGGCACCTCGCTCGTCGTCGATCCCGAACGCGCCCTCACCGTCGTCCTGCTGACCAACAACGTCCACCCCCTGCGTGGCCGCGCTGGCATCCGTGACCTGCGCCACGCGGTCGCCGCCGAGGCCCTGCGCCTGTCCTGAGCTCCCGTGACGAAGCGCGGGGCTCGCGGGCAGGGACGACTCCCGCGGGACGGGGCTGCGAGGACTCACGCGTGGCGGGGCCTGAGGCGGCGGGCGAGGAGCTCGCGCATGGCGCCCGTGTGGTCGGCCAGCCGGTCGAGGGACGACACCAGCTCGTCCGTCGCCGTCTCGCCCAGGACCGCGCGAAGCTCGG
Source organism: Streptosporangium sp. NPDC050284 (assembly GCF_044459525.1). Classification (NCBI taxonomy): domain Bacteria; kingdom Bacillati; phylum Actinomycetota; class Actinomycetes; order Streptosporangiales; family Streptosporangiaceae; genus Streptosporangium; species Streptosporangium sp. NPDC050284. The sequence goes on from NZ_JBITIZ010000009.1 coordinate 338,388, forward strand.
CGGTGACGGCGGCGCGCGCCGCACGGCCTGCCTCGACGGCGTCCCTGCCGTGCCCGGTCAGTTCGACGATGCGTGCCCGCTGGTCCTCCGGATCGGCCCTGCGGGTGAGGTAGCCGATCCGCTCCATTTCCGTCACCACCTTGGACGCGCCCTGCGGTGTCATGCCGAGCAGTCCCGCCAGGTCGCTGACGCGGGCCGGGCCGCCCAGCAGGTGCTGGAAGACGTAGCCGTGGACGGTGCGTACCTCGGTGTGGCCCGCCGCGGCCATGCGCCCGCGCACCTCGGCGTCGCAGGCGGCGGCCAGGGCGGTGAAGAGCAGGGAGAGGTCCCCGGCTGCGCCGGGGTCGACCGGGCTTGACGTCACGCGGCCCACCATCCAATACTCAACCATGGTTGCGCAACTAAGGTTTAGTAATCGAAGGAGGAGATCATGTTCTGCGATCCCGCGTTCGCCCCGGTCGTCGAGGCGCTCAGGGAGGGGCTCGGTCCCGGAGGCGCCGCCCTGGCCGTCACCGCGGGCGGCCGTCCTGTCGTGGACGTCTGGTTCGGTACGGTCGACGAGGGCGGCGTTCACCCATGGCGCCGCGACACGGTCGTCAACGTCTTCTCGGTCTCCAAGGGCGTCGTCGCGACCGTGGCCCTGCTGTGCGCGCAGCGCGGGCTTCTCGACCTCGACGCGCCCGTGGCACGCTACTGGCCCGAGTTCGCTTCGGAGGCCACCGTCGCCCAACTGCTCTCCCACCGCGCCGGGTTGCCCGCGGTCCGCTCGCCGCTGCCACCGGGAAGCCTCTACGACTGGGACGCCATGGCGGGCGCGCTGGCCGTCGAGGAACCATGGTGGACACCGGGAGAGCGGCACGGATACCACGCGGTCACGTTCGGCTGGCTGGTCGGCGAACTGCTCCGCCGGGTCACCGGCAGAGAGATCCGGGACCTGGTCTCCGGAGAGCTCGGCGTTCCCGACCTCTCGATTGGGCTTCCCCGGAAGGACGCGCACCGGGCGGCGTTCGTGCTCCCGCCGGAAGGCCCGCCCACGCCCACGGATTCCCCGCTGGCCGAGGCGATGACGGACCCCGCCTCGGTCACCGCCAAGGCGTTCCTCAATCCGGCGGACCAGCTCGTACCCGGCCTGCCGAACACCGGGCGCTGGCGCGCCGCCCAGATCCCCGCCGCCAACGGCCACGCCTCCGCCAGAGCCCTGGCGACCCTGTACGGCGGGCTCCTGTCGGGCGATCTCCTCGCCCCCGGGATGCTGGCGCGCGCCACGACGGCGCACAGCGACGGGTTCGACGAGGTCCTGCGCGGCCGGACCCGCTTCGGCCTGGGATACATGCTCCCCAACGAGGTGCGTCCCTTCGCGCCCCGGGCGGAGGCGTTCGGGCACAGCGGGTCGGGCGGCTCGCTCGCCTTCGCCGATCCGGTGGCCGGTGTCGGGTTCGGCTACACGCCGAGCCGCACGATCATCGCCCCCGCCGGCCCCGACCCTCGCTGGCCCCCGATCCTGGAGGCGCTCTACGACTGCCTGTGATCGGGGCGTCCGAGCGCGGGGGGATGGGCCCGGAGCCGGTGAGATCACCGCGCGCCGTGCCCTGCCGTGACCGGGTGGCACCGGGCGGGCCCGCGTCCTCGTGAGGTGAAACGAGGAGAAGCGGCCGGGAGTGATCCGAATCTGGGCCGGCCCCCTGCGAAGCCGGGACGGGCTAGGAGGGCCTGTTCCGGCGGCGGTAGTCGGTCCTGAAGCCGTCGATGGCGTCTCTGGTGGCCCTCAGGGCCGCGTCGGAGGTCTCGAAGGTGCGCTGGGCGACGCCGACGAAGATGCAGTCGACGATGAGGAGCTGGCTGATCCGGCTGGCCAGGGCGCCCGGCCGGAAGGCGGTCTCCCTGCCCGCCGAGACCAGGACGTGGTCGGCGAGCTCGGCCAGGGAGGAGCGCGGGTTGTTGGTGATCGCCACCGTGGTGGCGCCCGCGCGCCGCGCGACGCGCACGGGCGCGAGCACGTCCGGGGTCTCGCCGGTGCAGCTCACCGCCACCGCGACGTCGTCGTCTCGCACCAGTGCCGCGCTGGTCAGCGCGAGGTGCGCGTCGGTGTAGGCGTGACCCGGCAGGCCGATCCGCATCAGCTTCTGCGCCATGTCGACCGCGACGAGCCCGGAGGCGCCGACCCCGTAGACGTCGACCCTGCGGGCCCCGGCCATCGCCTCCACCACCAGGCCCAGCCGGTCGGGGTTGAGCTGGGCCGCGGTGTCGGCCAGCGCCTCCGACTCGGCCCTCGCCACCTTCGCGATCACGTCGGTCAGCGGGTCGTCGGGGCCGAGGTCGCCGGGAACCAGCCGCTCGGGTTCGTTCCTGGCCACCGCCGCGGCCAGGGCGAAGCGCAGCTGCGAGTATCCGGCGAAGCCCAGGGCCCTCGCGGTGCGCACGATCGTGGCCTCGCTCGTACCGGAGGCCGCGCTGAACTCGGTGATGGTGCTGCGGGCCACGACGCCGGGGTCGTCGAGGATGAGACGCGCGATGGACTGGGCGGCGGGGGTGAGGGAGGGGAGGACAGCCCTCACCGTGGCCACCAGGTTCACGGGGGTGGGGCCGTCGAGGACGTTCATTAAGCGCCTTTCATGTCATAAATCAGCCTATTGGTCACCGGTCAACCAGCGGGCCACGGCGCGGGCCGAAGCCCGGGAGATGCCGTTCGTGGTCACGTACACGGCTCCTGTGGGGTCTCCGGGCATCCCGGTCTCGATCACCACGGTGTCGGGGCGCAGCGCGACGGCCCGCGCCAGCAGCTCGCCGACCCAGGGGTGGCGCCCGGCGTCGTGCACCACCATCACCAGCGGCCGGCTCTCGTCACCCAGGTCGGGCAGCTCGGGTGCCTCCACGGTGACGACGTGGCCGACGGTGCCGGGCAGCAACTCGGCGAAGGCGCCGATGAGACCGGTGAGCGTGCCCGGCTCGACCGCCTCGCTCAGCCGGGGGGCGATGTCGACGACCAGCGGCGGCCCGGAGAGCACGGCCGCAGCGGCCGTGGAGGTCACGCGGATGGCCGCCCGAGCGGTTCGCAGGCCGAGCTCCTCGCCCTCGCCCCCCGCGTCCCTGGCGGCGATGCCCGCCGCCCGCGCCCGCGCGGCGGCGTCCGAGGCGTACCAGCCGGACAGGGCGAGGACGCGGGAGGCGGCCTCGGCCAGCCGGTCCTCGCCGAGCCTGCCCTCCCGTACGGCGTCCACGATGGCGTCGCGCAGCTCGTGGACGTTCTCGCCCCCGGGGGAGGAGATGCCCGCGCAGATCGCGTCGGCTCCGGCCGCCAGGGCGCGGACCGCGATCTCCCCTGGCGGATGGAGGGCCGCGACGGCGCGCATCTCGATGGCGTCGGTGACGATCATGCCGGTGAATCCCATCTCCTCGCGGAGCAGGCCGGTGACGATCCTCCGGCTCAGCGTCGCGGGATTCTCCGGGTCGAGGGCGGGGATCAGCAGGTGCCCGCACATGACGGCCCTCACCCCCGCGGCCACCGCCGTGCGGAAGGGCGGAAGATCGCGCTCGGCGAGGAGACGCGGGGAGGCGTGCAGGGTCGGCAGGGCGTGGTGGGAGTCGGTGTGGGTGTCGCCGTGGCCGGGGAAGTGCTTGGCGCAGGCGGCGACCCCGGTCCCCTGAAGCCCGGAGATCCAGGCCGCGGTGTGCCGGGAGACCAGCTCCGCATCGGCTCCGAAGGAGCGGACGCCGATCACCGGATTGACCGGGTTGGCGTTGACGTCCGCCACCGGGGCGTAGTCGAGGGTGATGTCGGCCGAGGCGAGGAGGCGGCCGATCTCCTGGGCGACGAGCCGGGTCGCCTCGACGTCGTCGCCCACGCCCAGTGCCTGGTTGCCCGGCCACGAGCTGCCCCGCGAGGCCTGCAGGCGGGTGACGGACCCGCCCTCCTCGTCCACCGCGATCACCGTGGCGGGGTTCTCCGCGCGCAGCCGGGCGACCAGATCGGCGGTGTGGCCGAGGCCGGTGAGGTTGCGGGCGAACAGCACGGTTCCGCCGAGGCCCTCCTCGCCGAGCGCGCGCAGCAGCCACCCGGGCGGCTCGGTGCCATCGAACCCCGGCTGGAGGACGGTCATGGCCAGCCGGGCCAGGTCGGGGCTGCGATGGGGCATGCGGTCACCTTGATCGAGGTAGGCGTCGGGTGGCGGATGGGCGGAGGAAGGTGTCTCAAGGCAGGCTACACAGCAATGATGATTTCCTTCATTTCCAACGCCCCAAAAGTAGTTTTCTGTCATCCGTGCGCGCTCCCGCGTCCCACCAGGGCGGAAGGGAGGGCTCGGTGGCCCCGGGGTCGTGTTCGCCGCCGGAATCGTCAAGATCGCGAATGAGGTGGCCGGTGTTCTCGCTATCCCGTATACCCTGTAGGAATAGTGGGTTATGCTGGACCGCGTGTCAGGTTACCCATCGGTCGCCGTCGTGGGCGGCGGCGCGAGCGGCACGCTGGCGGCGGTCCACCTGCTCCGCGAGGCGCGGGCACGGAACACGCCGCTGGAGGTCGTGCTGATCGACCAGTACGGGCGGTACGCGCTGGGACAGGCGTACTCGACCACCGATCCGCACCACCTCCTCAACGCCTGCGCGAACAAGATGAGCGGGCTGGACGACGACCCCGGCCATTTCCTGCGCTGGGCCCTCGACGACGGGCTGGACGTCTCCGACTCCGACTACCTGCCCAGACAGACGTACGGGCGCTACCTTCGCGACCTGCTGGCCGACGCCGAGGAGTGGCCCGTCCGTGTGGTGCGCAGGGTGAAGGGCACGGTGAGCGCCCTGACCAGGGAGCGGGGGGTGCGGGTCCACCTGGCGGACGGCGGCGGGATCGACGCCGAGGCCGTCGTCCTCGCCCTGGGCAACCGCGCGCAGTCCGCCAGGCCGCCGATCGTGGACGAGAAAAGCCCCGGCTACGTCGCCGACCCGTGGGCGCCGGACGCGCTCTCGGAGATCCGCGACGGCGCGCCGGTGCTCGTGCTGGGGACCGGGCTGACCATGGTGGACGTGGCGGTCAGCGTGACCCGGGCACACCCGGAGACCGTGGTCTACGCGGTGTCGCGGCACGCGCTGCTGCCGCGCCCGCACCCCCGGCCCGTGCCGCCACCGGTCCCGACGCCGGTCCCGGACGGGCCGCTGAGGATCGGTGACCTGCTCCGCGCCGTGCGTCTGGCCGTACGGGACAACGGGGGCGACTGGTACGGCGTGGTCGACGGCCTGCGGCCACAGGCCCAGAGACTGTGGGCCCGGCTCACCCCTGACGACCAGAGGCGGTTCCTGGGCCTGGCCGCCCGCCACTGGGAGGTTCACCGCCACCGGATCCCTCCCCCCACGGCCGCCAGGATCGCCGACCTCAGAGCCGGCGGTCGCCTTCACCTGCTCCGCGGCCGGCTGGTCCGGGCCACCTCCGGCCCTCGCGGGCTGCGCGCCCAGGTGAGCACCGACGGCGCCGTCCGCGAACTCGACGTCGGCTGGCTGGTCAACGCCACAGGGCCCGGCGCCGACATCGCCGGTGATCCCCTCCTCGCCCGCCTCGTCGCCGACGGCGTGGTCCGGCCGGACCGGCTGCGGCTCGGGTTGGACGCCGATCCCGGCGGCGCGGTCCTGGACGCGTCGGGAGACCCGGATGACAGGATCTTCACGCTCGGCCCCCTGCTGCGCGGAAGCCTGTACGAGACGACGGCGATCCCGGAGATCCGCGCCCAGGCGGCGGCCCTCGCACCGCGTCTGGTGGCGGCGATCGCCCCCGCCACCCGGCGCGCCGCGTCGGCCGGTTAGCCCCGCCCCCCGCGGGTGCCGCGTCGTGGCGGGTCGGCGGTCACGGCTGATCCGGCGTGGCGGGCCCACCTCCAGGGGTGATCGGTGGCACGTGCGCGGCACAGGACGGGCGGGATGCCGGCATCCGGCCCCAGGGAACGCCGGCGACGACGGCTCGTGCCCCGGTGCGGTCGGCGAACTTGACCTTCAGCGTGGTTGAGGTCCGATGCTGTGAGGAACTTCCACGGAAAGAGGATTCCGATGAGTGAGGATCTGGTCGACTTCTGGTTCGATCCCGGCTGCCCCTGGGCCTGGATCACCTCCCGCTGGATTCTGGAGGTGCGCGAGGTGCGCCCCATCAGGATCAACTGGCGGGAGATGAGCCTGGCGGTGCTCAACGAGAAGCAGGACATGCCCCAGGAGTACCGCGAGATCGTCGAGCTCGGCCGGGGCACCATACGGGTGTTCGCAGCGGCACGCGCGGCGGCCGGGGACGCCGCCGTCGGTGAGCTCTACACCGCGCTCGGCACCCGTTACCACGGCGAGGACGGCCTGTTCCGGCGCACCCGCGACACGACGCCCGACGGCGGTCTCGCGAGTCTGCGGGCCGCGATGGAGTCGCTGGAGCCGGTGATCGCCGCCGCGCTGGCCGACGCCGGGCTGCCCTCAGAACTGCTCGCCGCGAGGAGCGACGACACCTGGGACGAGGCGATCCACGCCTCGCACTCCCTGGTGCCGGCGGGGGAGCGGAACCAGGCGCTGATCGGCGTCCCGACCATCTCGGTGAACGGGCACGCAGGCCAGTTCGGCCCCGTCGTCAGCGAGGTCCCGACCGGCGAGCGGGCCGGGCGGCTCTGGGACGCGTTCAGGGTGCTCGCCACCGAGGAGGCGTTCTTCGAGCTCAAGCGGGTCACCGACCGGGCGGCTCCCCGCACCTACCCGGGGGCTCCATAGCGCGGGACAGGCCTTTCCTCCAGCGCCCTCGCCGCCCTTGACAGAGAAATAACCTGCTTTTTCGCGAAGGATACGCTTGATCATGTTCGTCCCCCTGCACTGAGGGCAGGCCCCGAGTGTGATGGAGTGTGAGGTTCGCCGGCACCGCCGTCGCCGCGCTGGTTCGCGGAAGCGTGATCGCCGTTCCGGGGTTCGTGAGCGGGGCGGCTCGACCCGTACCACGAGCGGACCTCCCTCTTCGCGTCACGGTGATGTCGAGTAGCGGTTTGTGTCGGTGAGTTCGAGGGAGCGCCCCGCTGACGGCCGCGACCGCGTGACCGAGGGCGGAACCTCTCTCACTCGTAACGTCGCCTTACGGCGACAGGATGGGGCCGGGAATGAGGATCGTTGGGATCGCGGGAAGCCTTCGCCCGGGGGCGTACGTCTGGAGGCTCCTGGAGGCGGCGGCACGGGAACTGCCCGCGACGGTGGACTTCGAGATCTGGCGGGGCCTGGAGCAGGTGCCGCCCTTCGAGGAGGGCGGGCTCCCGCGGCCGGTGTCCGATCTGTGGCACCGCCTCTCCGCCGCGGACGGCGTGCTGATCACCGCGCCGGCGCACAGTGCGCTCCCGGCGCAGCTGGGACACACGCTCGACTGGATCGTCTCCGCGCGGGGTGGCGCGGTCCTGATGGGCAAGCCGGCGGGTGTGGTGACCGCCTGCCCGCGCGCCCACGAGGGAATGTGGACGCAGATCCAGCTGCGCAGGGCGCTCGGTGCGGCGGGCGCGGTGGTCCGGGGCGCGGAACTGGCCGTCTCCACGACCCCCGTCCCGTTCGACGCCGACGGCAGGCTCGCCGACCAGGACTACCGGGCCCGGCTTCGCGACGTGCTGGACGAGGTCTGCTCCCTCTCCCTCGCCGAGACCGGTTCTTTCGGCAGGTCCACCGTGTGAGGTCCGCCTGACCGCTCGCCGGGCCCTGCCGGGAGCCGGGCCCGGTCCCCGGGATCCGCCGTACGGCTCAGATCCTCCGGGCGCCCCTCGGCCCGGGGGCGCCCCGCCGGAAGGCGAGCGCCCGGTCGCGCCACACAGGGACGAGGAAGGGAGGCAGCCGTGGGGAGATCCGGCCAGGAGGTGGCGCTGCGGGCTCTCGGCGCGGCGCTCGACGTGCACGCGCCGACGGCCAGACACGGCGTCAGGACGTTTCCCGAGGGCACGCCGTTCCTGTGGCTGACCGTTCCCGGTGCGGGAGGCGCCACCGTCTTCCTCGACGAGCGCCAATGGATCTGCCTGAGCGAGCCCGAGCGCGGCGGGGTGACCGTCCAGCTCGTCGCCGGCGGGGTCGACGACGATCCCGCCCTCGTCGTGGGCCGCATCATGGCCGTCATGACGCCGGTGCCCCGGCCTCCCGGCGGCCGTCTGTCACGCGCGCTGAAGGTGGGGCTGCTCGGTATCGCCGGGGGTGTGGGAGTGGGACTGCTGGCCGCGCTGCTCATGGCGATCCTCGTGGCGGGTAACGGCTACACCTCACAGGAGACGATCCGCGCGGTGTACGTCCTGGCCGTGTTGATCGGTGTCGCGACCGGGTTGTGGGTGTCCCTGCGCTGGTGGCGGATGGGGCGGGACCCGCGTGATCGGGGCTCCGGTGGGCAGGAGCCGTAGGGACGACCACGTGGAGGAACGACATGGCCCAGCTGCTGGCGATCTACAACGAGAGCGCGGGGAGCGCCGACGAGAAGGCCAGGACCGCCGCACTCGAAACGCTGCGCGGCGGTGGCGCCGACGTGATCGAGGCGCCCGCAGGGAAGAAGGACCTGGACGAGATGCTCGACTCCTGTCCGGGCAGGGACGTGGTCGTGCTGGGCGGCGACGGCACGTTGCACGTGGTGGTCGCCGCCCTGCACCGGCGCGGCGAACTGGAGGCCCGCACGGTGGGGCTCGTCCCGCTGGGCACCGGCAACGACTTCGCTCGCGGCCTGGGCGTCCCGCTGGACCCGCCGGTCGCCGCCCGCGTCGTGCTCGCGGGCCGGCCCCAGCCACTCGACCTGCTGGTGGACGACGAGGACGGGGTCGTCGTCAACATGGTCCACCTCGGCATCGGCGCCGAGGCGTCCGAGGACGCGACGCCGCTCAAGCCGGTGCTCGGGCGGCTCGCCTACGCGGCGGGAGCGCTGCTCGCCGGTGTGCGAAGCCCCGGCTGGCGGCTGCGCGTCACGGTGGACGGCCGCTCCGTCGGCGATGGGCGCCGGGTGCTCATGGTGGGGATCGGCAACGGCCTCACCATCGGCGGCGGCACCCCGCTGGCTCCCCGGGCCAGGCCTGACGACGGCATGGCCGACGTCGTCGTCTCGCTGACGACCGGACCGCTGGACAGGCTCGCCTACGCCCTCCGGCTTCGCAGGGGAACCCATCCCGGCCTGCGCGACGTGATCACCATCCGTGGCAGGGAGGTGACCGTGGAGGGCGACTCCGTCCCGGTGAACGCCGACGGCGAGCTGACGGGACGGATCACCCGGCGCCGTTGGACGGTCCTGCCCGCCGCCTGGCGCATGTTCACCTGAGGCCGCGCCCGCTTTCGTCCAAGGACACCCGCCGGGAGCGGGCCGCCCGGCGGGTGCCTGCCCTCGGGCGCACCCGCCGGGCGTGCGTCGTCGCCGTCAGCCCAGGGAAGCCGAGACCAGGTCGCGCGCCTCCTGCTGCACCCGCTTCAGGTGCTCGGGGCCCTTGAAGGACTCGGCGTAGATCTTGTACACGTCCTCGGTGCCCGAGGGGCGGGCGGCGAACCAGGCGTTCTCGGTGGAGACCTTGAGCCCGCCGAGGGCCGCGCCGTTGCCGGGGGCCGAGGTCAGCACCTGGGTGATCTCCTCGCCGGCGAGGCTGCCCGCGGTGACCTGTTCGGCCGAGAGCCTGGCGAGCACCGCCTTCTCCTCCCGGGTCGCGGGGGCGTCGACGCGGGCGTAGGCGGGGTCGCCGAACCTGGACACCAGGTCGCCGTAGTGCTCGCTCGGTGAACGGCCCGTGGTCGCGATGATCTCCGAGGCGAGCAGCGCCAGAATGAGGCCGTCCTTGTCGGTGGTCCACACCGAGCCGTCGCGTCGCAGGAACGACGCCCCGGCGCTCTCCTCGCCACCGAAGCCCAGCGAGCCGTCCAGCAGGCCCGGCACGAACCACTTGAACCCGACGGGGACCTCCATCAGCGGCCTGCCCAGGTCGGCGGCCACCCGGTCGATCATGCCGCTGCTCACCAGCGTCTTGCCGACCCCGGCACCGGCGGGCCAGCCTGGCCGGTGGGAGTAGAGGTAGGAGATCGCCACGGCGAGGTAGTGGTTGGGGTTCATCAGCCCCCCGTCGGGCGTGACGATGCCGTGCCGGTCGGCGTCGGCGTCGTTGCCCGTGGAGACGTCGAAGGCGTCACGGTTGGCGATGAGCGAGGCCATCGCGTACGGCGACGAGCAGTCCATCCGGATCTTGCCGTCCCAGTCCAGCGTCATGAACCGCCACGTCGGGTCGGTGAGCGGGTTGATCACCGTCAGGTCCAGCCGGTGCCGCTCGGCGATCTCCCCCCAGTACGCGACGCTCGCCCCGCCCAGCGGGTCGGCGCCGACGCGCACCCCCGCCTCCCGGACAGCGTCGAGATCCAGCACCGAGGGCAGGTCGTCCACGTAGTGGCCGAGGAAGTCGTACCGGCCGGTCGTGTCGGCGGCCAGCGCCCGGGTGTACGGGACCCGCCTGACCTCCTTCAGCCCGTCGGCGATCAGCGCGTTGGCCCTGTCCTGGATCCAGGAGGTGGCGTCGGTGTCGGCGGGGCCGCCGTGCGGCGGGTTGTACTTGAAGCCGCCGTCGCCGGGCGGGTTGTGCGAGGGGGTCACCACCACGCCGTCGGCACGCGCCGAGGAACGTCCCCGGTTGTGGGCCAGGATCGCGTGGGAGACCGCGGGGGTCGGGGTGTAGCCGTCCCGGCTGTCGATCATGACTGTCACCCCGTTGGCCGCGAAGACCTCCAGCGCCGACACACTGGCCGGTTCCGACAGCGCGTGGCTGTCGGCGCCCAGGAACAGCGGGCCGTCGACCCCCTGCGCGGCCCGGTACTCCACGATGGCCTGGCTGGTCGCGAGGATGTGGTCCTCGTTGAAGGCGACGTTCAGCGAGGAGCCCCGGTGTCCCGACGTCCCGAACGCCACCCGCTGGCCGATCTCACCCGGGTCGGGATGCAGGGCGTAGTAAGAGGTCACCAGGCGGGCCACGTCGACCAGATCGGACGGCCTGGCGGGCTGTCCCGCGTGTTCGTGCGTCATCGCAGTCTCCTCACATCACACCTGGGCTAACCGTATCTGCCCTTAAATCGGATAAGGCTGCACAACTCATGAGGGCTTGGGGTGAACCGGTGGCTCTGTGCTCCCCGCATACCGTTGACAACGTTGTCATTGCCGTCGTACCTTCAGCCTGTTTGCCCGGTCACTTGGGAAAAGTACCCTTTGTGTCATCGATCACCGGAGGATCCCCTTGCACAGCCGCGCGGTGGCACCGATGGTCATCTGCCCTCCAGCCGCGCTCCGGCATGCCGGGCGGGCCGGCCGGTGACCGCTCTCGCGATCGACATCGGGGGCACCAAGTTCGCCGCGGCGCTGGTCAGGCCGGACGGGACCGTGACACGCAGGGTGGAGGTGCCGGTCGGCCGGGACCCCGAGGCGACACTGGTCTCGCTCGTCCACGACATCCGTGGTACCCGGGACATCCGCCCCGCAGACACCGCCGGTGGCGTCGACGACACCGGCGCCGGGGATCCGGTCGGGATCGGGATCGGCTCCGCGGGCCCCCTCGACGCCGTCGCCGGTACGGTCAGCCCGGTCAACATCCCCGCCTGGCGAGGCTTCCCCCTGGTCGGTGCGGTGAGCGAGCTCCTTCCCGGCCTTCCCGTCGCGCTCGCGGGGGACGCGCAGTGCATGGCACTGGGGGAGTGGTGGCGGGGCGGGCACTCGCGCTCCCGCGCCCTGCTGGGCATCGTGGTGTCCACCGGTGTGGGCGGGGGCCTCGTCCTCGACGGGACGCCGTACGTGGGACCCACAGGAAACGCCGGACACATCGGGCACATCATCGTGGACCGCGACGGAGAGCTCTGCCCCTGCGGGGCGACCGGTTGCCTGGAGACGATCGCGAGCGGCCCGAGCATGGTCCGCTGGGCGCTGGCGAACGGCTGGAGCGCTCCCGGCGCGCATCCGGACGCCCGCGCGCTCTCGGCCGACGCCGCGCGCGGGGTGCCCGCCGCCCAGCTGGCCTTCCAGCGGGCCGCCGACGCGCTGGCCGTGGCGATCCTCACCACGGCGGCGCTCTTCGACATCGACGACGTCGTCATCGGGGGCGGCGTGTCCGGGTCGGGAGAGACCCTGCTCGCCCCGCTGCGCCAGGCGGTCGCCAAACGGGCGGGCCTCGCCTTCCTGCGCCGCCTGACCGTCGAACGGACCTCCCTGGAACGCGACGCCGGCCTGTACGGCGCCGCGGCCCTGGTACTCCCCGTCGCGGGGTAGGAAGCCGCGTTCTCTCCTTCGCCCGCAGGCGAAGGTGTCCTCCACGCCTAAGGAGAACTGATGAGCTCACTCGCCGTCCAGCTGTACTCCGTACGCGAACAGGCGGCCGTCGATCGCCGCGCCGTGCTGCGCCGCATCGCCGGCATGGGGTACGACGCGGTCGAGCCGTTCGACGCGCATCTCGATCCGGGAGGTCTTCGCGAGGATCTGGAGGAGGCCGGGCTCTCGGTGTGCAGCGTTCACGCCCCGCTCCTCGACGAGCGGCGCGCGTCCTCGCTCGCCGGGGCCGTCGCGGTCGGCGCGCGGACCGTCATCGTGCCCGCCGCCCCCGCCGAGTGGTTCGCCGACAGGGAGGGGGTCGAGCTGGCGGCGAGGAACATCGGCGAGGCGGCCCGTGAGGCCGCCGACCACGGGCTACGGCTCGGATACCACAACCACTGGTGGGAACTGGAGCAACGGGTGGACGGCCGTCCCGCGCTGGAGGTGCTGGCGGAACTGCTGGACCCCTCGGTGCTGCTGGAGGTCGACCTCTACTGGGCGGCGACCGGCGGGGTCGACCCCTCGGGGCTGCTGACCCGGCTGGGCGAGCGGGTGAGCCACCTGCACGTCAAGGACGGCCCCGCCACCCAGGAGGGCCCGATGACCGCGGTCGGCGCCGGCCAGGTGCCCATCGTGGACGCGCTGAACACCGCGCCGGACGCGGTGCGGATCGTGGAGCTCGACCACTGCGCCACCGACATGCTCCAGGCGCTGGACGACAGTCACGTCTACCTGACCGGTCTCGTCGCCGCCGGGCGGGTGAGCGCATGACCGGCCCGCTCGGGGTGGCGATCGTCGGGTGCGGCAACATCAGCCACCAGTACCTGGGTAACCTCACCTCCTTCCCCGGCGTGCGCGTGGTGGCGTGCGCCGACCTGGACCTGGCCCGCGCCGAGGAGGTCGCCGCGCGCTACGGCGTGCCGGTGGCGACCTCCCCGCAGGAAGCGATCTCGCACCCCGACGTGGAACTGGTGGTCAACCTCACGATCCCGGCCGCGCATGCCGAGGTGGCGCTCGCCGCCGTCCTGGCCGGGCGACACGTCTACAACGAGAAGCCGTTCACCGTGGACAGGGAGTCCGGCGCGCGGCTCGTCGAGGCCGCCACCGCGGCGGGGGTGCTCCTGGGCAGCGCCCCCGACACCTTCCTGGGCGCGGGGCTGCAGACCGCGGCCAGGCTCGTCTCCGAGGGGGCCATCGGCACCCCGCTCACCGCCCTCACCCTGTTCCAGACACCGGGTCCCGAGGTCTGGCACCCAAACCCCGAGTTCTTCTTCCAGCCCGGGGCCGGGCCGTTGTTCGACATGGGTCCCTACTACCTGACGACCCTGGTGACCCTCTTCGGCCCGGTGGCGCGGGTGGCCGCGGTCAGCCGCAGGGCGAGGGACGAGCGGGTCGTCGGCTCCGGCCCCAAGGCGGGGACGCGTGTTCCCGTGGCGGTGCCCACCCACACGACCGCGCTCCTGGAGTTCGCCGCGGGGCAGGCCGCCACGCTCGTCTTCAGCTTCGACTCGCCGCTGGGCCGCACCGGGTTCGTCGAGATCACCGGTACCGAGGCGACCATGGAGGTGCCCGATCCCAACACCTTCGGCGGTGAGGTCCGGCTGCGCCGGGCCGCCGACGAGGAGTGGACGCCGGTTCCCATCAAGGGCACCGAGGCCGGTCGCGGCCTGGGCGTGCTCGACATGGCCCAGGCCATCCGCGAGGGAAGGCCGCACCGGACCACCGGCGAGCTCGGCCTGCACGTCCTCGACACGATGATCGCCATCGCGGAGTCCGCGGAGCGGGGCGAGTTCGTGGAGGTCGGCAGCACCTGCCCGGTGCCCGTACCGCTGCCCGAGGGATGGGACCCGGCCGCGATCCGTTTCGACTGACGGCCGCAGGGCGGGGGCGGGCCGTCTCGCGGCCCGCCCCCGCGCGCGACTCGCCCGGGAAACGGCCCTCAGGGGCGACGGCGACGACGGTTCGCCCTCGCATGACGCGCCCGAGCCGCTGCCGGACACCTGGGGCACGGCAGCGACTCAGGCGCGTCGCTGCCGGGGCTCCAGGTGTCCGGTCCGGTCGGCGGGAAGGGGGCCGTCAGGACAGGGCTCGGAGTCAGGGCGCCTGGTCGGCGGGGCCGACGGCCCTGGGGACCGGCTCGGAGGAATCCCGGGAGAGCTCACCGGGGGACTCCTCCAGGCGGGCGCGAAGGCGGGCGCGGATCTCTTCCGGGGTGTACGCCTGCCGGCGGCGCTCGGCCCGCGCGATCACGACCCCCGTGGCCGCGACGCCCGCCACACCCGCCAGACCGAGTATCTTCCACCATCGCATGTGCCTACGCTATCGGAATGTCCGGCAAGAGCATCAGCCTCGATGAGGCCGTCAACCTGACCCGCACCGGCGACGTGTGGCTGTTCCGCGGTCGAACGGTGCCCGATCGAGCGATCCAGACCATGACGAACAGCCCCGTCAACCACGTCGGCATGTCGGTCGTCATCGACGACATGCCGCCCCTGATGTGGCACGCCGAACTGGGTCGCTCCCTGCCCGACCTGTGGTCGGGAACCCACCAGCGCGGCGTCCAGCTGCACGACCTGCGCGAGGCGGTGACGGTCTGGGCCACCAGATACGGCCAGCGCGGCTGGCTGAGGCAGCTGGAGCCGCAGGCACCCCGCGAGATGGAGGACGCCGTCCTGCGCACCGTCGCCCGGCTGGACGGCACGCCCTTCCCTTCGACGGCCAGGCTCGCCGGCCGCTGGATGAAGGGGCGGGTGCCCAAGATCTTCAAGCGGGGCGCCGAGGAGAGCGCCCTGGAGAGCGCCTACTGCGCGGAGGTCGTCGCGGTCACCTACGAGGCCATGGGACTGCTGCCCGGAGGGCGGCGGCCGAACTGGTACGACCCCGGCCGTTTCTGGAGCGGTGACGACCTGGAACTGACCGGAGGTTTCCGGCTCGGGGGAGAGATCACCGTGAAGCTGGGGTAGGTCGTACGACGAACGGATCGGCGGGCGCAACCCCCGGCACCCGCCGCTCGAAGACAAGGATGGCGGATTCCCTCACCCGAGGGGTTCCACGGACCCCTGAGGTTTCGTGCCGCCGTCGCCTTGAGGGGGTGCGTCATGCCGGACACGGTGGTGATCGTCGGTGCGGGTCTCGCCGGTCTGGCATGCGCCCTGCGGCTGCGTTCGGCGGGGATGGAGGTCCGCGTCGTCGAGGCGGCGGACGAGGCGGGCGGCCGGGTGCGCACCGACGTCGTGGACGGCTTCCGGCTGGACCGCGGCTTCCAGGTCTTCAACACCGCCTACCCGGAGGCCGCGCGGGTCCTCGACGTCGGGGCTCTGGACCTGCGCCCGATCCCGTCCGGCCTGATCTCCTTCGAGAGGGGGCGGCGGGAGCGGTTCATGCTGCCCTGGCGCCATCCGGGCCAGGCGCTCAGCGGGCTCCTCGCCGACGTGGGCTCCCCGCGTGACAAGGCGGCCCTGGCGGCGCTGACCGCACGGGACCTCCTGCTGCCGGTGAGCCGGTTGCGCGACGGGCGCGAACGCACCACGCGCGAGGAACTGCGGCACTGGGGCGTCTCACCGAGGATGGTCGAGAAACTGATCCGCCCGTTCCTTTCCGGTGTCGTCCTGGAGCGGGAACTGGAGACCTCCAGCCGTTTCTTCCACCTCATCTGGCGCGCCTTCGCCCGGGGAACGGTCGGGGTGCCCGCGCTCGGCATGGGAGAGATCACCCGACAGCTCGCCGGACGCCTTCCTCCGGGGGCGCTCGCGCTGGAGACCCCGGTCCTCGCCGTGACCGAGGAGGGGGTGGAGACGGCCGGGGGCGAGACGATCCAGGCCCGCGCGGTGGTGGTGGCCACCGATCCCGCCATGGCCGCCGCACTCTATCCGGGGCTGGAGACTCCGGCGATGCGCTCGGTGACGACCTTCTACCACGTGGCCTCCCGCTCGCCCATGGACGACCCCACGCAGATCGTCGACGCGGAGGGCCACATCACCGACACCCTGGTCATCAGCGACGCCGCGCCCGCGTACGCGCCGCCGGGCCGGGCGTTGGTCTCCACGTCGGTGCTGGGAGTCCTCTCCGACGCGGACGAGCCCCGGGTCAGGGCACGGCTTTCACAGATCTACGGGACGGACACCTCGAACTGGGACCATCTGGCGACGTACGCCGTCAAGGAGGCGCTGCCCGCGATGGTGCCGCCGTTCTCGTTGCGACGCCCGGTGCGCTTCGCGCCGGGCCGCTACGTCTGCGGAGACCACCGCGACACCGGCTCGCAGCAGGGAGCCCTGGTCTCGGGGCGCAGGGCGGCCGACGCCGTCCTGGCCGACCTGGGGTGATCCTTGGAGGTCGTCTCCTGGCCGGCGGACCGGTCCGGGCGCCAGGCCCCTCAGGCCAACCGGGCGGGGAAGCCGCCGGTGGCGATGGGGCCCCAGCGCTCCGGGGTGACGCGCAACAGCGACTTGCCCTGCCGTGTCATCGCCGCTCGATACTCGTCCCAGTCGGGGTGCTCACCCGAGATGGACCGGTAGTAGTCGACCAGCGGTTCGAGGGCCTCCGGCAGGTCGAGGACCTCGGCCGTGCCGTCCACCTGCACCCAGGGGCCGTCGAAGTCGTCCGACAGGACCACGACGCTCACCCGCGGGTCGCGGCGGGCGTTGGAGGTCTTGGCGCGCTCGGGGTAGGTGGACACCACGATGCGGCCCTCGGCGTCGACGCCGCAGGTCACCGGGGACGCCTGTGGCCTGCCGTCGCGCCGCGCGGTGATGACCAGCGCACGGTGGCGGCCACGGAGGAAATCCAGCAGCCGGTCGCGGGAGACGACCTCGTTGGTTGCGATCTTCGGGCTCATGATTCCCACTCTACGGGGGGATGCGGAGGGCCTTGATTAACGCCCTGTCGAGCGGAAAATAGCTATCTCTCTCGGGAGATATGTGGTCAAGAGTCCTCTAGTGGGGCATTTAGCCTCAAATCTCAGGGAATTGATCTCCAATACAGGACATGAGTGGCTCGGGAACCCGCCGACGGACCCGGATGGCTCATCCGCCCAATCAAGGAGAAAACCGTGAAGCAGAAGTCTCTTCTGGCATCGGCCCTGACCGTACTCGCCCTGACCGCGGCCCCCGCCGCGCAGGCGGTCGCCGCCCCCGGGTGGATCACCTCTCCCACACCGGTCCCGACAGACTCGACCATGCCCACCGAGGGCGCCTCGCCCGAGCCCTCGGGCATGATGACGGAGCCGTTCGGCCCCGGGTGCGCGTCCCTGCCCGCCGAGGGCGAGGGCAGCCTCAGCGCGATGGCCTCGCAGCCGGTCGCCACCGCCGCCGCCTCCAACCCCTCCCTGTCCACGCTGGCCCAGGCGATCGAGCAGGCCGGCCTGACCGAGACACTCAACTCCGCCAAGGACATCACGGTGTTCGCACCCACCAACGAGGCGTTCGCCAAGATTCCGAAGGACAAGCTCGACAAGCTCCTGGCCGACAAGGCGGAGCTGACCAAGGTCCTGACCCACCACGTCGTCGAGGGGAAGAAGACCCCCCAGGACCTGACGACCGGCACGCTGACCACGATGCAGGGAGGGACGCTGACCGTCACGGGCTCCGGTGAGGACTTCACCGTCGACGACGCCAAGGTCCTCTGCGGCAACATCCAGACCTCCAACGCCGTCGTCTACCTCGTCGACACGGTGCTCATGCCGAAGTGACCGCGGCGAAAGCGGTGAACACGCGGCGGTCGTGACGGCCGTCGCGGTCACGACGACCGCGACGGCCGTTCACGATGCCGGCGGCCTCCGTGCCCCGGCGCTCCGAACCGCGACCTGGCCCGCGGTGACCCGGCAGGCCGGCCGAGCCGCGACGCGGCAGGCGTGGTGGCCTGACACGGCGGACCGGGGTGACCCGGTGGGCCGAGCCGTGACCTGACGGCTGACAGCCGGGCCGCGATCCGGCCGAGGGAGGGGTGCCCGCGATGGGGCGCCCCTTATCGGCGTCTCCCGCTTACCGTCCCTCCCGCGCCCTCCTTCGATCAACGGGGCATCGCGCGACTAGTGCCCCGATCCGCGGGTACCTGGCCGTCACACGGCGGGAAGGCGGAGGGCATGAGCATCAAGGACAGGTTCGGGCCGAGGGCGCGGAAGCTGCGTGCCGTGGCCCGCAAGGTCTTCGGCTGGCGTGACCTGCGCCCCGGGCAGCTCGACGCCATGCGTCACCTGCTCGCCGGGGGCGACGCCCTCGTGGTCATGCCCACCGGCAGCGGTAAGTCGGCCGTCTACCAGGTGCCGGCACTGCTGCTCGACGGGCCCACCGTCGTCGTCTCGCCGCTCATCGCCCTCCAGCGTGACCAGGTCGCCGGGCTGGCCGAGGCCGACGCGGGCGGGGCGGTCGCGGTCAACTCCGCCCAGTCCGGTGGCGAGGCGTCCCTGGAGGCCGTACGCGCGGGCGCGGCCGAGTTCGTCTTCCTCTCACCCGAGCAACTCGCGAAGCCGGAGACGGTCGAGCGGCTGCGCGCCGCGCGTCCCTCGCTGATCGCCGTGGACGAGGCGCACTGTGTGTCGGCGTGGGGCCACGACTTCCGGCCCGACTACCTGAGGCTGGGCCAGGTCATCGAGCAGCTGGGGCATCCGCCGGTGGTGGCGCTGACCGCCACGGCCGCCCCCGCGGTACGCGACGAGATCGTCACCGCCCTCGGCCTGAGGAACGTCCGCCAGATCGTGCGGGGTTTCGACCGGCCCAACATCGACCTACAGGTGCGCCGCTTCGTCACCCAGGAGGACCTGAGGCGGGCGCTGGTGGAGGACGCGGCGTCCCGCTCAGGACTCGGGCTGGTCTACGTCGCCACCCGCCGCGCCGCCGAGGAGTACGCCACCGCGCTGCGCGAGGCCGGTCGCAGGGCCGAGGCGTACCACGCGGGGATGAAGGCGGCCGAGCGGCACAGGATCCACGAGATGTTCCGCGACGACGAGCTGGACGTCGTGGTCGCGACCTCGGCGTTCGGCATGGGCATCGACAAGCCGGACGTGCGGTTCGTGCTGCACGCCGCCCCGCCGGAGTCGCCGGACTCCTACTACCAGGAGATCGGCCGGGCCGGGCGGGACGGCGAGCCCGCCGCCGCGGTGCTCTTCTACCGTTCCGAGGACCTCGGGCTGCGCAGGTTCTTCGCCGGGGGACGTGCCGACGAGGAGCTGCTGCTGCGGGTCGCCACGCTGGTGTACGAGCACGGCGGCACCGTACCCGCGGGCGAGATGCGGGCCCTGCTCGACGTCGGCGCCACCCGGCTCACCCGGCTGGTCAACCTGCTGGAGCGGGCGAACGCGATCGAGGTCACCGGCGAGGGCGACCTGCGCCGGGTGTCCGGCGGTCCCGAGCCCGAGGCGGCCACGGCGCGCGCCGTCGAGCTGGACGACACCCGGCGTCGCATCGACGACTCCAGGATCGACATGATGCGCGCGTACGCGGAGACCACGGGCTGCCGCCGCCGCTTCCTGCTCGAATACTTCGGCGAGCCGCGCGAGCACGGCTGCGAGGCCTGCGACACCTGCCGTGCGGGCCTGCCCCAGGAGCCGGAGGCCGCGGACGAGGGGCCCTTCGCGATGCACGCCAGGGTGCGGCACAGCGCCTGGGGGCCGGGGATGGTGATGAGCAGGGAGAGCGACCGGATCACCGTGCTGTTCGACGAGGTCGGCTACAAGACGCTCTCGCTGGAGGCCGTGGAACGCGACGACCTCCTGGTCGCGGGTTAGGTCCTCCTGTCGGAATCTCCTGGAGGCGGGCGGGAGGGATCCGCCGGTCGCGTGCGGGGGGCGGTGCTCGTCAGTCCTTGACCTTGCGGGCCACCCCGCCCATCGTCCACGTCCTGTCGCGGCCCTGCGCGGTGAGCGGGTTGTCGGGGTGCCAGTGGCGTATGTAGACCAGGCCGGGGTCGACCAGTTCCAGCCCGTCGAAGAAGCGCAGCACCTGATCGCTCCGCCGAGAGGCGTCCTCGGTGCGGCCGAGGACCCGCTGGAAGATCTCGACCAGCGGGCCCTTGGCCTCCGGTCGCGTGTCGAAGACGACGTGGCCGATGCCGAAGTGGCTGCCGACCGGCACCGCGTCGCGAAGGATGGCCACGCTCTTGTGCGGGTCGTCCTCGTCGGGGATGAACTGCAGGGCCGACAGGATCAGGACGGCCACCGGTAGCTCCAGGTCGACCAGACGCAGTAGTTCCGGGTCGGTGAGCAGCTCGCGGGGGTGCAGGACGTCACCCTCGACGGCGGTGGTGTACGGGTTGGTGGCGAGCGTGGCGCGGGCGTGGGAGAGCACCACGGGGTCGTTGGAGACGTAGACCACGCGCGTGTCGGGCGCGATCTCCTGGGCCACCTGGTGGACGTTGCGGCGGCTGGGCAGACCGGCGCCGATGACGACGAACTGGGTCATGCCTCGCTCGACGAGATATCGCACCATCCGGCGCAGGAAGGCCTGGGCCTCGTGCGTCATGGTCCTGATCTCGGGCGCGATGGCGAGCACTTCCTCGGCCGCCTTGCGGTCGGCGGCGAAGTTGTCCTTCCCGCCGAGGAAGTAGTCGTTCATTCTGGCGATGTTGGGAACGCTGGTGTCCAGGCCTGCCCCCGGCCGCCGGGACGTGTCGTTCAAGTTCTCACCTCCGCTGTTGCCTGCGACATTAGAGAATCGCGCGTCGCGTGAACAGATGCCGAGGCGCCATGAATGCCGGCAAAACTCGACGGTTTCCCAAAAAAGCCTACTCTTTTCGCGCGACTCCGCCGACGACCCAGACGGCATCCGGCCGGTGGGGCATCGCGCCCTCCGGCCGCCATTCGGGAATGTAGACGACGCCCGGTTCGACCGGCTTCAGCCCGTCGAGGAAGAGTTCGACCTCGGCCTTGGTGCGCAGGTTCGCACGGCGGGGACCGGTGATCGACCCGCTGTCCTGGAAGAGGGTGGCGAGCCGCGCGGTCCTGTCCGGGCACAGATCGGAGACCGCGTGGGAGAGGGCCATGTAGCTGCCCGGTGCGACGGCCTTCTGCAGGGCGACGACGGCCTGCATCGCCTCGACGTCGTCGGAGAGGTCGGTCAGGACCGAGAAGAGCAGGATCGCCACGGGCTCGTCGAGGTCGATCAGGTCGGTGAGGCCGGGATGTGCCAGGAGCCGCTCGGGGTCGCGCATGTCCGCCTCGACGACGACGGCCGGGCTGTCGTCCTTCAGGAGGGCCTGGGCGTGGACGACGACCATCGGGTCGTTGTCGACGTAGACGACCCGCGCCTCGGGCGCGATGCCGCGCAGGATCTGGTGCACGCTGCCCTGGGTCGGCAGGCCGCAGCCGATGTCGACGAACTGGCGGATGCCGGCCTCGACCAGGAAGCGCACGACGCGGTCGAGGAATCTGCGCCCTTCCCGCGACATGGCAGGGAGTTCGGGGGCGATGGAGAGCGCCACCTGCGCGGCGGTCCGGTCGCTGGCGAAGTTGTCCTTGCCGCCCAGGAAGTAGTCGGATATCCGGCCCGCGTTCGGGATCGTGGGATCGAACCTGAGGCGCTCAGGTTGTGACGACGCCATGGTGTCCTCCGTCCGGCATGCGGTTCCAGCGGACATTATCGACCTTCTGCCCACAGGGTGATGTGTTTTCTGTCTGAGCCTCCTTCCACTCGGGTAACTTTCCCGGCACTCGACCGTCGGTGACGGGCTCTCGCGTGTCGTCAGTGGCAGGCTTCCAGGTGGCGTTCTCCTGCCGAGGGCAGGGCGAAGGCCGCCCACACCGCCTTGCCCCGGCTCTCCAGCGGCGCCCAGCCCCACGTCTCGCTGACACCGTCGACCAACTGGAGTCCCCGGCCGTTCTCCGCCTCGTAGTCGGGCTCGCGCAGGCAGGGGCCCTGGTCACTGGGGTCGGTGACCGCGCACAGCACCGAGCGCTCGGTGTGGCAGAGGATCACCCTGACCTCGGGGAAGGAGCGGGCGTGCGCGACACCTCGCGTGCCGTGGCGTACGGCGTTGGTCACGAGTTCGGAGACCACGATGCCGGTGTCGTCGATCAGCGGCTCCAGCTCCCAGGTCCTCAGCGCTTTGGTGGTGAACTCGCGGGCGGTCCGCGCCGCGCACGAGTCGTAGCGGAGGCTGCGGACGGCCATCTGTAACTGGCCGACGTGGTCCTCCCTACCGGCCCAGGGGGGCAGGCCGCTCGGGGGGAGCAGGTGATTAAGCATCGACAACCACCGTTCCCACCCTCCGATCTCAGCTCGGATGGGTGTGGCTTCGTGTCTTCGGTAACCAGTCATCGGCGACCTTGGGGAGGGGACGATCGTGTGGCGAGGTTGATCCGTCTGCCATCTTGCCCTCCGTAATGTGCATAGGCAAGTACAGATGCACGTGCATCTGCACAAAAAGCCCTACACTCGGAGTGTTGTTTCCCTCCCTAATCGGTGAGAGGCGAGGATGAACCAGCTGTACAACGGCATGTCGGCCGCCCTGATGCACGGTGTCGTGTGGCGCAAGAGCCACTTCAGCAACCCCAGCGGCAACTGTGTGGAACTCGCGGAACTGCCCGACGGCAGGGTCGCGATGCGCAACTCCCGCGACCCCGAAGGCCCCGCACTGATCTACACCCGCCGCGAGGCCGACGACTTCGTCCGCGGGGTGAAGAGCGGGGAGTTCGACGACCTGATCAATTGAAGATCCGCCACTGTGATTGAAAGATAAAATCTTCTATGGTCTGAGCGCGGCGAGCGGAGTACCGTGAAGGCTCGCGATCGCCACAAAGAGTGGGCGCAGGATCGCGTTCCGCGCCCGAAGGACTGCAGATGATCACACCAAGCGCCGACGGCCGGCCGGTCGGTCCACCCTCTGCGGCCTCCATGACCTCCATGGCCGCACCGCGGGGTAGCTCCACCGTGCTGCGGATCGTCCTGGGCGCACAGCTCCGCCGCCTGCGCGAGCAGCGGGGCATCACACTGGAGGAGGCGGGGCACTCCATCCGCGCCTCGCACTCCAAGGTCAGCCGCATGGAGCTCGGCAGGGTCAGCTTCCGGATCAGGGACGTGGCCGACCTGCTCACCCTGTACGGGGTGACGAGCGACGCCGATCGTGAGCCGTTCCTCTCCCTCGTAGAGAAGGCCAACCTCGCCGGCTGGTGGCACAACTACAACGACGTGCTGCCTCCCTGGTTCGAGACGTACGTGGGCCTGGAGGAGTCGGCCAGCGGCATCCGCAACTACGAGGTCCAGTTCGTGCCCGGCCTGCTGCAGAGCGAGGGCTACGCGCGGGCCGTCGTCCGGCTGGGCTTCCCCTCGGCCTCCCCCGAGGAGCTGGACCGCAGGGTGAAACTGCGCATGGCACGCCAGCGACTGCTGCACCGCCCGGACCCGCCCCATCTGTGGGCCGTGCTGGACGAGGCCGTGCTGCGCCGACCCCTCGGCGGGGCCGAGGCGATGTGCGAGCAGATCGACCACATCCTGCGCGCGCTCGAACTGCCCAACGTGACCGTCCAGATCGTGCCCTTCAGCGTCGGCGGCCACGCCGCGGCCGGGGGCCCCTTCAGCATCCTGCGCTTCTCCCAGCCCGACCTGCCGGACATCGTCTACATGGAGCAGCTCACCAGCGCCGTCTACCTGGAGAAGCGCGACGACGTCGACAGCTACCTGGAGGTCATGGAGCGCCTGTGCATCGAGGCCGAGCCGGCCACGCGCACCCGTGAGATCCTCCTGGAGATCCGCGAGGAGTTCCAGCGGAGGCTCTGAGCCGGAAACGGCGGGTACGGAACGGCGGCGGGGGAACGGTGGGCTGGAAACGTCGGCCGGGGAACGGCGGGCCGAAGGCGCGGTGAACGCGTGGCCGTGAGCCCGTGCGCGGCACATGAAAGGGTCCGGCCGCAACCGCCGGGCGGCGCCGTACGAAAATGTACGCATGAGATGTCTCGTGACCGGCGCGACCGGATACATCGGCGGGCGGCTCGTTCCCGAACTGCTGGACGCGGGGCACGAGGTCCGCTGCATGGTGAGGTCGGCAGGCCGCCTGCGCGACCAGCCCTGGGTCTCCCGGGTCGAGGTCGCCCAGGCCGACGCGGCCGACGCCGAGCAGGCGGCGAAGGCCCTGGAGGGCATCGATGTGGTCTACTACCTGATCCACACGATGGGAGGGGGGAGCGGCTTCGCCGCCGCCGACCGCGAGGCGGCCACCACCTTCGCCGCCGCGTGCGAGCGCGCCGGGGTTCGCCGGGTCGTCTATCTCGGCGGCCTCGCGCCGGACGAGAGGCTCTCGCCGCACATGCGCTCCCGCGTCGAGGTGGGGGAGATCTTCCTGCGCTCCTCGGTGCCCGCGGTGGTGCTGCGGGCCGCGGTCATCATCGGATCGGGCTCCGCCTCCTTCGAGATGCTGCGTCATCTCACCGAGCGGCTGCCCGTGATGACGACGCCGCGGTGGGTGGGCACCAGAACGCAGCCCATCGCGATCCGCGACGTGCTGCGCTACCTCGTGGCCTGGGCCTCCGTCGAGGAGGAGGTGAACCGTTCCTTCGACATCGGCGGCCCGGACGTGCTCACCTACGCCGACATGATGCGGGTCTACGCGGAGGTCGCCGGGCTGCCCCGCAGGCTGATCATCCCGGTCCCGCTGTTGAGCCCCGGCCTCTCCAGCCACTGGGTGGGGCTGGTCACCCCGGTCCCGGCGAGCCTGGCCCGCCCGCTGGTGGAGTCGCTGCGCAACGAGGCCGTCTGCGGCGAGCACGACATCGCCCGCTACGTCGAGGACCCGCCAGGCGGGCTGATCGGGCTGAGGCGGGCGGTCGAACTCGCCCTCCAGCGCGTCAAGGAGGCCAAGGTCGTCACCCGCTGGTCCTCGGCCTCCACCCCCGGGGCGCCGAGTGACCCGCTGCCCACCGACCCCGACTGGGCGGGCGGCAGCCTGTACGTCGACGCGCGGGCCCGTCGGGTCGACGCCTCCCCCGAGGCTCTGTGGGCGGTGATCGAGTCCGTCGGCGGCGAGGTGGGCTGGTACTCCCTGCCCCTGGCCTGGAGCCTGCGCGGTCTGCTCGACCGGCTGGTCGGTGGCGTGGGCCTGCGCAGGGGGCGTCGCGACCCCCGGCGGCTCTGGGTGGGCGACTCCGTCGACTTCTGGCGGGTCGAGGAGATCGAGCCGGGGCGCCTGCTGCGGTTGCGCGCGGAGATGCGCCTGCCCGGCCTCGCCTGGCTGGAGATGCGGGTGCTCACGTACCGGGGTGAGACCGTCTACGGTCAGCGGGCGATCTTCCACCCTCGCGGTCTGGCCGGGCACCTCTACTGGTGGTCGGTCGCGCCCTTCCACAGCCTGGTCTTCGGGCCGATGCTGCGCAACGTGGCGAGGGCCGCCGAGCGCGGCGGCCGGTCCGTCTCGCGGCCCTCCCCGGCCGGTGCTCCCCGTGACGGCGACCCGAGGGACGCCGTCCCTCTCTGACCCTCTCTGCCCCCCTCTGGCCATCCGCGGCCGCTCGTCACCGTTCGCCGGGATCCACGAGGACGTCGACGACATCGGAGTATCCGATCCCCTTGTGGGAGAACTGTCCCGCCACCGCGAGTTCCGCGAGGCCGTGGGCGGTCGAGAACAGGGCCATCACCCTGGCCTTGGGCACCGGCCCCTCCCAGGGTCCCTCCATGCCGAGCGCGGTCATCACCTGGTCGATCGCCGTCTCCAGATCCGGGTGGTGCCCGACGACGAACTCCGAGGCGAACACCAGCCGGTATTCCTCGGGGTGCGCGACGGCGTACTCGACGTAGCTCAGGTAGAAGGCCCGCAGCCGGTCGCGCGGGGCCTCGGCCGCCAGGACCGCGGCGGCGACGTGCGCGCTGAGATCGGCGATGACCCGGACGGCGAGCGCCGCGAGCAGGGCGGTCTTGTCGGCGAAGTGCCGGTAGGGGGCCGTACGGGACAGGCCGGCCAGGTCGCCGACGGCGCGTAGCGTCACGGCGTCGAGGCCCTCCTCGCGCAGTAGTCTCAGCGCGCTCTCGACCAGGCGGGTCCTGGTGCCGTCCACCACGTGGATCCCCTTTCCGGGCAGGCTGTGTTGACAACGTCAACGTATCTGGTTGACACTGTCAACATAATGTTGACGACGTCAACTGGAGAGTTATGAAGATAACGGTAAACGGGCTGCCCGCCACGGCGGAGGCCGGCCCCGACGACGCCGCCGTGGACGTCCTGCGCGACGGTCTCGGCCTCACCGGCGCCAAGGCCGCCTGCCGTACCGGGGTCTGCGGCGCGTGCACGGTCATGGTGGACGGCGTGCCCCAGGCGAGCTGCCTGCTGCCGTCCGCCGCGCTGGAGGATCGCGAGATCACCACCGCGGAAGGGCTCGACCACCCCGTCCAGCGGGCCCTCGCCGTCCACGACGGCCTGCAGTGCGGTTACTGCACGCCCGGGTTCGCGGTCGAGGGCGCGGCCTTCGTCGACGCCTGGCGCGCCGAGCACGGCGACGTCGCGCCACCGCGCGAGCGGATCGCCGCGGCCCTCGCCGGTCACCTGTGCAGGTGTGGCGCGTACGAGGGCATCTACGCCGCGATCGCCGCCGCCTGCCGGGGAGAACACGACGGCGCCGCGGGGACACCCGCCAGGGTGGAGGCGATGGACAAGGTCGCGGGCCGCGCTCGCTACACGACCGACGTGCGCCTCGAAGGCCAGCTGGAAGGCGTGGTCATCCGTTCCAGGAGGGCACACGCCCGCGTCACCTCGGTCACGGTGGACGCAGCCCACGTGGTCGACCTGCTGCCGCCCGACCGCACCGTCCGCTACGCGGGCCAGCCCGTCGCCGCCGTCGCCGCCCCCACCCGCCGCGAGGCACTGGCGATCGCGGAGGCCGCCGAGATCGGCTACGACCCGAGGCCCGCCGCGCTCGACGACGCGCCGGACGCCCCGCCCGTCTACGACGAGGAGTCCAGAAAGCACGTCCCCAGCTCCAGTGAGGGGATGGAACTGCCCGGTGCCTGGAACGGCAACGTGCGCGGTCCCTTCACCAGGGCGAGCTGGCGCGGGCGCACCGCCGCCAAGCGGATCGAGGCCGCCAGGCGCGACGCCGACCCCCGCCTGGTGACCGGCACGTTCACCACCGCCGTGCAGGTCCACACCCCGCTGGAACCGCACGCCTGCGTCGCCCACTGGGACGCCGAGGGCGACCTGCACCTGCACCTGTCCACCCAGACCGTGACCATCGCCGCCGAGCAGGCCGCCAAGCGGTGGGACCTGCCGGTCGAGCGGGTCCACATCGTCGCCGACCACGTCGGAGGCGGTTTCGGGGCCAAGGTCGGCGTCACCGTCGAGACGATCGCCGCCGTCGAGCTCGCCCGGGCCCATGGTGCGCCGGTGCGCGTGGTGCTCAGCCGAGCCGAGGAGCTCACCGACGCGGGCAACCGCCCAGGCACCCGCACCACCGTCGAACTGCTCACCGACGACCGGGGCGACCTCGCCGCCCTCACCATGGACGTCCACGGGCACGGCGGCGTGGCCATCGGGTCGGCCGTCGCGCTGATGGCCCGCCTCGTGTACGGCACCGCGCCCCGCAGGCTCCGCGACTACGACGTGGTCACCAACGAGCCGCCGGGCACCCCGTTCCGCGGGCCGGGGGCACCCCCCATGCTCTGGGCGCTGGAGCAGGCGGTGGACGAGGCCGCCCACCGCAGGGGCGAGGACCCGATCGCGCTGCGGCGCCGCTGGGACGGCAACCGCAAACGGCACGCGCTCTACGACCTGGCCGCGGCCCTGCCCGAGTGGACGTCCAGGCCGCCCACCGGCTCCCAGACGGGGCGTTTCCGCCGGGGCGTCGGGGTGGCCGCCGCCAACTGGCTCTACATGGTCGACCCCGCCACGGAGGTGGAGCTGCGCGTCGAGGGTGACGTGGTCGTGGCCTCGACCGCGACCCAGGACATCGGGACCGGTGTCCGCACCGTCATCGCCGGCGTCGTGTGCGAGGAGCTCGGACTGCCCGCCGAGCGCGTCCGCGTCGAGATCGGCAGGACGGGCACCGTGCACGGGCCGCCCTCGATCGGCAGCCGCACCACGGCCTCGGTGGCCCCCGCCGCGCGCGACGCCGCGCGGCGCCTGCGGAAGCTGGGCATGACCGACGGCGCCAGGGTCGTGGGCGGGCGCCGCCGCGACCGGCGCGGCTACGTCACCCCCTTCCCGATGAGCGGCATGGCGATCGGCCGGGGGTTCAGCGGTTCCGTCCACGTCACCGAGGTCGAGGTCGACACCCGCCTCGGCACCGTCAGGCCGCTTCGGGTGTGGGCCGGGATCGCGGCGGGTCACATCTACGCCGAGCGGCCGGCGCGCAGCCAGTGCGAGGGCGGTGTCGTGCAGGGCATCGGCTACGCCCTGTACGAGGAGCGGCTGGTCGACCCGGTCACCGGAAACGTGCTGACCGCCAACCTCGACGACTACCGCATCCCCGGCATCGGCGACACCCCCGAGATCACCGTGCACTTCCACCGCGACGGGTGGGACCACGTCAACGGCAACGGCGTCGGGGTCGGAGAGATCTCCACGGTCGGCGTGGCCGCCTCGGTGGGCAACGCCGTCCACAACGCCACCGGCTGGCGCCCCCACGACCTGCCCATTCGTCCCGACCGGCTCCTCGAAGGGATCACCCGTTGACCCCCTCCGCGCGGACGTGGCCGGACCCGTACCCGGATCCCGGGAGGGGGCGGCCGACGGCCACCTCCCTGGAGCACACCCCCCGGATCCCCACACTGGAAGGCGTTCGATGACCGTACTCACCGACCTCGGCGAAGCCGTACGGCGCGGGGGCGAGTTCCGCGCCGGAGGCACCGACCTGATGGGCCGCCGGGCGGCCGGACCGCACGTGGACCTGCGAGGCCTGCCCGATCTGTCCGGCGTGACCTGGCAGCCGGACGGCTCCGTCAGGATCGGCGCGCTCACCACGGTCTCGCGGGTGGCCCGCGACGCGCGCCTCGGCGCCGCCCACCCCTGCCTGGCGCTGACGGCGGCAGGTCTGGCCACACCCCAGATCCGGGAGGTGGCCACCGTCGGGGGCAACCTGCTGCAGCGCAACCGCTGCGCGTACTTCCGCAACCCGGCCTTCTCCTGCCACCAGAACGGCGGCGACCACTGCCCGGCCCGCGCCGGGCTCTCCCCGAACGCCGCGATCCTCGACAGCGGCCCGTGCGTCGCGCCGCACCCGTCGTCGCTGGCGGTGGCCCTGCTCGCCTGCGACGCCTCCGCCGAGACGCACGGCAGGGCCCCGTTCCCCATCGCCGACCTGTACGGAGACGGCTCCGACCCCTCCCGGGACCACCTGCTTGACCCGGGGGAGATCCTCACCTCCGTCGTCCTGCCGCCGCCCGTTCCCGGGGAGCGGGCCGCCTACCACCGCGCGATCGGCAGGTCCGAGGCCGAGTGGCCGCTGGTGGAGGCCGCGGCGCGGCTGGGCGCCGACGGCGGGAGGATCACCTTCGCCAGGGTGGCCGTGGGAGGTGTCGCCCGCGTCCCCGTACGCCTGCCCGAGGTCGAGGAGGCACTCATGGCGGGCGAGCCCCTCGACCGGGCGGCCGGACTGGCGGCCGCCCGGTGCGCTCCGGCGGCCCGCAACCACTACAAGATCGCGCTGCTCGCAGGGACCGTCCTGGAGGTCCTGGAACGCGCGAGCGGAACCGGCGAGACCCGCTGAGTGGGGCCGGCGCCCCTCCGTGCCGTCCGGGCGCGGCGGTGGCGCCGGTGGGACGCCTCCCCCCGTACGCTCGACGACCTCCTCTTCCGTCAGGCCGCCTCGACGCCGAGGTGCGTGCGGTGGTGCTTGGGGGCGTCGATCTCGTCGAGCAGCGCGATCGCGAAGTCGGCGTAGGAGATGCGGCCGGCCGCCTCGGCGGGGGCCACGCGGTAGCGGCCGGTACGGGTGCCGCGGTGGTCGAAGTCACCGGCCGGGCTGACGACCAGCCAGTCGAGCGCGGCGGGGGCGGTGCGCAGCACCTCGTTTCCGGCCGCGTGCCCCAGGTAGAACGACCGGTACTCCTGCGGGTAGCCGGGCGTGTCCATGAGGAGCGTCCCCGAGGCGGTCTCCAGCACCGACGCCAGGCCGACCACCAGCAGCCTGGTCACTCCCGTCCTCGTCAGCCCGTCGAGCAGGGCGCGGGCGGCGTCGGCGAAGAAGACCTCGTGCGCCGCGCCCGCGTCGTAGACGGAGCTGATCGCGGCGTCGTGACCCTCGGCGAGCCGCGCGACGCCGTTCGCGTCCGTGACGTCGCCGGCGACGAGCCGTACGCCGTCCGTCGCCAGGTCACTGTGCCCGGCCGGGTCACGCACGACCGCGGTGACCTGGTGACCACGCCGGAGAGCCTCGTGGACGGCCGCCCGGCCGCCCCTGCCGCCGGCACCGAAGACGATGATCCTGCTCATTCGCACCCCTCGCGTCCAGGGCCGGACCTGATCGCCGGCCGCTGCCGGGAGGGTAACCGGGCAGCTGGTTACCATCGGGATACCCGGCCACCGGGTGGTTCGGTGTGACGGTCGGCGGTGTTCCCCGACGGGATCCCCGGCTACGGTGGAGCGGTGACAGAGCCCCTCGATCCGGATATGTTCGACCCGGTCTGCCCGTCCGATCTCACGCCCATCCGTTTCGGTGACAAATGGGCAGGGATGATCATCCGCTGTCTCGAGGACGGGCCGCGGCGGTTCTCCGAGCTTCGCATCCCCCTGCGCGGCATCACCGCGAAGGTGCTCACGCGGTCGCTCCGGACACTCGCGCGCGATGGCCTGATCGTGCGCACCGCCCATCCCGCGCAGAGGGTCGAGTACGCGCTGACGCCGCTCGGCCGCAGCCTGCTCGAACCGATGAACGCCGCGTGCGCCTGGGCGCAGGAGCACTGGGAGGAGCTCCTCGACGCCCGAGAGGCGTCCTCCGCCGCTCCGCCGTACGGGCTCGGCCGTACGGGGTAGGTGCCCGGCGGATCCAGGGGGGCCGGTGGCGCGGGCAGGCGAGGTCGGTGCCTCCGGGAAGCGTCCCGGAGGCACGACGCCAGGATGGGCCACTCCTGGAACGGCATCATGAGCGGGACGGGCGCGCCGGGGCCAGGGCCATCTCATGAGTGACGGGGGTCAGTTTGTGATCTACTTTGTAAAGGCGATGGGGCGGTGAAAATCCTCCGCCTGAAGATCTAAACCCTTCGCCGGTCATGGAGGCGAACGCGGAACCGGCGGGGAGACCTCACCTCAGGGTGGTCGCCAGGTGCTTGGCGAGTCCCTCGGAGGCGGCCTTGACCATCTCCAGCACCTCGGTGAAGCCCTCGCGCTCGCCGTAGTAGGGGTCGGGCACCTCGGCGCCCTCAGGGGCGGCGGGATCGAAGGAGCGGAACAGGCGCACGTCCGCGCCCGCTGGGGCGAGGCGGCGCAGGGCGCCGAGGTTGTGGGCGTCCATGGCCAGCACCAGGTCGACCCGGTCGTACCAGTCGCTCAGGAACTGCCTGGCCCGGTGCTCCGAGCCGTCGTAGCCGTGGTCGGAGAGCGTCTCGGCGGCCCGCGCGTCCATCGGGCCGCCCTGGTGCCAGCCGCCGGTGCCCGCGCTGTCGACCGTGACGAGGTCACCGAGGCCGTGGTCGTCGAGGGTTCTCCTCAGTACGACCTCGGCCATGGGGGAGCGGCAGATGTTTCCCAGGCACACCACGCATATGTGATAACTCATGCTTATCAGGATGCCGCCTGCCCGGGGTGCGACGGCAGGGAGAACGGCCACTTCCATGTCGATTGCCGGTCGATCGGCTCCCGGCGGAGTGGCGCGCGGGATCCTGCGGGGCCGCGAGGGGGAGCGTGATCACCCCTGGCCGGTGACCGGGTCCGGAGGCGGACGCGGCTCGGGGTTAGCAACTGCTCAAGATTTTATAGACAAACATAGTCATGTATAGCCGTGTATCATGGATGCGTGAAGCTTTCGGAGTGGGCGCGCCGGCAGGGCGTGAGTTATCAGACCGCTTGGCGGTGGGTGAAGGACGGCAAGATGCCCGTACCCGTCCGCCAGGCGCCCTCCGGCACGTGGATCGTCGAAGAACCACTCAAGCATGTTTCCGGCCACGTGGTCGCGTACTGCCGGGTTTCGTCGGCGGATCAGAAACCGGATCTTGACCGGCAGGTCGCTCGCGTTGTCACCGAGGCCGCAAAGCGTGGCCTGCCGGTGGGCGAGGTCGTCACTGAAGTCGGCTCCGGCCTGAACGGCAAGCGCCGCGAGTTGCACCGCGTTCTGTCCGACCCGCGAGCCACCGTGATTGTCGTGGAACACAAAGACCGCCTCGCCCGGTTCGGTGTCGAGCACCTGCAAGCCGCCCTGTCCGCAACCGACAGGAAGCTGATCATCCTCGATCCGCGGGAGAACACCGACGACCTGGTGCGCGACATGACCGACATGCTCACCTCCATGTGCGCCCGCCTGTACGGGCAACGGGCGGCGAAGAACCGTGCCGCCAGAGCCATCGCCGCAGCGACCGCGAATGAAGGCCAACGATGAAATTCGAGCCGCGGCCCGGTTTCGTGGTTCAGGCATATCGGTTCGTCCTGGACCCGAACGCGACCCAGGAGGCCGCGCTGCGTTCACACTGCGGCGCGGCCAGGGCCGCCTACAACTGGGCTGTCGGCTGGGTGTCGGCGGCGTGGTGGCAGCGTAAGGCCGAGTCCACCTACGGCATCGGGGACAGAGACCTTCGCAACGCTGGCTCAAGGCCAACGCTGAACGCAACCGGGTGCACCACCGCGTGAGCAACCTGCGCGCTAACGCGCTGCACAAGCTCACCACCGGCATCCGTGCCGAGTACGGCACGGTGGTGGTTGAAGACCTGAACGTCGCCGGTATGCTCCGCAACCGGCGCCTGGCACGCAAGATCGCTGACGCCGGGTTCGGGGAGATCCGGCGTCAGCTCACCTACAAGGGCCAGTGGGCAGAGGGCCACACTGTCGTGGCGTCGCGCTGGTACCCCTCCTCCAAAACCTGCTCGGGCTGCGGCGCGGTGAAAGCCAAGCTGCCGCTGCACGTTCGAGTGTTCGACTGCGACAACTGCCCCCTTGTGATGGATCGGGACGAGAACGCAGCCCGAAACCTTGCCGCCCTCGCGGCGACCTGCACCACTGGTACCGGAGTGGCCGGAGACCAGGGAGCGTAAGCTCCGAAACCGCGTGGAGCCGACCAGAAGACCCGCGCTACCACCCGCAGCCGCAAGGCCACGGGTGGGCGGGCAGGTGGCGCAAAACCGACCCATGGTCGGAAGGAAACGCGAGACCGTACTCAGGACACCGAAGCGCAGCCCGCGCTCTGGTGACACCGCGACGGACCTTCCGGGCCGTAATGCCCGGATTACTGATATCCGACTACGGAATCAGCAACGGCTAGCATGTCGCCCGGTAGAGCGGAATCGGGGAAGGGTCGGCTGTTGAAGGATCTCGGGGAGGACCTCCGCGCGTTCTGGCGGGAGCGTCATCTGTGCACGATGACCACCGTGCGCGCCGACGGCACGCCGCACGTCGTTCCGGTGGGGGTGACGCTGGACGCCGAATCGGGGATCGCGAGGGTGATCACCTCGGGTGGCTCGCACAAGGTTCGCCATGTGCTCGCGGCGGGTGACGGTGGGGCGGCCGTCGCGGTCTGCCAGGTGGACGGGCGCCGCTGGTCGACCCTGGAGGGGCGTGCGGTGATCCGTACCGACCCCGAGTCGGTCGCCGACGCCGAGCGCCGCTACGCCGAGCGTTATCGGGTGCCGAGGGAGAATCCCGCCCGTGTCGTGGTCGAGATCCGCCTCACCCGGGTGCTGGGCAATGTCTGAGCCCCCCTCCGCCGATTCCACCGCCGTCGATCCCGTCGAT
The DNA here is from genome assembly GCF_044459525.1 of Streptosporangium sp. NPDC050284. Lineage (NCBI taxonomy): Bacteria > Bacillati > Actinomycetota > Actinomycetes > Streptosporangiales > Streptosporangiaceae > Streptosporangium > Streptosporangium sp. NPDC050284. The sequence continues at coordinate 372,433 of NZ_JBITIZ010000009.1, forward strand.
CCCGCCGTTGTCGTCGTCGGGATCGGAGACGACGGCTGGGCCGGTCTGTCGCAGGCGGCGCGACGCGAGCTGCGCGCCGCCGAGGTTCTGATGGGTAGCGCCAGGCAACTGCGGCTCGTCCCGGAAACCGGCATCGAACGCGCTGCCGGGTACGGTGGCGAGTCGGAGGTCGGGCATGGCACCGGCTGCGGTGTCGAACGCGCTGCCGGGCACGGTGGCGAGCCGGGAACCGAACCCGGTGGCGAGCACGGTGCGGGGTTCGGTGGCGAGTCGGGCGTCGGGCAGGAGGCCGAGCCCGGTGTCGACTCCGGTGTCGGCTGCGGTGTCGAGCGCGTCGTCTGGCCCTCGCCGCTCCTGCCCGCGCTGCCCGCGCTGCTCGCCTCCCACCGGGGCCGCAGGGTTTGCGTACTGGCCAGCGGCGACCCCATGTTCCACGGCATCGGCACGACCCTGGTGCGGCTGCTCGGCGCCGGGCGGGTGCGGGTCCTGCCACACCCGTCGTCGGTCTCCCTCGCCTGCGCGAGGCTCGGGTGGGCGGCCGACCGTGTCGAGGTGGTCAGCCTCGTGACGCGTCCCCTCGAGGTGCTGCATCCGGTCGTCCACGAAGGGCGTCGCGTCCTGGTCCTCAGCGCCGACGGCCGGACTCCGGCCCGGGTCGCAGGGCTGCTCGCCGCCCGAGGTTACGGCGCGAGCACGGTGACGGTCATGGAACGGCTGGGCGGCGCCGGGGAACGCGTGGTCTCGGGTAGGGCGGACACCTGGTCGCCGCCCGTGACCCACGATCTCAACGTCGTCGCCGTGGAGTGCCGCGCCGACGCCGGGACCGTCGCGCTGCCGCGCCTTCCCGGCCTGCCCGACGAGGCGTTCGAGCACGACGGGCAGCTCACCAAGAGCGAGGTGCGCGCGGTCACCCTGTCCCGGCTGGCTCCCGTTCCCGGAGAGCTGCTGTGGGACGTCGGCGCGGGGGCGGGCAGCATCGGCATCGAGTGGATGCGCGCGCATCCGGACAACCGGGTCGTAGCGGTGGAGTCGCGTCCGGACAGGGCGGCGGTGGTGGCACGCAACGCCGCGGCGCTGGGCGTTCCCGGTCTTGACGTGGTGACCGGTGTCGCTCCGGCCGCGCTCGCCGGGCTGGAGACGCCCGACGCGGTCTTCGTCGGCGGCGGGGTGACGGTTGCCGGGATGGTGGAGGCGTGCTGGGAGGCGCTGAGGCCGGGGGGCAGGCTGGTGGCGAACGCGGTGACCGTCGAGTCCGAGGCGGTCCTGGCCCGCTGGCACGGCAGGCTCGGTGGCGACATGGTCCGGCTCGCGGTCAGCAGGACCTCCCCGGTCGGTGGTTTCACCGGCTGGCGGCCCATGATGCCCGTCACGATCTGGGCCGTGCTCAAGCCGCCCGCCCTGGAGGAGAAGCGATGACAGTACGTTTCATCGGCGCCGGGCCGGGCGCCGCGGATCTCATCACCGTGCGGGGAGCGCGGGCGATCGCGTCCGCACCGGTGTGCCTGTACGCGGGATCGCTGGTCCCGGCCGAGTTGCTGCAGTCGTGTCCGCGGGGCGCGCGGCTGGTCGACACCGCGAGGATGACCCTGGAGGAGATCGTCGCGGAGATGGTCGCCGCTCACGGGGCGGGGGAGGACGTGGCCAGGCTGCATTCCGGTGACCCGTCGGTGTTCAGCGCGATGGCCGAGCAGATGCGGCGGCTCGACGCAGAGAAGGTGCCGTACGAAGTGATCCCGGGGGTGCCCGCCTTCGCCGCGGCGGCGGCGTCGCTGGGGCGTGAGCTGACGGTGCCCGGGGTGGGGCAGACGGTGGTGCTGACCCGCACCTCGGTGCGCTCCACTTCCATGCCCGAAGGTGAGGACCTCGGCACGCTGGGCCGTAGCCGGGCCACGATGGTCCTGCACCTGGCGGTGCAGCGGATCGAGGCCGTCGCGGCGGAGCTCGTCCCCAACTACGGTGCCGACTGCCCGGTGGCCGTGGTGGCGAGGGCGAGCCGCGACGACGAGGTGATCCTGCGCGGCACCCTGGCCGACATCGCCGGGCAGGTCCGCGACGCGGGGATCCTCCGCACCGCGGTGATCGTCGTCGGACGTGTGCTGACCGCCTCGGAGTTCCCCGACAGCCACCTGTACTCCGACGCGCGCTGCCGTGACTGACCCCGCGCTGAAGGTCCTGATTCTGGGGGGCACCGACGAGGCCAGGCGGCTGGCCGCCGCGCTCGCCGATCGCCCGCGGACGCACGTGGTGTCCTCGCTGGCGGGCCGGGTACGTGATCCGAAGCTGCCGGTGGGGGAGGTGCGCGAGGGGGGTTTCGGCGGTCCCGGCGGGCTCGCGGCGTGGCTGGCGGAGCACGGCGTCCAGGTCGTCGTGGACGCCACGCACCCGTTCGCGGCCAGGATGAGCGCCTCGGCGGCCGAGGCGGCGGCCCGTACGGGCCTGCCGCTGCTGATCCTGCGACGGCCCGGCTGGCAGGCGGCTCCCGGTGACGACTGGCGCTGGGTGCCCTCTTTGGAGGCCGCCGCCGAGTTGCTGCCCTCGCTGGGGGAGCGGGTGTTCCTGACCACAGGACGCCGTAGCCTGCCGGCCTTCGCGGGTCTCGACGGGCAGTGGTTTCTGGCCCGTTCGGTGGACCGGCCGGGGCCGGTGGTGCCGCGACGTCTGGAGGTGCTGCTGAGCCGGGGGCCGTTCACGGTGGACGGCGAGCTGGCGCTGATGCGCGAGCACCGGGTGGAGGTGCTGGTCACCAAGGACAGCGGCGGTGAGATGACCACCGCGAAGCTGCTCGCCGCTCGCGAACTCGGGTTGCCGGTCGTGATCGTGCGCCGTCCGCCGCTGCCGGAGGGGGTGGCCTCGGTGGCGACCGTCGAGGCGGCGCTCGCCTGGCTGGAGAGCGCGACCGGTCCCGCTGCGGGTGCGGGGGGCGGTTCGGGGCGTCGGCTCCGGCGTGCCGGCGAGCTGTGAAGGCCGGTCGGCGTGGCGGTCCCGTGACAGGGGGTGGCGTGATGGGCCGGCTCATTCGCTCGCCGTCGGTGCCATGGAGATCTCCCAGAAGTCGGCGTAGCGGCCACCGCGGCGCAGCAGGTCGTCGTGGTGGCCCTCCTCCACGATCCGGCCGTCCTGCAGGAGGACGACGCGGTCGGCGCGTTGGACGGTTCGCATCCGATGTGCCACCATCACCACCGTCCGGCCCGCCATCAGGCGTTCGATGCCGTCGTTGACGGCCGTCTCGTTCGCCGGGTCCAGGGCGGAGGTCACCTCGTCGAGCAGCACGATGGGCGCGTCCTTCAGCAGTGCTCGCGCGATCGAGACCCGCTGGCGTTCGCCGTTCGAGAGCAGTGTGCCGCCCTCGCCGACGTTCGTCGCCCATCCGTTGGGCAATCGCTCGATCACCTCGTCCAGTCGCGCCGCGATCGCCGCCTGTCGCACCTCGGCCTCTTCGGCGTCGGGGCGGCCGAGACGTACGTTGCCCTCGATGGTGCCGTCGAAGAGGTAGACGTCCTGGAAGACGATGGCGATACGCATCAGTGTCTCGGTGCGGATCGCGCGCATGTCCACGCCTCCCACGCGCACGGCGCCCTCGGCCACGTCATCGCGTAGACCGTGACCGCGGCGCCGAACGCGATGAGCCAGGGCCAGGCGTCGGCGGCTTCGCCTCCGAACAGTGCTCGTAGCACGGGGACCAGCAGCGCGTAGGACAGGCCTTCGGCTATCGCGGTCGTCGTCATCAGGGCCACGGTGCGTCGCATCGGCCGGGCGTACTCGTGTCCGAGTACGCGCAGCAGTGTTCGGATCATCGGGGCTCGTCTCCTCGCGGTGCGCCGTCGTGGGGTTCGATCGTGTCGGCGGTGGCGGATCGGCGGGACCGCCAGAACGCGGCGAACTTTCCTTCGCGTTTCAGCAGGTCGACGGGCCTGCCGTGTTCGGCGATCGTCCCGTTCTCCAGCACCACGACGGTGTCGGCGTCGGCGACCGTCTCCGGGCGGTGGGCGATGATCAGAATCGTCCGATCGTCGCCCAGGGTGGCCAGGGCTCGGCGCACCGCCTGTTCGGTCCGCGGGTCGGCGAAGGCGGTCGCCTCGTCGAGCACCAGGACGGGGGTGGCGGCGAGCAGGGCGCGTGCGATCGAGATCCGCTGCGCCTCTCCGCCAGAGAGTTCGGCGTCTTCGCCGATCACCGACTCGTATCCGTTCGGCAGTTGGAGAATTCGATCGTGGATGTTGGCGAGCCGGGCGACGCGGATCACGTCCTCGCGGTCGGCGTGCGGTACCGCCAGCGCGATGTTGTCCGCGACCGACGCGCGCAGCAGGCGGACGTCCTGGAAGACGAAGGAGATCAGCCGGTGGAGTTCCCGGCCGTCGATCTCGCGGAGGTCGACTCCGCCCAGGAGGACCGAACCGTGGGTGGGTCGAAGAAGCGGGGCAACAGCCGGACCAGCGTTGACTTTCCGCTTCCCGAGGGGCCCACGATCGCGGTGACCGTTCCGGGTTCGAGTACCAGGTCGATCCCGCGCAGCACCTCGTGGTCGTCGGTGTAGGCGAATCGGACGTCGCGCAGTTCCACCCGGTGTCCTCGCGGCGTGACCGGGTGCACGGCGCCGATGTCCTGTCCCACCGTCTTCGTCAGCTCTCCGGTCCTGCGCCGGGAGAGCCAGCCGATCGGTACGCGTCCCAGTCGTGCGGCCAGTCGCCGGCGAAACGACAACTGCACCTGGTCGTCGAGAACGTGTCCGATCGCGGCCGACGCGGCGGTGAACAGCAGCCGGACGAGCAGGCCGGCCGCGCCCGCGATCACGATGGTCCGGATATGGGCGTGGTCGATCGGTCCGGGCGAGAGCAGGGTGCGGCCCAGTTCGACGACTGCGAGCAGCGGTGCCAGGCCCGCGACGGAGCCGATCATCCGCAGGAGGACGACGGCGGCGAAACTCCATCGGTAAGGCCGCAGCAGCTCTGCCAGGCCAGGTCCGGCATCGGCCTCCGGTGGTGGGGTGGACCGTTTCTTCGCCGTGGCGACGGCGGTGGCGTTCATCGCCCTCCCGTCTTCGTCGATCGTGTCGTGACCGGCGCCCGGTGGGTGGGGGCCGGTGGTCGACGGTGGTGGTCGACGGTGGCCGGCAGGCGAGTCCGGTCGGCCACCGTCGGTCGCGAAGGTCTCACTCGGCCAGGGCACGGCGCAGGGCCGCGGCGAGCTCGGCCAGTTGCCGCTGCGAGATCTCGGCGGACAGGATCGCCTGCGATCCGTGGAAGGTGCCGGGCCACTGGTGCAACTCGACCGAGACGCCCGCCTCCAGCAGGCGCAGCGCGTAGCCGATCTCCTCGTCGCGGTTCGGGCAGAACTCCGCGGTGGCGATGTAGGCGGGGGGCAGACCGGACAGATCGGTGGCGCGCGCCGGGGCGGCGTACGGCGAGGCGGGTGTGGAGCCCAGGTAGTGCCGCCACGCCGCGGTGACCTTGTCGCGGGTCATCCAGGGCGTGTCGGTGAAGTGCCGCGCCGACCACGTCTGCTGCCGGTCGTCGAGGCCGGGCTGGTTGAGCAGCTGGAAACGGATTCGCGGCCCTTGCTGGTCTCGCGCCCGCAGCGCCACCGCGGCCGCGAGCCCCGCGCCGGCGCTGTGACCTCCGACCGCGATCCGCTCCGGGTCGATGCCGAGTTCGGCCGCGTGCTCGGATGCCCAGGTCAGCACGGCGTAGGTGTCGTCCAGGGCGGCGGGAAAGCGGTGTTCGGGGGCGAGGCGGTAGTCCACCGAGATCACCACCGCGCCGGCGCCGTCCGCGAGCCGGACGGCCCACGCGTGTTCGGTGTCGAGGTCGCCCATGACGAATCCGCCGCCGTGCATCCAGACGATGGCGCCTTGGGCCCGGGAGGGGCGATAGATCCGCACCGCCACATCCGGGTCGGCGGGTGGACCTTCCGGCACTCGCGCGGGCCTCGGCGGGCCTGGCCGAGTGCGTGACCGGGATCCGGCTGCACGGTGCGGGGCGGGTGTTTCGCATGTCGCCCGACGGCAGTCAGGTGCCCGCCCCGGCGCCGCCGGTGTCCACCATGATGCCGATCACACTCGACGGGGAGGAGATCGGCACGGTGTGGCTGGAACGCCCCGGCCCGCCCGGACCTCTCGACGAGCTGCTGCTGGACCGCCTCGCGATCGCCGCCGCGGCGGTCGTGGAGAGGTACGGCCCGGCCCGCACCACCATGGCCGATCCCGCGCTCGTCGAGCTGGTGATCAGCTCCGACAGCGATGAGGCCGCCAGGGCACGAGCCCTGCGACTCCTGGGTTTCGCCGCCGACCTGCCGATCCGCGTCATCGCGGTGCGGTCGCGGCGTCCGCTCGACCAGGTCGGTGGCCTGGTCTGCCCGGCCCGTCCGGTGAAGGCGGCGCCGGTCGCCGACGTGGGCGTCATCCTGGCCACCACCGTGGATCCGGCCGGGTTTCCGGCGGGCGTACGCGCGGGCATCGGTGCCGCGGAAAGCCCTGACCGTTCCTGGAGGGAGGCCCGCACCGCCCTTCGCTTCACCACCGCGCGCCGGCCGGTCGTCCACCACGACGACCTGGGCGCTCTGGCGCTGCTCGCGCGGATACCCCCGGACGCCGCGCGAGACAACGCCGACGTGAGCGCGATCGCCAGACTGGCCGGCAATCCGGAAGATCTGGACACCCTGGACGCCTACTGCGCCACCGGGTCCCTACGCCGGGCCGCCGACCTTCTCCACCTGCACCACAGCAGCGTCTCCCGCCGGCTCGAACAGATCGGAAAGACCCTGGGCGTCGAACTCACCGAGCCCGCCGGGCTGATGCGGGCCGGACTCGCCCTCACCACGTGGCGGCTCCTCGACGACTGAGGAGGAGCCGCCACGTCCGGGTCAGGCGGGATAGCGGCGGGGGGTGAACACCACCCGGTCGCCGTCACCTCGCTCGACCACCCGCGTGGTGGACGAGCCCACCAGCAGCAGGCAGCGCATGTCGATCGTGCCGGGGTCCAGGTCGCCGAGGGTGGTGACGGTCATCTGCTCTTCGGCCCCGCCGACATCGCGGCCGACGACCACGGGCGTCTCCGGCGCCCGGTGCTCGAGCAGCAGGTCCCGCGCGGCGGCCACCTGCCAGGTACGGCTCTTCGACGCCGGGTTGTAGAGGGCCAGGACGAGATCGGCCTTCGCCGCGGCGCTGATCCGCTCGGCGACCACCTCCCAGGGTTTGAGCAGGTCCGACAGCGACAGCACGCAGTAGTCGTGGCCGAGGGGCGCACCGGCCCTGCTCGCCACCGCGTGCGCCGCGGTCAGGCCGGGCAGCACCCGTACCGGCACGTCCGCGAACCTCGGCTCGCACGCCACCTCCAGCACCGCGCTGGCCATCGCGAACACCCCGGGGTCGCCCGAGGAGACCACGGCCACCCTCGACCCGGCCGCGGCCAGCTCCAGCGCGTGCGCGGCCCTCTCGGCCTCCACCCGGTTGTCGGTGGGGTGGCGGCGCTGGCGCGGGTTGGGCGGGACGCGGTCCAGGTAGGGGCCGTACCCGACGAGTTCGTCGACCTCGGCGAGCGCCTCCTGCGCCTGCGGGGTCAGCCACGGACGCCCGGCGGGGCCGAGTCCCACCACGACCACCTCGCCGCGCGTCCTCGCCTCGCCCGGTGTCCCGGTTACGGCGGCGGGCGCGGGGCTCGACGCGTTGACGGGGCTCGGGATCAGCGCCAGCGAGAAGTACGGGACGCTGCCGGGGTCGACCTCGGCCAAAGGCGCCAGGCGCTGCTGTCCGGTGGTGGCGCGCTCGACGTACCAGGCCTCGTCGAGACGCCCGGCCTCGGCCAGCGCGTCGCGGACCTTGGTGAAGGTACGGCCGAGCTTCAGCACCGCGGCCGAGTCGGTGGCCGCCAGGCGCTCGGCGAGCACCTCGGCGGGAAGCGTCCCCGGCAGCACGGTCAGGACCTCGTCCCGCTCGACCAGTGGGCGTCCCAGCACCGCCGAGGCACCGCTCACCGACGTCACGCCCGGCACGACCTCGGTGACGTAGCGGTGCGACAGACGCTTGTGCATGTGCATGTACGAGCCGTAGAAGAGCGGGTCGCCCTCGCACAGCACCACCACGTCGCGTCCGGCGTCCAGATGGGCGGCCAGCCGCACCGCGCAGGCGGCGTAGAAGTCGTCGATCGCCCCCTGGTAGCCGCCGGGGTGGTCGGTGGTCTCGGTGGTGAGCGGGTAGATGAGCGCCTCCTCGACCTGCCCCTGCCGCAGGTAGGGGGCGGCCACCGAGCGGGCGATGCTGCGGCCGTGGCGGGCACTGTGGAAGGCGATCACGTCCGCCTGGCCGATCAGGCGGGCGGCCTTGACGGTCACCAGCTCGGAGTCACCGGGGCCGAGCCCCACGCCCCACAGCCGTCCGGTCACGCGTGCGTTCACGTCGTCGCTCATTCGTCCTCGCTCGCCATCGCGTTGACCGCGGCGGCGGTCATCGCGCTTCCGCCTCGGCGTCCGTTCACGACGAGGTATTCCAGCCTCGCCGGGTGCTCGGCGAGGGCCTGCTTGGACTCGGCGGCGCCGATGAAGCCGACCGGGACGCCGAGCACGGCGGCCGGGCGGCCCGCGCCCTCCTCGACCATCTCCAGCAGCCGGAACAGCGCGGTCGGCGCGTTGCCGATCGCGACCACCGAGCCCTGGAGCCTGTCGCGCCACAGCTCCAGCGCCGCGGCGCTGCGGGTGGTGCCCAGCTGGGCGGCGAGCTCCGGCACCCGGGGGTCGCCGAGGGTGCAGATCACCTCGTTGCCTGCGGGGAGGCGTCGCCTGGTCACCCCCGAGGCGACCATCATGGCGTCGCAGAGCACCGGGGCGCCCGCCTGGAGCGCCTCGCGCGCCGAGGCCACGACACCGGGCGACCAGCGCAGATCGCCCACCAGGTCGACCATCCCGCAGGCGTGGATCATACGGACCGCGACCCGGGCGACGTCTGCGGGCAGGCCGTCCAGGTCGGCTTCCGCGCGGATGGTGGCGAAGGAGCGGCGGTAGATCTCCGCGCCGTCGCGGACGTAGTCGATCACAGTTCCCCTCTGGCGGCCGCCACCGCGGCCGCGGTCTCCTCGATGCCGGAGCAGGTCAGGGCGGTGCCGTCCAGTTCCAGGCGGTAACCGTCACCGGTGGCGATCATGTCCGCCACCCGTCCCCTCGGGCGGCCACAGCGCCTGGCGCAGCCCGCCCAGTGCACGGGGAGCGTATCGGTGCCCGGCCCCATCGTGGACGGCGGGGCCACGAACGGTTCGCTCCCGGACGGTTCGCCCCTGGACGGCTCACTCCTGGACGGTGAGGCCACGCCGAGTTCGTCCCCGGACGGTGAGGTCGTGGACGGTTCGCCCTTGGACGGCGGCTCACCCCCGGGTGGCGAGGCCGCGGAGGGCTCGCTTCCGGAGAGCTCTCCTCCGGAGAGCTCGCTTCCGGACGGCGAGGTGAAGCCGATGGCGGTGGCGGCGTCGGCCTGGACGTCGGCGAGGGACTTGGCGCAGCCGGGGCGGCCGGTGCAGGCCGTCACACCGATCCAGGGGGAGGCGGGGTCGACGACCAGTCCGGCGGCCTCCAGACGGGCGGCCGTGCCCGTGACCTCGGCGCGGTCCAGGCCGGGCAGGACCACACCGCGCCATGGCGTGAGCCGGATCTCCCCGCCCGAGGCGGCGTCGGCGAGCATCGATGCCAGCGCGGAGGTCAGCCGCCCCAACGGGATCGCCACCCCGAGCGCCGCCCGCGTGCCCTCGTTTCCCGGACCGCCCGTGTCCCTGTCTCCGTGGCCTGCGGCGTCTCCGGGACCCGTCTCTCCTGTGGCGCCGGTTCGGTTCCCCGGCCCGTCCGCGCTCTCGACGACGCCGACCGGCCCGGAGGTCACGACGCGCGGTCTCACCGGTTCGAATGGGGGTGTGTCGGGGAGTCCGAGAGTGGTTCGTATCCGGGCGGTGATCAGGGAGGGGCCGTCGGGAAGTTCGGCGATCCGCCAGGCGGTGACGTCCCGGGTGGCCAGCTCGTCGAGGAACGCCTCGGCGGCGGCGAGCAGGACAGTCACGGCTTCGTCGAGCGGTACGCGCAGGCCGGTGTCGGTTCCGGCGAGGAGCAGCGCCGCCTCGTCCGGCGCCGTGGGCAGGATCGTGGCGTCCGCGCCCAGGCCGGCCACGTCCCCCCGGCCGTCGTCGAGGGCGAACATGAACCGTCCCGGCAGGGCGGCGAGGGCCGGGCGAGCACACAGCCGTCGATCCAACTCGCCGATCAGAGGGGTGACGTCGGCGATCCCACGGCCGTCCGGATGGTTCGTCCCTTTCATGCCGTTCGGTCCGTTCGGCCTGCTCGGCTCGTCGATTCCGCCTGATCCAGCCGGTCCAGGTGGTCCGTCGAGTTCGCTCGGTTCGGCCGGTCCAGCCGGTCTGTCGAGTCGGGCCGGTCCGGCCGGTCCGTCCACTCCGGTCAGGGGGGAGGCGAGGATGTTGCGGATCCGCTCGTGTGTCGCCGAGGGCAGCAGACCCGCTCTCGCCATCCTTGCGGCGAACCCGTTTCCCGTACCGCTTCCTGGATCCTCCGGCCCGAGACCGCGTACCTGGACGTTCGCCCGGGAGGTGAGCTCGATGACGCCGGTGCCGTACGCCGTGGCGGCGTCGGCGAGTTCGCGCAGCTGGGAGGGGGTGAGACGACCTCCGGGTACGCGGACGCGGGCCAGGCCGCCGTCCGCGGCGGCGTGGACCTGGAGCGCTCCGGGGCACGCGTCGAGTCGCGATCGTCCGGAAAAGTCGGCAATGGACACTCAGAGGATGTTAATGCCAGTTTCTTGCAATGCCCCGGACTGCCGTAGTGTCATCGATGGCGACGGCAAGGGAGGAAGCCGGTGTGAATCCGGCGCGGTCCCGCCACTGTAACCGGGGAGCGAACCCCACCCGGGCCACTGTCCGACGAAGGACGGGAAGGCCGGGGTGAGCACCGATCCGGGAGCCAGGAGACTCCAGCCGTCGTGGCCGACGACGACCCGGGGCGAGGACCCCGAGGGAGGAAGCTCCGTGCGCTCTTCGCCGTTCCCCCGTTACACCGCGACATCGCCGTTCCCCCGCTACGACGCGGCATCGTGGTCTTCCCGTCACGACGCGGCATCGGGGTCGCCACATCATGGTGTGACACCGCCGTTCCTGCGTCACACCGCGACGTCGCGGCTCTCCCGCCGCATCGCGGCTCCCGCGGGCCGTACCGCCACTCCTCTCCCGGAGTGTGGCGCGTGATCCTGCTGCTCTCGACCTCCGACACCGACCTGCTGAGCGCCCGCGCGAGCGGCGCGGACTACCGGCTCGGCAACCCCGCCAGACTCGCCGCCGCCGACCTCCCGCCGCTGCTGGAGGGCGCCGACCTGGTCGTGGTCCGCCTGCTCGGCGGGCGCCGCGCCTGGGAGGAAGGGCTGGACGCCCTGCTCGCCGGACCTCGGCCCGTCGTCGTCCTCGGCGGCGAGCAGGCGCCGGACGCCGAGTTGATGGAGCTGTCCACCGTGCCCGGCGGGGTCTGCGCCGAGACGCACGCCTACCTCGCCCACGGCGGCCCGGCCAACCTGACCGAGCTGCATCACTTCCTGTCCGACACGCTGCTGCTCACCGGCCACGGGTTCGCCGCGCCCGAGCCCACCCCCACCTGGGGAACGCCGACGCGCGAGACGCGCGGCCAGGACGGACCCGTCGTCGGGGTGCTCTACTACCGGGCCCACCACGTGGCGGGGAACACCGCCTTCGTCGAGGCGCTCTGCTCGGCGATCGAGGACGCGGGCGCGCGGGCACTGCCGGTGTACTGCGCCTCGCTGCGCACCGCCGAACCCGGCCTGCTGGAGGTCCTGCGCACGGTGGACGCCCTGGTGGTGACCGTGCTCGCTGCGGGCGGCACCCGCCCGGCGACCGCGTCGGCGGGCGGGGACGACGAGGCCTGGGACGTCGGCGCGCTCGCCGAGCTGGACGTACCGATCCTGCAGGGATTGTGCCTGACGAGCAGCCGGGCCTCCTGGGAGGAGAACGACGACGGCCTGTCCCCGCTGGACGCCGCCACCCAGGTCGCGATCCCCGAGTTCGACGGGCGGATCATCACGGTGCCGTTCTCCTTCAAGGAGATCGACGAGGACGGGCTCACCGTCTACGTGGCCGATCCCGAGCGGGCCTCGCGGGTGGCGGGCATCGCGGTGCGCCACGCCGCGCTGCGGCACATCCCGCCCGCCGAGCGGCGGCTGGTGCTGATGCTGTCGGCCTATCCCACCAAGCACGCGCGCATCGGCAACGCCGTCGGCCTGGACACCCCGGCCAGCCTGGTACGGCTGCTGGCCGCGCTCCGCGAGCGCGGTTACGACATCGGCGCCGAGGACGAGCTGCCCGGGGTGAGCGGGCAGGACGGCGACGCGCTCATTCACGCGCTGATCGCCGCGGGTGGGCAGGACCAGGACTGGCTCACCGAGGAGCAGCTCGCGGGAAACCCGGTGCGCATCGCGGCGAGCCGGTACGCCGAGTGGTACGCCACCCTCCCCGCGGACCTGCGCGTCCGGATGGAGGAGCACTGGGGCCCGGCGCCCGGCGAGCTGTTCGTGGACCGCTCGCACGATCCCGAGGGCGAGATCGTGCTGGCCGCGCTGCGTTCCGGCAACGTGGTGGTCATGGTGCAGCCGCCGCGCGGCTTCGGCGAGAATCCCATCGCGATCTATCACGATCCCGACCTGCCGCCCAGCCACCACTACCTGGCCGCCTACCGCTGGCTGGCCGACGGCTTCGGCGCGCACGCCGTGGTCCACGTGGGCAAGCACGGCAACCTGGAGTGGCTGCCCGGCAAGTCGGCGGGCCTGTCGGCCTCCTGCGGCCCGGACGCCGCGCTCGGCGACCTGCCGCTCGTCTACCCGTTCCTGGTGAACGACCCGGGCGAGGGCACCCAGGCCAAGCGCCGCGCCCACGCCACCCTGGTCGACCACCTCGTCCCGCCGATGGCCCGCGCCGACAGCTACGGGGACATGGCCAGGCTGGAGCAGCTCCTCGACGAGCACGCCTCCATCGCGGCGATGGACCCGGCCAAGCTGCCCGCGATCCGCGCCCAGATCTGGACGCTCATCCAGGCCGCGAGGCTCGACCACGACCTCGGGGTCACAGGCCGTCCCCACGACGCCGAGTTCGACGACTTCCTGCTGCACATCGACGGCTGGCTGTGCGAGGTCAAGGACGTTCAGATCCGCGACGGCCTGCATGTGCTGGGAGCCGCTCCCGAAGGGGAACCGCGCGTCGACCTGGTCCTGGCCATGCTCCGCGCCCGGCAGATGTGGGCGGGCGGCGAGGCGCTCGTCGGGTTGCGCGAGGCCCTGGGCCTGGCCGAGGACGGCAGCGCGGGACGGATCGGCGTCGACGACGCCGAGACCCTGGCCCGCGCCCTGGTCGAGGCGATGGAACACCGCGGCTGGGACCCGGCCGCGGCAGGGGAGGTGACCGCCGAGGTCCTGGGCCGGGCCGACGACACCGGCCACAACGACTCCAGCGCCTCGACGGGCTCGGCCGGAGTGACCGGTCGGGACGGCGGATCCGGGGCGTCCGTCGCGGCTGACGCACGCGGCGCGGACCTGGGGGAGGTGGAGCGGATCCTGCGGTTCGCCGCCGTCGAGGTCGTGCCCCGGCTGGCGCGCACCACCGACGAGATCGACGCGATCCTGCACGCCCTCGACGGCGGCTACGTGCCCGCCGGGCCGAGCGGTTCGCCGCTGCGCGGGCTGATCAACGTGCTCCCCACCGGCCGCAACTTCTACTCGGTCGACCCCAAGGCCGTGCCGAGCAGACTGGCGTGGGAGACCGGCCAGGCGATGGCCGACTCCCTGCTGGAGCGCTACCGCGCCGACACCGGTGACTGGCCGCGTTCGGTCGGGTTGTCGGTCTGGGGGACCAGCGCGATGCGCACCGCGGGCGACGACGTCGCCGAGGTGCTGGCGCTGCTGGGCGTGCGGCCGCTCTGGGACGAGGCCTCGCGCCGCGTCACCGGCCTGGAGCCGATCCCGGCCACCGAACTGGGCCGTCCGCGCGTGGACGTCACCATCCGGATCAGCGGCTTCTTCCGCGACGCCTTCCCGCACGTCGTGGCGATGCTGGACGACGCCGTACGGCTGGCGGCCGGGCTGGCCGAACCCGAGGAGATCAACTACGTGCGGGCGCACGTGCTCGCCGACCAGGCCGAGCACGGAGACGAGCGCAGAGCCACCATGCGCATCTTCGGCTCCCGGCCCGGGGCCTACGGCGCCGGGCTGCTGCCGCTGATCGACAGCCGCAACTGGCGCGACGACGCCGATCTGGCCGAGGTGTACGCGGTCTGGGGCGGCTTCGCCTACGGCAGGGGCGTCGACGGCGTTCCCGCCAGGCAGGACATGGAGACGGCCTACCGCAGGATCGCCGTGGCGGCCAAGAACGTCGACACCCGCGAGCACGACATCGCCGACTCCGACGACTACTTCCAGTATCACGGCGGCATGATCGCCACAGTCCGGGCGCTCACCGGCAAGGCCCCGGCGGCCTACATCGGTGACAGCACCAGGCCCGACGCGGTCCGCACCAGGACGCTCTCCGAGGAGACGTCCAGGATCTTCCGCGCCAGGGTGGTGAACCCCCGCTGGCTGGCCGCGATGCGCAGGCACGGCTACAAGGGGGCCTTCGAGCTGGCCGCCACCGTCGACTACCTGTTCGGCTACGACGCCACCACCGGCGTCGTCGCCGACTGGATGTACGACAAGCTGGCCGCGACCTACGTGCTGGACCCGGAGAACCAGGAGTTCATGGCCAGGTCCAACCCGTGGGCGCTGCACGGGATCGCCGAGCGGTTGCTGGAGGCGGCAGGGCGGGGCATGTGGGAGCATCCCGACCCCGCCGTCCTGCGCGATCTGCAGGAGGTCTACCTCAAGTCCGAGGGAGATCTGGAGGGCGGCGTCTGACCGGGGCGGCTCCGCGGTTTCACCGGGCTCCACGGGTTTCACCGTTTCGGCGATGTCCGGCGAGAACCCTTGGCGTGGGGCCCCCCCCCCCGGGGGGGGGGGGGGCCCCCGCGGGGGGGGGGGGGGCCCGGGGGGGGGGGGGGGGGGTGCCGCGCGCGGCTCCAATCGCGGCGGGGGGAGGGCCGCGGGGAGAGTAACA
>NZ_JBITIZ010000010.1:0-370298 GCF_044459525.1 Streptosporangium sp. NPDC050284
TGCGGGCCGGTGCGGCGGCGCGCTTCCAGGCGCTGGGCCATCAGCTCGCCGGTCGGCTGCGCGTACTCGTGGTCGGTGGCCTGGCCAAGGCAGTGGTGAGCGTAGGGGGCATGTCCGCAGACGGCGCATCCCATCGGCAGCGGCGGCGCGTCGGCGAAACAGGCACAGCCGCTTGCCGTAGTCCGGTCAAGAACCGGAGCAATAGAGTTGTTCACGGGTCAGGAGAGCCTTCCTGATCAAGGGGCCCGTCCCGGTGTCAGCTACCGGTTGGCGGGCTCCGCCTTTTTGGATGGTCACCTCATGAGATCCCTGTAAAAGCACGCATGGCCAGGTGAGAGTGAGGGAAACTGAGGGAAAGAGCTCTATCCCTCGCTCTGAAGAGGTGCCCAATGACCGGTGAGGCTTCCCCTGAGACTCCTCCCTGGGCCGTGCGATTGCGGGAGGAACGACGCAACCGCGGGTGGTCTCACCGGGACATGGCAAAGAAGTTGACCGAGGCTGCCAGCCAGGAAACGCGCGGTCGCCTTCCTGCACGTGAGAGCATCATTCGCAATATCAAGAATTGGGAAACGGGCAAGCATCAGCCGAAGGATCCGTATCCGAAGCTATGTGCCCGAGCCTTTGATCTTGATGAGGTCGCTCTCTTCGATGCCTCGCCGCTTGCGCTTTCGGCTCCTGTCAAAAGCGACGAATTGGTGGGCGTTGTGGTGGAACCAGACCTTCCGTGGGTATGGGAACCGCGATCTACAGCATGTGCCGTTTACGACTTCAGTAGAAGTGATCTAATGCTTGACCGTCGCCAAGCCGTCAAAGCGCTATCCATTACGGTGGGAATTCCCCTCATTGACCCTGTTCAGCGCTGGCTCGCCAGGACCCCGGACGACCTGCCCTCCGCACTCCCGGCGGGCCGTATCGGCGTCGACGAGGTGGCCCAGCTTGAGAGAACCGCGGATGTCTTCAGGACGTGGGACGACTCCCAGGGCGGAGGCCTCGCACGCAAGGCGGTGATCGGCCAGCTCAACGAGGTCGCCGACCTGCTGCGAGAGTCGCATCCGCAGGCCATCACGGTGCGGCTGTTCCACGTGATGGCCGAGTTCGCGAAGATCGCCGCCACGATGAGCTGGGACTGCGGCATGCAGACCGCGGCGCAGAAGTACTACGCCCTGGCGCTGCAAGCGTCCAAGCCCGCCAAGAACAAATCTTTCGGGGCCAGCGTCCTGGCGTCCATGGCCCGCCAACTGCTCTACCTCGACCGGCCGCACGACGCGCTGGAGTTGGTCCGCCTGGCGCTGGACGGGGTGCAGGTGGCCGGCACCCCCAGGCTGCGGGCCATGCTGCACACCCGCGAGGCGTGGGCGTACGCGGCGCTGGGCAGGCCCGAGGCGTTCCGGAGGGCAACGGATGCGGCCGAGGATGCCTTCGGCGCAATCCGCGCGGGGGATTCCGACCCCAACTGGATCACCTACTTTGACGAGGCCGAGCTCGCCGGTGTTACCGGGGGGCGCTATCTGGAGATGTCGCGCCGCAGCAGTCAGCATGCGGCCGTCGCCGTGACCCACATCGGCCGGGCGCTGGAACTTCGCCGACGGACCAGCATGCGAAGCCTCGCCCTGGACCAGGTCGGGCTCGCCCAGGCGCACCTGCGTAACGGCGACCTGAACGAGGCGGTCGCGGTGGGAAGTGCTGCCGCGGACACGGCTGGTCAGGTGCAGTCCGATCGAGTTCGTGTCCAGCTGCGCGAGCTGCACGCGGAGATCGCAACGCGGCGGGACCCCGCGATGGCTGGCCTGAGGGAGCACCTTCAGGAGACACTGGCGCGCTGAGAAGATCGCTGTCGATCAGGAGGCGCTGATGGTGCGTATCGGTGTGACCGGCCACATGAACCTGACTCCGGATACGACTCGCCTCGTGTCCGATGCGCTGCGCTCGCATCTGGAAGCGGTGGCCGGTGACGTGACGGGAGTGTCCTGCATCGCCCGCGGTGCTGACTCGCTGTTCGCTGAGGCCGTTCTGCAGACCGGTGGTGTTCTCGAAGTCGTCCTGCCGTCGCGGGACTACCGGGAGGCCAAGGTCAAGCCGGATCACGCAGAGCAGTTCGACCGGCTGCTGGGCAAGGCCGCCCGGGTACGGGTGATGGATTTCGACCACGCCAGCCGGGACGCGTACGTCGCGGCCAACGAGGCGGTGCTGGGGTCGGTCGACGAGCTCGTGGCGGTGTGGGATGGCGAGGCGCCTGTGGATGCGGGCGGGACGGCGGGCGCTGTGGAGGATGCTCGCCGCCGTGGCGTGCGGGTGACCGTGATCTGGCCCGAGGGTGCCGCTAGGGAGTGATGAGCGCGGCGGCGCACGCCTGGGAAGGGAGCTTGCCGCCGCGCCTGACGGAACCGTATGCCAAATTGGCCCTGGCTAGCCGGGGCCATATTCGGCCTTCTGGGGCTACCTAACCTCTTGCCCGTGACAATTGATCACGAGGGGTACAGGCGCCCTACCTTCAGCTGGCGGACATCCTGCGCGCCGAGACCCTCCACCCCGACGTCACCGGCATCCCCGTGCACGGTGTGAAACCGAGTCAGGTCGTCCTCGCCACTCGCGCAGGCGATGACAACCCTCTGCTCGTGCCCTTACGCGAAGCCGCCAGGACCCATCTCACGAGCAGTCTTGTCGCGGTAGGGGTCGCCGGTGAGGCACCGCTTCCTTGAGTTATCCACAGGGTTTTCCCCGCCCGGAGGGGTTATCCACAGGAAAATGGCGCCGCCTGTGGATAAACGTCAGGAAATTTCCTCATTGAGGACCTGGAAAGGCTCCTGTCGGCCGAAGGGGCACTTCGTGCTGCTGAGCCTTTTTTCGCTTGCCGAGCTGTGGATAACCGAAGGCTCTTTCCCCAGAACGTGGTTCGGGTCGGCGGGGCCTCGGGCGTATGGAGAACCCTGACGGTACCGATGCCGGGCGGTGGGTCCGGTGGAGATCTCCAGGAGGAGTAGATGGCTCGAACGAGTGCTGTGGACGCGCGGCGCGACCGGTCGCGGTGGTTGCGCGACCGATGGGCGCTGCTGATCGCCGGCGCGCACCGTGACCGAGGCATGTCCACCGCCGAGTACGCGGTCGGAACGATCGCCGCCTGTGCTTTCGCCGCCCTTCTCTTCAAGGTGGTGACGAGTTCCGAGGTCCAACAGATGATCACAGGTCTGATCAATCGAGCACTCACCGTGGCCGGATGACCCTCCCGACGCCGTTGATCCCCTCCCGCCGGTCAGGTTCCCGCCGGTCGAGGGGTTCGGTGACAGCGGAGACGGCCGCGGCGCTGCCCGCCCTCATGGTCGTTCTGGGAGCCGGGCTGTGGGCCGTGGCGGCGGTCGAGGCGCGACTGGAGTGTGTGGACGCCGCGCGAGCCGGGGCAAGGGCCGCTTCGCGCGGCGAGTCCCTTGAGCGGGTCCGGGGAGGTGTCCTGTCGGTCGCTCCGCCGGGCGCCGCGGTCACGGTGACCCGGAGCGCGGAGGTGACACGGGTGGAGGTGTCCGCGAACGTCAAACCCCGATGGGGTGCCTCACTCCCGGGCGTGACCGTCCATGCGACCGCCGTGTCCATCACCGAGCCAGGGCTGGAACGGTAGGCCGGGCATGGCCGGTACGGGGAGGGAGAACGCGCAGCGGGGGTCGGCGACGATCTGGACGGTCGGGCTCATGGCGTTGGTCTTCGCGGTCGCGGTGGCGGTCGTGTTCGCGGGCATGGCCAGGGTCGCGCGCCACCGGGCGCAGAGCGCCGCCGACCTGAGTGCGCTCGCCGCCGCCCGACTCGCCTTCGCGGATCCGGACCGGAGCTGCCTGAGGGCCTCCGTGCTCGCTGCGGACAACAAGGCCAGGATCACCCGCTGCTCTCTCAGCGAGGGCGGTGTCGCGGATATCGAGGTGGTCATGGAGGTCTCGCTACCTTTGAAAGGGCCGGTGGTGATCACCTCCAGGGCACGTGCGGGACCTGTTCACATCGCTGATCCAGGACCTTGACGGCGGATCGAGCAAAGCAACGGTGAAGGGCATT
Organism: Streptosporangium sp. NPDC050284; assembly: GCF_044459525.1. Classification (NCBI taxonomy): domain Bacteria; kingdom Bacillati; phylum Actinomycetota; class Actinomycetes; order Streptosporangiales; family Streptosporangiaceae; genus Streptosporangium; species Streptosporangium sp. NPDC050284. Next base: position 4,036 of record NZ_JBITIZ010000010.1, read on the forward strand.
GAGTAAAGCAGCATTGAGTAAAACAGCGGGGAAGAGCTCATCCGCCGTCCGCCACCCCGGCGGCTCTCCCACCCGTCACATCCGAGGTGTCCTGAGTTCTCTGGGAAAGCAGGAGCACGTCCGCAGAGTCCTGGGGGAGCGATGACACGTTCACCGGCTGCTGCGGGAGCGGGGACGTATCCGAGGGTTCCGGGAGGGGCGAGGGCATGTCCGTGTGCTCCCGGGAGAGCGGGGAGCCGTTCGCCGGCTCTTGCGGGAGCGGGGGTGGGTCCGTGGGCTCAGGGGAGAGCAGGACGGCGAGAAGCCGGAGGGCTCCGGCCTTGTCGAGAGGTTCGTTGCCGTTGCCGCACTTGGGAGACTGGATGCACGACGGGCAGCCGCGCTCGCACTCGCAGGAGGCGATGGCCTCGCGGGTGGCCGTGAGCCAGTCGCGCGCGCGGGCGTAGCCGCGTTCGGCGAAGCCGGCGCCCCCCTCGTGGCCGTCGTAGACGAAGACGGTGAGCACCCCGGTGTCGGGATGGAGTTCGGTGGAGACGCCTCCGATGTCCCAGCGGTCGCAGGTCGCGAAGAGCGGCAGCAGGCCGATGGAGGCGTGTTCGGCCGCGTGCGCGGCGCCGCCGAGGTCCAGGCCCTCCTCGGCGAGGGGGAGGATCGCCGAGGTGGGCAGCGTCCACCAGACGGCCCGGGTCCGTAGCGTGCGCGGGGGCAGGTCGAGAGGTTCGTCCCCCATGAGCTCACCGCTCTGGGCTCGGCGCTTGAGATAGGCCACGACCTGGCTCGTCACCTCGACCGCGCCGAAATGTAGCTCTCCCTGACCGAGAGGGTGCGAGCGAAGGGACTCGATGACCGAGATATCGGTGACATCCCTGGCGAAGGTCGTGTAGTCGGGAGTTCCCGCCTCGACCAGCGCGACCCCCGCCTCCAGGTCGAGTTCGGCCACCAGGAACGTCTCTCCCTGGTGCACGTAGACGGCGCCGGTGTGCACGGCCGAGTGGGCCGAAGGTTCGTCCACGGTGCCGAGCAGCCGTCCGGTGGACATCTCGACGACCTGAATGGGCGCGGCGCCCGCCCCTCGGATGTCGGCGAGGTCGGTGGCGCGTTCCCGGCTGGTCCAGAACCAGCCTGTGGCGCGTTCCCTGAGCAGGCCGTCCCCGACCAGATCGGCGAGCACCTCCTTGGTGGTCGGACCGAAGATGTCCAGTTCGTCGTGGGTGAGCGGGATCTCGGCCGCCGCCGCGCACAGATGAGGCCCCAGCACGTACGGGTTGCCGGGGTCGAGCACGATCGTCTCCACGGGACGGCCGAACAGGGCTTCCGGATGGTGGACGAGGTAGGTGTCCAGGGGGTCGTCCCTCGCGATCAGCACCGCCAGCGCGTCCTGCCCGTCCCGTCCCGCCCGCCCGGCCTGCTGCCAGAGAGAGGCGCGGGTCCCGGGCCACCCCGCGATGAGCACGGCGTCCAGTCCGGAGACGTCGACGCCGAGTTCCAGCGCGTTGGTCGTCGCCAGGCCGAGCAGTTCGCCGGAGCGCAGGGCCCTTTCCAGGTTCCTGCGATCTTCGGCCAGGTATCCGGCCCGATAGGCCGCGATCTTGCCGGGCAGATCCGGGGTCGCCTCCCCGTCGGTGACGAGGTCCTGGAGTTTGGCCCGAGTGGTGAGGGCCACGGTCTCGGCGGCCCTGCGGGAACGGACGAAGGCGAGGGTCCGCACGTCGGAGGCGACGAGATCGGCCAGGAGATCCGCGCTCTCGGCGGTCGCGGGGCGCCGGACGGGGGCGCCGCCCTCACCGCGCAGATCGGTCAGGGGTGGCTCCCACAGTGCGAAGGTGGTCGCGCCCCGAGGAGAGGTGTCCGTGGTCACCTCGGCCATCTGGAGGCCTGTCAGGCGCTGCGCGAAGACTCCGGGCTCATTGGCCGTCGCCGAGGAGAGCAGAAACGCCGGGCGGGAGCCGTACCGCGCGCAGATCCGGCGCAGGCGGCGCAGGATCTGCGCGACGTGGGAGCCGAACACGCCCCGGTAACCGTGGCACTCGTCCACGACGACCATCCGGAGCCGCCGCCAGAAGAGCGACCACTGAGCGTGACGGGGCAGCAGGCCGCGGTGAAGCATGTCCGGGTTGGTGAGGACGTAGTTGGCGTGCTTGCGCACCCAGGCCCTCTCCTCGAAGGAGGTGTCGCCGTCGTAGGTCGCGGCGCGGAGGCCGGGAGGGTCGAGCTCGCGCAGCGCGCGGAGCTGGTCGGCGGCGAGTGCCTTGCTGGGCGACAGGTAGAGGATCGTGCCGCCGTCGAGCGTCGAGGAGAGTGCCGGGACCAGGTAAGAGAGGGACTTGCCCGACGCTGTCCCTGTGGAAATGATCACGTTTTGGCCACGGTGGATCAGATCCGCGGCCTCGGCCTGATGTGGCCACAGGCCGGAAATACCGAGGTTCGCCCAGCGCGTAACCAGTCGCTGGTCGACCCAGTCCGGCCATCCGGTATCACCGGCCTGACGTGCGGGAACGTGCTCCACATGGGTAACACGCGCCCGACGTGCGGGAACGTCGAGGAGGCGGCTGAGGGCGGTGCCCGCGCTGAGGGGCGAGGATGAGGGCGGGGTCACTGGTTTCCAGTCTCACATCTGTGGGCAGAGTCGCCGGGAATCGTGATTTCGTATAGACACTGAGCGTACGCATGGTTGAATGCCGCGCGTCGGGGCTTGTCGTCCGGGGGTCACTCGGTCCCAGGAAGGCATGCTCTAATCGGTACTTGCGCAGGCAAGGCGCTGGAGGATCTGTGGATCTGAAGTTGGACCACCATTCCGAGGACCGTCTCACCATCGTTGAGGTTGAGGGTGAGATCGATGTCTACACCGCGCCCAGATTGCGTGAGCTCCTGATCGACCTGGTCAACAAGGGGAATTTCCACCTGCTCGTCAACATGGAGAAGGTCGACTTCCTTGACTCCACGGGCCTTGGTGTCCTGGTCGGCGGGCTCAAGCGAGTTAGGGCGCACGATGGCTCACTGGAGCTTGTCTGCACCCAGGAGCGCATCCTGAAGATTTTCCGGATCACTGGACTGACGAAGGTCTTCGGGATCTATGCCTCGGTCGACGAGGCCAAGGAAGCTCACGGTCGAGACAAGTAGTCGTGGCTACCGTCGAGCTGACGTTCAGCGCTCTCCCCGCGCATGTGCGGACGGCACGCCTGGTGGCCACGGCCATCGCCAGGCGTACCGGCGTACAGGAGTCGCTGCTGGACGAGGTACGGCTCGCTGTTGGAGAGGCGTGCTCGCGGGCTGTGGAGGCACATCGCCTCCACTGTCCGGGAGAGCCGATCCGGATCGAGCTACGTGATGACTTAGGGCGTTTTGAGGTGACAGTCACCGACTCCGCCCCTAGTGATGAGCTGGAGCATGATCGTGCCCTTCTGGGGTTCGATGATCCGTTCGGGCAGCTTCCCGATGACCTGATGGCCGGTTTCGGCATCGCGGTCATCGCGGGGCTGGCCGACGACGTTCAGGTCTACCCGAGCCAGAAGGGCATGTGCATCCGCATGAGCTGGCCGGCGGCGACGAACGGAATGTCTCCGGTCTGAAAAGCAGACTTCGACAGCCGGGCGTGTCCATATGGACACGCCCGGCTGTTTTTGTTGGGAGAGGGCGGCCACGAGGTCGTCTGTGATGACGTCCGGGTTGTGGTCGCCATCCGTCCGTGTCGTCCGTGTCGTCCGTGTTGTGGTGGTCATCGACCCGAGGTGCGTCCGTTGGAGACGTGTCCGGAGGCCGGATGATCTCGCCCCGCCGGAGGGCCGCCGATGGCGCTCGCCGGGCTTGCCTCGCCGTTCGCCGGGGCTGAGGCCGCTGAGACCCAGCGCCGCAACGTCATTCCGCCTGCCTCACCGTTTACCGGGGCTGAGGGCGGAGGGAGGGGAGAGGGGCCGCCCGGAGGATCGTCCGTGATGTCCGGTGGGTGGGCCCGGCCGTTCCCCGAGGAGATTTCAATTTCGGTCAAAACTTAACGTGGATGTTTCTTGACTGAAATTGGGAGGAAACCGGAGCTGAGGGGCGGATGTGACGGGTGAAATGACCCCATAAGCAGGTCGGCTGTCAGAGGGCGCCGCTCGTGTCGTCAATTGGGCGGGGGCAGAGGCTTCATATCCGCGTCGTCGCTGCGTAGACTCCCGGGACCGGCCAAGGTTTATCCTTCGGAGCGGCCCGCACGCGAGCCGTACTCCGTGGGGGTCTGCAACTGGAAGCGGCACTGCCCACCATCCCGGAGTGCGCCGCCTCAGCCGCCTGACAATCACCGCAGCGCACTCCGGGCAGGACGTGTTCCCGTCTTGCCAAGGAGAGTCGGATGTCTGTGCTCCATCTCGCCGCTGCGGAGCCAGCGGTTTCCCTAAGTGGTCACCACTTCACCATCGTCATCGTGGTCGCCGCCGTCGCCCTGCTCGCACTCGCCGTCGCCGGCACACTGGTGCGGGAGGTGCTGTCCGCCGACCAAGGCACCGAACGCATGCAGAACATCGCGAGAGCCGTCCAGGAAGGGGCTTCCGCGTATCTTGCGCGGCAGTTCCGGACGCTCGCGCTATTCGTCATTTTGATTCCGTTCCTGCTGTACCTTCTCCCGGCCGAGACGACCAGCGTGAGGATCGGCAGGTCGGCGTTCTTCGTCGTCGGCGCGCTGTTCTCGGCGTTGACCGGATTCATCGGCATGTGGCTCGCGGTCCGTGGCAACGTCCGCGTCGCCGCCGCCGCCCGCACGTCCGGTGAGAAGGTCGCCATGCGGATCGCCTTCCGCACCGGCGGTGTGGCCGGAATGATCACCGTTGGCCTCGGCCTGCTCGGCGCGGCCGTGGTGGTGATCGCCTACGGGGGCGAAGCCCCGGCCGTGCTGGAGGGCTTCGGCTTCGGTGCCGCGCTGCTCGCGATGTTCATGCGAGTCGGCGGAGGCATCTTCACCAAGGCCGCCGATGTCGGCGCCGACCTGGTCGGCAAGGTCGAGCAGGGCATTCCCGAGGACGATCCGCGCAACGCCGCCACCATCGCCGACAACGTCGGCGACAACGTGGGTGACTGCGCGGGCATGGCCGCCGACCTGTTCGAGTCCTACGCGGTCATGCTGGTCGCCAGCCTGATCCTGGGCCGGGTGGCCTTCGGCGTCGAGGGACTGGTGTTCCCGCTGATCGTGCCCATGATCGGTGTGATCACGGCGATCATCGGCATCTTCGTCACCGCCCCGCGCGCCGGTGACCGCAACGCGATGGCCGCGATCAACCGAGGGTTCTTCATCTCGGCGGCCATCTCGGCGGTCCTCGTCGCCGGCGCGGCCTACCTCTACCTGCCGGCCAGCTTCTCCGGTCTGACCAATGTGAGCCCGGAGATCGCCGCCGTCACCTCGGACCCGCGTCTGATCGCGATCGGGGCGGTGCTCATCGGCCTGGTCCTGGCGAGCGCCATCCAGATCCTCACCGGCTACTTCACCGAGACGAACCGTCGCCCGGTGCAGGACATCGGCGAGAGTTCCCGTACGGGCCCCGCCACGGTCATCCTGTCCGGCATCAGCGTCGGCCTGGAGTCGGCGGTCTACTCCGCGCTGATCATCGGAGCCGCCGTCTACGGGGCCTTCCTGCTCGGCTTCGGCAACGTCACGATCGCGCTGTTCGCCGTGGCGCTGGCGGGCACCGGTCTGCTGACCACGGTCGGCGTGATCGTGTCGATGGACACCTTCGGTCCCGTCTCCGACAACGCCCAGGGCATCGCCGAGATGTCCGGCGACGTCGAGGGCGAGGGCGCTCAGGTCCTCACCTCGCTGGACGCCGTCGGTAACACCACCAAAGCCATCACCAAGGGCATCGCGATCGCCACCGCCGTGCTCGCCGCGACCGCGCTGTTCGGCGCGTTCCGTACGGCGGTCGAGGGCGAGCTGGTGGGCGCGACGGCGAGCGTGAAGGAGGCGCTGGGCTCGTTCAGCGCGTTCAGCCTGAGCGTCGACTCCCCGAACGTGCTGGTCGGTCTGATCATCGGCGCCGCGGTGGTGTTCATGTTCTCCGGCCTGGCGATCATGGCGGTCGGCCGCGCGGCCGGACGGGTGGTCTTCGAGGTGCGTGAGCAGTTCCGTACCAAGCCGGGGATCATGGCGGGGACGGAGCTTCCCGACTACGGCAGGGTCGTCGACATCTGCACCCGCGACTCGCTGCGGGAGCTGGCGACGCCCGGCCTGCTCGCCGTCCTCACCCCGATCGCCGTCGGTTTCGCCCTCGGGTACGCTCCGCTCGGCGCGTTCCTGGCCGGTGCCATCGCGTGCGGCACGCTCATGGCGGTGTTCCTGGCCAACTCCGGTGGTGCCTGGGACAACGCCAAGAAGCTGGTCGAGGACGGCCACCACGGCGGCAAGGGCTCGCAGGCCCACGAGGCCACCATCATCGGTGACACCGTCGGCGACCCGTTCAAGGACACCGCAGGACCGGCGATCAACCCGCTCCTCAAGGTGATGAACCTCGTGGCGCTGCTGATCGCCCCCGCCGTGGTGACCTACGCCGACAACCCGGCGCTGCGCATCGGCATCACGGTGGTCGCGGTCGGCATCGTCGTCGCCGCGGTCGTCATCTCCAAGCGTCGTTCGGCGGGCATCGCCCCGACGGAGGAGAGCAACTCCGACCGGGAGCCGGAGCAGGTCTCCAGCTGAGCAATGTTTGACGGAGGGGTGCACGGGCCGCGTGCACCCCTTCGGCATGTGCGGGCCACCCCGGTGGGAAACTGCTCGTATGGAACAGCAGCCTTCCGGAGGCAAGACACTCGTCCTCATCCTGCTGGCGATGGCCGCGATGTTCGCGGTGATCGTGGGTCTGGCCGTGTGGGCGTCCCGATGACCGCGCGCACGCTCGTCGTCCTGCGCCACGCCAAGGCGGCTCACACCTCCGGCCTCGCCGACAGAGAACGTCCCCTCACCGAGGTCGGCGAGCGCGACGCCCTCAAGGTCGGTGCGGCCCTCGTCGGTATGGACCTCACCCCCGACCTGGTGCTCTGCTCGCCGTCGGTACGGACCAGGCAGACCGCCGACCTGGCACTCCCCGGTGCGGAGATCCTCATCGAGCCGGCCATATACGAGGCATATCCCGACGAGTTGCTCGCGTTGATCCGGCGGAGCGATCCCGAGGCGCGCACGCTGGTCCTGGTCGGCCACAACCCCGGGGTTCAGGAGCTTGTCATGCAGCTCACCTCGGCCGACGGCGACGCCGGGTTCCCGCCCGGCGCGTTCGCCGTCATCGGGGTCGACGGCGAGTGGGCCGAACTCGACACCGGCCGCGGCATCGTCCACTGGACCCCCAGAAAGCACTGAGAACCGAGCGTCAGGGGCACGCGAGAGCTGAGACACGACGGCGTCTCAGCTCTTCGGTGACGCCTCGGGACAGCCGTACGGTGATCACGTTCGCGGAGGCCCACCCCACCGATCACGGTCAACGTTCGGCGGCGGTGACACCGTCCTCGGCGTCGGCGTCCTCCACCTCGGCGCGCGGGATGCCCAGCAGGTAGAGGATCGAGTCGAGGTAGGGGACGTTGACCGCGGTGTCGGCGGCGCGGCGGACCACCGGCTTGGCGTTGAACGCGATGCCGAGACCGGCCGCCGCGATCATGTCCAGGTCGTTGGCGCCGTCGCCGATGGCCACGGTCTGGCTGATCGGGATCCCCGCCTCGCGGGCGAAGCGCTCCAGTGCTCGCGCCTTGCCCGGCCGGTCGACGATCTCGCCGACGACCCGTCCGGTCAGCACGCCGTCGACGACCTCCAGGGTGTTGGCCGCGGAGTAGTCGATCCCGAGGTCATCGACGAGGGCGTCGGTGAGCTGCGTGAACCCGCCGCTGACGATCGCGAACCGGTAGTCGAGCCGCTTGAGCGTCCGTACCAGCGTCCGGGCGCCGGGAGTCAGCACGAGCTCCTTGCGTACCTTCTCGAAGACCTCCTCGGAGAGGCCCTCAAGCTGCGCGACCCGGCGGCGCAGTGACTCGGCGAAGTCGAGTTCGCCGCGCATCGCCTCCTCGGTGACCCGAGCGACCTCCTCCAGGCAGCCGGCGTGCGCCGCGAGCAGTTCGATCACCTCGGCCTGGATGAGCGTCGAGTCGACGTCCATCACGATCAGACGCTTCGCCCTGCGGTGCAGGCCCGTCCGCTGCACGGCGACGTCGACCTGCTGGGCGTGCGCCTCGATGGCCAGCTCCGCCCTGAGGGTGTCGGGGTCGGCGCCGGAGAGCGAGAGCTCGATGCAGGTCACCGGATAGCTGGACAGGCGCTCGATCCGGTCGATGTTGGCACCGGCCGCGGCGATCCGCCCCGCGATCCCCGCCATGGCGGCGGGCTGCAGCGGTGAGCCGAGCACGGTGACGTCGAGCCGCCCTCTGCGCCGCTTCTCCTTCGAGTCGGAGCCGGTGGACAGCTCCACGTGCAGTCCGAGGTCCTCCGCGGCCCGCTCGACGGCGGTCCAGAGGGCCCCGAGGGTGCCGCCGGTGCCGGTCGGTGTGTCGCCCGCGTACGAGACGAGGACGCCGAGGGTGAGTCGGCCGCGGATGACGACCTGCTCCACGTCGGCGACGATGACGGGGAAGCCGGCCAGGACCGAGAAGAGGCGTGAGGTCACGCCCGGTCGGTCGGGGCCGTTCAACGTGATCAGAAGCGTGCGCTGGTTCATCGGTTCCTACGGTACTTGGCTCCGGATTCGACCGTGAATGTGGTTCATCATCCGGACGCCTGGAGTTCGCGGGGCACTCCGGTCCCGCGTCATCTGCGACTGTCTTCATGAACCTCATGACGACCCTTCCCGTGGAGTCGCGCCTCGCCCGCTACAGCGTCGGGCTGGCCGCTACCGCCGTCGAGATGCGCGAGGCCCAGCGCCTGCGCCACCGCGTCTTCTCCGAGGAGATGGGCGCCCGGCTGGACAGTCCCATCACCGGCCTGGACGTCGATCCGCTCGACGCCTACTGCGATCACCTTCTGGTGAGGTGCGACGACACCGGTGAGGTCGTCGGCACCTACCGGCTGCTCGGCCCCCGCAGGGCCGATCGTCTCTACTCCGACTCCGAGTTCGATCTCAGCGCGCTGGCCGGTATCCGGGGGAACATGGTCGAGACCGGCAGGGCCTGCGTACACCCGGAACACCGGGGCGGCGCGGTGCTCGGGCTGATGTGGGCGGGCATCGCCCGCTACATGATGGCCGGGGGGTACGGCTGGCTGGCCGGGTGCTGCTCGGTGCCGTTGGCCGACGCGGCCGGGATCATGGAGCGGGTGCCGCTCTCACCGCCGGGCTACCGCGTCACGCCGCACCGCCCCTGGCGGGCGGGCCCGGTCTCAGGCTCTCCGCGCCGGAGAGGGGGGTCGGCCCCCTCGGCCGCTTCCGGGTCTGTTCCGGTCTTCCCGATGGGAGCCGGAGTGGTGCGGTCGCAGCGGGAGGGCGCCTCGAAGCGTACGGCCGCCACGAGCCAGGGAGGGGCGACGCTACCGCCGCTGCTGCGCGGGTACGTGCGGTTGGGCGCCTGGGTCTGCGGCCCGCCCGCCCACGACCTCGACTTCGGTACGGCCGACTTCTTCGTCCTGCTCTCGATGGCCGAGGCCGACCCCCGCTACCTGCGCCACTTCCTGGGAGCCGCATCGTGAGCCCGTGGATGCCTGTGGCGCCGTGCACGCCCGCCACCTGCCTGTTCCCGCCGGGATCGAGGGCCGAGGCGCCGCGCAGGGCGCTGCGACTCGCGGCGGTCGGGCTGGTCGTCCTGGCGGGAGTGGTACTCGCGCTCGCGGCCCGTGGACTCGGTACGACGAGCAGGATCCGGCTGACGAGCGCCTGGTCCCGGTTGGTGCTGCGGGCGGTCGGTGTACGGATCGAGGTAAGGCGGGGGTTCGCGTTCATGGCCGGCTCGGTCGCCGGGCCCTGTCCGGTCGTCGACGGATCGTCCGGGGCTGCCCCGCTGGTCGTGGCCAACCACGTGTCGTGGCTGGACCCGCTCGTGATGGCGGCGGTCCTGCCGTGCCGGGTGCTCGCCAAGCAGGAGGTCCGGGCGTGGCTGGTTGTCGGCCTGCTCGCGACGGGCTCGGGCGCGTTGTTCATCGACAGGGACCGGCTCTCCGCGCTGCCCGAGGCCGTCGGCGACGTGGCCGCGGCGCTCGCCGACGGCCATCCGGTGGCGGCCTTCCCCGAGGGGACGACCTGGTGCGGGCGCGGGATGGGCTCGTTCAGGCCCGCCGTGTTCCAGGCGGCCCTGGACGCGGGGGCCCCGGTCAGACCGGTCGCGATCAGATATCTGGAGGGGGAGAACGTCCTGGCCAGCGGACCCGTCTATGTCGGTGACGACCTCCTGTGGGCGTCGATCCGCCGCGTGGTGGCCGTCCGGCGGCTGACGGTGGAGGTGACGATGCTGCCCCCAGTACGGGGACGCGACCGCGGGGAGCTGGCCTGGGCGGCCGAGTCGTCCGTCGCCTCTGTGCTGGTCGCCGGGGCCGCGCATAGTGTTCCCGCCGCGGCCTGATTCGAGGCGGAAGACCGTCTCCGCTGCGGCCTGATTCGAGGCGAAGGACCGTCTCCATTGGGAACGGGACCGCTTGCGAGCGTTCCCCGCGTTTCGATCCCGGTTGCACCCTCGCGCCCCAGGACCGCTCCCGCTCCCGGTTCCGGTTTCGGTTGGACCGAACCCGGAAAGTCCCGGCCCGGCTAGGCCGAACCCAGGTATGTGATGACGGCCGCCACCCTGCGGTGGGTGTCGGGACTGTTCTCCAGGGCCAGTTTCATGAAGATCGAGTTGACGTGTTTCTCGATCGCGGAGACCGACAGGTGCAGGGCACGGGCGATTCCTCCGTTGGACAGGCCGTGCGCCATCTCCCTGAGCACGTCCAGCTCCCTGGGGGTGAGCTCCGCGGGCGGGGGGCCGCTGCGTACCCCGCGCTTGGCGAGCAGGCCCTCCACCACCTTGGGGTCGATCACCGAGCCGCCTCCCGCCACCGACCTGATCGCGCCGAGCAGCTCGTCGATGTCACCGACCCGGTCCTTGAGCAGGTACGCACGGCCCTCGGTGCCGTCCCTGAACAGGTCCAGGGCGAACATCGCGTCGGAGAACTGGGAGAGCACCACGACCCCGATGTCCCGTGAGGCGGCGCGGATGCGGTGCGCCGCGTCGATGCCCTCCATTCCCGGGCGGACGAGATCGGCCGAGCCCGGCATCCGGATGTCGGTGACGACCACGTCGGGGCGCAGCCGTCTTGCGGCGTCGAGTAGATCGTCCGCGGTGCCCACGGCGGCGACCACCTCGATCTCGCCGGAGGTCTCCAGGAGCCTGCGGGTGCCCTCACGCACCAGGTAGTGGTCCTCGGCCAGGACGACTCTCAGTTCAGCCATGAATCGCGCACCGTCCGGAACTCGCCATGGGGAGATCCTGCACGGTGCGCGGGCGCCGTGTATATGAGGTTGCCCGCACTCGTCGCCGTCGCCGTCGCCGTCGCCGTCGCCGTCGCCGGGATCCGGGAACGGAGCCGGTGGCGAGAACGAACGGAACGAACCGGATCCGGATCCGGGAGCGGACCCGGACCCGGACCCGGGAGCGGGAGAGGTGGACGGTCAGCAGGCGAGAGGCGCGGAACGCGTGGTCAGCGAAGCACTCGGGTCTTCACCCGCACGTACTTGATGTCGGTGCCGACGTCGATGCCGTAGATGTCGAGGGTGTCCAGCCCGCCCGCGGGGACGTCGATCGAGACCGAGCCGAAATTGGCGGTCGCGGTGCCCCGGGCACCGTTCTTCAGCCAGACCTTGACCTTGAGGGTGGCCGTTTTGCCGGGGTTCAGGGTGTCGAGCAGACAGCCCACCTCGCGCCCCGAGATCTCGCAGTACGAGCCGGCGGGCTTGCCGACGATGCGGACCTTGGAGACGTGCGGGGAAAGGCGGCCACCGACGTAGGCGATGTCGGTGTACCACTTGCCGGTGTTCTTGATCTTCAGCGTGTAGACGTACGAGTCGCCCGCCCAGGCCCTGCGCGGATAGAAGACGGTGGTCTTCAGCGGCGCGAGCGGCGGGCCCGCGACCTTCTGCGGTGCGGTGATCTGAGGGGCCGAGGCGTTCGCGGTCGCGGGGGTGAGCAGCATGCCTCCCGCCAGGGCGATGGCGGCGATGGCGGCCAGGTGCCGGCGCATTTTTAACTCCAGTCGGATTTCGTCCCGTTGATTACGGATCATCATGGGAGATCCGACTTGTAAACCTCTTGCGGTTGACTATCCGCTAACCGGTGATCAGGTGGACATCGCCGAATTCGTGCCAGAGATAGCCCTCTCCGAGCGCCTCCGCGTACGACCGCGAGAGCAGGTCGCGGCCGGCGATCGCCGACAGCATCAGCAGGTGGCTGGAGCGCGGCTCGTGCAGCCCGGTGAGCAGGCCGTTCACCACCCTCACTCCGACCTCGGGGGTGACGATGTGCGAGGTCCAGCCGTCCGCGGCCCGGACACGGCCGGTGGCCAGCGCGGACGTCTCCAGCGCCCTGACCACGGTCGTGCCGACCGCGATCACCCGGCCGCCCGACTCGCGAGCGAGCTCCACCTGCCGCGCGGTGGTCTCCGGCACCTCGAACCGCTCCGGATACGGCGGCTCGTCCTTCTCTGGGGACGCCACCCCCGTGTGCAGGGTGATCGGCGCGATCCCGACCCCGCGCGACACCAGGGAGGTCACCAGCCCGGTGGTGAAGGGTCGCCCCGCGCTGGGCATCTCCGCGCTGCCCGGCCGCACCCCGAACACGGTCTGGTAGTCGGCGAGCGGCCAGTCCCTGTCCACGTACGAGTATCGGATCGGCACGCCGTACCGGCGGAGGTAGCCCGTGACCTCGCGGTCCAGCCTCGCCCGCCACAGGCGCGGCGTCTCGCGTCCCAGGAGCCGCAGGGTCGCCCCACCCGGCAGCGGCAGCCACTCCCCGTCCGCACCGCCCCGGTAGGGCTCGCCGGCCGTCTCCGTGTTCTCGGGGCCTCCGGCGAGGCCCGTCCGCCCCCTGAGCCTGCGGAGCTCGACCAGCCAGGTACCGTCCTCACGTTCGGTGGAGAAGTGCACCGCGAGCCGATCGAGCCGGACGGCCGCGGGAAGCGTGCCGGAATTGTTCACCACGAGCAGGTCGCCGGGGCCGAGCAGACCGGGAAGATCGGCGAACGCGTGGTGCCCGATCTGTCCGATGCCCCGCTCCGAGACCAGCAGGCGCACCCCGTCACGGGCCAGCCCTCGGGCCTCCGGAGGCTCGTGCGCCTCCAGTTCGCGCGGGAGCACGAAGTCCGCGGCCATCGCGTCCGCCGCGGGCGCGCTCACGCCCCCTCCCCGCACGCACGTACGGATTCCGTCGCCTTTCTCACAGGTCCTCCTCGCTCGGTGACCCGCCCGTTCATCCGTGCCTCACCCGGCCGCTGTCCGGGCGGTCGGCGATCAGCCGCCGCAGGGTGGGAACGACGGTCGCGGGGGCCGGGGCCTGTTCGGCCTCCTTGGCGCCGACGGCGTCGGCGAGCATGGCGGTGGACATCTCGCCCGGATCGACCCACCAGACCGCGACGTCGGGTTCCTCGACGGCCAGCACGTGGGAGAGCCGCTCCAGGGCGGCCTTGGTCGCGCCGTACCCGCCCCAGCCCTCGTACGCCTCCACCGCCGCGTCGGAGGAGATGTTCACGATCGCGCCGCGCCGCTCCCTGAGCCCGCGCAGGTTCGCCTGGATCAGTGCCAGCGGGGCCAGTACGTTGGCCTGGAACAGCTCCTGGAGCGTGTCGAGCGGGTATCCCGCCAGCGGCGGCAGCGGGACCGCGCCCAGCCCTGAGGCGTTGTTGACCAGCAGGTCCAGCCCGCCGTGTTCCTGTACGACCCGCGCCAGCCGATCCCGGTGGGCGGGGTCGGTGACGTCTCCGGCCAGGGCGAGGGCGCCGAGCTCGTCCGCGGCGGATCGCAGCGCGTCCTCGCCCCGCGCGGTGAGGATGAGCCGCCAGCCGTCGGCGGCGAGGGAGCGGGCGAGTGCCAGGCCGAGGCCACGGGAGGCGCCGGTGATGAGTGCGGTCTTCTTCATGCCTCGACGCTAGGAGCCGCGCGCCCGTCGTACATCGGCCGCCGGACCCTGCCGGAGGTGGGCCGATGGGCCTAGGACCGATGGAGTAGGCGGCGGGCCTCCACCGCCGCCTAGAGTCGTCTCGTGAACTCCGAGAGCGAGGGCAGGGACGCCGTGCTGCACGCGGTGAGCTCGGCCGTCCTCGCGGTGACAAGGCACCTGTCGGTGCGGGAGGTGCTCCAGGTGATCGTGCGGTCGGCGCGACGGTTGCTGGACGCACGCTACGCCGCCCTGGGCGTGCCCGACGACCAGGGGGCGTTCGCCGAGTTCGTCGCCGAGGGCATCTCCGACGAGCAGTGGGACGCGATCGGGCCCATGCCCCGCCAGCACGGCATGCTCGGCGCGATGCTGCGCGAGGGCACGCCGGTCCGGCTGCCCGACATCCGCAGGGACCCCAGGTTCGAATACTGGCCGCGAGCCCATCCGGTGCTCAAGGACTTCCTCGGGGTGCCGATACTCGACGGGGACGAGGTGCTCGGCATCATCTTCCTGTCCAACAAGCGTGCCCCCGGAGGCTTCACCGAGGCCGACCAGCGGCTGCTCACCATGTTCGCCGCGCACGCCGCGATCGCCCTCACCAACGCCCGCCTGTACGAGCGCGGCCGGGAGCTCACGCTGGTGGAGGAGCGCACCCGGATGGCGAGGGAGCTGCACGACGCGGTGACCCAGAAGCTGTTCTCGCTGCGCCTCACCGCGCAGGCCGCCGCGTCGCTGGTCGTCGACGATCCCGTGCGGGCGCTGCGGGAGCTCGGCCAGGTGGAACGGCTGGCGGGAGAGGCGCTGGCCGAGCTGCGCGCGGTGATCGTGGAACTCCGCCCGGCCGAACTCGACCGGCACGGCCTGGCCGAGACGCTCCGCAAGCATGTCCGCCTGCTCGACCGGCTGCACCCGGCCTCGTTCTCGTTCGAGGAGTCTCCGGTGTGCGAGCTCGAACCGGTGATCGAGGTGGCCGTCCTGCGAGTGGCCCAGGAGGCGCTGCACAACGCCTCCAGACACTCGGCGGCGCGTGCGGTCGAGGTGCGGCTGGGCTGCGAGGGCGGGCGCGTGGTTCTTGAGGTGAGTGACGACGGGGCCGGTTTCGACGTGACCGCCGCCGCGGGGAGAGGTCTGGGAATCGCCTCGATGGGCGACAGGGCGGAGGCCGTCGGCGGCGACGTGCGGGTGACCTCGGAGCCGGG
Organism: Streptosporangium sp. NPDC050284; assembly: GCF_044459525.1. Lineage (NCBI taxonomy): Bacteria > Bacillati > Actinomycetota > Actinomycetes > Streptosporangiales > Streptosporangiaceae > Streptosporangium > Streptosporangium sp. NPDC050284. Next base: position 19,278 of record NZ_JBITIZ010000010.1, read on the forward strand.
ACGGGGCACACTCGTCCGACTGGAGGTGCCCGCGTGACCCGTGGTGCGGAGAAGGATGATCGTTTGACCCGTCGTCAGGGGGAGTCGGCCGTACGCGGTCCTGACGATGATCGTTCGGTCCGTCGGCCGGGTGAGTCCTCGGGGCCGGCCGTACGCGGTCCTGACGGCGACGACCGGGTGATCCGCGTCCTGATCGCCGACGACCACCCGGTCGTGAGGCAGGGCCTTCGCACCTTCCTGGACCTGCAGGAGGATCTCGACGTGGTCGGCGAGGCCGCCGACGGCGCCGAGGCGGTCGCCCTGGTGGAGTCTCTCGCCCCCGACGTGCTGCTGCTCGACCTGAAGATGCCGGTGCTCGACGGGCTCGGCGCGCTGCTGCTGCTGGGCGAGCGAGGGCTGTCGCCGAGGGTGCTCGTGCTGACCTCGGTGAGCGACAGGGGCGACGTGGCCCCGGCGATGCGAGCGGGCGCGGCGGGCTTCCTCTACAAGGACGTCGAACCGGTCGCGCTCGTACGCGCGATCCGGGCGGTGTACGGCGGCCAGGTGCTGCTCGCCCCCGAGGCCGCCGAGGCGATGCTGGCCGGTCCCGAACCCGTCCGGGTCGCGAGGGAGGGCGGACAGGAGGACAGGTATGTGGCGCCGCTGACCGATCGGGAGCGCGAGGTGCTCGCGTTGATCGCCTCGGGCCGTTCCAACCGGGAGATCGCCAGGCAGCTCGCGGTGGCGGAGAAGACGGTGAAGACCCATGTCTCCAGCGTGCTGATGAAGCTGGGCGTGCAGGACAGGACCCAGGCCGCTCTCTACGCGGTGAGAAACGGTCTGGCCTGACGGTGGTCCCGGTGGCCCGGCCCTCAGACCAGCTCGGTGATGGCGTGGTGGGCGACCACCCTGGCCCGGCGCACCGCGCGGTCGAGCTCACGCAGGGCCCCACCGCGTACGGCGATCTGGCCCGAGGTGAGCCCGCGGTCGTCGGCGACGCGGAGCACCGCGGCGAGGCGGGCGGCGAGGGCGGCGACCCGGTGGGCCCTGGCGGGGTAGCCGGGGGCCAGGCCGTCGTCCACGATCTCCAGCCGCCGGTGGCCCTGGGCCGGACCCTCCACGCCGAGCAGGGCGTCGGTGGCCACCCGCATCGCGCGGGTCAGCTCGTGCTCGGCCTCGGCGAGGGAGGGCAGGTCGGGGGCCGCGGTACGGGCCTCCAGCACGGTCCAGCGAACCCCGGCGTACGATGACCCGCGGCGGTCGTTTACCGGGATCAGGCCGAGACATCTGTCGGGAAGCACGGCTGTCGCCGCCTGCCCGGCCTCGATGGCCGCGGAGTTGAAAGGGGGCGGTCCGGTGAGACCGAGTGGGTCGCCCGCGACGGGAAGGGCCAGTCGCAGCGATTTCATGCCCTCGATCCGCAGGTCGGCGAGGAATCCGCGGAGGGCGAGGTCGCCGGTCTCGCCGGCGACGAGTTGGGGGCCTGCCTGCCGCTCCACGCGGTCGGCGGCCTCGTCGAGGCCGACCTGTCCGGCGAGCCAGGCGTTGCCCCAGCAGACCAGGGTGGCCGAGATCGGTGAATCAGGGTGCACCGATCCACGATATGCGCTTGTCCTGCAATAGGTTTTGTTCGAGCGATTCACAAGGAGGCGTAAGGGATGGGCGGTCAGGTGCTTCGGCTACAGGACGTCACCGTCCGCAGGGACGGAGCGGTCCTGCTGCGGGAGATCGACTGGACCGTTCACGAGGACGAGCGGTGGGTCGTCATCGGCCCCAACGGCGCGGGAAAGACGACGTTGCTGCAGGTGGTCGGGGCGATGCTGTTCCCCACCGAGGGCGTCGTCGAGATCCTTGGCGAGCGGCTCGGCCAGAGTGACGTCTTCGAGCTGCGGCCCCGCATCGGGCTCGCGAGCGCCGCGCTGGCGGAGAAGGTGCCGCCGGACGAGAAGGTCATCGATCTGGTTCTCACGGCCTCGTACGCCATCCTCGGCCGCTGGACGGAGGAGTACGACTCCCACGACGTCACGCGTGCCGTCGAGCTGATCGACCAGCTCGGCTGCGCCCACCTGATCCGGCGCCGCTTCAACACGCTGTCGGAGGGGGAGCGCAAGCGGGTCCAGATCGCCCGCGCGCTCATGCCCGACCCGGAGCTGCTGCTGCTGGACGAACCGGCCGCGGGCCTCGACCTGGGCGGGCGCGAAGACCTGGTCCGCCGCCTGGCGACCTTCGCGCACGACCCGAAGGCGCCGACCATGGTGCTGGTCACCCACCATGTGGAGGAGGTGCCCAGTGGGTTCACCCACGCCCTGCTGCTCCGGCACGGCTCGGTGGTGGCTCAGGGCCCGATCGACCAGGTGATGACCGCGGAGAACCTGTCGCACACCTTCAGCGTCCCGCTCACCCTGGATCGGGGGCGCGAGGGTCGCTGGTACGCGCGGGCGCACCAGCTCTGAGAGAGCCCTGAGAGGTTCCGAGATCGTTTCGGTCGTTCAAAGGCCGGTGAAGGGAAAAGCAAATATCCTGCCGGGTCAAGAGTTCCACGTGACTCGACCGCCCGGGGTGGTTCATGGAAGCGCTTGTCGCCGCACTCGTCATCGTGGTCGTGGCGGCTTTCGCCGTCCATCGGATGGTTCGCGTCGTGCCGCACGCCACGGCGGGTGTCGTGGAGCGGTTGGGGCGCTACCACAGGACGCTCGGTCCCGGGCTGAACCTCGTAGTGCCGTTCATCGACCGGATCAAGGACATGGTCGACCTCCGTGAGCAGGTCGTCGCCTTCCCGCCGCAGGCGGTCGTCACCTCCGACAACCTCGTCGTCTCGGTCGACACGGCCGTCTCCTTCCAGGTGACCGACGCCCGCGCGGCGACCTACGAGATCGCCAACTTCCTGGTCGCCGTCGAGCAGTTCGTCGCGACCACGCTGTGCGACGTGGTCGGCGGGATGAGTGTGGACCGCGTGCTGGCCTCCCGCGAGGAGATCGGCACCGAGCTGCGCCGGGCGCTCGACGACGCGGCGGGCGGATGGGGTCTGCGGGCCAGCCGGGTCGAGGTGAAGACGATCGACCCGCCCGTCTCGATCCAGGAGGCGATGGAGAGGCACTACCGCGCCGACCGCGACAGGCGGGCCGCGCTGCTCGCGGCCGAGGGGGAGAAGCAGGCGGCCGTCCTCGCCGCCGAGGGGCGGAGAAAGGCCGCCGTACTGGCCGCTCGCGGCGAGGCGGAGGCGACCGTGCTCAGGGCGCGGGCCGATGCCGAGGCCAGGGCGACGCGGGCCAGGGGGGAGGCCGACGCGATCGACATGCTTTTTCGCGCCGCCCGTGACGGCAGGCCCGACCCGGAGCTTCTCGCCCACGAATATCTGCGGGCGCTCCCCGAGATCGCCAGGGGGGACGCGGGCAGGTTGTGGATCGTCCCGCCGGACCTGAGGCGGACCCTCGAAAGCCTCGCGGACCTTCTCCCGGACAGGGACGAGGCCCCGGGCGAGGAGGGCGTTTCCGACGTTAAGGACACCCCCGCCACCGGATGATCTCGATCTCCTCCTACCATCCGGTGAGGGCCGTGCACCTGCCTATGGGCGCGAGCCTGACGAGTGAGGGGAAGCGCATGACACCGTGGGAGGCGGTCGCGATCTTCGTGGCCGGCGTCGGGGCGGGGGGCATCAACGCCGTCGTCGGTTCCGGGTCTCTGATCACGTTCCCGACGATGGTCGCGCTGGGCATGCCACCGGTCATCGCGAACGTCTCCAACACCGTGGGCCTGGTCCCGGGGTCGCTGACCGGCGCGTTCGGCTACCGGGAGGAGCTGAGGGGGCAGCGCCCGCGGCTGATCAGGCTGGGGGTTCCCGCGCTGGTCGGGGCGATGATCGGCGGGGTGCTCCTGCTCTACCTTCCCGCGGAGACGTTCGACATCGTCGTGCCCGTCCTGATCGCCATGGCGTGCGTGCTGGTGGTGATCCAGCCGAGGCTCAACAGCTGGCTGAGCGCCAGACGGGAGCACCCCCATCCGCACGGCGGCCCCTGGCTCTGGGGTGGCGTTCTCGTGTGCGGCATGTACGGCGGCTACTTCGGCGCGGCCCAGGGAGTGCTGCTCATCGGGCTGATGGGCAGTTTCCTCGACGAGGGCCTGCAGCGGATCAACGCGGCCAAGAACGTGCTCGCGCTGCTGGTCAACGCGTGCGCCGCGCTGCTGTTCATCGTGGTCGCGGAGGTCGACTGGCTGGCGGCCCTGATGGTGGCGCTGGGCGCCGCGATCGGCGGTTTCCTCGGCGCGAAGATCGGCAGGCGACTGCCGGCCCCGGTGCTGCGCTGGTTCGTGGTGTGCGTCGGAATAGTGGCGATAGTCAAACTGGTGTACGGGTGAACCTGCCTGCTACCGGGTACTTATTCAGGTATGAAAGGTGACAAAGTCGAGGTTGTCATCGACGCAGGAGACAGTTCCCGTACCTACGAGGTCAGCGCCACCAGAGCGGGGCGCCGCGTTGAGGTGGCCAACGCCCGAGGCGGCGTTGTCGAGGTGAGCGAGGTCACCCGAAGCGGAACGGCCGTGCGTACCGCCCGCTTCATGTCCAGCCGTATTCTCGCCCTGGTCGAACACCCCGCCGACGGCAAGCCGGCCTAGGCCGGGCCGACGGCGGGAGCCGGTTCTCGTCACGCCCGGGTGGGACGTACGGTCACGCCTGGGCGGGGCGCAGCGCCCGCCCGGACCCGGGTTCGCCGCGCCCGGACACGTCCCCGGGTTTCCTACCAGGTCCTGGAGACGGGCGTGGACTTGTTCTCGCGGGTGCCCGGTCAGGTCTGCGCGGGACGGACCTGGAGCATCCCGTCGCGGCGGATCCGGGTCTCGAAGGACGGCTGGGGAGCGGTGGCCGGGCCGTGTACGACGGCTCCGTCGGAGAGCCTGAAGGTGCTCCCGTGCCACGGGCAGACCACGCAGGCGGTCCCTCCCTCCGAGATCAGGCGCCCCTGGTGGAGCGGACCCGCCAGGTGTGCGCACTGGTCGGCGAGCACCGTGACGTTCGCGCCGACGCGCAGCACGAACAGATCGATGTAACCCAGCCTCCGCGTCACCGGGCGCCCGTCCGGCAGGTCGCCGACGTCGCACAGGTCGTGCCAGCCCAGCGGGACCAGGTGGGCGACGGACTCGGCGTGGTTCGCCCCGGCCGCCTGCCGGTAGGCGAGGTGGCCGCCGAGGTAGCCGCCCACGCTCGCGGCACTCAGCCCGGCGAACGACAGCACCCGCCCGGTCTGGTCACGCCCGGCCATCCGCAACACCAGCGAACCCGCGTAGAGCCCGAAAGCGGTCAGGTTGGCGATCGCGTGCACGAACCCCACCCGTTGCTGCTCACGGTGGAGCGCCGACCAGTCGGTGATGCCCGCCGCCATCGCGGGCATCGCGGCCGCGAGCCCGCCCGCGACCAGCATCCGCGACGCCCGCGGATCGGCGCGGGTCACGTCGAGCACCGCCGTCGCCGTCCAGAGACCCAGGCTGACGTTGGCGAGCGGTGGATGCAGCGGTTTGCCGATCGGCACCCCGTGAAGCAGGTCACGCAGCGGTCCTGGACCGATCCGCCGGCGCACGGCCTTGGCGAGCACGCGGATCGGTCTGTCGGCCTTGGGCGAGCGCTCGATCCGATCGGTGAGCTCGACCCCGGACACCAGACGCCTGGTCCGACGCCCTGTTTTGACAGTTTCCTTCACCATTGCCCCCTCCTTGACCATAGGGACCTACCCGAGAACGGCGTTATGCACGCGCCAAATGCCCTCGGCTGACGGAGAGGGCGATGATCTCGGTGGCGTAGGCGCCCAGTGTCGCCGATCCCTCCTCGATGATTTTCACCTTCTCCAGCACCTGCTCGGCCGTCACCTTGTACAGCGACCAGGTGCCGCCCTCGTTGTGGTGGTTGGCCATGATGGGGGCGATCCGGTCGAGGGCCTTGGCGAACCTGGCCTCCGGTGTCCTGCGTTCCTCGAACTCGTCCCAGAGCTCGCGCAACCGCGCGGCCTGGTCGCAGGGGAGCAGCCCGAAGATCCGGTCGGCGGCCTTGCGCTCGATGTCCAGCTGGGCTTCGACGGCCGAGGCGTCGTAGATGAACGTGTCTCCCGCGTCGATCTCGACGATGTCGTGGACAAGCAGCATCGCGACGACCCTGTCGAGATCGGTGCCCGGTGGTGCGTGCTCGGCCAAGACCATCGCCAGCATGCCCACGTACCAGGAATGCTCGGCGTCGTTCTCACGCCGCGACCCGTCCATGAGGGTGTTGCGGCGGACGATGCGTCTGAGCTTGTCGATCTCCATGGCGAAGGTGAGCTGAGCGTGCAGACGGTCCTGTGCTGGAGGGGTGGTCACGCGCGCAAGCCTAATGCGCGTCGATCCCGCTTTTCCGAGCGATCATGGGATCACGCCCGGCCGAGGGTGACGGGAACCCCGTTGAACACGGCGTTTCCCGAGGGTATGTCCACGACGGAATCATCTGTCAGCGTGTTCGCGTTCACTCCCGCGTGCTTGGCTGCCACCGGTTGCGAGGTGCCGGAGTGCCCCCATCCGTGGGGCAGGCTCACCACCCCCGGCATGATCGTGTCGGTCGGCTCAAGCGGCACGACCAGCTCTCCGGCGGCCGAGCGCACCACGGCGTGCTCGCCCAGCCCGAGCCTGCTCACGTCGTCCGGGTTGATCTGCAGGGTGCACCGGTTGGTCCCGCCGACCAGCGGTCCCACGTTGTGCAGCCAGCTGTTGTTGGAACGCAGGTGGCGCCGTCCGATCAGCACGATCTCCGCGGGCGGGACGGCGAGCCGCTCGCGCAGCCGCGCGGCGTCCTCGACCAGTTGTGGCGGGGCGAGCTCCACCCGTCCCGAGGCCGTACGGACGATCTCCGCCAGCCGGGGCTCCAGCGCTCCCAGGTCGATGCCGTGCGGGTTCGCCAGGAGAGTGGCCAGGGAGAGTCCGTACGGTCCGAGCCTGAGCATGGCGTCCAGCCGCCTCTCCGCCCCGCTGCCGCCGTCCAGGGAGGCGCGCAGCTCGGCGGGGTCCGCGCCCTGCACCGGAGATCCGGGCGTCTCGACGGCCCTTCGGAGCATCCGGTCGAGGATCAGCTCGTCGAGCAGGGCCGGATCGGCGTCCGCGCCCTGACCCGAGGCGATCATCGCCAGCCGTGCCATGATCTCGGCCTCCGACGGACGTCCCGGCTCCAGCGGCAGGACCGGCGGGGAGAACCTCGCGTAGTTGCGGACCGCGAAGGCGAGCAGCGTCAGGTCGTAGTGCGGCGACTGCGTCACGCGCGGCGGCGGCAGGATCACGTTCGCGTGCCGGGTGGTCTCGTTCAGGTACGGGTCCACGCAGACCATGAACTCCAGGTCGCGGAAGGCCCGGTCCAGCCGGGGTCCGCCCGGCGCCGACAGCACCGGATTGCCGGCCACCACGACCAGCCCCCTGACCTGCCCCTCTCCCGGCGTCTCGATCTCGTCGGCGAGGGTGGCCACCGGGATCTCGCCGTTCGCCTCCGGCAACCCCCGGACGCGGCTGTGCCAGCGTCCCGTGACGTACGGCCTGCTCCGGCGGCCGTTCTCCACGGCGGTCTTCGCGAACATCACCCCGCCGGGACGGTCGAAGTTGCCGGTCAGGATGTTGACGACGTCGACCAGCCACTGCGCGACGGTGCCGAACTCGGCGGTGCAGGTGCCGATGCGGGCGTAGACGGCGGCCGTCGGGGCCGCCGCCAGCTCGCGCGCCAGCCGTACGATCTCCCCGGCCGGTATCCCGCACATCGGGGCCACGACCTCGGGGGCGAAGTCCTGTGCCAGCCGCCTCACCTCCTCCAGCCCGTCGATCCCGATGCCGCCGATGTCGGCGCCGACCGAGGTGAGGTCCTCGGCGAGGAGGGTGTGGACGATGCCGAACAGCAGGTAGGCGTCCATGCCCGGGCGTACGAACAGGTGCTCGTCGGCGAGGGCGGCGGTGCGGGTGCGGCGCGGGTCGACGACCACGAGTTTGCCGCCGCGCCCGCGCAGCGCCTTGAGACGGCCGGGGAAGTCGGGGGCGGTGCAGAGCGAGCCGTTGGACTCCAGCGGGTTGGCGCCGAGCATCAGCAGGTGGTCGGTACGGTCCAGGTCGGGCACCGCGATCGCCATCGGGTCGCCGAGCATCAGACCGCAGGAGACGTGCTTGGGCATCTGGTCGACGGTGCTCGCGGAGAAGACGTTGCGGGTGCCGAGGGCGCGGATCAGCGGCCCGCCGTACAGGGCTCCCGCCATGGAGTGGGCGTTCGGATTGCCGAGGTAGACGGCGAGCGAACCGCGGCCGTGGGCGTCGATCACCCCGCCGAGGCCCTCCTCGACCGCGCGGAACGCCTCCTCCCAGGACGCTTCGCGCCACTCCTCACCCGTACGGATCATCGGGACGCCGAGCCGGTCGGGGTCCTCGTCGAGGCGGCCCAGGCTCGCGCCCTTGGGACAGACGAAACCCCTGGAGAAGGGGTCGTCCGGGTCGCCTTTGACCGAGGTGACGTGTCCGGCGTCGTCGAGGGTGAGCCGGAGGCCGCAGACGGCCTCGCAGAGGGGGCAGGTCCTGTGGGCTGTTCTCATCGGCGCTCCTGGGTTCGGCGAATGAACTCATCATGGCCGTCGGTCCGGCACGGGGAAAGCCCCGGAGCGTGGCTTGGATTCACGTGGTCGTCGCGACATCTCGATCCGAGGAGTCGCGACGACCCCTTGAAACCGCCTGGGCTCCGGGGCTTTCCTTCGCGGCCGGGTGGAGGTTCACGCGGCCTGTCGGCGCCTCCCGGGAAGCTCGCCGGATCCGGGCAACTCGCCGGGTCCGGAGAACGGGACGGTGGCGCGGTGGATATCGGGCTCCTCCTCTGTGGTGCGGCGGGCCTGTCGGGGGTGGCCGGTCTCCGTGGTCCGGCCGGTCTCCGTGGCACGGCGGGCCTCTGCCGCATGGAGGGCCTCCGCGGCACGGTCGGTCTCCGTGGCGTGGCCGGCCCGCAGGCACACCCAGTTCGTCCGCCCGTAGAGCCGGTCGAGACCCACCGGGGGACCGGAGACCTCGCCCCCGCGGATGATCTCGACCGTCAGCAGGTTCCCCCACCTGAGGTGCCGGGACACCACGGCGTCGCGGGCGTAGCACGCCGCCGCGATCTCGGCGGAAAAGGCGTCGAAGTCCTCGGCGCAGGTTCCCGCCCTGGCGAGGACGAGCGCCTTCTCCCCGTCGGCGGTGGGGGTGATCCACAGGATCAGCGGCAGCCTGCCGAAGCGGGTGTGTATCCCGGTCTCCGCGCACGCCCGTTGGAGGCGGTGCCGGGAGACCAGGCACCACACATGTGCCGTCACCCAGTTTCTCCCGAAGCCGGAGGCCGCGGGGGCGACGGCGGCGCAGAGCACAACGAGAAACGGCCACCAGTCGCCCTCGCGGAGCGAGAGGACCACGATGACCATGAGGAACGAGGCGACGGCGAGCAGGAGGACCTCCGTCCGCCAGCGCCACAGCCGGACGATGAGCCCCGCACGGCTGGGAGGACGGCCGCCGGGGTGGCCGTAGCGGCTGCCGCGGAGATCACGCCGCGACATCGCCGCCCGCCCCCTTGTCGTGGACGGGCGCCAGGGTGAGGGCGGGGGTGGCCGTCCGCTCGGCCCTGAGGAGGTCGAACCGCGGCTCGCGGTAGTGCCTGGCCCCGAAACCGGTCCGGGTCACGCTCCAGCCGAGCCGGTAGGCCCACTCGTCCTGGTCCATGCAGAGCTCTCGGTCGGTCACATAGATCAGGTCGAGGATGAAGGTCTTGATTCCGTGGGTTCTGTTGGTACGGTGGAAGGACATAGGAGACTCCCTTCGTGGCTTTGACGCGGAGTTCTTGTGCCAACCGGGTCGGTGGCCGCCGACCCGGTGTTTTTTGTGTCCGGTCAGGACACTTTCTTGAGTGCGTGCGACTTTGGGCCGTCGCCGGCCGATTACCGCTGCTCCCCTGTCGGCCTCCCCGTGTCAACTCCGTTTCTTCGAAGACGGCGCCGTTGCCGAAGAGCCGCGTGTCTGTTTCACACCCGCGGCTCACGAATGCCCTCGAAGACGCCCTCCGGATGATCACCGGTGGCTCCCCCGATCTTGCGAGGACCTTCCTGTTCTGATAGTCGCTCAGCATAGATTTGGCGGCAAGACTTGCCGTAAGGAAAAAAGCAATAAACTTCCGCAGATGCACTGCAACCATCGGTGTAATTTGCACTACTATTCATCGAGTTCCTGTTGAGGCCGTGACAGCCGCTCGCCCGTCATGGTGAGGAGGTCGTGATGTCGGAACGTGGCAGTCCAGCGCTCCGTCAGCGTCGGCTGGGCATGGAGCTGCGCCGGCTCCGCGAAGGCCTGAACATGACGGGCGACGAGGTGTCGGGTCGCCTGGGGTGGTCGACCGCGAAGGTCAGCCGGATAGAGACCGCCAAGACGCTGGCCAAGGAGGCGGACGTCGAGGCGCTCGCCGAGCTTTACGGCGTAGACGAGCGGCTCAGGGAGACCCTGGTCGCGCTACGGCGCGAGGCCTCCAGGAAGGGCTGGTGGGAGAGATATCGAAACTCCGTTCCCGATGACTACATCACGCTCATCGGGATGGAGGCGGAGGCCACTGAGATGCGTAACTGGGAACCCCAGATCGTGCCGGGGCTTCTCCAGACAGAGGAATACGCTCGTGCGGTCATCTCGGTGGGGCAGCATGCGAGCCAGGTGCCGTCGAGTTGGTTCCAGGATCGGGTCGAGGTGCGGATGGCGCGTCAGCGTACGTTGCTGTACGACTCCAGACCGCTGACCCTGCTGGCGGTGTTCAACGAATCCGTGTTGAAAAGTCAGTACGGCGACGCTCGCGTCATGCGAGATCAGCTGCGACACCTGATCGAGGTGTCGGAGCTGGAACACGTAGATATGAGAATTCTTTCCAAGGATGTTCCGCCACCGGTGTCCACGGGACCGTTCGTGCACCTCACTTTTTCCGATTTTCCGGACACGGTCTACCTTGAATCGCTTTTCGGTGGACGGTACGTGGATGATGTGGAAAAAGTGTACGGGTATGAGCGTGCCTTTGAGCATTTGATGGAACGTGCTCTTCCAGAGGTCGGCTCGCAGGAACTGATCAAAGAGGTAAGCGAGCATTGGGGCAGGTAGCGACCGGCTTGGCAACCGGCGACTACCGTCATTTTTATGGAAAGAAAAAATGAACGTGACTGATTTCAGCGGTGCGATGTGGAAGAAGAGCGCGCACAGCTCTCCGAACGGCAATTGCGTCGAAGTGGCGACGCTGAGCGGAGGCGGCGTAGGGGTCCGGGACAGCAAGAACGGATCCGGGCCCGTGCTGGTCTTCACTCCCGATGAGTGGAAGGCATTCGTCGGCGGAGTGAAGGACGGAGAGTTCGACATATAGCAGAAGCGGCTCCAGTGCTCGCCTGGAGAAAAAGAGCCGCCCCGCTGCGATTACCGCGTTTCATTGGCTCTGCTCACCGGATGGATTGACCGCCCGCCGGTGGAGCAGGGGAGAATCATCGCACACCGGGGGAGCGCGCCGGACATGGTGCCCTATCTGGACATGTCCAATACCTTGCACGTTTTCCATCACGCCTTCATTCTTAAGGTGCCCTATGGCTATCTATGGGAGAGGAGGTGAGATATGTCCGATATTTACCAATGTGGAGTGATCTGGCGAAAGAGTGGGCTCAGTGCCGCGAGTGGCAACTGCGTTGAGGTGGCCCGCCTGGCCGACGAAGGGTTCGCGGTCAGAGACAGCAAGGACAGGCGCGGACCGGTGCTGCTCTTCGGCACGACCGGGTGGAGCGCGTTCGTCGCGGCGGTGAAGAGCGGAGACTTCGATCTCTGAGTGACCGTCCTTTCAGGACCGGGGGCTTGCCCAACGGCGGGACAGCCCCCTTTCGTGTTCCAGGGAACAGTCCGGACGGCCACCTGAGGCGGTAGGACAGCCGTAGGGCCCACGTTCTTCCGAGGGAGAAGCGAGCCGTGCGAGGACAGGCGGCCCCGGAACACCCTGTCCGGACGGCCCGCGACGCCGGGCACCGGCGACCGGCTCCGGCTTTTCGCGGAAACGAATCCGGCGGCGCGAGTTGTGACACGGGGATGGACGAGATGGCATCCTCGGATACCGATGGACACGTACACAGCTCGCCGCCTCGCCCTGGTCGCCGCGGTCACCGCCTCAGCCGTGCTTCTCGCGGCCTGCTCCGCGGCCGAGTCGGCCGCCCCCGAACCGTCCTCCGACGCCGTGAAGAAGCCCACCGAACCGGCCGAGGCCACCCCCACGCCCGAGCGCAAGCCGTACACCATCTCCTTCGGCGGGGATGTGCACTTCGAGGGCGTGCTGCGAAACCGGCTGAACGCCGATCCGAAGACCGCGCTCGGCCCGATCGCCAAGGTGCTGAGAAGCTCCGACCTGGCGATGATCAATCTGGAGACGGCGATCACCACCGGCGGCACCCCGGCCCCCGGCAAGCAGTACACCTTCCGTGCCCCGGCGACGGCGCTCACCGCGCTGAAGGCGGCCGGGGTGGACGTCGCCTCCCTCGCGAACAACCACGGCATGGACTACATGCAGAGCGGGCTGACGGACTCTCTCGCCGCCATCAAACGGTCCAAGTTCCCAGTCGTGGGTGTGGGCAGGAACGAGGCCGAGGCGTACAAGCCGTGGCGGACGACCGTGAACGGCAACCGCGTCGCCGTCATCGGCGCGACCCAGGTGCTGGACGCGGAGTTCATCCAGGCGTGGACGGCCTCGGGCGACCAGGGAGGCCTCGCCTCGGCGAAGAACGAGGCGAGACTGCTCCAGGAGGTGCGCAGGGCACGCAAGAACTCGGACACCGTGATCGTCCATCTGCACTGGGGTACCGAGCTGCAGAAGTGCCCCAACGAGGCGCAGCGCGGCCTGGCGCCCAAGCTGGTCGCGGCCGGCGCGGACGTCGTCGTCGGCGGCCACGCGCACATCCTGCTCGGTGCCGGATACCTGAAGAACAGCTACGTCAGTTACGGTCTGGGGAACTTCGTCTTCTACAACTGGGGGCCGGAGACCGGCAGGACCGGTGTGCTCACCCTGACGATCAACGGCCGCAGGGTGCTCAAGGACCAGTGGACCCCGGCCACCATCCAGGGCGGGGTGCCGGTCCCGATCACCGGGACCGGGCGGCAGCAGGCGATCGCGGACTGGAAGGCGCTGCGCGGCTGCACCGGCCTCGCCGCCAGGCCCACCCGCTCCGAGTGACTCGGAGCGGGCCCGGCGAAGGTTCCGGACATCTCCCGATATTCCGGAGGAGGCGCGGAAAAGGTTCCGGGCGTCTCGTGCGGCAGGAGGCGTGACGCCGGTGGAGGAGCCAGGCGACGTCCCATCGGCGTTCACACACCGCCTCACATGCGACGTTGCGAGGTTCGTCCGGTCCACCCCGGGGTGGAGAAAACTCGTGATTGGTGAATAAGTACTGACCCTGACGTGCCAGAGGGGCAAGATGGTGTGGTGTCCACCATGTCCTGCGAGGAGCACGGAGAGGCTCCACTGCGGCGCCAACCCACCCAGCGACGGAGCGCGCGACGTGTCGAGCGGATGCTCGACGCGTGTGCCGACCTGCTGGACGAGATCGGCTACGACGCGCTCTCCACCACGAGGATCGCCGAGCGCGCGGGGGTCGCGATCGGTTCGGTCTACCAGTTCTTTCCCGACAAGCGAGCCATCACCCAGGCGGTGACCCGGCGCCACGTGGAGGGGTTCGTCGCCCGTATCGGCAGGCGCTTCCTGCTGGAGGACTACGAGGGCTGGTGGGACGCGGTCGACGCGATCATCGACGAGTACGTGGAGATGCACAGGACCGTGCCGGGTTTCCGGTCCCTGCACTTCGGCGACGTGGTCGACCTCAACCTGCTCGACGCCTCGTCGGAGAACAACACGGTGATCGCCGGACGGTTGCGCGGTCTCCTCCTGCAGGAGTACGGACTGGCCGACAGCGAGGAGTTCGACCTGGCGATCCTCGTCGCTGTCGAGGCCGGGGACGCCGTGCTCAAGCTGGCCTTCCGGCGCGATCCGAACGGCGCCCCGGAGATCGTGGCCGAGGCGAAGCGCCTCATCCGGGGCTACCTGAACCGCCAGTTCGCCCGCGTCTCGGTCTGAGAGCCAGCGGCACCCCCTGATGAAGCGTTGGCCGCGCGAGGGGTCGAGCCGTCACCGCGCCCGTGTTCCGGGCTGAGGGGGTAGGGAAGGGGAAGCCTCGACGGGGGATGTGCCGGTGCCCTCCGGCGGGCTCTCGACGCCGAGCGCGTCCGGTGCGGTGAGCACGTCCGGTGCGCTGGGCACGTCCCCCTCCTGGTGCCGTCTGCCCCGGCGTTCGAGCTGGGACCACCGCTCGGGGAAGGCGGCCTCGCCGGCCATCCCTGCCTCGGGGCGCCCCTGCGCCGTCAGCCTCTGCTGCGCGGGCTCCTGGACACCCTGCCCCGGCGTTTCCCGCCCTCGCATGTCCCGTTCCCGAGTAATCGGTCCCTGTCCCTGCGGGATGCTTTTCCTGACGACGTGTCCGCGCGCACGCGACCGCTTCTCCTGCCGCTGTTCCGTACCCGCCACCGGAACGGGAACGACCGCGGACAGTCCGGGTGGCCGTGTCCTCGGCTCCTCGCGAGGCCACCCCGAGGAATCACAGGGCTCGCGGCCGGACGAGATGATCGGCCGGAGCCGCCTCTCCCGGTAGATTCGTTCGACTTTTCTGATCCGGGCGGCGAGCCTCTCGCCACGGATACGGTTCTCCAGGGTGACCAGCTCCCGGTGTGCCTGCCCGATCGCCTCCATCTTGACCGAAAGGTATCCGGCGGACCCGGGAACGACCACGGAGAAGACCAGAAGGAGCATCAACGTGAACGATGTCTGCTTGGACATGCCCATCGCGACTCCTTCCCGTGACATGCTCCTCTGTCAGTAGTCGTTGCTCATATGCCCGTTTTGCTGGGGAAAAACGCGCAGCGTAGTCGTTCGTTTGCCTAAGGTAACGTGGCCAATACCTGCCGTTGGCCGTACGCGGTCGAGCGTCGCTCGGTACTCTCGCGATGTGGCGCATGTGACACGTGAGCAACTTGATCGATTGCTTGAGCAGGCACTTCTGGCCGACGATCACGAAGACCTGGCCCGGCGACTCGAAGACCTGGTCGAGACGTACGCGTCCGGCGACATATCACGGGCGGCGATCCTCGTGCTCGCCGCCGAGGAGTGGCGGCAGGCCGGACAGCCCGCCCGGGCCTTCGACTGCTTCCAGCGGGCGGTGGACGACGGCGGCGAGGTGAGCGTCGACCCCCGGGCGGGGATCGCCGACACCCTCTTCGAGCTCGAACGGCCTGACGAGGCGAGGGAGGTGATCGCGGCGATCCGCGCCGTCGGTGATGTCACCGCGGCCACCGCCCTCACGGTCGCCGAGACCCTCGTCGCCTACGGCGACCTCGGAGAGGCCCATAAGTGGGCGACCGAGGGGGCGCACCGGGCGGTGGAGGGGAGCGGCGAGCACATCGCCCTGCTCAGAACCCGCTACCGGATTCGCGTGGACCTCGGTCTCCCGGAGGACGACCTCGACGCCCTCCTGGACGCCTCGCACTGACGGCGCCCCGGTCCCGCCGACCTGACATGCGGCGGGGGAGGGCCGTGCCCCGTGAGGCACGGCCCTCCCCCGCGATGGTTCGGCGGTGGATCTATGCCGACCCGCGGGCTGATCCGCGGATCGGCGGCCGGTCCACCGCCTCCTGGCTCCGCATTTACTCCACGTTGAGGTTCGGGAGCGTTCCCTCAGGCGCGGGAAGAACGGGAGCCGCTGCGGCGCCCTGCACCGTGGTGCCGTTCGCGCCGCCTTCCGACGTGGCCTCGCCGGCCGCGGGGGCGTCCGGCGGCACGGGGGCCTCCGGGCGCACAGCGGCCGGCGGCTCCACCGTGGGCATATCCGCGGTGGGGGCGTCGGCAGCGGGCGCGTCCGCGGTCGGCATGTCCGCGGTGGGCGCGTCTGCGGCGGGCACGTTCGCGGTCGGCATGTCCGCAGTGTGGGTGTCTGCGGCGGGTGCCTCGGTGGCGGGCGCGTCGGCAGCGGGCGTGTCCGTGGTGGTTGCGTCAGCGGCGGGCGCGTCGGCAGCTGGCGCGTCGGTGGTGGGTGCCTCGGCGGCGGGCGCGTCTGCGGCCGGCATGTCCGTGGTGGTTGCGTCGGCAGCTGGCGCGTCGGTGGTGGGTGCCTCGGCGGTGGTTGCGTCAGCGGCGGGCGCGTCCGTGGTCGGCAGGTTCTCGGTGACGGCCTCCGCCGGGACGAGGTCGGGCATCGGAGGCGCGGGCTCGTTGACCGGTGCGTCCGAAGCGCCCGGTGCGTCCGGTGCGTCCGGCACTTCGACGAGCTCACCGGGTGCCGGCGGTGCGGGGGCCCGCAGCCAGCTGATGCCGTCACCGGGGGCGCCCGGCGTGCCCGGCAGTTCCGGTGCCTCGGCCATGATGCTCACCCACGAGTTCGTCCACTCGTGACCGGGAAGGCTCGACAGGCCGAGGACCCCGGCGTCGGCGAAGCCGACCACGGCGGAGGGCTGGGAGAGCTGGGGCAGACCGGTGACGCGTGCGAGCCGGTCCGCGGTCACGGACGTCTCGCCGATGTTCGCGGTCACCGGCGCCTCAGCACCGGCCACGGCCGCCGGCGCCTGCTCGCTGTTCACCGTCACCGGCGTTCCCGGAGTAGGCAGCTCCGTGTCGCTCACCGTCACCGGCGCCTCGCCGCTGGTCGCGGCCTGTGGTGTCGCGGTGCTGTCCGTCGAGAGGTTCGTGGTGCCGTCCGTGGTCGGCGGGGTGACGGTGCTGTCCGTCATCGGCGCCTCGCCGCTGATTGCGGCCTGTGGTGTCGCGGTGCTGTCCGTCGAGAGGTTCGTGGTGCCGTCCGTGGTCGGCGGGGTGACGGTGCTGTCCGTCGTCGGCAGGCTCGCGTTGTTGTCCGTGATCGATGAGGTCACGGTGCTGTCAGTGATCGGAGGTGTCACGGTGTTGTCCGTCGTCGATGTTGTGACGGCGCTGTCCGTGGTGGGAGCCCCCTCGGGTGTCGCGGCGGTTCCGGCGGCGCCGGTCTCCTCGCACGCGGGCTCCACCGGTCCGGGCGTTCCCAGAGCCGTCGCCGTGCCCTGCTCCTGGCAGGGCACGATCTCCGCCGACGCCGGGGAGGCCATCGTGAGGCCGGCGCCGACCGTGAGCACCGCCATCGCGAGGATTCCCCGGATGTTCCGTGATGAATTCGACATTCGCATCCCCCTGTTGCGTTCGGTAATCCGACGAAAACCGAACGTAACAGGGGGGTCTCGCTCAGGGGCGGGCTTAGCTCAATGGTGGTCAAGCCATTACCGGGCCGCGTCGGAGGCGGTCAGGTCCTTACCGGTCTCCAGCCGACCGCCGTCGGCTCCCGCTGACCTCCACCCGATCGCCACACGGCCTGCCGATTCATCGCACGGTCGCCGTCAGGCCCTCACCGGGCCGATGGACAGGGAGTCCCTCGCCTCGTCGAGGTCGACCAGCACCTCGTCGCCGTCCTGGACCTCGCCGGAGAGGACCTCCTTGGCCAGTTTGTCGCCGATCGCGGACTGGACGAGGCGGCGCAGCGGACGCGCGCCGTACAGGGGGTCGTAGCCCGTCAGTGCCAGCCAGTCGCGCGCGGCCGGGGTCACGGTCAGCGTGAGCCGCCGGTCCGTCAGACGCCTCGCCAGGTGGGCCACCTGCAGGTCCACGATCCTGGACAGCTCCTCGGTGCCGAGCGCGTCGAACTGGATCACGTCGTCGAGCCGGTTGAGGAACTCCGGCTTGAACGAGCTTCTGACCGCGGTCATCACGGCGGCCCGCTGTGCCTCCTTCTCCAGGCCCGGGTCCACGAGGAACTGCGAGCCGATGTTGGAGGTGAGGATCAGGATCACGTTGCGGAAGTCGACCGTCCGGCCCTGTCCGTCGGTGAGCCGCCCGTCGTCGAGCACCTGGAGCAGGATGTCGAAGACCTCGGGGTGGGCCTTCTCGACCTCGTCCAGCAGCACCACGCCGTAGGGCCTGCGCCGCACGGCCTCGGTGAGCTGGCCGCCCTCCTCGTAGCCCACGTAGCCGGGAGGTGCCCCCACCAGGCGCGCGACGCTGTGCTTCTCGCCGTACTCGCTCATGTCGATGCGGACCATCGCCCGCTCGTCGTCGAACAGGAAGTCCGCCAGCGCCTTGGCCAGCTCCGTCTTGCCGACGCCCGTCGGGCCGAGGAACAGGAAGCTGCCGGTGGGCCGGTCAGGGTCGGAGATGCCCGCCCGCGCCCGCCGTACGGCGTCGGAGACCGCCTCGACCGCCTGCCGCTGGCCGATCAGTCGCCTGCCGAGCTCCTCTTCCATACGGAGGAGCTTGCTGGTCTCGCCCTCAAGCAGCCGGCCCGCGGGGATACCGGTCCAGGAGGAGATCACCTGGGCGATGTCGTCGGAGCCGACCTCCTCCTTGACCATGGGGTCCTCGGGCTGGGCGGCCTTGCTCGCCTCGGCGAGCTCGGCCTCCAGCTTGGGCACCTCGGCGTACATCAGCCGCGAGGCGGCCTCGAAGTCACCGTCGCGCTGTGCCCGCTCGGCGGCGCCGCGCACCTCGTCGATCTGCTTCTTCAGGTCGCCGACCCGGTTCAGCCCCGCCTTCTCCTGCTCCCAGCGGCCGACCAGGGCGTTGAGGTCCTCCTGGCGGTCGGCGAGCTCCCCGCGGAGCCGCTCCAGCCTCTGCAGGCTGCTCTCGTCGGTCTCCTTGGCGAGCGCCAGCTCCTCCATCTTCATCCGATCGACGTTCCGCTGGAGCTGGTCGATCTCCACGGGACGGGAGTCGATCTCCATGCGGAGCCGGGAGGCCGCCTCGTCGACGAGGTCGATCGCCTTGTCGGGCAGGAAGCGGGAGGTGATGTAACGGTCGGAGAGCGCGGCGGCGGCCACGAGCGCGCCGTCGGAGATCTGGACCTGGTGGTGTGCCTCGTAGCGGCCCTTGAGGCCGCGCAGGATGGCGATGGTGTCCTCGACGGTGGGCTCGCCCACGTAGACCTGCTGGAACCGCCGCTCCAGCGCGGGGTCCTTCTCGATGCGCTCACGGTATTCGTCCAGCGTGGTCGCGCCGATCATCCTCAGCTCGCCGCGGGCGAGCATGGGCTTGAGCATGTTGCCCGCGTCCATCGCGCCCTCCGCGGCGCCCGCGCCGACCATGGTGTGCAGCTCGTCGATGAAGGTGACGACCTGGCCGTCACTCTCCTTGATCTCCGCGAGCACCGCCTTGAGGCGCTCCTCGAACTCGCCGCGGTATTTGGCGCCGGCGACCATCGCGCTGAGGTCGAGGGCGATCAGACGCTTGTCGCGCAGGCTGGAGGGGACGTCGCCCGCGACGATCCGCTGGGCCAGCCCTTCCACCACGGCGGTCTTGCCGACGCCGGGCTCGCCGATGAGCACCGGGTTGTTCTTGGTACGGCGGCTGAGCACCTGGACGACGCGCCGGATCTCCGAGTCGCGGCCGATCACCGGGTCGAGCTTGCCCGCGCGGGCCCGCTCGGTCAGGTCGATCCCGTACTTCTCCAGCGCCTGGTAGGTGTCCTCCGGCGTCTCGCTGGTCACCCTGGCGTGCCCGCGCACCTTCTCGAAGGCGTCGAGCAGCGCGTTCGGGCTCGCGCCGTTGGACTTGAGCAGCGTGGCGATGGAGCCGCCGTCGGTGGCGAGACCGACCAGCAGGTGCTCGGTCGAGACGTAGTCGTCCTCAAGCCCGCGGGCACGCTGGGCCGCGGTGTTCATCACGGTGAGGAGCTGCCGGGAGCTCGACGGGGCGCTGACGGTGGAGCCCTGTGCCTTCGGCAGGGCCGCGAGCTGCTTCTCGGCCTCGACGCGCAGTTGTTTCCAGTCGGCGCCCACCGCTTCGAGCAGGGGCACGGCGGTGCCACCGGTCTGGGTGAGCAGCGCGGTGAACAGATGGGCCGGGGCGACCTCGGGATTGCCTTCGGCGGCCGCCCGCCTGATGGCGGAGGAGACCGCCGCCTGGCTCTTCTGGGTGAGCTTGTAGTCCATGCTTGTCAGGCCTCACTCGAAAGTGCTGTGTCATATGGCGACGCCGGCCCGGCGGGTCCTCACGGGGCGTGTGCCCCCGGCGCGTTCTCACGGCCGGTCACAGACGCGTCCTCAAGGTGTGGGACGGAGTCTCAGGCGGGGGGCAGCTGATACTGGATGAGCGCGCGGATCGTGTTCATCTCCGCGCGCAGGCGGTGGTTCTCGTCACGCAGGCGCATGGCCTCCGTTTCGAGGACGAGGATTCGCTTGATGCCCGCGAGGTTGATGCCCTCCTCCTGGGAGAGCCGCTGGACCTCGCGGAGCATCATGATGTCGCGGGTGGAGTACAGGCGTCCGCGACCGGCCGTACGGCCTGGACTGACCAGGCCGAGACGGTCGTACTGGCGCAGGGTCTGCGGGTGCAGACCCGACAGCTGGGCGGCCACCGAGATCACGTAGACGGGTGTGTCGTCCGACAGATCGAAGTAGTTGGCTTCCATGGCTACTCGCTTCTGGCCTGTTCGATCAGGTCCGCCCGCGGGTCACCACCCGAGGTGGCGTCGCGGAAGTCCTCAAGGGCGCCCCTCGCCTTGTCTTCCAGATGCTGCGGCACCAGAACCTCGATCGTGGCGAGCAGGTCGCCCTTGGTGCCGTCCTTGCGTGCCACGCCCCTGCCGCGCACCCGGAAGGTGCGGCCGTTCGGGGTGCCCTCGGGGATGCGCAGCGTGACCGGCAGCCCCTTGAGGATCGGCACCTTGATCTCGGCGCCAAGCGCGGCCTCGGTGAAGGTGACCGGGACGGTGATCGTCAGGTTCTCTCCCGTCCTGCCGAACACGGGGTGCGGCTTGACGTGGATCTGGACGTAGAGGTCACCGGCAGGGCCGCCGTTCTCGCCGGGCGCGCCCTTGGCCTTGATCTTGATGCGCTGGTTGTCGCCGACCCCCGCCGGGATGCGGGCCTGGATCGTGCGGGTGCTCTTACCCCGCCCGCTCCCGTCGCACACCGGGCACGGGTCGTCCACCAGCAGGCCGCGGCCCTTGCAGTCGCGGCACGGCTCGGAGAAGGCGAAGTTGCCGAGGTTGCGGCTGGCCGCCCCGGTGCCCTCGCAGGTGGGGCAGACCCGCGGGGTGGTTCCGGCCTTGGCGCCCGTGCCTCCGCATCCGGTGCACGCGGAGGAACTGGTCAGGCGGAGCGACACCGTGGTGCCCTCCACCGCCTCGGAGAAGGAGAGCGTGACCTCGGACTCGATGTCCTGGCCACGCCGCGCCCTGCTCGTCGTCCCCCCGGGGCGGCTCGCGCCGCCCCGGTTGAAGAGCCCACCGAAGATGTCGCCGATGCGCTCTCCGGTGCCGCCCTGCTGTTGCTGCTGGCCGGTCCCCCCGAACAGGTCCCCCAGGTCGAACGGGAAGCCACCCGAGCGCGGAGCACCCCCACCACCGGAGTAGCCGCCGAGACCCGATCCGAACAGCGTCCGCGCCTCGTCGTACTCCTTGCGGCGCTTGGTGTCGGAAAGGATGTCGTACGCCTCGGAGACCTCCTTGAACTTCGCGGTGCTCTCGGAGGTCGCCGAGCTTCCGGGGTTGGCGTCCGGGTGATACTGCCTGGCCAGCTTCCGGTACGCCTTCTTGATCTCATCGGCCGTAGCGGTCTTGGGCACACCAAGGACGGCGTAGTAGTCCTTCTCCAGGTAGTCCTTGGTGCTCATCTACGTTCCTTCTCAGAGATCAGATGTGGGGGTGTCAGTTGTCGTCCGCGGCGGGCTCTTCTGGCTCCGCGACCGCGACGCGCGCGGGGCGGAGCACTCGCTCGCCGATCCGGTAACCGGGCTGCAGGATCTCCACGCACGTCGGCTCCGTGACGTCGGGGGAGTAGCTGTGCATCAGAGCCTCGTGCACCGTCGGGTCGAACGGCTCACCCTTGGTGCCGTAGGCGCTCAGCCCCAGCTTCCCGGTGGCCGCCTCCAGTGATTCGCTCACCTTGGCGAAGCCGCCGGTCAGCTCCCCGTGGTCACGGGCCCGGCCGATGTCGTCGAGGACCGGCAGTAACTCGGCCAGCACGCCGGCCACCGCCTGCTCCTTGACGGCCACGCGGTCTCGCTCGACCCGCTTGCGATAGTTGGAATACTCGGCCTGAAGACGCTGCAGGTCCGCGGTGCGCTCGGCGAGCTGGGTGGCCAGCTCGATCGAGGCCAGGTCGGACGAGAGGGAGGACGACGACTTGTCGGCCGTCTGCTCCCTGTCGTTCTGGCCCGTGGTCTCGGCCGGCTTCGTCTCGCGAATCTGACCCGTCTCCGGGTCTATCTTCCGGTTGTCGCGGATCACCGGCTCCTCCTCGGAACCGTTCTCGCGCGTGCTCACGCTGGTGCTCCCCTCGGCGTTCCGGCCGTCACTTGGCGCCGTTGTCGCGCTTCGGCTCGTCGTCCACGATTTCGGCCTCGACCACGTCCTCGTCGGCCTTCTGCCCATCGGTGGCGTCCGCGCCGGGAGCGCCGGTCGGGTTCTCGGACCCCTGCGCCTGGGCGTAGATGGCGGATCCCATCTTCTGGCTGACCGTGGCGAGCTTCTCCGCGGAGGTGCGGATCACGGACGAGTCGGTGCCCTCCAGAGCCTTCTTGAGCTCGGCGACGGCCTCGTTGACCTCTGTCTTGATGTCGTCCGGAACCTTCTCGGCGTTCTCGCCGAGGAACTTCTCGGTCTGGTAGACGAGCGAGTCGGCGTTGTTGCGGACCTCGGCCTCCTCGCGACGCTTCTTGTCCTCCTCGGCGTAGGACTCGGCCTCGCGCATCATGCGCTCGATGTCGTCCTTCGGCAGCGCGGAGCCACCGGTGATCGTCATCGTCTGCTCCTTGCCGGTGCCGAGGTCCTTGGCGGAGACGTTGACGATGCCGTTGGCGTCGATGTCGAAGGTGACCTCGATCTGCGGGATGCCGCGCGGCGCCGGGGCGATGCCGGTCAGCTCGAAGGTGGCCAGCTTCTTGTTGTACGCGGCGATCTCGCGCTCGCCCTGGTAGACCTGGATCTGCACCGACGGCTGGTTGTCCTCGGCCGTGGTGAAGACCTCGGAGCGCTTGGTCGGGATCGTGGTGTTACGCTCGATGATCTTGGTGAAGATCCCGCCCTTGGTCTCGATGCCCAGGCTCAGCGGGGTCACGTCGAGCAGCAGGACGTCCTTGACCTCGCCCTTGAGCACACCGGCCTGCAGGGCGGCGCCGATGGCCACGACCTCGTCCGGGTTGACGCCCTTGTTGGGCTCCCGGCCCGCGGTCAGCTCCTTGACGAGCTCGGCCACGGCGGGCATGCGGGTCGAGCCGCCGACGAGCACCACGTGGGCGATGTCGGAGACCTTGATCCCGGCGTCCTTGACGACCTGGTTGAACGGGCCCTTGCACCGCTCGAGGAGGTCGGCGGTGATCCGCTGGAACTCGGCGCGGGTGAGCTTCTCCTCCAGGTGGAGGGGGCCCTCGGCCGAGGCGGTGATGTAGGGGAGGTTGATGGAGGTCTCCGACTGGCTGGAGAGCTCGATCTTGGCCTTCTCCGCGGCCTCGCGCAGGCGCTGCAGGGCCATCTTGTCCTTGGTCAGGTCGACACCGTGCGCGTTCTTGAACCGGTTGGCCAGCTCGTCCACGACGCGCTGGTCCCAGTCGTCACCACCGAGGTGGTTGTCGCCGCTGGTGGCCTTGACCTCGACGAAACCGTGGCCGTCCTCCTGGCCGACGTCGAGCAGGGACACGTCGAAGGTGCCGCCGCCGAGGTCGAAGACGAGGATGGTCTCGTCCTTGTCCTTGTCCAGGCCGTACGCCAGCGCGGCCGCGGTGGGCTCGTTGATGATGCGCAGCACGTTCAGGCCGGCGATGGTGCCGGCTTCCTGGGTGGCCTGGCGCTGGGCGTCGTTGAAGTAGGCGGGAACGGTGATCACCGCGTCGGTGATCTTCTCGCCCAGGTAGGCTTCCGCGTCCTGCTTCAGCTTCTGCAGGACGAACGCGCTGATCTGCTGCGGGTTGGACTTCTTGCCGTCGATCTCGACGGACCAGTTGCTGCCCATCTCGCGCTTGACCGAGCGAATCGTCCGGTCAACGTTGGTGACGGCCTGCCGCTTGGCGACCTCGCCGACGAGGACCTCGCCGTTCTTCGCGAACGCGACCACGGACGGCGTGGTCCGCGAACCCTGAGAGTTGGCGATGACGGTGGGCTCACCGCCCTCGAGAATCGAGACGACGGAGTTGGTCGTCCCCAGGTCGATACCTACCGCACGTGCCATGAGTACGTCCTTGTAGTCAAAGTTGAGTCGATGGGACTCATAGTGGAACCTCGTGTGACGTTTGTCAAACGACTTGAGCCTACTGGGCTCAACCTTCTGACGCGCGGCGGCATTCCCGATTTCCGGGGGAAGGCAAAGTGTTGTCCGCCACCCCCTCTGACGAGGGAAAGGGCGTCATCGTTCCCGGTCGGCGACGGGGCAAACCGAACCACCGTCCGCAGGGCTCGTACGACCCGGGCGCCGATCTTTGCGGGGAGGCGCGGCATGGCCCCGGCCACCGCCCGCGGGGCTCGTACGACCCCGCCTTCGACGGCGGGTGGCCCCGACCGGGCGGGGAAGGGTCGATCATCGCCCGCCCGGGACGCACTCCGATGCGGTGCCTCCGGCCCTTCCCGTGTCTTCGCGCGGGTGGGGTGTGTCAGCGGGCGCCGTCGACCACCTTGCGCGCGCCGAGGGGCTTCTTGAGCTTGACGGTCGTCACCTTCTGGATGGCGATCTCGATGCAGGCGACGTTCTGCGCCTTGCTGCTCGGGCCCTCCCAGAGGGTGACGGTCACCCGCTTGGAGGTCTCGCGCACGGTGACCCGGTCCAGCACGTTGCACGGTTCCACTCCGGACCACCAGACGATCCGCAGGCTACG
Source organism: Streptosporangium sp. NPDC050284 (assembly GCF_044459525.1). Classification (NCBI taxonomy): domain Bacteria; kingdom Bacillati; phylum Actinomycetota; class Actinomycetes; order Streptosporangiales; family Streptosporangiaceae; genus Streptosporangium; species Streptosporangium sp. NPDC050284. Next base: position 44,173 of record NZ_JBITIZ010000010.1, read on the forward strand.
GCCGTCCTTGGACGGCTTGGCCGTCAGCCACCTCACCTTGCGGGGATTGTCGGTGTGGCCCTCGGGTTTCGTCGGTTTGGGGGTGCCGCTCGTCGTGGGCTCCTCCCGGGGAGCCACGGTGTGGGCCGCCGGTTCGGAGGGGTTGCCGGGGACGGAGGTGGTCTGACTCGCCGGACGCGAGGGGGAGGTGGTGACCGTGGCGCTGGGTTCGGTGCCGCAGCCCAGTGCCAGCAGAAGACTTCCGGCCAGGATAGAGGTCGCGATCATACGCATACCCCTAAGACGGATCGGGCTCCCGGGCGGTTCAGGACACCCCGATGTCGTCCCGGCAAGACGGCCGGGACGGATGGTCACCCATCGCCTTCGACTCATACACGGGATGATTCCCGCCGGTGGCGGGGCCGATAGGCTGCGGGGAGTTCCGATCCACGATTTCGAGGTGCTCACATGATCGCGATTCTTGGAACCGGCAAGATGGGGGAGGCCCTGCTGTCCGGGCTGCTCAGGGCCGGGTTCAAGCCGGGCGACGTGATCGCGACGGCACGGCGTGCCGAGCGAGGCCAGGCCCTCGCGGAGCGGTACGGCGTGCGGATCGCCTCCAACGCCGAGGCGGCGAAGGACGCGGACACGATCATCCTCGCGGTCAAGCCGCAGGACATGGGGTCCCTGCTCGCCGAGATCGCGGGGCACATCCCGGCCGACCGCCTGGTCGTCTCGGCGGCGGCGGGGATCACGACCTCGTTCGTCGAGTCGAGGCTCGGCGCCGACATCCCGGTGGTCCGGGTCATGTCCAACACGCCGGTGCTGGTCGACGAGGCGATGAGCGTGATCTCGGCGGGTGCCCACGCCTCCGAGGAGCACCTCAGGCGTGCCGAGGACCTGTTCAGCCCGGTCGGCAAGGTGCTGCGCATCCCCGAGTCGCAGCAGGACGCCGCCACGGCCCTTTCCGGCAGCGGTCCCGCCTACTTCTTCTACCTGGTCGAGGCGATGGTCGACGCCGGCATCCTGCTCGGCATGCCCCGTGCCGCCGCCCTCGACATGGTCACCCAGTCGATCGTCGGGGCGGCGATCATGCTTCGTGACTCGGGGGAGCACCCCGTGATCCTCCGCGAGGCGGTCACCTCCCCCGGCGGTACGACGATCGCGGCCATCGCCGAGCTGGAGCGGCACAGCGTCCGTGCCGCCTTCCTCGCCGCCATCGAGGCCGCCAGGGACCGGGGGCGCCAGCTCGCCGAGGGCTGAGCCCGTCCCTTCCTGCCGGTCCCCACCGTCAGGGGGCCGCAAGGGTCTCCTCCGCCCGATCTCCTCGTCAGGGGACGTGGGATCCCGGGGACGTCCGACCGTCCAGGGTGGCCTGCTCAACGTGCCTGTTAAAGCAATAAATCAAGATATTTCGCTCAGATGAAAACGGGCACGTCCTCCAAGGCGGCTGCGTAAACGCCATTCCGTACACGTGCGGTAACGTCGAGCCGGGAGCAGGAAGATCGGGCCGTGACGTCTGGCGTCGCGGCCAGACAGGGAGTGCCCATGAGCCGGTCCGTGCGGGTTGTCTGGGACGATGCGCTCACCTCGTACGACTTCGGCCCCGAACACCCGCTCGCGCCCGTACGTGTGGAGCTGACCATGGCGCTGGCCGGGGAGCTCGGCGTGCTGGACCAGGTGCAGATGGGCGGTTGCGCGCCCGCCACCGACGACGAGCTGGCCCTCGTTCATCGGCGCGACTACATCGAGGCCGTCAGGCGGGTCTCCGCCACCGGCCGGCCCGACGTGGCCTACGGGCTCGGCACCACGGACAACCCCGCCTTCGCCGGGGTCCACGAGGCGTCCGCACTGATCACCGGTGCCAGCCTGGCGGCGGCCCGCGCGGTGTGGAGCGGTGAGGCCGAGCACGCGGTCAACGTCGCGGGGGGCCTGCACCACGCGATGGCCGGCACGGCGAGCGGTTTCTGCGTCTACAACGACCCGGGCGTGGCGATCGCGTGGCTGCTCTCCCAGGGCGCGTCCAAGATCGCCTACGTGGACGTGGACGTGCACCACGGCGACGGCGTGCAGGCGCTGTTCTACGACGACCCCAGGGTTCTCACCATCAGCCTGCACGAGAGCCCCCGCACCCTCTTCCCGGGCACCGGTTTTCCCGAGGAGCGTGGCGCGGAGGGCAGCGCGGTCAATGTGGCCCTGCCCGCCGGATGCGGCGACAGCGGCTGGCTCAGGGCCTTCCACGCGGTGGTCCCGCCGCTGCTGCGGGAGTTCGCCCCCGAGATCCTGGTCACCCAGCACGGCTGCGACAGCCACGCCCTCGACCCGCTGGCCAACCTCATGCTCAGCCTGGACGGCCAGCGGGCCACGTACGCGGCGCTGCACGAGCTGGCCCACGAGACCGCGGGCGGGCGGTGGATCGTGACGGGTGGCGGGGGATACGAGCTGGTGCAGGTCGTGCCCCGGGCGTGGACCCACCTGATCGCGGAGGTGGCGGGCCACCCCCTCGATCCCCGGACGGCCACTCCCGAGGCGTGGCGCAAGTTCGTCAAGGAGCGGACCGGCCAGACGGCGCCGTTGACGCTCACCGATGGCCGAAATCCGGAATTTCAGGATTTCTCCGCTGGTTATGACCCAGCAGACCCGATCGACCGGGCCATCATGGCGACGAGGAATTCCGTCTTCCCCTTCCACGGGCTCGATCCCCTCCCGTGACCCATGACCCCCCGGCAAAATGACTGAGGAACCGATGACCCGCGCCGAGCTTCGTGAGCACCTGATCCGTACCCGGATCGCCGGTGATGTGGCGACCAGTCGGGAGAACAACCTGGACCACTACCGGTCGCTTTCCAACCGTGATCCGCACTACATGTTCGGGCTGACGATGGACGGCGCGTGGTCCTACCGGGACGTGCTGGAGTTGATGGCCAAGTCGGCGGGGGTCGTGGCCGATCCCGAGCACCGGGAGGGGCAGGACACCATCGATCCCGATCGCACGATCGAGGCGACGGAGAAGATGGGCGACACGATCGCCGGTGTGCTCCGGGGGGAGAACCCCAGGATCCTGATAGCCACCGGGCACCCCACCGGCCTGCTCACCGTTCACATGGCCCTGGGCCGGATGCTCAGGGCGCGCGGCGCGACCCTGATGGCACCGGCCGAGGGCTGGTCGTACTGGGGCAGCGGATTCGGGCGCAGGCGCAAGATCCGTTACATGGACGACGTCGCGATGCTCGACGACAAGGGCGCCTTCGTGCACACGCACGACCCCGCCCCGATGCGCGCCATGATCGCCGAACTGGGTTCCGACCGTCCCGATCTGGTGATCGCCGACCACGGCTGGGCCGGGGCCGCGGGCGAGGCGGGCATCCTCACGGTCGGATTCGCCGACAGCAACGATCCCGCACTTTTCGTCGGTGAGGCCGAAGGCAAGATCGCGGCCACCGTCCCGCTCGATGACAACGTGCTACCTAGGTATTACGAACCGCTGACGCACCACTTGGTCGAGAGGGTCGTGCGAGCCCTCTGAGACGGGGGATGCGCAAATTAGGTCATCCCTATACGGGCATTTCGCGCCTGCATTCCACCTACCTCGCCGCCCGTTTGCCAACTTTTTGGGGATTGTGGGCGACTCTAATGGGAGACAGTTGGTCCGTTCCAAGATCAATGTGAGAGGCACGATCAGGCTGCTGGCCAGCGTTTTCATGCGTTTCGCTGACGTGGGACCCCGTGGGCTGAGAAAATAGGGGGTTTGCGTGACAGGGGTCCCGACTTACGCTGACGGCAGTACACGTGCGTGAGCAATGGCACCAGTGGGGATAACCCGGATACACGTGCGGAAGAGGCGTCCGATGGGTGCAGGCGAAAGACCTCTCAGCGAGGTGAAGTTCCTGACGGTGGCAGAAGTGGCCACTGTCATGAGGGTGTCCAAGATGACTGTGTACCGACTCGTGCATTCGGGCGAGCTGCCGGCCATCCGGGTCGGTCGATCCTTCCGAGTGCCGGAGCAGGCGGTACACGATTATCTCAGGGATGCCTACATCGAGGCAGGTTGAGGCAGGGTGAGCTCGACGCGTCGAGCCGAGCGACCGGGGGAAGCGTTCCGGTCGTGAGGTGAAGGCGCCAGGCCGCTCACGGTCCTGCTCTTTTCCGGTCTGTCGGAGCACGATCTCCGGTACGGCCGCGCAAGAGCCGGTCCGTGCCTCATCGGGGTAGCGACGTGGTCGCCACGTCGTGAGTTCATGCGCCCGGGGTCCCCCCAGGGGCGATCTACCGTGGATCGCCGGTAGTCTGTTGTGCCGGTGTGCTCTCGCGCACCGGTTCGACAATCTCGGCTACCAGCTACCTGGGGGTCCCGTGGGCTCTGTGATCAAGAAGCGCCGTAAGCGCATGGCGAAGAAGAAGCACCGCAAGCTTCTGAAGAAGACCCGCATCCAGCGGCGTAACAAGAAGTAGCGCGGATCTGCGAGGCGCCGATGACCCACACCGTGCTTGTCACCGGGGTCTCGCGCCACATCGGCGCCCGAGTGGCGAGCGTTCTCGCGGATGACCCGGACATCGACCGGGTCATCGGAGTGGATACGGTGCCGCCGCCCTCGCTCTCACGTGATGGCGGCGTACCTCTCGGCCGGACGGAGTTCGTCCGCGTTGATCTGCGCAGCCCCGACATCGCCCAGGTGATCGCGGCCGCCGACGTCGACATCGTCGTTCACATGAGTCTGGTGAGCGCCCCTCCCCGGAGTGGTGGCCGAGCGCTCATGAAGGAACACAACGTCATCGGCACCATGCAGTTGCTCGGTGCCTGTCAGCGGTCCGCGACGGTGCGCCGTGTCGTCGTGCGATCGACCACCGCTGTCTACGGTTCCTCCCCGCACGATCCCGCGGTCTTCACCGAGGACGCCGAGCCGGGAGAGCCTCCGAGCCGTGGCTACGCCAAGGACGCCTCCGAAGTGGAGGGCTACGTCCGCGGTTTCGCCAGACGGCGGCGCGATGTGGCGGTGTCGACGCTCAGGTTCGCCAACTTCATGGGACCCGGCGTCGACTCACCGCTGACGCGTTACTTCACCCAGCCGGTCCTGCCGACCGTGCTCGGGTTCGACCCGCGGCTGCAGTTCGTCCACGAGGACGACGCGGTCGAGGTGCTGAGGCGGATGGCGATGGAAGACCACCCGGGCACGTTCAACGTGGCCGGAGACGGCGTGCTGCTGCTGTCGCAGTGCGCGCGCAGGGCGGACCTGCTCTCGATGCCCGTCCCCTCTCCCGTCTTCCGTTTCATGGGCGAGCTCGCCCGGAGCGCGGGACTGGTCGGTTTCTCTCCCGAGCAACTCCGCCTGATGTGCCACGGACGCGTGGTCGACACCACCGCGCTGTCCACGGCCCTCGGCTGGAAGCCGAAATTCTCCACCGCGGCGGCCTTCGAGGACTTCATCCACGCACGTGACCTGGCAGGGGGCCTGCCCTCCGCCCTGGCGGACATGGTGTCCCGGCCGGTGACGGGGTGAGCGACACGGCGGACGGCAGCGGGGACGATCACCGGCTGGCCGAGACGCTCGCCTTCCTGCGCCGTCGCCTGACCGGAGAGTACGAGGTCGACGAGTTCGGGTTCGACGCCGAGCTCACCGACAAGGTGCTGCTGGAGCTGATCCGCCCGCTGTACCGCCACTGGTTCCGCACCGAGACCTTCGGCATGCGCAACGTACCCGGTGACTCCGGAGCCCTGATCGTGGCCAACCACTCGGGCACCCTCCCGCTCGACGGACTCATGCTCCAGGTGGCCCTGTACGACGACCACCCCGAGCGTCGCGCGCTCCGTCTCCTGGGGGCCGACCTGGTCTACCGGCTCCCGGTGCTCGGCCACCTCTCCCGCAAGACCGGCCACACCCTCGCCTGCCGCGACGACGCCGACCGGTTGCTCCGCAAGGGCCAGATCGTCGGCGTCTTCCCCGAAGGGTTCAAGGGGGTCGGCAAGCCGTTCTCCGATCGCTATCGGCTACAGCGCTTCGGCCGGGGTGGGTTCGTCGCCTCCGCCATCCGCGCGGGTGTGCCGATCGTTCCCTGCGCCATCGTGGGCGCGGAGGAGATCTACCCCAAGATCGGCGACCTGCGCTTCCTCGCCAGGGCGTTCGGCCTGCCCTATCTGCCGATCACGCCGCTTTTTCCCTGGTTCGGGCCTCTCGGGCTGGTCCCGCTCCCGTCCAAATGGATGATCGGCTTTGGCGAGCCGATCCGCACCGACGAACTCGACCCCACCGACGCCGACGACCCCATGCTGGTCTTCAACCTCACCGACCAGGTGAGGGAGTCCGTCCAGCAGCAGCTCGACGAGCTCAGGCTCAGGCGCGGCCACGCCTTCCCGCCCTTCTTCTGAGCCTTTCCGAGGTCTCTCACGGCACCGTGGCGTACCGCGAAGGGAGAAACAGTCCTCAGCGGCCGGAGCGGTAGAGGCGACGCAGGGCGACGGCGGCGGCGATACCGCCCGCAAGGGCCCCCGCGCCCGCCGCGATGGGCAGGCCGACCATGGTCGCCTTGCGTCCCGTACGGAAGTCCTTGATGTCCCAGCTGTTCTGCCGGGCGAACTCGCGTAGCTCGGCATCGGGGTTGATCGCGGTGGCGTGGCCGACGAGGGAGAGCAGGGGCAGGTCGTTGGCCGAGTCGCTGTAGGCGGAACAGCGGGACAGGTCGAGACCCTCCCTGCGGGCCAGGGCCCTCACGGCCTCCGCCTTGGCGGGGCCGTGAAGCAGGTCACCGACGAGGCGGCCGGTGTAGACGCCGTTCTCGGTCTCCGCGACGGTGCCGAGCGCACCGGTCAGGCCGAGACGCTGGGCGATCACGCGGGCCAGTTCCACCGGGGTCGCGGTGACCAGCCAGACCCGCTGGCCGGCGTCGAGGTGTGCCTGCGCGATGGCGCGGGTGCCCGCCCAGATGCGATCGGCCATCACCTCGTCGTAGATCTCCTCACCGAGCCGGACGATCTCCTCGACCTTGTTGCCCGCCACGAACGCGAGCGCGGTCTCCCTGGCCTCCTCGATGTGAGCGGGGTTCTCGTCGCCGCGGACCCGGAAGATCATCTGGCCGAGCGCGAACCTGAACAGATCCCTGCTGGTGAACAGGCCCCGGGAGGCGAGACCGCGGGCGAAGTGGTAGATGGAGGCGCCGCGCATCATGGTGTTGTCGACGTCGAAGAAGGCCGCGGACACCGGGTCGGGCTCGGCCATCGGCATCGCGACGGCGGCCGCGGCCGCGACCTCACCGGCCGCGATCTCTCCCACCGTCGCCCGACTGGCCGTTCCCGCCTGGTCCCGCCGTCGTAGTAACCGCCTCATAGCCACTCAGCTTAACCGCGACAGGGCGGTGAGATCGTTGACGCGCTCTTCGGCATGAATGCCGGAGACTCAGCCCGTGCCGCTCTCGTGACACCCCTGTGGCTTCCTGCTTCACCGACCCGAGCCATCGGCTACTCGGGCGGGGCGAGGCCCTCGATGTAGTTGAGATAGACGTGGGCCTTGCGCTGGTTCTCCGCACCCATCTTGGGGATCATCCCGGTGATCTGGGTGCGCTGTTTCTGGACGAAGCGCTTGAGCTCTCCGGCGCGCGTGGAGTCGCGGCGCCGCATCTGCCGCAGGGAGGTCACCGCGGAGCGGGTGGTCTCCTCCATGGCCTGCAGGGTCTCCCCGATCACCTTCTCGCCCTCGCCGGAGCCCAGGAGCTCCTTGACCTCACGGGCGCGGGTCTCGGCGTAGCCGAAGGAGCGGTCGGCCCGCTCGGCGTCGTCGCTGCTCAGGTGGAACAGCGTGTTCTCGGCGGCGCGCTTGAGCGGATAGAAGGTGTCACCGGGCATCGACCGGTAGGTTCCCATCACGGACGCGATCATCGCGACCACCAGGGCGGCGCTGAGCAGTTGCGGGAAAAGTCCCGCACGGGATCTCCGCCGGGAGTGGCGGGGGCCCGCCGGGCGCCGCTCGGCGGTGCCCTCTCCCTGAGGGGATCGGGTGAGCTGCTCACGGAGCCTGGCGTTGAACTCGGGTTGGGGGCCGGCCGTCATGCGGGCTCCCAGCCGTGAAACACGGTTCTGGATGCGTGCCTGCGACCTCCGCGAGAATCCAGGCAGCCACTTCCCCATGAACGCTCCCTGCCGCCCCCAGCTCATGATCCATCGGTGTCACTTGCCTAACGACGACTCGGCACGGCAGGTTACGCGCTGCGCCGTATCGGCATGGGGAACCTCATCCCGGGTGTGGCGGCCCGCACCGGGAGGCGATGCCGACCGGCGTCGGCCGGAGCCGGCGTGCCGGGATCAGCTGAGGTCCGGGGGCAGCGCGCGGGCGAGGGCGCGGATCGCGCGGAACTGGAGCGCCTTGATGGCGCCGCTCTTCTTGCCCATGATGAGCGCGGTCTCCGCCAGTGACATGCCGTGCAGGAAGCGCAGCACCACGCACTCCTGCTGCTCGGGACCGAGATCGCGGACGGCGGTGAGCACCCGGTCGCTGATCATCGCGGTGACGACGGCGTTCTCCGGGATGTGCGGGCCGTCGAGCGGGGTGTCGATCACCTCGGCCGTCGTGACCTCAAGACGGTATCTGCCGGACTTGAAGTGATCGGTGATCAGGTTCCTCGCGATGGTCACGAGCCAGGCGCCGAAATCACGCCCCTGCCAGGTGAAGTCCGTGATCCTGCGGAGCGCGCGGAGAAAGGTCTCGCTCGTGAGATCCTCGGCCAGCGGATGTGAGCCGACCCGGAAGTAGATGTAGCGGTATACCAGGGTGAGGTAACGATCATAGAGCGTGCCAAAAGCATCCGAGTCTCCGGTCTTGGCACGCAAAACGAGCCTCCGGAGTTCTTCGGAGGCATCCTCACGCACGGTGAGGTCGCTACTGCGGACGGGCCGGGTTACCCCGGCTGTCGAGGGGAGGTGTCCGGCGAGCGGCCACGTTTCAGGCATCCGGTATCCCTGAGGGGAGGGGGTACGGCGTGCTCGATCACTCTAGAAATGAAGCGGAAATTCCACAATCCACTTTGGAACGTCGTGACTGGGGGTAACCGCCGTATACGGTGTGGGGTCGGTTGTTTCGGACCGGCTCCGGTAGCCAACTCAGGGTTCGGCTACCGGTTGGGGGGTAATGTCCGGCAGCATTGGAGACACCATGGAAGTCCTCGTCGCTGTCATCGCCTTCGCCGGTGCATTGCTCGCAGCCATCGCCACCGGTGCCCTCGTCAGCCGTCTCCGCAGTGAGCCCAAGGGCTGGCTGATCGCCTGGAGTATCACGACGGCGTCTCTCGCCGTCTCACTGGGAGTAATCGCCACCGGCTATTTGATCGGGTTTGGGACGGGCACGTTCCGGATTTATCAACTGACCGGATCCATGCTGGCGCCCCTGTGGCTGATCGTCGGGGTCATCCAGTTACTGGCCCGTAAGAGCGCGGTCAGGTTCTCCTCCTGGCTCCTGGGGATCGCCTTCACCGTCATCGCCACGGTGATCCTCGCGGTCGACCCCGTCCTGCAGGAGAAGGACTTCACCAAGGCCCTTCCGCCGGGTAGTCGCCACTGGGGCCTGCCCCCGGCCTCCCTGCTCCTCGCCGTCCATGTGATCGTCGCGCTCGTGCTGCTGGGTGGGCTGGTCTTCGCGGTCCTCCGTTGGCGCGGCGGTGACGACTACGACGCCGACAACATGCACGCGCTCCTGGTGCTCGGTCCCACCGGCCTCGCCCTCGTCGGTGCCGTCAGTTTCGCGGTGCCCGGGATGTTCACCGCGCTTCTGCTCTTCGTCACCGCCGCCGCGGTCTGGTACGTCGTGCTGCGCCCGCTCGCGCCCTACGAGGACGACGACGAGGACGAGGGCGACGAGTGGGAGGACCGCCCCCCGCCCCGCCGCCCCGAGCACCAGCCCCGTGACGTGCAGGTCGCCGGCCGCCGCGTGACCCCGGAGACCCCTCCCGCCCGGACTCCGGCTGAGGAGACGCCGCGCCGCTCCGGCCTCGGCGACCTCGTGGCCGAGTACCGGGCGGGTGAGCAGGACGTCGACTACGCTGCGCGTATGCGGCAGCAACCCTCCCCGGGCGACGACAGGTTCGGTGGTCCGGCCACGGGGATGTTCATGGCGGGCGAGTACGGAATGCCGCCCGCCGACCAGCCGCCCGCAGCCGACCCCGGCAGGCGCGGCGGTGATCCCGGAAGGCAGTCACCGCCACCGGTGACCGGCCAGTTCGGCATGCCGAGCCCCGGCCCTGCGACAGGCGAGTACAACATCCCCGCCCATGAGTTCGGCAGGCACGGTGCCCCGGGTTCCGGCAGGTCCGCGGGTCCCGGCACCGGGGAGTTCGGCAGGCCAGGAGGTACCGGGGAGTTCGGCAGACCCGGGGGCACCGGGGAGTTCGGCAGGTCCGCGGGTCCCGGCACCGGGGAGTTCGGCATGCCGGGCACCGGCAGGCCGGGCAGTCTCCAGCCCATGCCCGCCGACCAGGCCTTCGGCGGCGCGCCCTCCCCGGGCTCCGAGCAGGGACGTGGAGGGTCCAGGGGACGTGACCGGGGAGGCTCCCTCGGCTACGACCAGGCGTTCGGCGGTGCCGCTCCCTCGACCGGAGCTCTGTATCCGGGCGGAGCGGGCGGGCCGGGAACGCCGGGCGGTGCCGGTGACCTGCCGGGCGGCTCGAACCGTCCCTCACCGAGCATCTTCGGCCTGCTCACCGTCTTCACGCTGCTCGACGGCACGGGCGAGAGGTTCGACCGGCTCGCCGAGGAGACCGTCGATTCGGTACGGCGCTCCGAGCCGGACACGCTCGTCTACACCTGTCACTCGGTGAAGTCGGCGCCTCTTCAGCGGATCGTCTACGAGCTCTACCGTGACGAGGTCGCCTACGCCGATCACCAGCGCCAATCCCACACGCAACGTTTCGTCACCGAGCGTCAGACGATGGTGCTCGCCACCAATGTGATCGAACTCACGGTGAACGCCGCGAAGGTGATGCCGCTTCCGATGGCCTTCAGGTCGTGAGCGCGGGCCGGCCGCGTGGGGCCGGCCGACGGGCGGGGGATGATCACGTTCCGATGGTGATGATCGGACCGACCTTCCACCAGGCCGGGGACGATCACATTTTTCCGGCGACGGCCGGGGGCGACCACGTCGGCCGCTCACCCGCCGGGGCGCTGCGGTCGTGTCGCGGGAAACGCGGGAACGACCATGGGGACGAGCGGCACCAATTTAGGGGCAGAGGACGTCCCTGTCCTCAGGCGTCGAGGTCCTCAGGCGCCGAGGGCGGCGCGGAGGCGGTTCTCGTCGACGCGCCAGAAGTCGTGCTGCACCCCGTCGATGAGGGTGACCGGGATCATCTCCCAGTAGCGGGCCTCATCCTCGGCGGAGGCCGTGATGTCGCGTTCCTCCCACGGGACGCCGAGTTCGGTGGCGACCCGCTCGATCACCGCCCGTGCGTCGTCGCACAGGTGGCAACCGGGTTTGCCGAGCAGGGTGATGCGATGGTCTCGCGGTGACATGACCGTCACGGTAGCCGAATCGCGGCGCCGCGCCGTTCCTTGTGGCGAGCGGCGAAGATCCGGGACGACGAAGGGAAAACCCGGCGAACCGGGTGTGCGTGCCCGTGGGAGGTGCGGGTCCTGGGCCTGGCAAGCGGGCGAAGAGGCACAGGTCTGGGCCTGACGAGAGGGCGAAGACGCGCAGGGGCGGGGCGTGAGGAGGGGGCGAAGACGCGCAGGGGCGGGGCGTGAGGAGGGGGCGGGGAGAGGACCGGCGGGGGGCGCGGCCAAGATTGTGAACACTCACTTTGTGCATCGGTTCACAAAAGGACTAACCTGAATGACAGTGGTTTCACCTCGTCATCCGTCGCGTCCGGGCCGCGCCGGCCGCCTGTCCCCCTGGAGCTCCGGCACGTGATCCGCCGTCTGTCCCAAGCCCGCGAACGCGGCATCCCCGAGGCGACCGTCGCCCGGCTGCCGCTCTATCTGCGAGCGTTGAACGGCATGGCCGAGCGTGGCCTGGCGACCGTGAGCTCGGAGGACCTCGCCGTCGCGGCGGGCGTCAACTCGGCCAAGCTTCGCAAGGATCTCTCCCACCTGGGGTCGTACGGCACCCGCGGGGTCGGCTACGACGTCGAATATCTCATCTACCAGATCTCCCGCGAGCTGGGCCTCACCCAGGACTGGGCCGTCGCCATCGTCGGAGTGGGTAACCTCGGGCGTGCGCTCGCCAATTACGGCGGGTTCGTCTCCCGCGGGTTCAGGGTCGCGGCGCTGCTCGACGCGGACCCCGAGGTGGTGGGCGACCACATCGCGGGATTGAATGTGGAGCACATCGACGAGTTGGAAGCCGTGATAACGCGGCGGGGGGTGTCGATCGTGGTGCTTGCAACACCGGCTACGGCGGCCCAGCAGGTAGCCGACCGGGTCATCGCCATGGGGGTTACCAGCATCCTGAACTTCGCCCCTGTCGTCCTTTCCGTGCCAGAAGGCGTGGATATCCGTAAAGTCGACCTATCGATTGAACTCCAGATCCTGGCGTTCCACGAGCAACGCAAGGCGGATCGGATGACTGGGGGGCCCGTGATGGCCGAGGAGTGGCCCGAGGCGGTGGACTTGTGAAGAGACACGGCACACGGGTCGGCGGGCACGGCGTCTCCCGGACGGTCATGACGGCCATGACGACTACGACGAGCGTGCTGACCAGGTCGTACGCCGGCACTGCGAGGCCGAGTACGGCGAGAGCGGATCGCGTCCTCTCCCGGAAGGCGGGAGGGGGCCGATGAGCGTTCTCGTCGTCGGCCTGAGTCACCGGACGGCACCGGTGGCCCTGCTGGAACGGGTCTCCGTCTCCGGAGACTCGCTGGTGAAGCTGCTCCAGGACGTCCAGCAGGACGCCCACGTCGCCGAGGCCATAGTCGTCTCGACCTGCAACAGGGTCGAGGTCTACGTCGAGGTCGACCGGTTCCACGCCGCGGTGACCTCGATCTCCCGGCTGCTCAGCACCCACTCCGGCGTTCCCATGGAGCAGCTGGCCTCCCACCTCTACGTGCACTACGAGGATCGCGCCGTCGAGCATCTGTTCTCCGTCGGTTCCGGCCTTGACTCGATGGTCGTGGGAGAGGGACAGATCCTCGGCCAGGTGCGTTCGGCGCTCAGGCTCGCCCAGCAGGAGGGCACGCTCGGCCCGACGCTCAACGAGCTCGTCCAGCAGTCACTGCGGGTGGGCAAGCGCTCCCACACCGAGACCGGCATCGACCGGGCGGGTGCCTCCCTCGTCGGGGTGGGGCTCACCCTCGCCGAGCGCGCCCTCGGTCCCCTGGAAGGGAAGCGGGCCCTGGTGGTCGGCGCGGGCTCGATGAGCGCCCTGTCGGCCGCGACCCTGCAGCGGGCGGGCGTCACCGACATCGTGGTGGTGAACCGGACCCACGACCGCGCGGTGCGGCTGGCGCGGACGGTCGGCGGCAGGGCAGCCGGATTCGGCGACCTGGCGGCCGAGCTGGCGGGGGCCGACCTGGTCATCTCCTGCACCGGCGCCACCGACGTGGTCATCACGGCCGACATGGTGGCTCCCCGTGAGACGTTCCTGCTTGACCTGGCCCTGCCGCACGACATCGATCCCGCCGTACGGCGACTGCCCGGTGTGACGCTGGTCGACCTGGAGTCCATGCAGGAGGGTGAGGCCGACGCCGGCACCGACGACGGCGGTCGCGCCGAGGCGGTCATCGCCGTGCGCGAGATCGTCGCCGAGGAGGTTACCGCCTACCTGTCGGCCGAGCGCGCCGCGCGCGTCACGCCGACCGTGGTGGCGCTGCGGAGCAAGGCGGCCCAGGTGGTCGAGGCGGAGCTCGGACGGCTCGTCGCGCGGGTGCCCGACCTTGAGGGGCGCGTCAGGGACGAGGTCGGGCAGACCGTGAGGCGCGTGGTCGACAAGTTGCTCCACGAGCCCACCGTGCGTGTCAAACAGCTGGCGGAGTCCCCGGCGGGCGATCATTACGCGGAGGCGCTGCGGGAGCTGTTCAATCTTGACCCGAAGGTGCCAGAAGCGGTGAGGCGCATCGAGACGATCGATGCCGAGCCGGGTAAGAACACCGAGCCGAGCAAGAAGGAGGCAGGCCTGTGAGCAGCGTTTCCTCTCCGCTCCGGCTGGGGACGAGGCGGAGCGTCATGGCGACGACGCAGTCCGGCCTGGTCGCCGCCCGCTTCACCGAGCTGACCGGCGCGGCCGTCGAGCTGGTCGGTGTCACCACCTTCGGCGATGTGACCAGAGGCGACCTCACGCAGCTCGGCGGTACCGGGGTCTTCGTCAGCGCGCTGCGCGACAAGCTGATCGAGGGTGCGATCGACTTCGCGGTGCACTCCCTGAAGGACCTGCCCACCACGCCCGACCCGCGCGTGGTCATCGCGGCGATCCCGCCGCGCGACGACCACAGGGACGCCCTGGTGAGCGTCGCCAAACTGGCCGACCTGCCGTCCGGCGCGGCGATCGGCACGGGATCACCGCGGCGGATCGCCCAGCTTCGGGTGATTCGTCCTGATCTTGATTACGTGCCCATTCGCGGTAACGCCGACACTCGCATCGGCAGGGTGACCTCCGGTGAGCTGCAGGGCATCGTGCTCGCCGCCGCCGGGCTCGGCCGGCTGGGCCGCGAGGCCGAGATCTCCCAGATCTTCGAGGTCGAGGAGATACTGCCCGCCCCCGGGCAGGGGGCGCTGGCCGTGGAGTGCCGCTCCGACCGGACCGACCTGGTCGAGTTGCTGAGCGTGCTCGACGACGCGCGCACCCGCGCGGCGGTCACCGCCGAGCGTGCGGTGCTCAACGCCCTGGAGGCGGGGTGCACCGCCCCGGTGGGCGCGTACGCGGCCGAGAACGGGCACGATCTGATCCTGACCGCCGCTGTCGTCGCCGTCGACGGCAGGCGAGCGGTGCGCAAGTCCACCGCCGGAAGCTCTTCCACGCCCATGGATCTCGGTCGCGACCTCGCGGCCGAGATGATCGCGGAAGGGGCCGGCACGTTGATAGGGGAGCGAGCACATTGAGCTCCGGAAGTACCACCTTCGAGCGCCCGTCCGGGTTCGTCGCCTTCGTCGGGGCCGGTCCCGGTGATGAGGGCCTGCTCACGCTGCGCGGCGCCGACCTGCTTTCCAAGGCGGACGTCGTCATTCTCGACCGGGAGGCGTACGGCCCGCTGTTGCGCCACTGCCGTGAGGGCGTCGACGTCGTCGACGCGGCCGAGGACGGCGCCGTCTCGCTGAAGGTCGTCAAGGCGGCCAAGGGCGGGAGCTGCGTCGTACGGCTGTGCGCGGGCGATCCGATGTTCTTCTCCTCGATCACCGAGGAGGTCGCGGCCTGCGCCAAGGCGGACGTGGAGTTCGAGATCGTGCCCGGCGTGCCACCGGCGACGGCGGTGCTCACCTACGCGGGGATCCCCGCCGCGGTCTCGGTGCCCGAGTTCCGGGTCGTGGACGCGACCCAGATCGACGACTGGGCCGCGTACGCCACCGGATCGGGCACTCTGGTGATCTACAACGGCATCGCCGAGGCCGTCCCGATCGGGAAGGCGCTGATCGCGGCGGGCCGCCCCGACTCGACGCCCGTGGCGGTGAGCAGCGCGGGCACCACGACCGAGCAGCACACCGTGGTGACCACGCTGGGCAGGCTCGCGCCCGACCTCAAGCACGCCGGGATGGCCGAGCCCGCGCTGATCGTGGTCGGCGAGGCCGTCGGCATGCGCGACCGGCTGTCGTGGTTCGAGACCAAGCCGCTGTTCGGCTGGCGGGTGCTCGTCCCCAGGACCAAGGAGCAGTCGGCCGGCCTGGTCGAGCAGCTGCAGTCGTACGGCGCGGTGCCCGAGGAGGTCCCCACGATCTCCGTCGAGCCGCCGCGCACCCCGCAGCAGATGGACCGCGCGATCAAGGGCCTGGTCACGGGACGCTACGAGTGGGTGGCCTTCACCAGCGCGAACGCGGTCAAGGCCGTGCGTGAGAAGTTCGAGGAGTACGGCCTGGACGCACGCGCGTTCGCCGGTCTCAAGGTCGCGGCCGTGGGCGAGAGCACCGCGCGGGCGCTGGTGAGTTTCGGCGTCAAGCCCGACCTGACGCCGACCGGCGAGCAGTCGTCGGAGGGCCTGCTCGCCGAGTGGCCGCCGTACGACTCGATGCTCGACCCGATCAACCGGGTGCTGCTGCCGCGCGCCGACATCGCGACCGAGACACTCGTGGCGGGGCTCACCGAGCTCGGCTGGGAGTGCGACGACGTGACCGCCTACCGGACCGTCCGTGCCGCGCCGCCGCCCGCCCCGACCCGCGAGTCCATCAAGGGCGGCGGGTTCGACGCGGTGCTGTTCACCTCGTCGAGCACCGTCCGCAACCTCGTGGGCATCGCGGGCAAGCCGCACAACGTCACGGTCATCGCCGTGATCGGCCCGCAGACCGCCAAAACCGCCGAGGAGTTCGGACTCCGCGTCGACGTCATGGCCGACAAACCTGCGGCTTCCGCCCTCGCGGCGGCGCTCGCCGAGTATGGTGCCAAGCAGCGGCAGGCCGCGGTCATGGCGGGGGACACCCCTCGTAGGCCCTCGCAGACCCGGCGGGGAGCCCGGCGCCGCGCGAAGTAACCTTGGAAGTGGTCGCCGCCCGCGCACGACGGGCGGGCGGGCCGCGTTCGACGGCCCCCGGCGAGCGTCGCGGGCCGTGATCGGCGTTGCGGTGACACCACGATCGGTCTCATGATCGATAGCACGATCGATCTCATGATCGGCGTTGCGGTCGGCGGCACGATCGGTGCCGCGTCGCGTGGTGAGTCAGGAACACACAACCGAGATCCTCCGGCCCGCGGTTCCCTTACCGGCCGGGGGGAGGGGAAGCACCATGACGGCTCAGTTCCCTGTCGCGCGTCCGCGCAGGCTCCGTCGTACGGCGTCGATGCGCCGGATGGTGGCCGGGACCCGGCTGCACCCGGCGGAGCTCGTGCTGCCGATGTTCGTGAAGGAGGGCATCACCGAGCCGAATCCGATCGGCTCGATGCCCGGGGTGTTCCAGCACACCCGCGACTCGCTGCGCAAGGCCGCCCACGAGGCCGCCGAGGCCGGGGTCGGCGGGCTGATCCTGTTCGGCATCCCCGAGGTGAAGGACGGCCGGGGCTCGGCGGCCGACGACCCGGAGGGAATCGTCCAGCGCGCCGTCGCCGACCTGGTCGCCGACGTGGGCGATGCGCTGGTCGTGATGACCGACACCTGCCTGGACGAGTTCACCGACCACGGGCACTGCGGCATCCTGACCCCCGAGGGGGAGGTCGACAACGACGCCACCCTGGAGCGCTACGCGTCCTCCGCGGTGGCCCAGGCGCGGGCCGGGTCGCAGGTCATCGCGCCGAGCGGCATGATGGACGGCCAGGTCGCGGCGATCAGGGCGGCCCTGGACGGTGACGGCTTCGAGCAGGTCCCGATCCTGGCGTACTCGGCGAAGTACGCCTCGGCGTTCTACGGCCCGTTTCGCGAGGCGGCCGAGTGCGCTCCCCGGTTCGGTGACCGCAACGCCTACCAGCAGGACGCGGCGGGACCGATCGGTGAGGCGCTGCGCGAGGTGAGGCTGGACCTCGACGAGGGCGCCGACGCCGTGATGGTCAAGCCCGCGCTGGCCTACCTCGACATCCTGCGCCAGGTGCGCGACGCCGTGGACGTGCCGGTGGCGGCGTACCAGGTCAGCGGCGAGTACGCGATGGTCGAGGCCGCGGCGGCGAACGGCTGGGTCGACCGGGACCGGGTGATCATGGAGTCGCTGGTCGCGATCCGCAGGGCCGGGGCCGACATGATCCTCACCTACTGGGCCACCGAGGTGGCGGGGAAACTGAGATGAGACCGGCGGCGCGTGCCGAGAACTGGAGGTTCGCCGCTTGATGGAGAAGCGGGTGCGTTAGAGTGCGATAACCGGTGCGGATGTGTCCCAGGTGGCGTAAACCCTGGATATTCGACGTTCTGACTGACCAGAGTGTGGACAGGTCGACCGCATCCGGGGTGCACGCGGGATGCGCGGACGACGGAGGACACAATGGTCGGGGTACCGATGGTTCGTCGAAGCAGACGGCATGGCCATCCGAAGCAGATGATCAACTTTGTGCTGGAGTACGCCGCCCTGGGCTGGGCGAGCTGTCCCGGCGCGAAGCCGCTGAAGGGCGGTTCGCGCTCCTGTTCCTGCGACAGGATCGGCTGCCCCGACCCGGGGGCACACCCGCTCTCGCGGGCCTGGCAGATGCAGGCCACCACCGACCCGGCCCTGCTCACCAACTGGTGGCGGTACGAGCCGGAGGCGAACGTGATCCTCCCCACGGGACGGGTGTTCGACGTCTTCGACGTACCGCTCGCCGCGGGGCGCACCACCCTCGCGAACATGGACTCCGCCGGAGTCGCCTCGGGCCCGGTCGCCGTCAACGGCGACCGGGCCCTGTTCTATGTGGCCACCAGGAACGCCTCCGACGACGAGGACGAGTGGTGGACCTGCGCGCTGGACTTCGGTCCTTCCACCATCGAGGAGATGCCCGGCCTGCGCTGGCACTGCCGCGACAGCTACGTCCTCGCCCCGCCCTCGCTCCTGCCGACCGGTGGATCCGGCTCATGGCTGCGCCCGCCAGACGGACGCCCGCTGCCCGACCCGCTGCGCGTCCTCGACTGGCTCGCCGACACCTGCGAGTGACGCTTTTTCCGGGGCCCTTCGGTGACTACTACCCTGGAGGGCGTGAGCCGTACTGAGAACTCCGAGGCCCTGTTCGCCCGCGCACGTGAGATCGTCCCCGGAGGCGTCAACTCCCCGGTCCGAGCCTTCGGCGCCGTCGGCGGGACACCGCGCTTCATGACCTCGGGGCAGGGGCCCTACATCACCGACGTCGACGGCAACCGCTACGTCGACCTGGTCTGCTCGTGGGGACCGATGATCCTCGGCCACCGGCACCCCGCCGTGATCGAGGCCCTTCAGGAGGCGCTGCGCGACGGCACCTCGTTCGGTACGGCGACACCCGGCGAGGTCGAGCTCGCCGAGGAGATCGTCGCCCGCGTCGAGCCGGTGGAGAAGGTCCGCCTGGTCAGCTCCGGTACCGAGGCCACCATGTCCGCGGTGCGGCTGGCCCGCGGATTCACCGGCCGGTCCAAGATCGTGAAGTTCGCGGGCTGCTACCACGGCCACGTCGACGCCCTCCTCGCCTCGGCCGGCTCCGGAGTGGTGACCTTCGGTCTGCCCGACACCCCGGGGGTGACCGGCGCCTCGGCCGCCGACACCGTGGTGCTGCCGTACAACTCGGTCGAGGCGGTCACGGAGGCGTTCCAGACCTTCGGCGCCGAGATCGCGTGTGTGATCACCGAGGCGTGTCCGGCCAACATGGGTGTCGTCCCGCCGCTCGACGGGTTCAACGCCACGCTGCGCGAGCTGTGCACCGCGCACGGCGCCCTGCTCATCGTCGACGAGGTGCTCACCGGGTTCCGGGTGTCGGAGTCCGGCTGGTACGGGCTCGACCCGGTCGAGGCCGACCTCATGACCTTCGGCAAGGTCATGGGCGGGGGCCTGCCCGCCGCCGCGTTCGGCGGGCGGGCGGACGTGATGGCGCACCTGGCCCCTGAGGGGCCGGTCTACCAGGCGGGCACCCTGTCGGGAAACCCGCTCGCCTGCGTCGCCGGCCTCGCCACCCTGCGCGCCTGCGACGAGGGGGTCTACGACCGGGTCGACGCCGCCGCTCTGGTCATCGGCCGCGCCGCCGCCGACGCCCTCTCGGCGGCCGGGGTGCCGCACCGCCTGCAGCGGGCCGGGAGCCTGTTCTCCATCTTCTTCACCGACGAGCGGGTCACCGACTTCGGCATCGCCCAGAAGCAGGACACCGCCGCCTACCGGGCGTTCTTCCACTCGATGCTGGAGCAGGGCGTCTACCTGCCTCCTTCGGCGTACGAGGCGTGGTTCCTGTCCTCCGCCCATGATGATGAGGCTCTTTCCCGTATCGCCGAGGCGCTTCCCGCTGCCGCTAAGGCCGCGGCTTCTGTTTCTGGTTAGCGGTGTGAGTGTTCGTTGGTGCCCGGCTGGGTGTTTCGGGTGGTCAGGGTTTCTTGTGGGGATGTGTTCCTGCTTCGGGCGGTGAGGGTTCGCTCGTGGGGGACGCGTTCGCGCTTTGGTGGGTGCTTTGGTGGGCGGGTGCTCCGGGCGGTCGTCGTTGGTGACGGGTCTGGGTGTCCGGCCGGTGTTCAAGGTGGGTGCGCGCTCCGGTGGGCGGGTGCTCCGGGCGGCCGTCGTTGGTGGTCGTCTGGTGGGTCAGGCCTCCGGCCTGGCGGGCGCGCTGGTTGCGGATTTTTATAAGCCGCCCGGAACACCCACCCACCTCCGCACACGGCCCGTCTCGCCGTAGGTGGTGCGGTCCGTAGTGGCTTTCTTACGGGCCGCCCAGTGTGCGCTGGGGACGCTGAAGCAATCCGTACGGGGTCGTTCGGGGTCCGTCGCCGTAGCTGAAGCGCCGGTACGGAAAGGAGCGCAGGGGACTCGCCGTATAGCGCCGGAGCACACGCTGGACTGGAAGGGGCGTTCACCGTCCTGTCCTTTTCGGAAGAGATCGATCCCGCCGTCGCCTACGTCGAAGGTACGGCCGGTGACGTCTATATCGAGAGCTCAGATCAGGTAGATCGCTATAAAATGACATTCGCACGCATATGTGGTGCGGCTCTGTCCCCAGAGGCATCCATGGGACTGATCACCGAGGCGAAGGAGCAGTTACACCATGACTGATCTGACGAACATCCTCTGGCGCAAGAGCAGCTTGAGCGGCAGCGGCAACAACTGCGTTGAAGTCGCCTCCGTCGCGGACCTGATCGCTGTCCGCGACTCCAAGGACCCCGACGGCGCCACGCCTGTCTTCCCCCCGGGTGACTGGACCGCTTTCCTCGGTCGCGTCAAAGCTGGAGACTTCGACACGCATCCCTGACCGCGTGACGGTCGGGGAAGGGTTCCAGATGCAATGGGGAAGATGGGTGTCCCCGCATTCCATGGCCAACGCCATATGGCGTAAGAGTAGCTACAGCACTAACGGCGGCAACTGCGTTGAAGTCGCCCGTATGGACAATCGCTACCTCGTCCGTGACTCCAAGGATCCCGACGGCGCCGTACTTTCCTTCTCGTCGGGTGGCTGGACGGCCTTCCTGAGTCGCGTCAAGACCGGCGACTTCGACACACGCCCTTGAGTGTGTGATCGGTCTACGAAGATCCCCAGTCGTGAGGGGGTGCAAATGCCTCGGTCTTACCTGGCCGATGTCTTGTGGCGTAAGAGCAGTCTCAGTGGCAATGGGGGTGCCGACTGCGTGGGGGTCGCCGTTGGCCTTCCTGGTGTTGTGGGCCTTCGAGACAGCAAAGATTCCTCAGGCCCGGTGCTGCTTTTTTCCTTTGAGAACTGGCGAACCTTCGTCAGGGGCGTCAAGGGCGGTGATTTCGACGACCTGGGCTGATCCGGGGTCTACCTGGGAAGGTTGCTGAGGTCGATGGTGATGGGGAAGGGGACGGGTACGGTCAACCGGTTGTGGTGGATGCCGGTGAGAGCGTATGCGTGGGTGGCTGGGTCGAGTTCGTAGACGTAGACCACAGGGGAGCCGCTGTTGTTCTCCACCCGCCAGAAGTGTGGGATGCCCGCCTCGGCGTAGCGGGAGGGCTTGGTCTTGCGGTCGCGGTCCTCGGACTCGGGGGAGACCACTTCGACGGCGAGGTGCACCTCGCCGGGGGTGTAGAAAGTCCGTTCATCGTCATCGGCTGCTTTCACGTCAACGACCACGACGTCGGGGCAGGGACGCATCCGGTGGCCGAGCTTGACGTCCATCTGGAGCACGGCCGCGACGTGCTCGGGAGCCTGGGAGTTCAGGGCCACGCGAAGGCCGAACAGCACACGCTCGTGGAAGCGTTTTTGGGGGGACATGAAGACGAGAGCTCCATCGATGAGTTCGACGTGCTTGAAGAAGTCGGGTTCGCCGTTCGGCCCCTCAGTCGGGAGGTTGTCGAGGTCGTCGGCGGTCCATCCCCACGGGGGAGGGGAGGGCCAGTAGTCGAGTGCGGCGCTCACGTCGGTCACCGTAACATCGTCCCCGTCACTTGGTGTGTTCATTCAGATCGTCTCCGTTGCCCTCGTTTCATTCTCTCCCGTTTTGGCCTAAACGGAAGAAGGTGAGGGCACTGAGGAGGGAAGAGGCCGGGCGCGGGTGCTGGAGTAGAGGACGCCGGAGATGATCAGGGTGGCGGCGAGGAGTTTGGTGGGGGAGATCGACTCGCCGGTGAACAGGGCGGCGGAGGACATGCCGAAGACCGGGACGAGCAGGGCGGAGGGGGCGACCACCGAGGCGTCGTAGCGCTGGAGCAGGAAGCCCCAGATGCCGAAGCCGCCGAGGGTGGAGATCAGTGAGACGTAGAGGACCGAGAGGCTGCCCTCCACGGAGAACTCCAGGTGGGGGACGCCCTCGACCAGCAGGGACAGGGCCGTCATGGGCAGGGCCGCGACCGCGCTGACCCAGACCATGAAGCGGAACGAGTTGGGTGGGGCGGCGTTCCTGACCGCGATGTTGCCCATGCCCCAGAAGAACGCCGCGCCGATGACCAGCAGGAACGCGCCGACGGGGCTGCCGGTGCCCAGGTCGGTGGCGATCAGCGCCAGACCGGCGAACGCGACCGCCATGCCGGTGATCCGCCGCCGGGTGAGCCGTTCGCCCAGGAGGGCGACCGCCAGGATCGCGGTGAAGATCGCCTGGACCTGGACGACGAGCGAGGTGAGCCCGGCGGGCATGCCCGCCCGCATGCCGGTCAGCAGCAGGGCGTACTGGCCGATGCCGAGCGTGGCGCCGGCCACGAGGACCTTTCGCCAGGGCACCCCGGGGCCGCCGACGAGCAGTACGGCGGGGAAGGCGGCGAGCAGGAAGCGCAGCGCCACGTAGAGCAGCGGGGGGAAGTGCCGGAGCCCGGCCTCCATCACCACGAAGTTGAAGCCCCACAGGGCGGTGAGGGTGATGGCGAGGAGGAGGTGCCGGGTACGCATGCAGCAATCGTCGTTTCCGACGACATTTCAGCACAAGCGAGAACTTCTTGCTTGTGTCGTTTAGAGTTGCTTACATGTTGGATCTCAACCGGCTCAAGGCCCTGCACGCGGTTTCCGTCTACGGTTCGGTGGGGGCCGCGGCCGAGGCGCTCATGGTGACTCCGTCGGCGGTCTCCCAGCAGCTGGCCAAGCTGGAGCGGGAGACGGGGGCGCCCCTGCTGGAGCGTCACGGGCGCGGGGTGCGGCTGACCGACGCGGCCGGGTTGCTCGCCGACCACGCCGAGCGCATCCTCGCGCTGGTCGAGATGGCGGAGGCCGATTTCGAGGCGCTGCGCGGCGAGGTCGTGGGGCGGCTGGGCATCGGCGCCTTCCCCACGGCGGCGAGGGGCCTGATGCCCGCCGCGCTCGCACTGTTGCGCTCACGCCACCCCGACCTGCGCCTGCAGCTCATGGAGCGCGAGCCGGAACGGCAGATCCGTGAGGTGGCGAGGGGCGAGCTCGACCTCGCGGTGATCCAGGACTGGATGAACCGTCCGATGGCGATCCCCGAGGGGTTGTCCCGGGCCACGCTCTTCGACGACATCGCCGACGTGATCCTGCCCGCGTCGCATCCGCTGGCGGGGCGTCCCGAGATCGAGCTCGCCGAGATGTCGGGGGAGCAGTGGATCAGCTCCTCACCCGGTACGGTCTGCCACGACTGGCTGGTCTACACGCTGCGCTCGGCCGAGCTGGAGCCGGACATCACCTGCATGGCGGACGAGTATCCGACCCAGATGGCCCTGGTCGCGGCGGAGCAGGGGTGCGCGATCATCCCCCGGCTGGGCCGCGACTTCGTCCCGCAGGGGGTGCGGGTCGTCCCGATCCGGTCGCGTCCGACGCGCAGGATCTACGCGCTCTGGCGCAGTGACGCCGCCCGCCGCCCGGCCATCCGCGCCGCGGTGGAGGCGCTGAAGGCCGTCTCGGTCGAATTTCGCGGGCCTGTGTCCGAGCCCGTCGAGTCGGCGACGATTCCGGTCGGTGGGTGAGCGACGCCAGGTCGATCGGGGCGTTCACCTCCGTCCTCACTGTCAGCCGAGGGCGATCGTCACCACGCCGCCGACGATGACGCAGGCCGCGAGCAGCCGCCGGGTCAGGTCGCCCTCGGCGAGCAGTCTGCCGCCGAGCACCACCGCCACGAGCACGCTGACCTCGCGTACCGGGGCCACCGCGCTGATCGGCGAGAACGTGTACGCGGTCAGCGCGAGGAGGTAGGAGAGGGGCATCAGCACCGCCGCGCCCAGCACCCGCGCCCGGTGCTTCCGCCAGACGGGCAGGATCAGGCCCCTGCGGCGGGAGCCGAGCACCGGCGAGGTGAGGACGAGGGCGCGGCCGAGGTCGCCGCCGTAGTTGAGCAGGATCGGCGCGACCGCGAAGGCGCTGACGACCTGCTTGTCCCAGACGGTGTACGCCGCGATGAACAGTCCTGTGGCGAGCCCGTACCCGATCCCGCCCAGGTCCTGGCGGCTGGGCCCGTGCGCCGCGCCGAGCAGGAAGACGCCCACCCCGACGAGCAGGATTCCCGCGACGCCGACCGCGCCCGGCCGCTCGCCCAGGAAGAGGATGGCCACCAGGCTGGCCAGCATCGGCCCGGTGCCCCGGGCGATCGGGTAGACCATGGAGAGGTCGCCGTGCCGGTAGCCGCGCTGGAGCAGCATGAAGTAGCCCAGGTGCAGCGTGGTGCTGGCGGCGATCACCGCGAGGTCGGCCCAGGAGGGGCCGGTGCCGCCGAGGAGGAGATAGCCCACCGCGACCGGGGTCCAGACGAGGGTGGACGCGGCGGCGACCATCCAGACGAAGACGACACCGTCGGCGTCCGCCGCCTGCTTGCTCATGAGGTTCCAGCAGGCGTGGGCGACGGCGGAGGAGAGGACGAGGGCGAGCGCGAGGGGGCTCACGGGGGTGACCCTATCCTGCCTCGTTCGACTCGAGTGACCCACCTGCCAGGCCATCACCCCGTGCCTCTCGGTAGGCTGGCGAACACCATGGCTGAGACCACCGTCGTTCACCTCCTGCGCCACGGTGAGGTGCACAATCCCGCGAACGTCCTGTACGGCAGGCTTCCCGACTACCACCTCTCCGACAACGGCATCCAGATGGCCGAGACGGTGGCGAAGGCGGTCGCCGGACGCGACGTCACCGCGCTGTTCTCCTCGCCGCTGGAGCGCGCCCAGGAGACGGCGGCCCCGCTCGCCGCGACCTTCCACCTGGACGTCACGATCGACGAGCGGCTCATCGAGGCCGAGAACATCTTCGAGGGCCTCTCCGTCGGTAGCTTCCGTAATCCGCGCTTCTACCGCTACCTGTGGAACCCGCTCCGCCCCTCCTGGGGGGAGCGTTACATCCACATGGTCAGCCGGATGAGGGCCGCGATCGACACCGCCCGTGACGCGGCGCGCGGCCATGAGGCGATCATGGTCAGCCACCAGCTCCCGATCTGGACGATCAGGCTCGCGGCCGAGGGCAGGCGCCTGCCGCACGACCCGCGCCGTAGACAGTGCGGCCTCGCCAGCCTCACGAGCTTCTCCTTCGAGGGGAACCGTCTGATCAGCGTCGGATACAGCGAGCCCGCGGCCGCGCTCGTCAAACGCCCCACTGTGCCGGGCGCCTGACTCCGCCGGTACAGTGATTGCTCTACCGGTTGTAGTACAGGGAGCCTCCGTCACCCATGCGCGCACAATCCTTCGCCGCCGTCGCGCTGCTGATCGCCGTGGCCGGATGCGCCGGAAACCAGGGGTCGCAGCCACAGAGCGGTGACACCCGTTTCGTGGCCGGTGACGGAAAGATCACCCTGTTCCAGGCCGCTGACCGCAAGGTCGCCCCGCAGGTGGAGGGGGAGACCCTCGACGGGGGCACCGCGAACCTCGCGGCGCACAAGGGCAAGATCGTGGTGCTCAACTTCTGGGCCTCATGGTGCGCGCCCTGCCGGGCCGAGGCGCCGGTGCTCAAGGACATCTACGCCAAGAAGAAGGCCGAGGGCGTGGAGTTCCTCGGCATCGACTTCAAGGACCGCAAGGCCGACGCCCTCGCCTTCGAACGCAGCCACGAGCCGGGTTACCCGAGCATCTTCGACCAGCCGGGCAAGGTCGCCCTCTCCTTCCAGGGGACGGTCCCGCCGGCGGCCATCCCGTCGACCCTGATCATCGACCGGCAGGGCAGGATCGCCGCCAGGGCCCTCGGCGCGGTGAAGTACAACGACCTTCTCGACGCCGTGACCAAGGTCGGCGATGAGAGATAACCGCTCGGGGTCGTCGTGAGCGCCGACCTCGTGGGCACCGTCGCCGGCGGCTCGCTGGCGCTGGCACTGCCGATCGCGGTCGCGGCCGGGCTGGTGTCGTTCATGTCGCCGTGCGTGCTGCCGCTGGTCCCCGGCTACCTGTCGTACGTGACGGGCATGAGCGCCGACCCCAGGCGGGGGCGCATGGTGGCGGGCATCGTGCTGTTCGTCCTGGGCTTCGCGGTCGTGTTCGTGGCCGGGGGAGCGCTCTTCGGCGGCCTCGGCGCGGTGCTGTTCACCAACGCGGGGATCATCACGCGGGTGCTCGGCGTCCTCACGATCGTGCTCGGCCTCGCCTTCATGGGGGTGATTCCGGGTCTGCAGCGCGATTTCCGCATCCATCGGGTCCCGGCCGCGGGGCTGGCCGGGGCGCCCCTGCTCGGCCTGGTGTTCGGCCTGGGCTGGACCCCCTGCATCGGCCCCACCCTCGGGGTCGTGCTCACCCTCGGTTTGAACGAGGGCAGCGCCGGTCGCGGCGCGATACTCGCCTTCGCGTACGCGCTCGGCCTCGGCCT
This sequence comes from Streptosporangium sp. NPDC050284, assembly GCF_044459525.1. Taxonomy (NCBI): domain Bacteria; kingdom Bacillati; phylum Actinomycetota; class Actinomycetes; order Streptosporangiales; family Streptosporangiaceae; genus Streptosporangium; species Streptosporangium sp. NPDC050284. The sequence goes on from NZ_JBITIZ010000010.1 coordinate 70,977, forward strand.
GCCGTTCGTGGCGGCCGGGCTGGCGTACAGCAGGGCGTTGAGGACGTTCAAGGCGGTACGCCGGCACTCGCGGCTGATCACGAGGGCGGGCGGCGTCATGCTGGTTGTTGTTGGGGTGCTGCTCGTCACCGGGCTTTGGGGGCAGCTCGTCGCGATGACGCAGGGCTGGGTCGGCGGATTCGAGCCGGTGATCTGATGGTGTCGGTCGACCCGAAGACGGGGGAGCGAACGGTGAGCGAGGCGCGGCGGCCCGCGGGTCTCGGGGTCGTGGGGTGGGCGCGCTGGTTCTGGCGGACGCTCACCTCGATGCGGACCGCGCTGATCCTGCTGTTCCTGTTCGCCCTGGGCACCATTCCCGGCTCGATCTGGCCGCAGCGCGGGGTCTCCGACGCCATGGTCGCCCAGTACTTCGACGACAGCCCCGGGCTCGCCGAGTGGCTGGACAGGTTCTGGCTGTTCGACGTCTTCAGGGCGCCCTGGTTCGCCGCGATCTACCTTCTGCTGTTCGTGTCCCTGATCGGCTGCGTGCTTCCCCGCACCGCGACCCACCTGCGGGAGCTGCGCAGGAAGCCGCCCGCGGCGCCGCGCAACCTGGGCAGGCTGCCCCAGCACGCCTCCTTCGAGGCGGATCTCACCGTCGAGGAGGCCGCCGCGAGGCTGCGCGCCAGGCGGTTCCGGGTGACCACCGGGCCCGGCTGGGTCGCCGGGGAGAAGGGCTACCTGCGCGAGACCGGCAACCTGCTGTTCCACGTGGCCCTGCTCGGCCTGCTGGTCGCGGTCGGGATGGGGTCGCTGTACGGCTACCGGGGCAACGTGCTGGTCGTGGAGGGCGAGGGGTTCGCCAACACGGTCGCGGCCTACGACCGCTACATGCCGGGCACCCAGGTGAACGCCGAGTCGCTGGAGCCGTTCTCCTTCACCGTCGACGACTTCCAGGCGACCTACATCGCGCAGGGCGAGAAGAGGGGGCAGGCCCTCGACTACGAGGCCAGGCTCAAGGTCGAGGACGCCCCGGGCGCGGCCCCGCGCGACTACGTGCTGAAGGTGAACGAGCCGCTGGACGTCAACGGCACGCTGAGCTACCTGATCGACCACGGCTACGCGCCGACCTTCAAGATCACCGACGGTGAGGGCGAGGTCGCCTTCGACGGGCCGGTGCCCTGCCTGGTGGTCCAGCCCGCCACCTTCACCTCCGAGTGCGTGATCAAGGTCCCGGACGCGCGGCCGGAGCAGCTCGGCGTCCTCGTCGGCTTCCTGCCGACGACCGTCCCGATGGGCTCGGAGTGGGTCTCGGTCTTCCCCGGCGCCGCGAACCCCACCGCCCAGGTGTACGGCGCGTTCGCCGGTGACCTGGGGCTGAAGGACGGCCGGCCGCAGTCGGTCTACGAGCTCGACCCGGCGAGCCTGAAGAAGATGAAGCCGCTGGTCATGAAGGCCGACCCGCTGGCGCTCGGCGAGAAGCTCACGCTGCCGAACGGCGCGGGCTCGATCGAGTTCACCGGCGTGCGGGAGTGGATCGCCCTGCAGATCACCCACGACCCGGGCCGGATGCCCGCGCTCGTGGCCTCGATCCTCTGTGTCGTCGGCCTCGTGCTGACCCTGACCGTCCGTCGCCGCAGGATATGGGTGCGGATCCACGGGGACCGCAAGGTCGAGGCGGGCGGCCTCACGCGCACCGAGGGCGGCGATTTCAGCGAGGAGTTCACCGAGATCGTCTCCGTTTTGAACCCAGGAGTTCCCGATTCAGGAGTGAAGGATGTCCGCTGAGGTCGACGTCGGTCTCGCCACGCTGAGCGATCAGCTCATCTTGGCGACGGTGCTGTTCTACGTCTTCGCAATGATCGCTTACGCCTTCGACCTGGCCTTCGGCCGACCGGCGAGGGCGTCGGCCCGCGTGGACCGGCCCGTCCTGGCAGGTGTCGGCGGGAGCGAGCCGGCCGACGCGGCCCCCGCCGAGGGCGGTCCCGCGGTCAAGGCGCCGCCCGCCTGGGTGGTGTGGGTGGGGCCGGTGGGTGTCGGGCTGAGCTGGCTCGGCTGGGCCGCCAACCTCGCCTCCATTCTCACCCGTGGCCTGGCCGTGGACCGGTGGCCGTGGGGCAACATGTACGAGTTCGTCGTCGCGATGTGCTTCGCGGCGGTGAGCGCGTTCCTGTTCATGCAGCTCCGCTACCCGATCCGCTTCCTCGGCGCGTTCGTCACGGTCGCGGCCGCGCTGGGGCTCGGTTTCGCCGTACGGTACCTGCACGTGCAGGCCGGTCCCGTGGTGCCCGCGCTGAACTCGTACTGGCTCGTGATCCATGTGTCGGCGGCGATCGTCGCGAGCGGGCTGTTCATCGTGGCGGGAGTCTGCGGCATCCTCTATCTGGTCAGGAAGGACACCTCGGTCCGGCTGCCGTCCCGGCAGGACCTGGAGCGGGTCGCGCACCGGGCCATCGTGATCGGCTTCCCGATCTGGACCTTCGCCGTCATCGCCGGGGCGCTCTGGGCCGACAAGGCGTGGGGCCGTTACTGGGGCTGGGACCCCAAGGAGATCTGGGCGTTCATCACCTGGATCGTCTACGCCGCCTACCTGCACGCCAGGGCCACCGCGGGCTGGAAGGGAAAGGCGGCCACGATCGTGCAGCTCATCGCCTTCGCCTGCCTGCTGTTCAACCTGGTCGGGGTGAACATTTTCATCGGAGGGCTGCACTCCTACGCCGAGATGCCCGGCTGATTCTCGACACCGAGATTTCCTCGGGTTGAATTCTTCCATTGGGATTTCCGGCCGAATTCCCACGCCGAATTTCCCGCCGATCCTCGCACCGGGGTTCGCGCGGGAATTCGGCCGACCTTAACGACCGTATCGGTCACGCACAAAGATCGATTCCGGTGCGTTCTCAGTCGTCGTCGCGCAGTCGGCGGTCGAGATCCTTGAGGAAGTCGGGGTCGTCGTCGGGGCCCTTCGGGGCCTCGGGGCGCGACGGCCTGTCCTCGACACGGAGGAAGCGGGGCGGCCTGGGGCCGGTCGGCCGACCGAGCAACAGCCAGAAGACACCCCCCGCCACCGGCATCAGCACCACGATGAGCACCCAGAGGAGCTTGGGGAGGTTCCTGGATTCCTTGTCCGGCGTGGTGATGACGTCAAACAGGCAGTAAAGCCAGAAGGCGAGTATCGCCAGACCAAGCAGGGGCATGCCCGAACTGTAAGCCATCATGAGACCTGCTGCGGTCCGGCACCACGTTACGGATGACTGGCAAGGCTCCCACCCCTTACCGTAGGAGCCGTTGCCACTTCCCCAGGGGGTGTGATGGCACATTCGGGCGACAAGGGCCGCCATCGACGGCGGTGGTGGCAGCGAGGTCCGGCCACGCGTGCGGAGAGTGCCGTGAGGGAGGCTCCGCGTGAGGTTCCCCGCGAGGCGGAGCGCAGGGTCGGGACGGTCACGGCCCCGGTGGCCGACCGCCCGCAGTACACCTGGAGAGACTTCGAGCTCGACGACGAGAGTCCCCGGGCCCAGCCCAACTCTCCCGACACCCCCGACCTGGGTGACGGCCTGCGCCACTGCGGGCGTCTGGAGCGCATCCTGCACCGCCAGTGGGACTCGCGGTGGGAGGCGCCGCCCCCCGAGGCCGTACGGGCGGTGGAGAGCCTCGCGAGGCTGCCCGACGCGTTGAAGGACAAGCTGGCCGACGGGCTCGACGGCATCTACGTCGGCGCGGGCGGCGTGCCCGACCTGGACGACATGGGATACCTGCGCGGCGCGCCGCTCCCCTCGGGCCGGGCGACGTGGGACATCTGCGCCGGGGCGTACGGCGACCGCAAGATCGTGGTGGGAGACCGGCCCTCACCCACCCCCGACGTGATGATGCACGAGGTCGGGCACGCCCTGGACGACGTGGACGCCCCCGGCGGCGGCTGGGTGTCCGACTCCCCGGAGTTCGCCGCCCTTTACGACCAGTGTGTTCCCGCGCTCGCCTCGGCGTTCCATCTCCAGTCTGCGGACCTGGGCCGCAAGGAGTTCTTCGCCGACGCCTTCGCCGCGATCGTCTCCCGGCAGCGCCCCGCGCTGGTCGACATGCTGGGCGGCGACACACGAATGGCGCTCAACGTCATGTTGTTCTTCAACCGGCGCTACGGAATCTAGGTGATCTGGGATGTACGTCGTCAGGCTCGCCGACGGGACCCTGCGCGTGCCGCAGACCCTGGTCGGCGATGACGGGCGTCTGATCGGCAACGCCTACGTGGAGGTCTCTCCGGGAGATCCCGACTACGACCGATGGCTTGCCGAGTCACTCACCGAGGAAGAGTGGGCCGAGCGACGGCGCCGATGGCTGGAGGAGAACGACGAGCTGGAGCGGGAGTTCCTGGCGTTCAAGGCCGAGCAGGAGACCTAGAGGCTCCGAGGGCCGCACAGGGCGTCGTTCGAGGCCGGGCGAGAAAGCCGGAACCGGGGAGATCGGGAGCCGGAGCGCGCCGGGCGGGTTCAAGCGAGGAAGGCTGTGGAGCGGGTGGGCCGGTGACGGGGGAGGTCACCGTCCGTGTCGTGTCGTGGCTCACACGACTCCACGGTGACCCTGCGGCTTCCGGGTAAGGCGCGCAGGATCACCGATGGTGTGACGTCCTAAGTCGTCAGACGCGCGGGGACTCGCCTGCCGGCCGTTCGGCCGTCAAGACGTCCTCTCCACGCAGAAGGGCGTGCACTTCCGACTCGCGGAAACGCCGGTGCCCTCCGGGGGTACGGATGCTGCTGATGCGGCCTGCCGCGGCCCAGCGTGTAACCGTCTTTGGGTCGACCCGGAAGAGGGCGGCAACCTCTCCGGGCGTCAGCAGACGCTCGCTGCTACTCTCCACAATCTCTCCCCCTCGCATCCCGCTTCCTGCCAGCGGGCGGACAGGTAACCAGTGTGCCGAGCGAAGCCTGATTTATCCGTGCTTTCCAACAAAGATCACGGGTTGTTATCTACTGCCTGCCCGATTGTTATATGATAGAGCCTTTTTGGGACTCTCGTGGGTGTTTCTTTACGAAACAGATCTCTTGGGAAGACTAGCAGCGCTCGCAGTCCATGCGAAGAGTTACCCGTAGGGCCACCGCGATCGCGACCGGGTGGGTGGAGTGACGTAGCCTCGACGCTGTGCATCCCGTCATCGTTTACACCGCGTCCAGGATCGGCCTGCTGGCCGTGAGCCTGGGAGTGCTCTATATCCTCGGCCTGCGTCAGCCCCTGGTTCTCCTGATCGCCGCATTCCTGGTCAGCGGTGTGGCCAGTTACGTCCTGCTCTCGAAGCAGAGAGACGCGGTGAGCGAGCGAATCACTAAGAACCGGGAGTGATCGGCAACGGGAACATGCCGACCCGGGCATGGTACTCGTGACCAAGGCGAGTTGTGTCACTACCAACCAGTAATCCGCCGGGATGCGCGAGGAATGCCTTGACCCCGATTCCGCGGTCCCGCGTGGGGTTCCATGCCAGGGCCCTGCCGGTGCGCGGATGGATCGCGCCGATTCCCGGCCGCGCCACCGCCCCCGGACCCGCGGAGTCACGTCCGTCCGGATTGTTCAGCCAGCGCTGGTGCCCGCCGACGTAGACGGCCGCCCCCGTCGCCGCCACCGAATACAGCGAGTCGCCCCCGGTGTGGTTCACCCATGTCGGCTTCACCGCGCCGCGCGCACCGGTCTCGAAGCGGGCTGCGGTGTCGCACATCCTGTCCGGACCTCCGGGCCCGCCGGTCGTGACGACGACGAGATAGCTCCCGTCGGGGGCGAAGTCCACCCCTCGCAGATAGCCGGGGAAGTCGGCCATGCACCGGCCCCGGTAGGCGTCGGTCCGCCACGGCGCGACCGCGGCCGGGGAGGGGGCGAGGCCGGGCGACGAGCCGTCGGGTGAGGCGGCGTTCGGCGCGACGAGGCCGGGAGGGGTGACGGAGATCAGGCCGAGCTGGGCGCGCGACAGGCCGCCCAGGGTGGTGAAGTCGCCGGCGACCGCGAGCCTGCCGTGGCTGAGGGCCATCGCGTGGATCCTCGTCCTGCCGCCCCTGGGCGCGCCGGGCTCGATCGTGAAGGACGGGTCGGCCGCGCCGGTGACGGCGTCGAGCCTCGCCAGCGCCGTACGGGCGAGGGGGCCGACGTGGGTGAAGTCGCCGCCCGCGTAGAGGTGGCGTCCGAGCCTGGCCAGGCCGGTGACCGCGCCGCCGCGCACCTGGGCGCCGAAGTGGGAGACCGGTGAGCCGTCGGAGAGCCGGAGCAGGACCAGGCCCCGCGTCTGGGCCCCGCCGGTCTTCGTGAACCGCCCGCCCGCGTAGACGGTGCCGCGGACCCCCGCCGCCAGCGCCTGGACCGGCCGGTCCAGGCGCGGCGCGAATCCGGGCAGGACCCGGCCGGTGGCCAGGTCGTACGCGAAGAGGTTGGAGCGCGCCAGCACCGTCGCGCTCCCGGCCTCGCGCACCTCGCCGAACGAGCCGCCCACCACCACCGTGCCGCCCACCAGCGCGATGGCGTTCACGATCCCGTCGAGCACGTGGGGAGTGGTGTCCACCGGGTCGGCCGAGACGACCCCGCCGTGCTTCGTGGTGCCTGCGACGGCGACCCCCGCGGGGAGCAGGGTGAGGGCCGCGACCAGCGCGTAAGTGGCTCTGGCAAACATTCGACAATTTTTAGCATGCCGACGGTAATGGAATGACTACTTTCCGTGGATTGTCGGGGCGGCCCTAGGGTGGGAGTCATGACGCGCGCTTCTCTGGACAAGCAGCCGCACGAGGTCGCCGCGATGTTCGATCGCACGGCCAGGCGGTACGACCTTGTCAACGACGTTATCTCCCTGGGCCAGGTCCGGCTGTGGCGCAAGGCCGCCGCCGCGGCCGTCGACGCGGGCCCCGGCGAGCTGGTCCTCGACCTGGGTGCGGGCACCGGTACGTCCACCGACGCGTTCACCACGCTGGGCGCCCGCGCCATCGCCTCCGACTTCTCGCTCGGCATGCTGAGCACCGGGGTGAGGCGCAGGGGCGGCTCCGGCATCCACGGAGGGGGCGTGCGGGGGGTCAGCTTCGTCGCGGGCGACGCGCTGCGGCTCCCCTTCGCCGACGGGGTCTTCGACGCGGTGACGATCTCCACGGCGCTGCGCAACGTGCACGACACCGGCCAGGCGCTGCGCGAGATGTACCGGGTGGCGAGGCCGGGCGCGCGGCTGGTGATCCTGGAGTTCTCGCACCCGACGCCGAAGTCGTTCGACCTCGTGTACTCGCAGTACCTGATGAAGCTGATGCCGCGCGCCGCGAAGCTCTTCGGCTCCAACGACGACTCCTACGAGTATCTGGCGGAGTCGATCAGGGCCTGGCCGGACCAGGCGGGGCTGGCGAAGATCATCCAGGGGGCGGGCTGGGAGCGCGTGGCCTGGCGTAATCTGACGATGGGGATCGTGGCCCTCCACCGTGCGTACAAGCCCTCCTGAGTTTCTCAGGCGATGGCGACACCCGCCTGACACTTTGCCCTCCGAAGGCGTTAGACTTCGGCGCGACAAGTTTGTGAAGACCTTCACAAAGGAACGAAAGGCCCCTTACCCCGAGGCCCCCACAGCGTGTAGGACAGGACAGGACAGGTCCCGTGACCGTGCCAGCCGCCACACAGCGGAAAGTCGCTGAGGCTGACGCCGACGTCATCGTCGTCGGCGCCGGGCCCGCCGGTTCGACAACCGCTTTCCATCTCGCGCAGGCGGGGCTCGACGTCCTGCTGCTCGAGAAGACCACCTTCCCGCGCGAGAAAGTCTGCGGCGACGGGCTGACCCCCCGGGCGGTGAAGCGGCTCATCGCGATGGGGATCGACATCGACGCCCCCGGCTGGGTCCGCAACAAGGGCCTGCGCGTGGTCGGCGGCGGGATGCGCTTCGAGCTCGACTGGCCCGAGCTGTCGAGTTACCCCGACTTCGGCCTGGTCCGCACCCGCCAGGACTTCGACGAGATCCTCGCCGCCAACGCGGTCAAGGCGGGCGCCCGCCTGCTGCAGGGGGTGAACGTCACCGCCCCGATCCTCGACGAGCGCAGCGGGCACATCGTCGGCGTCGTCGCGAAGCGGGACGGCGAGGAGGTCACCTACCGCTCGCGGCTGGTGGTCGCCGCCGACGGCAACTCCACCCGCGTCTCCCTCGCGATGGGGCTGCACAAGCGCGAGGACCGCCCGATGGGCGTCGCGGTGCGGACATACTTCGAGAGCCCCCGCCACGACGACGACTACCTGGAGACCTGGCTGGAGCTGTGGGACGGCGACACCCTGCTGCCCGGCTACGGCTGGATCTTCGGCGTCGGCGACGGCACCTCCAACGTGGGCCTCGGACTGCTGAACACCAGCGAGTCCTTCAAGGGCATGGATTACCGCGACCTGCTCAAGCGTTGGGTGAAAGGGATGCCCCCCGAGTGGGGCTACGTCGAGGAGAACATGACGACCCCCATCAGGGGCGCCGCGCTGCCCATGGCCTTCAACCGCCAGCCGCACTACACGCGGGGCCTGGTGCTGGTGGGCGACGCGGGCGGGATGATCAACCCGTTCAACGGCGAGGGCATCGCGTACGCGATGGAGAGCGGCCACATCGCCGCCGAGACGGTCGTCCAGGCGCTCGGCAGGGTCACCCCCGCGCAGCGGGAGCGCGTGCTGCGCGCTTACCCCCAGAGGCTGAAAGACGCATACGGTGGTTACTTCACCCTCGGCAGGGGGTTCGTGGAGCTGATCGGGCATCGCGGGGTGATGAACTTCGCCACGCGTCACGCGTTGCCGCACCCCCACCTGATGCGGTTCGCGCTCAAGCTCCTTGCTAATCTCACCGACCGGCGAGGTGACGCGTCCGACCGCATCATCAACGCCCTGTCGAAGGTGGCGCCACCGGCATGAGGTCGACAAGTGCCGAGCACCTGGAGCCGTGGGCGATGATCGCTTTGCCTAGACTTTCGAAATACACCACAACGCAGAGCTACGCGCCGGCGCGCGTGGAGATGGGAGAGGAGGCGTAGCGATGGAGTTGTACGCACCCATCCTGGTGCTCGCCGTGCTCGCGGCGGGATTTGCGATCTTCTCGGTGACGATCGCCCCCTTCACCGGTCCCAAGCGCTGGAACCGCGCGAAACTCGACGCCTACGAATGCGGCATCGAGCCGACGCCCCAGCCCGTGGGCGGAGGACGCTTCCCGCTGAAGTACATGATCACCGCGATGTTGTTCATCGTGTTCGACATCGAGATCATCTTCCTCTATCCGTGGGCGGTCGCGTTCGACAAGCTCGGGATCTTCGGGTTGGTCGAGATGCTGCTGTTCATCGTCACCGTGCTCGTGGCCTACGCGTACGTGTGGCGCCGCAAGGGTCTGGACTGGGACTAGATATGGGTCTTGAAGAGAAACTTCCGAGCGGGTTCATGCTCAGCACGGTCGAGCAGGTCGCCGGCTGGGCGCGCAAGAACTCCGTCTGGCCGGCGACGTTCGGCCTCGCGTGCTGCGCCATCGAGCTGATGTCCACCGGCGGTCCCAAGCACGACCTGGCGCGCTTCGGCATGGAGCGCGCCTCGGCGTCTCCGCGCCAGGCCGACCTGATGATCGTCGCGGGACGGCTTTCGCAGAAGATGGCCCCGGTGCTGCGCCAGATCTACGACCAGATGGCCGAGCCCAAGTGGGTCATCGCGATGGGCGTCTGCGCCTCCAGCGGCGGCATGTTCAACAACTACGCGATCGTGCAGGGCGTCGACCACGTCGTCCCCGTCGACATCTACCTTCCCGGCTGCCCGCCGCGCCCCGAGATGCTCATCGACGCGATCGTCAAGCTGCACGACAAGATCCAGAACATGAAGTTCGGCGCGCACCGCGCCAAGCAGATCGACGAGCTCGAACTGCAGGCCCTGCGGACGCTGCCGCTGATCGACCAGGGGAGCGCCAAGAAATGACGAGCGAACCCACCGAGAACCTCCCCGAGGTGCCGAAGCAGCCGATCGCCCATCTGGGCATGTTCGGCGCCTCGGGCACCGGTGACACCTCTGGCTACGGCCGCCTCGTCGTGCGGCGCAAGCCCGAACTGTCCAGCGCCCGCCCGTACGGCGGCTACTTCGACACCATCGCCGACGAGCTGGAGCGCGCCCTCGGCGGCGACCTCGGCGAGGCCGTCGAGCGCGTGGTCGTCGACCGCGGCGAGCTGACCTTCCACGTCAAGCGTGAGCGCCTGCTCGACGTGATGAGGATCCTGCGCGACGACGCCGCCCTGCGCTTCGAGCTCTCGCTCGGCGTCTCCGGCGTGCACTACCCCCACCTGGAGGGCGAGGAGCTGCACGCGGTGATCCACCTGTGCTCGATCACCCACAACCGCCGCCTGCGCGTCGAGGTCTCCTGCCCCGACGACGACCGGCACATCCCCTCCACGGTCTCCGTCTACCCGACGCACGACTGGCACGAACGCGAGACCTGGGACTTCTTCGGCATCGTCTTCGACGGGCACCCGGCGCTGACCCGGATCATGATGCCCGACGACTGGGACGGTCACCCCCAGCGCAAGGACTACCCGCTCGGCGGCATCCCGGTCGAGTACCGCGGCGCCGAGATCCCCGCGCCGGACCAGAGGAGGTCCTACACATGAGCGTCCCTCACCAGGAGACGAAAGAGACCATCGACGGCCCGTACGACGCGTACGACGAGGCCACCGAGGGCAAGGTCTACACCGTCTCGGGCAACGACTGGAGCGAGCTGGTCGAGAGCCTCTCCGGCCAGCAGGACCAGCAGCTCGTCATCAACATGGGCCCCCAGCACCCGTCCACGCACGGCGTGCTCCGCCTGGTCCTGAACCTGGACGGCGAGACGGTCACCGAGGCCCGCACGGTCATCGGCTACCTGCACACCGGCATCGAGAAGAACCTCGAATACCGGACGTGGACCCAGGGCACGACGTTCGTCACCCGGATGGACTACCTGGCGCCGATCTTCAACGAGACCGCCTACTGCATGGGCGTCGAGCGGCTGCTGGGCATCACCGACCGGGTCCCCGAGCGGGCCCAGGCGATCCGCGTGATGATGATGGAGCTCACCCGGATCTCCTCGCACATGGTGGCGATCGGCACCTTCGGCATGGAGCTGGGCGCGACCACGCCGTTCCTCTTCGGGTCGCGCGAGCGCGAGATGGTGCTCGACGTGATGGAGTACATCACCGGCCTGCGGATGAACATGGCCTACGTCAGGCCGGGAGGCGTCTCCGTCGACCTGCCCGCGGGCGCCGTCGACAAGGTCGGCGAGCTGCTCAAGGTCATGCCGGGGCGCATCAGGGACATGCGCAAGATGCTGGACGCGAACCCGGTCTACCTGGCCCGCACCAAGGACGTCGCCTACCTCGACCTCACCGGCTGCATGGCGCTGGGCGTCACCGGCCCGATGCTGCGGGCCGCCGGCCTGCCGTGGGACCTGCGCAAGTCGCAGCCCTACTGCGGCTACGAGACCTACGAGTTCGACGTCCCGACCGAGAAGACCGCCGACGTCTACGGCCGCTACCTGGTACGGGTCGCCGAGATGGAGGAGTCGCTCAAGATCATTGAGCAGGCTCTCGACCGTCTCTCCGGGCCGCTCAAGAACGGCCGGGTGATGGTCGACGACAAGAAGATCGGCTGGCCCGCGCAGCTCGCGCTCGGCCCCGACGGCCTGGGCAACTCGCCCGACCACATCGCGCACATCATGAGCGGCTCCATGGAGGCGCTGATCCACCACTTCAAGCTGGTGACCGAGGGCTTCCGGGTCCCGGCGGGGCAGGCGTACGCCGCCGTCGAGTCGCCCAGGGGCGAGCTCGGCGCCCACGTGGTCAGCGACGGCGGGACCCGCCCCTACCGCGTACACTTCCGCGACCCGTCCTTCACGAACCTGCAGGCCATGCCCGTGACGTGCGAGGGCGGCATGATCGCCGACGTCATCTCGGCGGTGGCCTCGATCGACCCGGTGATGGGAGGTGTCGACCGATGAGTTCCAGCAAGGGCCAGGACGGCCGGCCGGCGCACGAGAAGCTCGACGCGAGCACGGGCACCGGCCTGACGGGCGAGAGCGCCCTCGGGACGACCACCGCCCTGGGCGGCGAGCCCTCGAACGAGGCCGCCCGCACGGGCGGCGAGGAGGTGAGCGCGACCGTGACCAAGGGGTACGCGCCGGAAGTGCGGGAGCGCCTGGAGCGCGACGCCAAGGAGATCATCGGCCGCTACCCGAAGCCGCGGTCGGCCCTGCTGCCCCTGCTGCACCTGGTGCAGTCGGAGGACGGCTACGTCTCCGACGACGGCCACGAGTTCTGCGCCGAGATACTCGGCCTGAGCAAGGCCGAGGTGGTCGGTGTCTCCACCTTCTACACGATGTACAAGCGCAGGCCGATGGGCCAGTACCACGTGGGCGTGTGCATCAACACGCTCTGCGCGGTGATGGGCGGCGACCAGATCTGGGACGAACTGTCCGAGCACACCGGCATCGGCCACGACGAGACGACCTCCGACGGCAAGGTCTCGCTGGAGCGGCTGGAGTGCAACGCCGCCTGCGACTTCGCCCCGGTGATGATGGTCAACTGGGAGTTCTTCGACAACCAGACCCCGGCGTCGGCCAAGCAGCTCGTCGACGACCTCAGGGACGGCAAGGAACTCTCCCCGACCCGGGGTCCGAAGAAGCTCTGCACGTTCAAGGAGGCCTCCCGGGTGCTCGCGGGCCTGCCCGACGGCCTGGCCGGCGACGGCCCCTCCGCGAAGGGCGCCTCCCTGGAGGGCCTGAAGATCGCGAAGGCGAACGGATGGAAGGCTCCGGAGGCGTGAGCGTGACACGGAGCGGAGCCACCACGAGCGGGCGCGCCGGTCAGACCGGCGCGTGCGGGCGTAACGAGCGTGCCGACAGGCACGGCGCGGCCTCGTCACGGAGCGACGGGCTGTCAGGCGAGGAGACGAAGTGACCACTCTCACCCCGGTTCTCACCGCGAACTGGGACCAGCCCAACTCCTTCACCCTGGAGGGCTACGGCGACTACTCGGCGGCCAAGAAGGCGCTGGGCATGGACCCCGACGCCGTCATCCAGGCCGTCAAGGACTCCGGACTGCGCGGCCGAGGCGGCGCGGGCTTCCCCACCGGCATGAAGTGGGGCTTCATCCCCCAGGGGGACGGCAAGCCGCACTATCTGGTGGTGAACGCCGACGAGTCCGAGCCGGGCACGTGCAAGGACATCCCGCTGATGATGGCGAACCCGCACGCGCTCGTCGAGGGCGTCATCATCACCGCGTACGCGATCCGGGCCAACCACGCCTTCATCTACGTGCGCGGCGAGGTGCTGCACGTCGTGCGCCGCCTGCAGGCGGCCGTGGCCGAGGCGTACGCCAAGGGCCACCTCGGCACCGACCTGTTCGGCTCCGGCTTCGACCTGGATCTGGTCGTGCACAGTGGCGCCGGCGCCTACATCTGCGGCGAGGAGACGGCGCTGCTCGACTCGCTGGAGGGCTACCGCGGCCAACCTCGGCTCAAGCCCCCCTTCCCCGCCGTGGCGGGCCTGTACGCCTCGCCGACCGTCGTCAACAACGTCGAGTCTGTCGCGAGTGTTCCCTCCATCATCGCGAACGGCGCCGACTGGTTCGCCGGGATGGGCACGGAGAAGTCCAAGGGCTTCGGCATCTTCTCGCTGAGCGGCCACGTGACCAGGCCCGGCCAGTACGAGGCCCCGCTCGGCATCACGCTGCGCGAGCTGCTGGAGATGTCCGGCGGCATCCGCGAGGGCCACCGGCTCAAGTTCTGGACCCCCGGCGGGTCGAGCACCCCGATCTTCACCGACGAGCACCTCGACGTCCCGCTGGACTTCGAGTCCGTCGGGGCGAAGGGCTCGATGCTCGGCACCCGAGCCCTGCAGATCTTCGACGAGACCACCTGCGTGGTGCGCGCGGTGCTCCGCTGGACGGAGTTCTACGCGCACGAGTCGTGCGGCAAGTGTACCCCCTGCCGGGAGGGCACCTTCTGGCTCAAGCAGGTGCTCAAGCGGCTGGAGAAGGGGCAGGGCACCGAAGAGGACCTGACCACGATCACCGACATCGCCGACAACATCCTGGGACGCTCCTTCTGCGCCCTGGGCGACGGTGCCACCAGCCCCATCCACTCGTCGGTGAAGCACTTCCGCGACGAATACCTCAAGCACTTCGAGATCGGCGGCTGCCCGTTCGATCACGCCCCGTCCACGGTGTGGGGTGCCCAGTGAGCGCGCGGATCCAGGCAACCGGCAAGCACAGCACCGTCTCGGTCACCAGGCCGACGGAGGAGACGCCATGACCGTCGAAACCACCCCGGAGCAGCAGGCGCCGGTGAACCTGGTCACCGTCACCATCGACGGCTTCCAGGTGAGCGTCCCCAAGGGCACGCTCATCATCCGGGCCGCCGAGCTGCTCGGCATCCAGATCCCCCGGTTCTGCGACCACCCGCTGCTTGAGCCGGCCGCCAACTGCCGCCAGTGCCTGGTGGACATCCCCGACGCCGGCAACGGCCGCGGCTTCCCCAAGCCGCAGCCCTCCTGCGCGATCGAGGTCGCCGAGGGCATGGTCGTCCAGACCCAGCTCACCTCCCCGGTCGCCGAGAAGGCGCAGCGCGGCGTGATGGAGCTGCTGCTCCTGAACCACCCGCTCGACTGCCCGGTCTGCGACAAGGGCGGCGAGTGCCCGTTGCAGAACCAGGCGATGTCCAACGGCCAGGGCGAGAGCCGCTTCACGGAGAAGAAGCGGATCTTCGAGAAGCCGGTCGCGCTCTCCTCGGAGGTGCTGCTCGACCGCGAGCGCTGCGTCCAGTGCGCGCGCTGCATCCGCTTCTCCGACGAGATCGCCGGCGACCCGCTCATCGACTTCTTCGAGCGCGGGGCCAAGGAGCAGGTCGCCACCGCCGACGGCCGCCCGTTCGAGTCCTACTTCTCGGGCAACACCGTGCAGATCTGCCCGGTGGGCGCGCTGACCGGTGCCGCGTACCGCTTCCAGGCCCGCCCGTTCGACCTGGTCTCCACGCCCAGCGCCTGCGAGCACTGCGCGAGCGGCTGCTCGCTGCGCACCGACCACCGGCGCGGCAAGGTCACCCGCCGCCTCGCCGGGGACGACCCCGAGGTGAACGAGGAGTGGAACTGCGACAAGGGTCGCTGGGCCTTCACCTACGCGACCCAGCCCGACCGGCTGAAGACCCCCCTCGTCCGTGACGAGGAGGGACGCCTGGTCCCCGCCTCCTGGCCCGAGGCGTTCGCCGCGGCCGCCAAGGGCCTGTCCGCGGCGCGCGGGCGCGCGGGCGTGCTGGTCGGCGGTCGCCTCACCGTCGAGGAGGCGTATGGGTACGCGAAGTTCGCCCGGATCGCCCTCGGCACGAACGACATCGACTTCCGCGCCAGGCCGCACTCCGAGGAGGAGGCGCGGTTCCTGGCGCACGCCGTCGCCGGCCGGGGCATCGAGGTCCGCTACGCCGACCTGGAAAAGGCGCCCGCGGTGCTTCTGGCGGGGTTCGAGCCCGACGAGGAGTCGCCGATCGTCTTCCTGCGCCTGCGCAAGGCGGCACGGAAGAAGGGCCTGAAGGTCTTCTCGGTCGCGCCGTTCGCCGGCCCCGGCCTGGCGAAGATGGGCGGCACCCTCATCCCGGCGGTGCCGGGCTCGGAGACCGCCGTGCTGGACGACCTGGCCACCGTGGACGCGATCGCCGCCGAGGCGATCAGGCAGCCGGGCACGATCATTCTCGCCGGTGAGCGGCTCGCCACCGTGCCGGGCGCGCTCTCGGCGCTGCTGCGGCTCGCCGACTCCACCGGCGCCCGGCTGGCCTGGATCCCGCGCCGCGCCGGCGAGCGCGGCGCGATCGAGGCCGGTGCGCTGCCGAACCTGCTGCCGATCGGCCGCCCGGTCGGCGACGAGACCGCCCGCGCCGAGGTGGCGAGGGCCTGGAACGTCGCCTCACTGCCCGAGGGTGAGGGCCGCGACACCACCGCCATGCTGGCGGCGGCGCTCGACGGCCAGATCGACGCCCTCGTCGTCGCCGGTGTCGACCCCTACGACCTGCCGGCGCCGCAGGCCGCACTGCTCGCCCTGGAGAACACCCCGTTCATCGTGAGCCTGGAGCAGCGCGCCAGTGCGGTCACCGACCGCGCCGACGTGGTGCTCCCCGTCGCCGTGGTGGCCGAGAAGTCGGGCACCTTCGTCGACTGGGAGGGACGCGGGCGCACCTTCGCCGAGGCGATCCCGGTTCCGGGGATCATGAGTGACCTGCGGGTCGTCTCCGCCATCGCCGACGCGATGGACGTGCACCTCGGCCTGCCCGACCCGGCCGCCGCCCGCCGCGAGCTCGGCTCGATCGGCGCGTGGCGCGGCTCCAGGGCAGCCGCCCCCGACGCGGCAGGCCGGACCGCGGCCGGGCCGCGGGCGGGAGAGGCCGTCCTGGCCAGCTGGCACCTGCTGCTCGACGACGGTCGCCTGCAGGCCGGAGAGCCGTACCTGGCGGGCACCGCCCGCCCGGCGCACGCGCTGGTGTCGGAGTCGACCGCGGCCGAGTCCGGCCTGGTCGACGGCGGCGAGATCGTCGTCAGCACCGAGCGCGGCTCGCTGAGCCTGCCGGTGCGGATCGCGGACCTGCCCGACCGGGTGGTGTGGCTGCCCGCCAACTCCGCGGGACGCTCGGTCACCCGGGACCTGCGCGCCGTCGCCGGTGACGTCGTCAGGATCGGCGCCTCCTCGCCAGGCCCCGTGTCCTGGGAAGACGCCGCCGTCGCGCCCGCCGCGGCGAGCCCGGTCACGCCGGGCTCGGCGAGCACCGTCGCGGGCACCGGACCCGACGAGCGTGCCACCGGCACGACGGCCGGCGAGGCACGTGCCGCCGGCGAAGCCAACGAGGAGCGGTAATGAATGCCCGGACTCTTCTAGCGGCCGATCCGACCCTCGCCGACTTCGGCAAGGACCCGCTCTGGATCAGCATCATCAAGGCCGTCGTCATCTTCATCGTCCTGATGCTGGGCGTGCTGTTCGGCGTGTGGTTCGAGCGCAAGCTCATCTCCCGCATGCAGAACCGGTACGGCCCCAACCGGGCGGGCAAGTTCGGGTTGCTCCAGTCGGTGGCCGACGGTCTCAAGATGGGGCTGAAGGAAGACCTGATGCCCAGGACCGTCGACAAGGTGATCTACTTCATCGCCCCGGTCGTCCTGGCGGTCCCGGCCTTCATGGCCTTCTCCGTGATCCCGATGGGCCCGATGGTCTCGATGTTCGGGGTGCAGACGCCGCTGCAGCTCACCGACCTTCCGGTCGCGGTGCTGCTGGTGCTCGCGATGGCCTCGATCGGCGTGTACGGCATCGTGCTGGCCGGCTGGGGCTCGCGCTCCCCCTACTCGATGCTCGGCGGCCTGCGGGCCAGCGCCCAGGTGGTCTCGTACGAGATTGCGATGGGCCTGTCGTTCGTGGGCGTCTTCCTGTTCGCCGGGACCCTCTCCACCTCGGAGATCGTCGCGAAGCAGGCGTCCGGCGGGGAGCTCAACCTGTTCGGCCTGCAGCTCTCGATGCCCTCCTGGTACATGGTCCTGCTGATCCCGTCCTTCCTGATCTACATCATCACGATGCTGGGCGAGACGAACCGGGTCCCCTTCGACCTGCCCGAGGGTGAGGGCGAGCTGGTCGGCGGTTTCCAGACCGAATACTCCAACTCGTTGAAGTTCGCGGTCATCATGCTCGCCGAGTACGTCAACGTCTTCGTGGTCTCCGCGGTCTCCATCACCCTGTTCATGGGCGGCTGGCGGGCCCCGTGGCCGATCTCGATGTGGGACGGGGCCAACACCGGCTGGTGGCCGCTGCTGTGGTTCTTCCTCAAGATGGTGCTGGTCTTCTCCTTCTTCGTCTGGTGCCGCGCCTCGCTGCCGCGCGTCAGGTACGACCAGCTGATGGCCCTCGGCTGGAAGATCCTCATCCCGGTCAACCTGGCCTGGATCATGCTCGTCGCCACGGTGCGGGCCCTGCAGCTGGAGGGCACCGACCGCTCGCTCGTGCTCATCCTGGCCGCGGTCGTGATGATCGCCTGCCTCGGGATCTGGTGGCGCTTCGACAGTGTGCTGCAGAAGCGCAAGGAGGCCAAGGCCGCCCAGGTCGAGGCCGAGTTCGAGCAACTCCAAGCCGAGCCGTCCGCGGGTGGCTTCCCGGTGCCGCCGCTCGACCTGCCGCACTACCACGGTGTAGCGCGCAAGGAGGTTCCCAGTGGGAGCAACTGATTGGCTGAACCCGATAAAGGGGTTCGGCGTGACCTTCCACACGATGTTCAAGAAGGTCGAGACGGTCAACTATCCCGAGGAGCAGCGGCCCACGGCGCCGCGCTTCCACGGCCGGCACCAGCTCAACCGCTGGCCCGACGGCCTGGAGAAGTGCGTCGGCTGTGAGCTGTGCGCCTGGGCGTGTCCGGCCGACGCGATCTTCGTCGAGGGCGCGGACAACACCGACGAGGAGCGGTTCTCGCCGGGTGAGCGCTACGGGCGCACCTACCAGATCAACTATCTGCGGTGCATCCTGTGCGGCCTGTGCATCGAGGCGTGCCCGACACGGGCGCTCACGATGACCAACGAGTACGACCTCGCCGACACCAGCCGTGAGAGCCTGATCTACACCAAGGAGATGCTGCTCGCGCCGCTCGGTCCCGGCATGGAGATCCCGCCGCACCCCATGCGTCTCGGCGAGAACGAAGAGGACTACTACCGGCTGGGACGTAACAATGGGTGAGACCATCACGTTCTGGGTTCTCGCGGTCGTCTCGGTGGGGGCCGCCCTCGGGCTCGTCTTCAGCCGCAGGGCGGTCTACTCGGCGCTGATGCTGGGCGTCGTCATGCTGTCGCTCGCCGTGCTGTACGCCGTCCAGGAGGCCCCCTTCCTCGCCGCGGTGCAGATCATCGTCTACACCGGCGCGGTCATGATGCTCTTCCTGTTCGTCCTGATGCTCGTCGGCGTCGACTCCGCCGACTCACTGGTCGAGACGATCAGGGGACAGCGCCTGTGGGCGTCCGTCGCGGGCCTGAGCTTCGCGGTGCTGCTCGCCCTGGGTGTCGGCAACGCCGTCTACGCCGCGCCCGTCGGCCTCGACGCGGCCGTGCAGGCGGCGGGCGGCAACGTGCCCGGCCTGGCGGAGCTCATCTTCACCAGATACGTCTTCGCCTTCGAGGTCACCTCGGCGCTGCTGATCACCGCCGCGCTCGGCGCGATGGTGCTGGCGCACCGCGAGCGCATCCGGCCCAAGGCCACCCAGCGTGACCTGGCCCGCGCCCGCTTCGCCGGCCCGCAGCCCTCGCCGCTGCCGGGACCCGGCACCTACGCGCTGCACAACGCGATCGACATGCCGGCCCTGCTGCCCGACGGCACGGTCTCGGAGAAGTCCGTCAACCGGGTGCTCGCCCGGCAGGTCGCGGAGGGCTTTGAGCCGACCGACCCGGAGAAGGCGGCGCTCATCAAGCAGGTCCTGGAGAAGGAGGCGGCGCAGGGCCGTGACTCCGACTCGGGCGACGAGCCCGTCCATGTGAGGGACGCGGCACTCCAGCAGGAGGACGGCAAGTGACGACTCACTATCTGGTGCTCTCCGCGCTGCTGTTCGCGATCGGCGCCGTCGGTGTGCTGGTGCGGCGCAACGCGATCGTGGTGTTCATGTGCGTGGAGCTCATGCTCAACGCCTGCAACCTCGCGTTCGTCACCTTCGCCAGGCAGCATGGCAACCTGGACGGCCAGATCATCGCGTTCTTCGTGATGGTGGTGGCCGCGGCCGAGGTCGTCGTCGGCCTCGCCATCATCGTGATGATCTTCCGAACCCGCAGGTCCGCGTCGGTGGACGACGCCAACCTGCTGAAGTACTAAGAGGTGGCCGTGGAACCCGCTGAGATCATCCAGCATTCCGGGGGCGTGATCGGAGTCTCCTGGCTCATGATCGCCCTCCCGCTGCTCGGCGCCGCGGTCCTGTTGCTGGGCGGGCGTCGCACCGACCGCTGGGGGCACCTCCTCGGCGTCGCGATGTCCCTGGGCGCCTTCGTGGTGGCGGTCGCCGCCTTCGTCGAGATCCTCGGCCTGCCCGAAGCGCAGCGCCGTCAGGGCGTCTCGCTCTACCAGTTCATCCCCGGCCTCGCCGACATGGGGCTGCTGATCGACCCGCTCTCGATCAGCTTCGCCCTGCTGATCACCGGTGTGGGATCGCTGATCCACATCTACTCGATCGGCTACATGTCGCACGACCAGGACCGGCGCAGGTTCTTCGCGTACCTGAACCTGTTCGTCGCGGCGATGCTCCTGCTGGTGCTGGCCGACAACTACGTCGCCCTGTTCATCGGATGGGAGGGCGTGGGCCTCGCCTCGTACCTGCTCATCGGGTTCTGGCAGTTCAAGCCCTCGGCGGCGGCCGCGGCGAAGAAGGCCTTCATCGTCAACCGCGTCGGTGACGTCGGCCTGCTGATCGCGATCTTCACGATGTTCACGACGTTCGGCACGGTCGCCTTCGGCGAGCTGTCCGGCCAGACCGTGAGCGGGGCGATCCAGTCCGGCGGCGCCTCGCAGGGCACGATCACCGCGATCGGCCTGCTGCTGCTCCTGGGCGCCTGCGGCAAGTCGGCCCAGCTGCCGCTGCAGTCGTGGCTGCTGGACGCGATGGAGGGCCCGACCCCGGTCTCGGCGCTCATCCACGCCGCGACCATGGTCACCGCGGGCGTCTACCTGGTCGTCCGCTCCGGTGCGTTCTTCGAGGCGGCCCCGACCGCGCAGCTCGTCGTGACGATCGTCGGTGTGGCCACGCTGCTCGCCGGTGCGATCATCGGTTGCGCCAAGGACGACATCAAGAAGGGCCTCGCGGGCTCGACGATGTCGCAGATCGGCTACATGATGCTCGGCGCGGGCCTCGGCCCCGTCGGCTACGCGTTCGCCATCGCGCACCTGATCGGGCACGGCTTCTTCAAGGCCAACATGTTCCTCGGGGCGGGCTCGGTGATGCACGCCATGAACGACGAGGTCGACATGCGCAAGTACGGCGGGCTGTTCTCGGTGATGAAGGTCACCGCGGCCACCTTCATCGTCGGCTACCTCGCGATCATCGGCTTCCCGCTGCTGTCCGGTTACTTCACCAAGGACGGCATCATCGAGACGGCGATGCACCACAACCAGATCCTGGGCTGGCTCGCGGTCCTGGGCGCGGGCATCACCGGCTTCTACATGTCGCGGATGGTCTTCATGACCTTCTTCGGCAAGAAGCGCTGGGCCGACGACGTGCACCCGCACGAGTCGCCCTCGGTGATGACCGTGCCGCTCATCGTGCTCTCGATCGGCTCGATCGTCCTGGGCGCCTTCATGATCCTGGACAACCGGCTCATGAGGTTCCTCGCCCCTGCGGTGGGCCTGCCCGAGGAGCTCCCCGGGTTCCACCCCTTCAGCGTCCCCGGCCTGACCACGCTCGCGCTGGTCGCCGTCGGTGTCGTGCTCGCCTGGTTCCGCTACGGTGCCGCCGAGGTTCCCCGGGTCGCCCCGCGCGGCTCGTTCGTCACCACCTTCGCCCGCCGTGACCTGTACGGCGACGCGCTGAACGAGGCGCTGTTCATGCGCCCCGGCCAGTGGCTGGCCCGCATCGCGGTGTTCTTCGACAACCGCGGCATCGACGGCCTGGTCAACGGCCTGGCGGCGGGGATCGGCGGGACCTCCGGGCGGCTGCGCCGCATCCAGACCGGCTACGTGCGGTCCTACGCGTTGTCCATCCTCTTCGGTGCCGCCGTGGTCGTTGGCGCGCTGCTCTACGTAGGGAACATGTGATGCCCTGGCTCTCGACCCTGATGGCCGTGCCCGTTCTGGGCGCGGTGGGTGTCTCCCTTGTCAAGAGTGACAAGCTCGCCAAGCAGCTGGCCCTGGTGGTCTCGCTCGTCGTGCTGGCGCTCACCGGCGCCATCGCGGCCCAGTTCAGCCCGAACTCCGAGACGCGGTTCCAGTTCGCCGAGGTCTACGAGTGGATCCCGAGCTTCGGCGTCCGCTACGGCGTCGGCGTCGACGGCATCGCCCTGGTGCTGATCGCGCTGTCGGCGGTGCTCGTGCCGATCGTGATCCTCGCCTCCTGGCACGACGCCGACGGCTCGGGGGCCGCGGCACCGCCCAAGCGGTCGGTGAAGACCTACTTCGCGCTGCTGCTGGTGCTGGAAGCGATGATGATCGGCGTCTTCGCGGCGACCGACGTCTTCCTGTTCTACGTCTTCTTCGAAGCCATGCTCATCCCGATGTACTTCATGATCGGGTCGTACGGCGGGGCGCAGCGGTCCTACGCGGCCGTGAAGTTCCTGCTGTACTCGCTCTTCGGCGGCCTGCTCATGCTGGTCGCGGTGATCGCGCTCTACGTGGTCGCCGAGAAGAACACCTTCATGTTCCCCGAACTGATCGGGGCCGTTCAGGACCCGACCACGCAGAAGTGGCTCTTCGCGGGCTTCTTCATCGCGTTCGCGGTGAAGGCGCCGCTGTGGCCGTTCCACACCTGGCTGCCCGACGCCGCCGCGCAGGCCCCGGCCGGTGCCGCGGTGCTGCTGGTGGGCGTGCTGGACAAGGTCGGTACGTACGGGATGCTCCGCTTCTGCCTGGAGCTGTTCCCCGAGGCGTCGAAGTTCTTCACCCCGCTGGTGATCGTGCTCGCGGTCGTGGGCATCGTCTACGGCGCGATCGTGGCGATCGGCCAGACCGACATGAAGCGCCTGATCGCCTACACCTCGATCTCGCACTTCGGCTTCATCGCGCTGGGCGTCTTCGCGATGACCGCGAACGCGGGCGCGGGCGCCACCCTCTACATGGTGAACCACGGCTTCTCGACCGGCGCGCTGTTCCTCATCGCCGGATTCCTGATCTACCGTCGGGGTTCCAGTCAGATCGCCGACTACGGAGGCGTGCAGAAGGTCGCCCCGCTGCTCGCGGGCACCTTCCTGATCGCCGGTCTTTCCGGGCTCTCCCTGCCGGGTCTGTCCACGTTCGTCAGCGAGTTCATGGTCCTGGTCGGCACCTACGAGCGCTACCCGATCCCGGCGATCATCGCGACGAGCGGCGTCGTCCTCGCGGCCGTCTACGTCCTGTGGATGTACCAGCGCATGATGACCGGTGCCACGAACCCGGCGTACGCCGTGGCCGCCTCCTCCGCGAAGGAGCCGGTCTCCTCGGGGGAGGAGCCCGTGCGGGTCGAGGGTGACTCCCCGAAGAGGACCTACGCCATGCCCGATCTCGACCGGCGCGAGAGGCTCGTGGTGATCCCGCTGATCGCGGTGCTCCTCGCCCTGGGCTTCTTCCCCAAGCCGGTGCTCGACGTGATCAATCCCGCGGTGGACAAGACGCTCACCAGCGTCAAGATCGACCAGCCCAACCCCGCCGTGGCAGACCAGAAGGGGGCCGGCGAGTGAACGGCACCATCAAAGCCCCGATGATCGAGTACGCGTTGCTCTCGCCGGTGCTGCTCGTCTTCGGCGCGGCCATTCTCGGCGTGCTGATCGAGGCGTTCGCGCCCCGCTACCTGCGCAAGTCGATCCACATGCCGCTCACGCTGCTCGCCCTGCTCGGGGCGTTCCTCATGACGGTGCTCAACGCCGTCAACGGCCTGCCGGACACCCCGGCGGCGATGGGCTCCATCGCGGTGGACGGGCCCTCCCTGTTCATCTGGGGCATCATCCTCGTTCTCGCCCTGGTCAGCACGCTCCTGATCAACGACGAGGATCAGTTCGTCGCGCAGGCGGCGGCGGTGCCGGGAAGCCCCGACGAGGAGGAGGCGATCCTCAGCGGTCACGCCCAGACCGAGGTCTATCCGCTGCTGCTGTTCTCGGTCGGCGGCATGCTGCTCTTCGCCGCATCCAACGACCTGCTGGTCATGTT
Source organism: Streptosporangium sp. NPDC050284 (assembly GCF_044459525.1). NCBI lineage: Bacteria > Bacillati > Actinomycetota > Actinomycetes > Streptosporangiales > Streptosporangiaceae > Streptosporangium > Streptosporangium sp. NPDC050284. The sequence goes on from NZ_JBITIZ010000010.1 coordinate 94,787, forward strand.
CGTCGCGCTTGAGGTCCTGTCCCTGCCGCTGTACCTGCTCTGTGGCCTGGCCCGTCGTCGCCGCCTGCTCTCGCAGGAGGCCTCGGTCAAGTACTTCCTGCTCGGCGCGTTCTCCTCGGCCTTCTTCCTGTACGGGATGGCCCTGGTCTACGGCTACGCCGGGTCGGTGGACCTGCGGGCCATCAGCGACTCGCTCAGCGCGGTCAGCGGCCAGGAGACGCTGCTGCTGATCGGTACCGCGATGCTCGGCATCGGCCTGCTCTTCAAGATCGGAGCCGCGCCGTTCCAGGCGTGGAAGCCTGACGTCTACCAGGGCGCGCCCACCGCGGTCACCGCCCTGATGGCCTCCACCGTGCTCGTCGCGGCCTTCGGCGCCGTCCTCAGGGTCTTCTGGGTGGCTCTGGGCGGTCTTGAGTGGAACTGGAAGCCGGTCATGTGGGGCGTCGCGATCCTGACGATGATCGTCGGCGCGGTCCTGGCCATCACCCAGACCGAGATCAAGCGGATGCTCGCCTACTCCTCGATCGCGCACGCGGGCTTCCTGCTCACCGGTGTCGTCGCGGTCGGCGCCGCCGAGCAGAACGCGCAGGCCCTGTCGGCGATCCTGTTCTACCTGGCCGCGTACGGCTTCACCACGGTCGGCGCCTTCGCGGTCGTCACCATGGTCCGCGACGCGGGCGGCGAGGCCGGGCACCTGTCCCGGTGGGCGGGTCTGGGCAAGCGCGCCCCGGTGCTCGCGGGCATCTTCGCCTTCTTCCTGCTCGCCTTCGCCGGCATCCCGCTCACCAGCGGCTTCTTCGGTAAGTACGCCGTTTTCTCCGCGGCGGTCGCCGGTGACGCGCTGCCGCTGGTCGTCGTGGGTGTGGTCAGCTCGGCGATCGCGGCGTTCTTCTACGTCCGCGTCATCGTGCTGATGTTCTTCAGCGAGCCCTCCGCCGACGGGCCGTCCATCGCGGCTCCCACGGTGGGCACCTCGGCTGTGGTCGCTCTCGCGGCAGCGGCTACGGTAGTGCTCGGAGTCTTCCCGCAGCCGGTGCTCGATCTCGCGGACAAGGCTGCGTCCGCGCTGTTCATTCGCTAGAGGAGTAACGTTTCATGGCTGCGCCACCGGTTGTTGATCTCCCTCTTGTCGACGAACGGCTGGCGCAGGACCTCGCTACCGGACTGGCGGAGGTCGAGAAGCTGCTGCGGTCCTCGGTGCAGAGTGAGGACGCCTTCGTCACGGAGGCGTCCAAGCACCTCATCGAGGCCGGCGGTAAGAGGTTCCGGGCGATGCTGGTCCTGCTCGCCGCCCAGTTCGGCTCACCGGAGTCCGAGGGCGTGGTGCCGGGGGCCGTGGTGATCGAGCTGACCCACCTGGCGACGCTCTATCACGACGACGTGATGGACGAGGCCTCGGTCCGCAGGGGCTCCGCCTCGGCGAACGCCCGCTGGAACAACACCGTGGCCATCCTGACCGGCGACTACCTGTTCGCCCAGGCGTCGGAGATCCTCGCGGACCTCGGCTCCGACATCATCAGGATCCAGGCCCAGACGTTCTCCCGCCTGGTGCGCGGCCAGATTCGCGAGACCATCGGCCCGCGCCCCGGTGACGACCCGGTGGCCCACTACATCGGGGTGCTGGCCGACAAGACCGGCTCGCTGGTGGCCACCGGCGGCCGGTTGGGCGCGATGCTCAGCGGTGCCCCGCCCGAGATCATCGAGCGTGTGACCCGGGCCTGCGAGGCGATCGGGGTCGCCTGGCAGCTCGGCGACGACCTGCTCGACGTCGCCGCCGAGACGGGCGAGTCGGGCAAGACGCCAGGAACCGACCTGCGCGAGGGCATCAAGACCCTTCCGGTGCTCTACGTCCTCGCCTCGGACGCTCCCGAGAACGCCCGCCTACGCGAGCTGCTGGCCGGTCCGGTGGCGGAGGAGGACATCGAGGAGGCCCTGCGCCTGCTCCGCGCCGACCCCGCCATGGAGCGTGCCCGCGCCGAGCTGCTCGCCTGGGCCGACCGTGCCCGCGAGGCGCTCGCCGGCCTTCCCGACATCCCGGCCCGCGCCGCCTACCTGGCACTGTGCGACTACGTGGTGGAGCGGTCCGGCTGACGCCCGGCCCATCGTGTGGGTCGGGCCGGGTCCCGTCGCCCGGCACGTGCCGGGGAGCCGTTCTGCCTGGTCCTGACCACGTCGGGGAGTTGTTCGCCCGGCCCTGACCCCGCCGGGGGCCGGTCACCTGACCCGCGCGACCACGTCGTGAAACGTTCGGGCCGGCTGTCGCGGGCATGATCACCGGCCGGCTCGGCCAAGCCTGTTTTTCGTGTCTTTTCCACGATATTACTTGCAGATAAAAGCAAATAATGTACGTGCATGTAGACTCCTGCCGATGGAACACCCTGGGAGGAATCACCATGTCATGGGACCGTTTCGCCCTCTTACACGCTCGCGTGGAGGCGGAGTTGACCAAGGCACTCCAGCGCGGGCACGGCCTCGGCCTGTCGGAGTACCGCGCACTGGGACGGCTCGCCACCGCTCCTAGCGGCTGCATGCGCATGCAGGAGCTCGCCGAGGCGGTGGGACTCAACCAGAGCTCGGTGACCCGTCTCGTCGCCCGCCTCGAAGGGGCCGGGATGACCCGGCGCGACCTCTGCTCGGACGACCGTCGAGGCGTCTACTCGGTGATCACCGATGAGGGGCGCACCCGCCTGGCGGGGGCCACGCCCACCTACGAGCGCTCCCTCGCCGCGGCCCTGGAACAGGCCGACATCGACCCGGAGCTCAGCCCTCTCGTCCTCGCCGTACGCGGCTCCTGACCGTCCCCGGTCACCGTTTCCACGTTCCCGGTCTCTCGTACCGGGACGGATTTCGCGGCCGTTCGGCGGGACCGGGCGGCCGTTCTGAGGCTGTCCCAGGTGAAGACCGCCAGTGCCAGCCAGATGACACAGAACCCCAGCCAGCGACTGGGCGGCATGACCTCCCGCATGACGAACACGCCGCACAGGAACTGCAGCAGCGGGGCGATGTACTGCAGCAGGCCGATCGTGGTGAGCGGTATCCGGATCGCGGAGGCGGTGAAGCAGAGCAGCGGGACGGCGGTGACCACACCCGCCCCGGCCAGCAGCAACGCGTGGCCCGCTCCCACGTTGCCGAACGTGTTCGTCCCCTGCTGTTCCAGATAGACCAGGTAGCCCAGCGCGGGTAGCAGCAGCACCAGCGTCTCGACCGTCATGCTCTCCGCCGCGCCCACCCCGGCGGTCTTCTTTACCAGCCCGTACGTGCCGAAGCTGGCGGCCAGCACGAGCGCGATCCACGGCGGACGTCCGTAGTCAAAGGCGAGGATGACCACCGCCACCGTGCCCAGTCCCACCGCGACCCACTGCCACCTTCGCAGCCGCTCCTTCAGCAGGAACACTCCGAAGAGCACGCTGACCAGCGGGTTGATGAAGTAGCCGAGAGCTCCTTCGACCACGTTGCCGCTGTTGACGGCGTAGATGTAGAGGCCCCAGTTGACCGTGATGATCGCCGCCGCCAGGACGAGGAGGCCGAGCTTCCGCGGAGTGCGCAGGAGTGCGCGGAACCAGGACCAGTGGCGTCGTACCGCCAGGATGGCGACCACGGCGACGAGGGACCACGCGATACGGTGAGCGAGGATCTCCAGGGCGGTGGAGGGCTTCAGGAGCGGCCAGTACAGCGGGAACAGTCCCCACATGCTGTAGGCGGCGATGCCGTACAGGACTCCCCGGCGTGTTTCAGGCATGTAGCCCATCTTCGCCCCTTACTTTATTTAACACAATTTAGTAGTGCTTTTCTCTCTGTTAAGAGATCCTTACGGGAACACGGAGGGGCGGCCCATGGTTGCCTCCTGGTGAGAACGTGTCAGGAGGAGGTTCACAATGGGCTGGTTGTTCGGCAAGGACAAGACGACGATGGTGTCCCCGGAGAACGCGCTCCCGGGCCGCCCCACACCGATCATGGCGCCCGGCCGCCACGCTGTCCTCGACTCTCCGCTCGCCCCGCCGTACCCCGAGGGAAGCGAGATCGCAGACTTCGGCCTCGGCTGTTTCTGGGGCGCCGAGCGCATCTTCTGGCAGACCCCGGGCGTGATCTCCACCTCGGTCGGATACGCGGGTGGCTACACCCAGAACCCCACGTACGAGGAGGTCTGCAGCGGCCAGACCGGTCACACCGAGCTCGTCCGCGTCGTCTTCGACCCCTCCAAGGTGTCGTACGAGGAGCTGCTGCGCGTCTTCTGGGAGGCGCACAACCCCACCCAGGGCATGCGCCAGGGCAACGACGTCGGCACGCAGTATCGCTCGGCGATCTACTTCAACTCCCCCGAGCAGGAGAAGTCGGCTCTCACCTCGCGTGACGCCTACCAGCAGGTGCTCACCGAGTCGGGCTACGGCCCCATCACCACCGAGATCGCCCCGGCGGGTGCCTACTACCTTGCCGAGGAGTATCACCAGCAGTACCTCCACCGCAACAAAAACGGCTACTGCGGGATCGGCGGGACGGGCGTCGCTTGTCCGGTGGGTCTGACCTCCGGCGAGGCGTAGACCTGCGGATTTAGCCAGATCCTGGCCCTTGATCACCCGGTGCATCCGGTGTCGATCTTGGGCCAGAGCTGTTTTCGGCGACAAGTATCACTACAGGGTCAAGGCAGCCCGCCTGCGGCGGCCTGCGCGCGTCGGGCGGTCGCTGGCCGCGCTGCGGCTCTTCGGCCGGTCGCGGCCCGCGCCACCCACGCGCTTTATTGCTCGTGATTGCTCCTGTCGTTGCTGCGAAGCATCCGCACTTCAATTTCCACGGCTGAGACATCTTCTTGTCGCCCTATTCGCGAAAGGACGATTGCTAGATTATTTAGGGCTTCAGATAGGCTAGATCGGAAACGATTGGGGTATTTTGCGGTCAACTCGCGATATATGGCAACAGCTTCTTCAATGACGGGGTAGGCTTCGTCGATACGATCTAGATCTGAAAGGTATGTGCAGAGATTTGAGAGGGAGAGCGCCAGATCAGGATGATAGCGATCGGGAAATTTGATCGACAGTTCGCGATATATAGTGACGGCTTCTTCGGCATTGGTGAGAGCATCATCGATGCGGTCTTGCTCTGAAAGGTGGACACCTACATTAGATAGGGAATTAGCGAGTTCGGGGCGAAAGCGCTCTGGATAAAGTGCGGCAAGGTTGCGACGGATTTCGACGGCTTCTAACTCGGCAGCTAGGGCATCAGTAGGGCGGTTCAGTTCTCGGTATCGGCCGCTTATGTTGGACAAAGAACGAGCGAGGTCAGAACGGTAGGAGCCAGGGAATATCTCATCCATTTCACGATATATTTTAAGGCCTTCTTCGGTAGCGCAAAGAGCATCAATAAAGCGATTCAATCTCGCATAATGACTGCCTAGATTGGTTAGGGAATGGGCAAGGTCGATGCGGTATGACTCAGGGTGGGCCTCAACTAGCTTACGATAGATGGCGGTGGCTTCTTCGGCCGCATTAAGGGAGTCGACGTAGTGTCCTATTTCCGAATGCGCCAGACCTAGATTTGTCAAGCAGCGAGCGAGACTGTACCGGTGTTGATCGGGATAGATCTCGACCAAATTGCGATAGATGGCAGTAGCTTCTTCAAGAATATGAAGCGCGTCTTTAATGCGGCCAAGTGCCGAATAGCGGATACCGAAATTCATTAAGGAACGGGCAAGGTCAGGCTGATAACGCTCGGGGTAGGCACTAGCCAACTCGCGGTAGATGGAAGTGGCTTCTTCGGCAGCGAGAAAGGCATCAGAGGGACGGCCCTGCTCTGAGAGTGCCAGGCCAAGATTCGATAGGGATGCAGCGAGGTCCGACCGGTGGCGATCAGGGTAGCGTGCGGCTAGCTCGCGATGTATAGCGACGGCTTCTTCAACTACAGAGAGGGCGTCAGCGCGACGGCCAAGTTCCGCGTAGTGCATACCGAGGTTTGTCAAGGATGCCGCGAGGTCGGGTCGGTAGCGGTCGGGGTAGATCTCAACTAACTCACGTCGGATAGCAACTGCTTCTTCAGCCACAGGGATAGAGTCGACTGAGCGGCCAAGCTCTGCATAATGCATACCAAGGTTGGACAGGCAGCGGGCGAAGTCGGGTCGGTAAGGGTCAGGGGAAGTCTCGGACAGCCCGCGGTAGATGGCGGTAGCTTCCTCAATAGCTGCGAGGACATTGTTAAGGCGGCCAAGATTCGAGAATATTATGCTGAGATTGGACAGACTGCGGGCGAGGTCGGGGCGGTAGCGGTCGGGGTAGGCTTCAGCTAGGTCACGGTAGATGGCGACAGCTTCCTCAGTAATACGCAGCGCTTCGAATAAATTGTTCAATTCTGCATAGCGAACGCCGAGGTTGGACAGAGAGCCAGCGAGGTCAGGTCGGTAGCGGTCTGGGTAGACCTTAACCAATTTACGACGGATAGCGACGGCTTCTTCAGCGATGGGAAGTGCGTCAGTGGGGCGACCCAGTCTTGCGTAATGGTCATCCAAAACAGACAGGGAGGCGGCAAGATCTGGAAGGTAACGGTCAGGGGAGCGCGTGGCCAACCTTAGACAGATTGCCACTGCCTCCATGCTCATAGACAGAGTTTTATCTGGACGGCCGAGCACGACCGTAATCATGGCAACACGCCTCATCCAACGAATGCGTTCTGCGCTGCATTCCTCTTTAGGAAAACTCTCAAGAATCTTGTGTGCAATAATCGAGTCTGCTTCGGCTAGCGATAGTGAGGGATAGGGGATTGCGTTCGATATTGCTATCAACGTCTCGCGCGGCGCATCAAGGTCAGACGCCACGTGAGAAATCAACGGCACAATTCGCTCTAGCAGACGTTCGGCAGATTTATAATCGATCGACGCTCGCCCTAGTGTTATTAAGGCGTGACGCGCCTGGGTTTCGCTTAAATTAGTTAGGCACGAGGAAGCTAACTCTTCTGATGCGTCAAACTGGCGAGTGATGTGCAGTTCCGCCAACCGGTCCGGCCGCAGACTCCCTAACCAACTCTGTCCATCGTCAGCAGGATAAAGTCCATGCAGCCAGGAAAGGATCTTCTCGGTCTGCGGAACACCAGGAATCCTGCCTAGCAGTTCCGCCGCCTCGGCGCGATCACGTGCCCCTAGCAGTGTTGCTGCGGCCACAATCTGTCCGAGCACCTTCACTGTCAGGCCTTTAGGTCCATCACATATCCCCGCCGCCTTCGCACTACCGTGCCAAAACCGAGCTTCATGCCCCAGGAGGTCTTCAAGTACCCCAGCAAGATCAACGTGGACGGTCTCGGTCCCTGGCCGTTGTTCTGCCTCCAGAACACCCACCAAAGCAGACGCATGCAGATCAAGAACTCGTGCTTGCCCGCTCATCTCTTCGAACACAATTTTGGGCACAGGCACTACATCTCGCGCCCTAGCGAAGTCCGTCACTGCGGCATTCACTAGATCTATATCAATTAATTCTGCCCCCAGTAGGGGAGACAGGAGCATCTGCTCCACTGTCGCACTGGCATGCATCTGTCTAACTGGTCGTTCGCCGGCACTCAAGCGATCCCACCACTCACCCGCACTGCGGGCCAGAAGCAGTAACCGCACACCTGCTCCGTCATCGGCTACTACCGACGACAGCAACGTTTCCAACCCAGTACGAGTCTCGGCGTAGTCCACCACTAGCAGGACCCATCCCTTGGAGGCCTCACGAAAGCGCTCTAGTGCTGTCGTTTCCTGCCCATCTCTAACGTGAAGCACACCCCACTTTTGCATGTCTAGGCGAGATTCCAGCTCCAGCATCAATCGGGTTTTTCCCACTCCGCCTGGGCCGATGATTAAGCGTACTTGCGTTTCGGTAATATCGGCACACCATGCTTCTAGTGTGGCTAACTCTGCCTGCCGCCCAAGGAAGCGGACTACCTTGCGATCCGCAGCGAGCAAACTCGCTGGCCCTTCATCCCTGCTTATCAGCCTTGCTGCGAACTCCGCGCCCTCTCGCGCGTGAGATCCAGCTCGCCATGCCTCATAAACCATAGGAGCAAATGCCCCCAATGCCGCACCTGCAGCAGCCCCCAGCACCGCCGCTAGCGGCTTTCCTTCCGCCAGCGCGGCCGCAGCACCTCCCATGAGTGCCAATGCGATGCCAAGCCCAAGCGCACGTTTCCCCGCCATAGCGCCATCTGTAGCCCATGTCATCGCCTATTGCAGCCTCTGTTACTTAACCGGAATCGGTCACACCCGCGACAACGGTTTGCTCCAGACCACACATGAAGCATGTTCGATCAGTAGCTGCCGCGGGGCTTCCGTTCCTCAGGCCTGGCGGCCCTGCGGTACGGGTCCCCTTGCCATCGGATGACGGGGCTGGCCGCCTGCCTGAAGACTGTGTGTACAACAGAGGGATAAGGCGGCCCCTACTTTCCGCTGGGGGAGGCTTCTTCTACGTCAGGTGTCGTCGGCGTGTGGGAAGCGCTTTCGTAACGCCTCCATGGCCTTCGCCGGATCTCGGCTGATCTCCTGCAACAACTCATCAATGGCCGCATCGGCCCGCCTGGCTCTGTGGAGACGTAAGCGGATCTTCATTCGGCGGAGGCGCAAGCGGAGGCGGTCCAAAACGGACATGCGAGGAAGCATCTGGTCTCCGAATGAACGAGAGAAGCCCTCGTCTCACGGGGAGAGGGCGAGGGCGGGACGGGTAACGCGCCCGTCGGTGTACGGGTGGGCCCTCGCTTGACTGGGGAAGGCGGACGAGGGCCCGGGGTCCGGCGGTGCAAGGGGGTGCGCTGCCTGCCGGACGAGGTGGGTGGTCCCGCCCCATGCCGTCCCACTCTTCGGGATGGCTCTCCCCTCCAGGTCGGAGCGGGACCACGGACCCCACGAGTGAGCGCCTGCGCGCACCCGCCCGCGGGGGTCTGGCCCGACCGCCGCCGCTTCAATAAGCACCGGCAGCCGGGGGATTACGGAAGCTCGCTGTCCCCTCGGCGAGTGCTCATGGACGTCTTATGGCGGGGTGCGTGTCTCTTGCTTGGGCTGGCCGTGCAGGCGACTCGATCGAGCTTCGGATCCAGGCGCCAGTTCAGGTAGACGATCCCGTCCAGTGCGGACTTCCGCTCAAGGTCGTAGTCGCAGTGGTCGCAGACCGCGTGAGGCGTGCCGAAATCGGAGCTCATGCCGAGGCTCCCCGAAGGATCTCCTGCCTGGCGAGCTCGGTTGCCAGCTCCCGCGCGGTCTCGGCCTCCACGGTGCGTCGGAACGGGGACTCTGGAGCGGCTTGCTCCTCGGTCAGCTCTTGGTGGTGGGTGCCTCTCCAGTAGCCGGTGGGACTGTGCCAGAAGCTCCAGGTGGGAAAGGCTTCGGTGAGGATCTTTAGCCACTCGGCGTCGTCGATCGGCAGACTCGGGTCAGGTAGCACGAGGGTCATACGGGTGCCACCTGTCGGACGTACAGCTCGGCCCACGACATGTGGTCGTCTCGGGTGCTGCGAGATCCGTACCGGTCAGCGAGCGCGGACACCAGCTGCCATACGTCCGAGGGTTTGGGGGTACCCGGCTTCGGCGTATTTGGGTCACGAACCTCGAAGCGGATGCAGTTCGGGGCGATGGTCGTGACGAGGCGGATGGCGCTGCCCTGTTCGGTTCGGGTGAGGGAGTCGGAGACCATGGCGCGCACCACCTGTTCGGCGTCATCGATGCGGTCAGGCTGGTGCTGCTTGGCGATGGTGCGAGCGTGCTGTACGGCTGCGTCGACGCTGCCGGGCAACGGCGCGTAATCCTGTGAGTAGGTCGACATGATCACCACCAGGAGAAGAGCGATCCGGCTATCCGGCTCGCTAGTCGGATGTCCAGCTTGCAAGCCGGATATCCGGATGTCAACCTGGTGGAGTGGATCAGCCCAGGTACCTTCAGCTCGTCGCGCTCATACGGCGGCAAATCGTCACCGGCGAACTACCTGCCGGAACCCGCCTGCCCGCGCGCCAGGACCTGGCCGCCGAGCACGGCGTAGCCGAGGGCGTCATCCGTGAGGCGATCCGCCAGCTCGCCCAGGAAGGGCATGTCATCTCCCGCCCCGGTGCGGGGACCTTCGTGAGGGAGCGGCCACCGGTCCGGAGGATTCCCCGCTCCTGGCACCGAGAGCGGAAGGCCGGTTCACCGTTCGCCGCCAGCATGCTTGAGCAGGCGATGGCCGGAAGCTGGGACTACGAGTCCGCCACGGTGCGCGCGTCGCCGGAAGTGCGTGCCCGGCTCGCTCTCGACGAGCCCGAGGACGACCGCGATGACGTCATGCACACCCGGTACGTCTTCCGGGCCGCTGGTCAGGTCTGGATGCTGTCGGATTCCTACGAGCCGTTGCAGTTGACCAGAGGCACGATCGTGGCGATGCCGGAAGACGGACCGCTGGCCGGTCACGGGGTGACGCACCGGATGGCCGAGATCGGGGTGATCGTCGATGACTGGGTTGAGGACGTCAGCGCACGCGCCGCTCTTCCAGAAGAGGCCAAGCTCCTCGGCATCTCGCCGGGGTCCATCGTGCTGACGATCCAGCGGACTTATCTCGCCGATGGGCGGCCGGTCGAGGTCGCCGACATCGTGGTCCCGGCGGAGACCTCGCAACTCGGTTACTCCGGTCCGGTGGGCGAACGCGCGAGCGGATGACCCGTCATGAGGGACGTGCCATCACTCTGCTTCAGCGCGGGAGCTTTGTCGTACACCGAGGGCAGACCCGCGGAGAACTGAGTGACCAAATGGGTGACAACGGCGACGGACGAGGCCGGACGATCACGGACGATGAGGGACTGTCCCCGCAGCTTAAGTAGCGCGAAGGCCAGGCCCCAGGCCGGATGACTTGGCTTCGCATCGAAGGGGTCAGGGGTTCGAATCCCCTCATCTCCACGAGACACAATAAGGCCCGTCCGGGGTGATCGGACAGGCCTTTGTGCTGTTCAGAGGGTTGTTCGGCTACTCGGTGTCTTCCGATTGCTCTTGTGGATGTCCGGCCCAGGGAGCTGATTCGGGGCGGGAGTCAGCGAAAAGTCAGCGAACGCCGCGCGAGCCCTGGTGTTGCGGTCGCGTAAGGCGTGCGTGTAACGGTTGAGCGTAGTCGAGATCTGCTCGTGGCCGATGAGCCCAGCGACGTCGTTGACCGGGACGCCGCTGGAGACGAGCCAGGTGGCATAGCAGTGCCGGAGGTCGTGGGTGCGCCGTGAGGCGTAGTGATTCGAGTGGAGGTGAGAGACCTTCGCCGCTGACCCCGTCGCAGCGGGGCGATGGAGCTGAGGGCAGCCTGAGCCGGGTCCGGCACGCCCGGCCCAAGGTCAGCTTCGCGGCCAGCTCCCCGATCCGTGAACCAGTTATCCCACCAAGGTTGCGTGACGCGCCACTAGGAAGCGGTGACGCCAGGTATATACATGTCCTCTATCGGTGTAAGACGGCGCAGTTCGCTCACCTCTAGTCGTCGATCCGGACCTCTCCGCACGACTCCCTCAGCGAGGATGATTCGCCCTTCACGATGCCATGAAATCGCATCGTCGTAATCGCGAAGGGGGAGAGTTATCCAGATCTCGCATGGGCGTCCGCGGCGAATAGTCGCGACGGCAACTTCTCCCACGGGATCCTTTGGGCTGTGCCTAAGTGCCACGATATTGCCTGAGAACGTCTGACTCAAGTCTACTTTGCTACGCTTGAGTCTCTCAGCTGTTATCTCAATCAGGTTTACGGCGCCTGCATCGATACTGACTTCACGCGGAATGCTAACCGACGTCGACACGCCGCTAGCCCATTCAAATGATGCTTTGAGCCCACCTATATTGGGCTCCTTTAGTATCTTTCCGAGGTGGGAGCAGAATTCGCGACTCACCCCACGGCCGACTAACTCGTAAAGAATTTCGGGGGTAGGATTTCGGGCGGGTTCTATCACTGTTTCTTGAAGGGCGTTGAGTGATTGTGCGAACGTTCGAGTAACGCGTCTCTCAAAAGGCTCTGGGAGGGCTTGGTACTCAATGCCTTCAATAGGGGCTTGAGGTGATTCGATATCGCTTACATCGGGCAAGGGGACGAGTATTGGGATAATGAATGAGCCTCGTTTAGTGTGAGCCATATGCGCGCGCTTAACGACCTCGTCGCCCCTCGTGGCGTAGTTTCCTGCGATCTCGCTTCTCTCAAACATCGCTGTCGTTGCAGCTGAGCGCAGAAGGAATCGTACGGACCCTAGCATGGTGCTCGCCGCACGCAGCGGTATCGCATCTACGATGTCTCGATCTGCCTCAGCCTTGAGTTCAGTGCGATCCATCAAGCGATAGTGGATTTTATCTACTAAATCTGCAGGGCTAAGTTCTTCTACGCGGGCGATCCGCTGTAATGCTCCTACGACTGAACTCGGCTCCGCGTACTCCTCGGAGGGTACGCCTACTCTACGGTCATTCTTCATCCACATAGAACCGACGTCACCTTGACCAATCTCATTCCAGCCTACGTCGCGTAAGAAACGGTGGATTTCCCTGAGCCGAGGAAGGGTTACTTGGGTCATGGCGCTCATCCGTTCAGGCGAAGCACGCGTTGAGGTCGGACTCCCATGTTTTCAGAGTAGCGGCAGTCAAGCGTTGACTCTTCGGGACATTGATACGAGTCTGGTCAGATTTTAGTGTGTTGACTCTCACCCAAAATGCTGCGGCGTGCTGCATGGTTCCCTTAGGTAGATGGTCTAGCCAATGGTGGGCTTCGTCGTTGCCGACAATGACTAGCACCAGATATACGGGTACGCCACACTTTGCCCATTTTAATCGCCATGTTGGCTCCACTGGCCAACTGGCCGACCTGCCGTCCACCCGGAACTGAGCTGAGCACTTAACTTGCACGCGGACGGATCCGACTTCGAAGTCAATGGCACAATCAACAGCGTTAACGTCCTCATCGGCAGGCGTTTCTGATATTCCGACACCCGCCTGACTGCATATTGTCTTGAGGTATGCCACTCCGAATCGCGCCTTAGAGCCGTTAGGGGTAAGTGTTTCAAAGTCCGAAAAATCGCCCTCAAGTGAGACTTCGACTGCATCCACTTGCTCATTGTGTACAAAAAAAGTCCCGCTGTGAAGATCACAATTTGATCGCAACGGCGCGACATCGGATTAATTATGCCCTAATGCAACTAAATGTACGATTCTATATGTGTATATTGCTTAATGTCTGGTTTGATGTAGATGTGACGAAGAGAATGCCCGGGGAGCCGCCGACGAGCAGTCGAGCGGAGCTGTCGAAGAGCGTCTATACGTCAGGCGGCCGAAGCGCTGGAAGAAGCTCCGTGATGCACCCCCTGGTGAGATCTTGCAGAGGCGTATCGAGCGTCGGGTGAGGTGGGGCATCCATGATCCTGAAGCTGATTGGAAGCGCATCCGCCGTATTCGCCGGTGGCAGGGGAAGGCGATGGACATGGACGTCGGTTGATTAGCCCCGCGGAGGGGGTTGGCGAGTCAGCGAAAAGTCTGTCGACGACGGGTGAAAACTGACTCCGTGGACGCCTGGGTTCTAGTGCTTGTCGCAACGCAGATGGTCAGGCTGTTTCGTCTTGGTCTTGCTCGCGGGCTACTTTGCGCGCGGTGATGATGTCTTGCCGGGCCAGCTCAGCCCAGAGAGGTTCGCCGTGCCGATGGCCGCTCCCGCCATAGCGCCAGTTCTGCACAGTGACCGTTGCATGGTCTTCCGAAGCTGGTAGGCCGAGAATCAGACGAGCCTGTTCGGCGCGGTGGTCGGCTCGTACCTGCCGGAGGTTGCCGAGGGTGGTGGAGTAGTGGCGGGACTTCGTGGAGAAGTGCCCCCGGTAGCCGAGCATGTGAGCCCATTGCCGCAACGGGATGTCTCGGTACTGGGGTAGCTCATCAAGAGTGAAGCAGGTCATGATCATGCGGCGGGTGTGTTCAGTGACATCCAAGCCGGTGATGTCCCAGATGTTGCGGATCGGTCGGTCCACCGTCCCGGCTGACTCCGCGCCCTTGGTGGCGTACTTGGCCACGTAGGACGCCACCCGCTGATCACTTACCCCGTCCAGGCCGGTGGAGACATACACCGGCCGTACGTCGAGTTGGTCTCCCCAACGCAACGAGATCGGCGGGGAACCGGCGGATGCTCCGCCGGGAACAGTGAGGGCGGCCTGCTCAACGGCCTGTCGTATCGCGCGATCGAGGAGCGGGACAGTAGCCCAGTCCGGAGGCCGATCGGTTGGCCCCTCCGGACCATCGAGGCGGATCACCGCGTGGAAGTGGACCAGGCCACGGGCCTGGTACTCGGCGACCTTGGCGTACGACAGGCGCAGTGTCCGGCGTAGCTCGGTACGGCTGACTCCGAGCAGTCGGGCAAAGGCCGAGGGGACGGTTTTGGTGAACTCCTGCCAGAGCCGGCCCGCGTGTGCGTTCCATAGCACCGCACCGCGGTAGTCGTAGCAGTCCACACAGAGTGGTTGCCCCGCTTGGGAGTCGTCGCTGTCATGAGGTGCGCCGCAGCTTTCCGGTCGCCCGTGCTCGCATACTGGACGATCACGCCGAGGACGGCACAGCAGCGGCTTACCGTTCTCGCCTGACCGGTGTGCGTGGACCACGCCGAAGGATGGGGCGGTGAAGGTGGCGAACACGCGGGGATGCCCACTCACCTCCTCGGGGACGCCCTTACCGCCGCGTAATCCCGAGATGACCAGATGGTAGGTGTCGTCCTTGTAGGTGGCCGAGCAGGCGGGACAGCGGGACGCGCGGCGGTTGCAGCATGCGGTCAGTAGAAAACCGGTGGGTTCGTCGGCGGTTCGGTAGACGTCCAGGACCTCGCCCGTTCCGGCGTCCACGGTGATGCGTTCGCCGTGGAGCCGGACGGGCTGGGCGCAGCCGCCAGTGGCGTACACCATGCGCTGCCACCGGTCGAAGTCCGGCATGGCCGCGCGTTGTACGGCGGCGAGCACGTCAGAGGAGAAGGAGAGGTCGTTGCTCATGCGGCACCCCTCTCGCCGCTCTCCGGGGTGGCATCGGAGATCTCGTCGCTGATCTCGACACCAAAGACGGTGGCGACGCGTCGCCACTTGTCGCGATCCCACTTGGGGGATCGGGCTGCTTGGCGCCTGCCCCACTCCTGGGCCTGCGCGGTGGGTGGTAGGGACTTCGTAGTGCCTCCTTTCCGAGTAGGGAACCGTCGCCGACGGACGGGAAGGGCGAGCAGCATCGCGAACATGCCGAAGACAGCCGGTGGCGAGTCGTGGTACTGCCAGCGAGAGGAGAAATGGAGTGTCTGCTGCGACGATGACCGGCGAGCGTGCCGTGCGTTGCTGGCCTACCGCTGGGCCGGGTGTCTCCAGCGGAATGGCTGTCTAGGTGATGTGGTCGTGCCCGGTTCTCTTACACGCTCGGATTGGGCCGCAGGCCGGTTTCTCGCTGTTCTCCCTCGTTCTTGGCGCGGTTTTGATTACTTATTCTTTTACCACCGGGAGTCGCTAAATAGGCCTCATGAACTGCGCGTGTTCCGGCCGCTCAGAGGCGTCCGTCGGCGTCCCCTGACGTCCGTGCACGTCCTCTAAAGTCCTGTGGCGTACGGCTACCCCGGGTATGAAGTAAGAGAGCCGTCACCTTTGGGTAAGGGCAACGGCTCGCCTGCTCGTGGAAGACGTCCAGGACGTCCTGAGACTCAAGTCTCCCGCCAGATTGGTTCGAGGAGATCGGGATTGAAGGGCCTACGGCCTCCGCCGCTGGGGTAGATGATCACCGCATGCAGGGCTTCGCGGATGTACGACCGCTTGATGGACAGGGGTAGGCCGCCCTCTTCCTCGGTGAGGTACCAGCGTCGCCGGATCTCGGCCACGTCTGTAGTGGACCGGGCCAGATGACGTTCGACGGATGCCGTGAAGTTCTGCGCTTCCGTGCGCAGACGGCTGATCCGCTTTTCGAGATCGGGAGCCATGGAGAAGAACAGCTCGTTGCTGATGTTTCCGGCCGTCCACTGGTTGCGCAGTTCTTCGAGCCGGGATTTCGTGTCCTCGTACTCCTGCTTTCCCATCCATTCGGTGGGTTCGGCGGAGGAGGCCATTTGGACCTCTTCGAGTTTGGCGAGAACCGCTTCCGAGATGTAGAGGTCGACCATGTCGCCGCGTCTACCGAGGCTGCCGCACCCTCCGACCGTTTTGGCGGGGCAGATGTAGATGTGCTGGACACAGTCCTTGCTGTGAGTGACGCGCAGGGATGTGTTGCAGGGGGTGCCGTCGGGCTTGGCTCTCCCGCACCGTAGGAAACCGGTGAGCAGGTAGTTGGGCTCCCGGAAGTCTCGCGAGAGGATGTGGCCGATCCGCCCGTCCCGGTGGATGTAGTGGCCCTTGCGAGCGTCGAACAGGTTCTTGACCGCCATCCACTGCTCGGGGGAGACGATCGGCTCCCACTGTCCGACGACCGGGTTCCCCTCCGAGTCTCGTACGAGCTCCTTGTTGATCTGGCGCCAGCCACAGACCCGGGGGTTGGTCACTGTGATCTTGAGAGAGCTTGGCGTCCAGGCGTTGCCCAGGGTGGTCTTGATGTCTTCCTTCTGCCATTGGTTCGCGATCGAGTGAAGAGAGCGCCCGCTGACCAGATCCGCGATGGCCTGCCGTACGAGAGGTGCTTCGCGGGGGTCGAGTGTCAGCCGATCGGGCAACCAGCCGAAGGGACGCGTTCCGCCAGCGGGCACGCCCAGTTCCGCGCGCGTCCGATGTGAACGGCGCATCCGGCGCTGCATCTTCCGGACTTCCATCTTGGAGATGACCGCGCCGAAGAGCCCCATGCTCTCGGTGTCCTCGCTGTAGAGGTCTTTCATCCCGCGGGCGTCGGCGAACACGCGGCCGTCCCGGTATGTGATCGCCTCTACGAAACGTTCGTAGTCACCCGGACGGCGGGCAAGGCGGTCCTCGGCCACGATGACGACGCCCTGGACCGCTGTACCGTCGGAAAGCTCACCGGCACGAAGCGCCTTGAGCATCGCTTCGAAGCCGTCACGGACCACGTCGGCCTTGGCCGCGGACTTGTCGTTGTCCGTGAACTCGTGGACCACGGTCCAGCCCTGCCGTGCCGCCGTCTCGCGGTTGAGCTTGTGCTGGTCCTGAACTCCGTGTTCGTCCCTCCTGATGTCCGCGGAGATGCGAGCGTAGGAGACGACGGGGATAGCCGAGCCGACCTGTGTCATGGGGACCTCCGCAGGAATTATTGCCTGAGTGAGAGGTCTACCACCAGCAGTACCTCTACAAGAACCCGAACGGCTACTGCGGCATCGGCGGCACCAACGTCAAGCTAGGTGACCCATCTGAGTGGGGCGCCTGCCAGACGGGCCTGGTTCCGACCGAGGAGTAGCACCGACTTCACCGGTACGGCTCGCGCCGGGCTTCTGGGGGCAGACCGTACCCGCCTGCGGGGCTCGCCTCTGCCTTCCTGGTCGTGAGCCGTGTCCGTCTGCGCGGCTTCGCCGTTGCTCCTTCATCGAGCTGGGAACTGATTCAGGGCGACCTTCTAAGGGCTGCTGCGCGATTCATGCCTGTTTTTCGCGCTGAGAGTCATTTGGCCGCTCGATCTGGCCTGCTTACTGCCAGGCGACCGTGCGAGGCCCCTTCCCTGGTTCACCAACTTCAGAATGTGTTCTGACTTACGATGGCAGGGTGAGCACCATCAACGCCGACGCCGTCACCTTCTCGGACCTGTCGAGAAACCCCCGAGCCGTCGCCGAACGCGCCGCACGCCTCGGTCGGGTACGCGTCACCCACCGCGATGCCCCGGACTTCTACCTGATC
This sequence comes from Streptosporangium sp. NPDC050284, assembly GCF_044459525.1. NCBI lineage: Bacteria > Bacillati > Actinomycetota > Actinomycetes > Streptosporangiales > Streptosporangiaceae > Streptosporangium > Streptosporangium sp. NPDC050284. The sequence goes on from NZ_JBITIZ010000010.1 coordinate 112,533, forward strand.
GCCGCCGACCGTGAGGATCAGCGCGGGCAGACGCTGGCTACGGCATCCCGTCTGTTCCTCGCGCTCATCAAGCACGATCCGACCGCCCGCACGCTGGTCATCGCCATGCCCGAGGTCTTCCCCTGGGTCCGCCACCTCACCTCCGCCGAACTGCGTGCCTTCACGCTCGAACTGGTGGAGGCGCTCTCCGACGCCGCGGAACTCGATGTCGATGTCACCACACAGGAGGTCATCGCGGGCTGGCGGGCGACCGCTCGGATCAAGGCCGACCCCGTGCACTACGCCCAGGCTCGCAAAGCCACAAGTGGCGACTTCGGGCCGGTAGAGGTTTCAGCATGAGTCCGAAGCGTGGCGACCGGGTCACGGTCCCGCCTTCGGAGGACGAATGGGATATCCGGTTCGGTACCGGTGATGCGGTCAAGGGGTGGGAGGAGTTGTGCCGTCACGCCCTGGGCAACACACGCCGATGTTTCGAGGCACTGTGAGCCGATCCACGCTCACGGGCAGATCATGAGCGTCAACATCGCCTACGCGGTGACCTCGCGACTCACCGTCATAACGGCCAGGACCTGGAGCAATGGGAGTTTGAGGTCACCAGTGGCGGGCGTGTCCGCTATGCCATCGATGACACCACTCGCACTGTCTGGGTCGTCTACGCCTCACCTCGTCACCCAAAAGACACCGACGGCTGAAACCGGAGGCGGGACCCAACCAGGTGATCTCTTGTCGGGACCGCGGTTAGCCTCCCGAGCCTCGGTGATCACTGCGGCATCGGCGGCACCGGCGTGAGCTACCCCGTCGGCCTGACCTCCGGCGCGGCCTGCCCCGGATTTCACCGGCCGTACTCCATCCGGGTGCGGCCGGCAGCACCTGTTCAAGACCCAGAACGGCCGCTGCGGCATCGACGGCACCAACGTCAAGCCAGGTGACCCGTCCGAGTGGCCCGCCCGTCCGAGTGGCCCGCCCGTCCGAGTGGCCCGCCTGCCATACGGGCCTGGTCCCGACCGAGGAGTGGCGCCGACTTCACCGGTACGGCTCGCGCCCGGCTTCCGGGGGAGCCGTGCCCCGGTGGGGGGCGCCTCCGCGTTCCTGGTCGTGAGCCGGGTCCGTCCGCGCGGCCTCGCCATTGCTCCTCGAAAGACACCGATGGCTGAAAGAGGTGCGTACACATACCCTGCGTCTCGTCCACCTCGATGAGGCCGAGTCGCGCCAGGAGTGGTCGCCCGCTCGCTTCGGGTCTCGCTATGAAGGAAGGCGCAGGGTGAACGTCGTGCGAACGCCTGGCACGCTGGTGGCCGTGGCCGTGCCGCCGTGCGCCTCGGCCAGGTTGCGCACGATGGCGAGCCCGAGTCCGCTGCCCCCGGTCCGCCGGTTGCGGGACTTCTCGGCCCGCCAGAACCTGTCGAAGACGTGGGGGAGATACTCGGCGCGGATCCCGACCCCCGTGTCGGTCACCTCGATGACGACCCGGTCGCCGTCCTGGCGGGCGCACAGCGTGATGTGCCCGCCGCGTGGCGTGTAGCGCAGGGAGTTGGTGACCAGGTTGCCGACGGCCTGACGGAGTCGTACCGGATCCGCGGTCAGCGAGGGGTCGCCGATGACGGCGGTGGTCAGGGGGAGCCCCGCGGCCTCTGCCCGGCTTCGGTGAGCGGTGGCCACCTGGTCGAGAAGGTCGCCGAGGTGAACGGGTTCGACGTGCAGACGGAGTTTGCCCGCGTCGGCGAGGGCGAGCTCCTGAAGGTCGTCGACGATGTGCTGCAACAGCAGGATCTCCTCGACCAGCGAGGCGATCAGCGCCGGGTCGAGCTCGGCGACGCCGTCCTGGGCCGCCTCCAGCCACCCCCTGAGGTTGCTCAGCGGGGTCCGCAGCTCGTGGGAGACGTCGCTGACCATGGCCTTGCGCTGCTCCTCCATGCGCTGAAGGTGTTCCGACATCTCGTTGAACGCCGTGGCGAGCTCGTTGATCTCGCCGGTCGTCCTGACGGTGACGCGGGCGGAGCTGTCCCCGTCACGCATCCGTCGCGCGGCGTGGGTGAGCGCGTTGACGGGCATGACCAGGCGCCGGGCCGCCATGACGCTCACGCCCACGGTCAGCACGAGCACGAGGAGGGCGGCGCCGGCGATCGAGGGGAGCGGGAAGCGCTGGCCGGCGGCCTCGGCGGGGGAGCCGATGTACAGGTAGGCCGCGGGGGCGACGTAGGGATCGAGTTGCTCCTTGCGGGCGGTGACGATGCAGGACGAGATCGTCTGATCGGGTTCCGCGCCAGGAGGTCGCCTCTCCTTGGAAACCCAGGCGAAGTCGAGGCCGACCGAGCCCCGTTCCTTGCTCTTTCCTTTGAGGCACCTGCCGACCAGGTGGTTGAGCTGTTTCAACGCGGCCTTCTCGGTGCGCGTCGGCGTGCTGAAGATGGTGGCGTCGCAGACGTCCCTCAGCATGGCGGCCTCGCGCGGCATCGGGCGCGGCTCCTGGTCGGCTTCCATGGCGGTCGTCGTCACGACGGGCCGGCCGGTGTTCGAGACGGTCATCTGTACGGTCTGTCTGACACGGCCCGCACAGATGGCGTAGGTGTCGACGGCCTTGACCAGCCGGGCGCGCTCGGAGGCGGGCAGCAGGAAAGGACCCACCGCGCGTGGATCGATCCGGTCCCTGGCCGCCCCAGGCACCAGGGTCACGTCCACGGCCAGCGGGTCGACGACGGCCGACACCCTGGAGGGCAGTGGGGTCCCGGGGGTCGCCGAGTCCGCGATGAGGACGCCCTTCTCGGTGGTCAACGCGATGCGACGGCTGTGACGGGCGGCGAGATCACGTACGGTGACGGCGACGCCCGACCAGTCCGGATGGCTGGAGGCGTAGCCGAGGAGGTTGTTGTTGATCTGGGCGTCGCTGGCCAGTGTCTGCCCCTGCTCGCGCTGGATGGCGCCGGAGGTGCTGCTCGCGGCCAGCCACGCCGTCGCGCTGATCGAGCAGACCGCCACGACGGCCGAACTCGTGAGCAGCCTGACGAACAGCGACCTCATGTGTGGGTCAGCTTGTAGCCGACGCCGTACACGGTCAGCAACCGGACCGGGCGGCGCGGATCAGGCTCGATCTTCCTGCGCAGGTTCATCACGTGCACGTCGACCGTGCGTTCGGTGATGAACCTGTCGAAGCCGTGGACACGCTCCAGCAGTTGCTTCCTGGTGAACACCCGTTCCGGCTCGGCGGCCAGCGTCTCGATGATCCGGAACTCCGCGAGCGTACACTCCACCGGCGTGCCCGCCGCGGTGACGGTGTGCCTGATCGGGTCCACGACGAGATCGCCCGCCTGGAACAGCCGCCGGTCGGCGTCCTGGGACTTGCCGGTACGGCGCAGCAGCGTCCGCACGCGGGCCATCAGTTCACGGGGGCTGTACGGCTTGGCCACGTAGTCGTCGGCGCCGAGGTCGAGCCCCAGCAACAGGTCGTCCTCGGTGGACCTGGCGGTCAGCATCAGGATCGGCAGGTCGGACTCGGCACGTAGCACCCGGCAGACGTCCAGCCCGTCGACCTTCGGCATCATCACGTCGAGCACCACGAGGCCGGGATCCGCCCGCCGGGCCTCGTCGATCGCGGAACGCCCGTCGTGCACGACGAGGACCTCGTGGCCCTCCCGCTCCAGATACCGCCTGAGCAGTTCGGCCTGCTTGGGATCGTCCTCGGCGACCAGTACGTACGCGCACATGACCTGAGGTTATGCGCATGCCAGGGGTGCATATGGGATCTGCATGACAACCAAACAGGTTTCACACATTCTGTCGCGAGGCTGTGGCGGGTGAGAACCAACCTGCTCGGTACGGCCGCCGCGGTGACACTCGTCCTCCTGCTGACCGGCTGTGCGGCCGACGCGCGCGGCGCCGTAGGGCATGAGCCTCCGAGCGGTGGCGCGCGGTCGGAGGCTCCGAGCGGTGGCGCGCGGCCGGAGTCGGCGAGCGGCGTCGGATCGAAGATCGCGAGCGTCAAGGGGGCTCGGATCACGGTCTACCGGAACAAGGAGGGGGTGGTCCAGCGGACGATCACGAGCCCCAACGACTACGGCGCGACGCGGGTCTTCCTGGTGGACCGTGACGAGGGTGAGTGGCTCCAGGTGCTGCTGCCGATTCGGCCGAACGGCAGCAAGGGCTGGATCAGGGCCACCGACGTGACGCTCGCGGAGACCTCCCACCGGGTGGAGATCGATCGCGGGGCGTTCAGGTTCACGGTCTACGACGGCGACCGGGCCGTCAGGACGGGCAAGGTCGCGACGGGCGAGGCGGGAACGCCGACGCCTCCGGGCCGCTACTTCTTCACCGAGCTGGTGAAACCCGTCGACGACGGCGGGGCCTACGGCGCCTACGCCTTCGGGCTGAGCGGCTTCTCGCCCGTGCTGAAGAGCTTCGCCGGAGGCCCGGGCCAGCTGGCGGTTCACGGGACGAACAAGCAGTCCGCCATCGGCACACGAGCCAGCCATGGCTGCGTCCGGGTCGGCGACGACGACATCAGGTGGATGGCGAAGAACCTGGCGATCGGTACTCCGGTCGTCATCAAGGGCTGAGGCCCGACTCGAATGAACAGGGGAATCCATATGAAGATCAAAGCCACGCTCATCGGCTTCAGCGCGGCGCTGGCCCTGGCCGCGGGTCTCGCGGGCTTTTCCGGTACGGCCGCGGCCGATCCCAGGGAGCCGTCCGCCTCACCCTCCCCGGCCCCGGCCGAGCGCCGGCCCGCGGTCGAGGAGCCGAGGCCGGTCCCGAGAGAGGCCGTCGTCGTCAGGCCGGCCTACACCGGCTGATCATGGAGCATCGCCGCGGTTTCCGGGGCCCGCGGCGACGTTTCTTGGCGCCTGCGGGCTCATGACGGTCCTCTCCTGCCCGCGGTCGCGTCGGCGACCAGGCCATCGCGGGCAGGAGCAGGACTCCGCTCCTCAGAGACGCGACGACCGGTGCGGCCGCGGGCGATCAGCCGGCCTTCCCGCCGCGGATATCCGCTGGTCGGCGGCTGTCGGCGGCCGGTTGACGGCCCGACCGCGAGAGGGAGAGGCGTGACGTGTGTCGGGGCCGAGGCCTTCGCGTCCCGCCGAGGCGAAGCACCGCCCGGCGGCAGACCGCTTCGCCCTCACCGACGGTGAACAGAGAGGTTTTCCGGCGTCGGCTCTTTCTGTCGGCTCGTCCTGGTCGGCGTCCTCGGGCACCGTCATTCCTACGGTGATTCGGTGAGGCGGGGGAGGGGGAGGCAGGATGGGCGGTGGAAGCTCCTCCAGGTATCCGTTCTGCAGCAGCCAGCTCACCGGAACCTCATCGCTCGTCTGCGGGGCGTCGGGAATGTACTTGCTGAGCACGTGATACTGCGTGCCCCAGCCCGGCATCTGGAACGCGAGGGAGACCGGGCCCACGTCGACGCGGAACGACTTGAGCACCTTGAACACGTGATAGTTGCACAGGTGCGTGGGATCCAGCGGGTTGGTGTTCAGATTTCGCGGTGGCAGCGCGCGCCTGGTGAACAGGTCTCCCATCGGCGCAAAGAACGAGCCTCCGTAGCCGCCGAAACGGTCGAGTTTCATGCCGATCTGCAAAAACGTCGTCTTGACCAGCGGCCTGCCGTTGGGGTAGTCGCCGGAGTTGGCGAATCCGGAGTTGGGCGGGTAGCGATAGTCGTTCACGGTGTAGTTCCAGTAGCGCGAGAGGAAGTGCTGGGGGGTGAGACCGCCCAGTGGCACGTAGCCGCGCAGGAGTGCGCCGAGATAGCCGGTCCGTGGCAGGAGTGTCGGTCCGAGGTCCGGGTCTCCGGTCACGTACGGCGGTCCGCAGACCTGCGCCCCGTTCTGCGGGCTCTGGTCATGAGCCGCTCTCTCGGCAGACGGCGGTGCGGGTTGGAGATCCGCCAAGGTGATCAGTGGGGTTTTCCGCTGGGCGGGGCTGTCGGCACGCGCGGCCGTATCGCTCATGGCGCAGACCATCGCGCATATCGCGGTGGCCAGTACGACGCTCCGTCGGTAATGTGGCATGACTTCCCTGCTGGTGTTAAAGGCAGACGGACGAGAATTGACCGACCACAGGCGATTCGATGACACGCCGACCTGCGATGCGCGCAGAAGAACCAGATGCCTCGGCTCCAAAAGCGAGAGGGTCATCCAAATTCGGGCACGTCGGTACAGGTGTGGTCGTACACGTTGGATCAGTGATCGATTCCTACATTCCCGATGTCGCGCGGATTGCATTGTCGAAGCCATAAGGGAAGGGCAAAAAATGCGACGGGAAAGCGTTGTCTCGCCATATGACAAATGTCGGAATATGCGAGCTCTTGCGTGTTGAGTTAGCTATGTGCGCTATTTGCGGATCTCGTCATGATAATGTGGGGAAAATGGGCGGAGGTGTACGCAGACCTTTCGCCGGGTGTCGCCGACACCTCTGTGATCGCGGTGGCCGGCAGACTCGGAGCGCCCGAGGCGGCCACGTCCGGTCGCCGTCATCTTCGTTCGGCGAGTGCCGGGCAAAGGTCATGGGAGTGAGCGGTTTCCGGGCCGCGGGGAGCTCGATGTGAGCCGAAAGTACGGCTCGCCGATGGATGATCGGCCGGTTCGGATCGGACCGTCCTGCCGATGAGCGTCCGGGGTGCCGGCCGTCACGATCGGATCATGACCGATGAGAGCTCGACGGGACGACCCCCGTCCGCGCAGTCACCGCGAAGCAGCCGGTCGACGAATGACCGGAACACGGCGGAGACCTTCGCTGTTCGTGGCCACAACGTCGCCACAGCCTCCCGGCGGCCGGGCTGGCTCCTGCCCACCGCGCTGATCGCGCTCAGTGCCGTTCCGATGATCGCCGGAGCCGTCCGCCTGACCGAGTTGACGGTCGGCGCGGAGATCACGCCGGGAAACGCGCGGTTCTTCGCGGCACCTCTGCCGGTGGTGCTGCACATTTTCAGCGTCAGCGTGTACAGCATCCTGGGAGCTTTCCAGTTCGCCCCCCGTTTCCGTGGCCGTAGACCGGGCTGGCACCGCATCGCCGGGCGGGTCCTGGTTCTCTGCGGCCTCGTCGCGGCGCTTTCCGGTCTGTGGATGAACCTGTTCTATCCCCGCCCCGTCGGTGACGGTGATCTTCTCGCCGGCATCCGGCTCGTGTTCGGCTCCGCGATGGTCGTGGCCATCGTTCTCGGCTTCACCGCGATCCGGCGGAGGGACATCGCCCGGCACCGCGCCTGGATGATGCGCGGTTATGCGATCGGCCTGGGTGCGGGCACGCAGGCGCTGACCCACCTGCCGTGGTTCCTGATTTTCGGGACGCCCGACGAGTTCCCCAGAGCACTACTCGTGGCCGCAGGCTGGGTGATCAACCTCGCCGTGGCCGAATGGTTCATTCGCAGGCGGCCGGTCGGTCGGAGTCGCGTCTCTGCGGGCCGTACCTCCGTGGGCGGCCTCGCCGACCGGTGAAGGCGACAGCGGCGTCCGGCCTCCATGATCCATGTCGGCGGCGCGCCCGGTCGGATGGGGCGCGCCGCTAGGCGCTCCACGCCACCACCGTCGTGGCGGGCGGGTCGAGGGCCTCGCACAGCACCCGCCAGGTACCGCAGTGGCAGGCCTGGTAGCGCACCAGCCCTTCGCTGGTGCGGTGGTGGGAGCGGGTGTGCCAGTCATGTCCGTCGTGGTCGTTCATGGATCCAGCGTGCTGTAATGGCATTGTGCATCTCAACCCTTACGGAGCGGACGCGGTCCTGCTGATGGCGGACCTGGTCAACTTCCCGCCCGCCTCCCTCGACGACCTGGTGAAACGGTGCGCGGACGCCGGCCTCGTCATCGACCGCTCCCCGGAGGAGGCCGACCTGGCCGCCGCGCTCAACCTGTCCGAGCGGTGGTGCGAGATCGTCGACACCCGCGACGAGCGCGCACGGGTCGCGCTGCTCAACGACCTGCTGGCCACCTCGGCGGCGTATCCCCGCGTCACCGACCACGCCGGAACCGGCTGGCACCTGCACTATCGCGACACGGGCCTGTCGCTCGGCGGCGTACTGCGCGCACTGGTCGCGGTGGGCACCGCCCTGCATCTGACGGGGCGCGGCATGTCACGGCTGGCGCGCTGCGCACGCGACGGCTGCGGGCTGGTCTACGCGGACGTCTCGCGGAGCGGCCGGCAACGCTACTGCTCGCCGCGCTGCGCCAACCGCGACGCGGTGCGGCGGCACCGGGCCAGGCACGCTCCTCCTTCTGCGGTGGATCGGCAGTGAACCTCTGCGGGCTGCTGTGGGTCGCCGCCACCGCCGCCGCGGCGGCCGGTGTCCCGATGCCGACCTGGCTCCGTATCGCCGGTGTGATCGCCGCGATCTCAGGTTTGGCCGCGGTCGCGCTTCCGTGGACGACCGGGACCGACGGGCCGACGGCGGCGCTGGAACAACTCGGGTACGCTCTCCACCTGCCGATCATGACCTGGTACGGGGCGCTGGGCTGGCGGTACCTGCGTGACCGGTGACCGTGAACCTGTACATCCTTTCGGCCGTGCGGCTCTGAGTGAGGCGCCGAAGGTGCCGCCGCGCTGCCGGCGGCCCCAACGTCAAGCCAGGCGGCCCACTGCGTGGGTCTCGTCAGGTGGTGCGAGGCCGATCGGAGAGTGACCGCGATCGCGCGGGAAGCCCGGGACAACGACTTTCGGGTCGTCGTCAGCGCGATGACACCGATCGAGGCCCAGGCCGACCGGACATCGAGGTCTACGGTCGGCCCGACCTCTGGCGAGGCGTGGACCCGCGGGTTGAGCCGGATCCTGGATCTTCGCGCTCTCCTTCAGGGCCGCGTCTGCACGCCGCGCAGGTACGTCTCGATCCGGTCGAGTGCTCCCGGCAGGACCTCTCCCACGAAGAAGTCGCGCATCTCGGGCGTCGGGAATCCGGTCTGCGTCACGGTGAAAAGCGTTCCGTCCTCGTGCTCCTCGAACGTGATCTCGATCGTGGTGGTCATGGTCATGCCGTCCGGGCTGGAGCCGACGGATTCGGTGACCAGACGATGCGGGCGGTCGATGACCAGGAAGGTCTGCGTCTCTCGAAACAGGGTTTCGGGGTCAGGCCCCCACACCGCGGTCTGCCGGCCTCCGACGCGCAGGTCGACGTCGATCTCGACGATGCCGGGTTTCTCGTTGAGGATGTTGAACCAGATCTTCTGCTTCTCGGCGTCGGTGTAGGCGTCGAAGACCTCTTCCGGCTTCGCGGGCAGGACACGGCTCAGGTGGAGCCGATCGGTCTCGATGTTCTGGGTCATTGGTCGTCTTCCTTCGTGAGGGTGAAGTAGGCGTCGAGGCCGTCGAGCCGACGTTCCCAGAGCCGCTGGTAGAACCTGATCCAGGACATGGCGTCCTCCAGTCGTTCGGTGCCGAGGCGACACTGCCGCGATCGTCCGACCTTCTCCGTGGTGACCAGCCCGGCCTTCTCCAGGACGTGCACGTGCTTCTTCATGCCGGTGAGCGACATGTCGAACGGTGCGGCCAGTTCGCCGATCGTGGCGGGCCCCTGGCCGAGCCGGATGAGGATCTGTCGTCGCGTGGCATCTGCGAGGGCCGCGAACGTGCGGTCAAGGACCTCTTGCTGAACCATATGGTTCACTATAGCTCATTGAACCATGTGGTTCAATGATTGGTCTGGAGTGCTCCCGCTCGCCCTCTGGCCGGTTACCGCGTCGCCACGTGGTCGCGTGCCGTCGTCACGTGCTGACGGTTTTCGGTGGACATCGCGTCCCTCTACGAGGTTGCGGGCCTTCGCCATATACTGACGGCTTTTCAGCGGATGCTGTGTCCCCTGCTGTGCCCCCACGAGGTTCCGAGGACCTGACGTATGGCGAACTCGACGACCACTCGGCAATCACCGAATCCTGAGCAGGTCGACGCGCACTCGGTCACCTCGCGTTCGATCGCCGAGCGCGTTCGTGCGTTGGGCCAGAACCGGATCGGGGCGTTGCTCCTGCTGCTCGCGACCTTCGCCGCGATCATCTGGGCGAACGCCTCTCCCGGCTCACACGACGCCTTCTGGGACACGCACCTCACCATCGGTGTCGGCGATCTTCATCTCGACTTCACCCTGCACGCGCTCGTGAACGACGCGTTCATGGCGATCTTCTTCTTCACCGTCGGGCTCGAAGTGCGCCGCGAGTTCGCGATCGGTGAGCTCACCAGCTGGTCCCGGGCGGTCGTGCCGGTGGCCGCGGCCGTCGCGGGGCTCGCGATCCCCGCGTTGCTGTTCGTGCTGATCGCCGGGGGGTCGGGGCACGAGTACGCGTGGGGCGTCGTGATCTCGACCGATACCGCGTTCCTGGTGGGCGCCCTCGCTCTGATCGGCCCGCGGATACCGGGCAGGCTGAGGGTCTTCCTCCTCGCCCTCGCGGTGGTCGACGACATCGGCGCGCTCAGCATCATCGCGATCATGTACACCGAGAACCTCGACCCCCTCCCGCTGATCGTCGCGGCGGCCGGGCTCGCGGGCGTCTACTTCACCCGGTACCTGCGCGGCGGGCGCGGTCCCGTGTACGGCACGCTGGCGATCATCGTCTGGCTGGCGTTCCTCGCCTCAGGCGTGCACCCCACCCTGGCGGGCGTCGCCATCGCCCTTCTCGTACCGGTCTACCGACCCGATCGACGGGACGTCGAGCACGCTCTCGACCTCGCGCGTGTGTTCCGCCAGTCACCGAACACCGCGTACGCCCGCGCGGCGGCGAACAGCCTGCGGGAGTCGATCTCGATCAACGAACGGCTCCAGTCGGCGTACGCCCCGTACGTCGCCTACGTCATCCTGCCCCTGTTCGCGTTGGCGAACGCCGGCGTCGAGATCAGCCAGGAAAACCTCGCCGCGGCGCTTCGATCACCCCTGACCTGGGGCATTGTGGCCGGTCTCGTGGCGGGCAAGTTCGTCGGCGTCTTCGGCTCCACCGCGATCCTTCGCGTCCTGCGACTTGGAGAGCTCGGACCCGGGCTGACGCTCGACCGCGTCGCGGGCGGGGCCGCGCTGTGCGGTATCGGCTTCACGATCTCGCTGTTCATCGTCGACCTCGCGATCGACGACCCGGCGGCACAGAACGAGGCGCGAGTCGGGGTGCTCGCGGCATCCGTCATCGCCCTCCTCATCGCGACGGTGATCTTCCGTGTCTCCGACGCCCTGCGCCCGGGACCCGACTCCGAGGCGGCGCTCGCCCGCCCGGTCGATCCGAAGCGGGACCACGTCTTCGGACCGGTGGACGCGCCCTACACCATCGTCGAGTACGGCGACTTCCAGTGTGGCTTCTGCCTCAAGGCCTCCGGTTCCATCCTGGAGGTGCACGAGGTCCTCGGCGACGAACTCCGATACGTCTGGCGGCACGCGCCACTCACGCAGTATCACCCGAACGCCCTCGCGGGCGCCGAGGCAGCCGAGGCCGCGGCGCTTCAGGGCAGGTTCTTCGAGTTCGAGCGCGGCCTGTTCGCGGACCAGGAGAACCAGCGGCCGTCCGACATCATCCGCCTCGCGCGCGACCTCGGACTCGACGTGGAGAAGTTCGAGCGGGACCTCACGGCACCGGAGGTCACCGGCAGGGTCCGCGACGACATGCTGGACGCCGAGGCGATGGGCATCACGGCGGTGCCGACGCTCTTCGTCAACGGCCGTCGGCACGTCGGCCCCTACGACGCGCAGTCCCTCATCCGCGCGCTGGAGAAGTCGCGCCGGGACGCCGCGCCCGCCCTACCGGAGGCGGTCGAGACCCTCGCGCCCACCGCACCGGGCTCACTCGGTACGGCCTCCGCACCGGAGGCGGCCGAGCCCGGTGCGGAGGCCGTACCGGGCTCGGCCGCCTCCGCGCGGGAGGCTGACCGGTCTCCTGATCGCCCGGAGACGACCTGACGGCACGAGCACGAGAGGGAACCTCTCGTGTGAGCCTCGCCCGTGCCGCGTGCCGCGTGCCCGACGCCGGACACGCTGACCACGGGCGACACTCAAGGAAGCGGTCATCCGTACGCTGGAGGAGGCCACCGCGGTCCGCGTCGGAAACGGGGCGGTCGGCTACGCGCCGCGCATGATCCACCGAGGGGGAGAGGGGATTTCCATGGCGGAGGAACTGTCGAATCTGACGGGCCTGCTGTACGAGATCGGGCTGCTCAAGCGTTACCGGCGCACGGGCTGGCTGGTCGCGGGGGTACGTGACCCCGAGAGCATCGCCGACCACTCCTTCAGGACGGCGGTCATCGCGAGTGTGATCACGGCGTTGGAGGGCGGAAATCCCGAGCGTGCGGCGTTCATGAGCCTCTTCCACGACACGCAGGAGACCCGCATCACCGACATCCCCTATCTCGGCAAGCTGTACCTGAAGGCGACACCGAACGAGGAGGTCACCGCCGACCAGGTGCGCGGGGTTCCCGGACCGGTGGCGGAGATGGTGAGCGGCGCGGTCGGCGAGTACGAGGAGAAGGCCAGTCTCGAAGCGGTCTGCGCCCGGGACGCCGACAAGCTCGAATGCCTGATTCAGGCGATCGAGTACCGCGAGCAGGGCCACCAGAACGTCCAGCCGTGGATCGACAGCTCACTCGCCGCACTGAAGACGACGTCCGCGAAGCGCCTCGCGGACGAGGCGCTTCGCACGGGGTCGCTGGAATGGGTGAAACGCGTCCTGAACGGAGGCTGAGACACCTCGCGGTTACGGCTTGACCGGCTCCCGGTCGGTCCACTCGGCCTTGACGATCGCGTTCCAGTGGACGGCGGTGCCCGGCTTCGCCCAGCCGTAGGTCCCGGTCGGGGCGACGGCGACGAACCGGTCCGTGAGCAGGATGCCGGTCCGCGGGTCGACGACGAGCTGGCGCTCGAACTCGCCGGTGGGCCACCTCTCGGTACGGGCGATGCCCTCGCCCCTGCGGTCCAGCGCGTCGGTCACCTCACCCAGCGACCGCACGCCGTCCAGCCCGGCGAGCACCTGGTAGGCCGCAGCCCGGACGGCGGGCTTGACGGGCATGTCGCTCAACAGGCCCGCGGTCACCTGGAAGAGCCAGGAGTCGGCGTCCTGCGGGTCGCCCTCGGATTCGGCGCTGTGCCCCCGGTACCCCTTGAGCAGGTACGCCTTCAGCTCGGCCGCGGTCGTGGGCAGATCTTGGAGCTCGGCCATCGAGACGTTCTTGCCGGCCAGGTCGGCGATCTTGTCGCCCACGTTGACAGCGTTCCCGAAGGGCTTGCCGCCCTTGGCCTCGATGATCAGCTGTGCCTTGGCGTCGGCGTTCTTGTCCATCTTGTCTATGGTCACCGTCCACGTGGACGGCGAGCCGTCCCGCTTCCAGGCCTCCTCCGAGCCGGACGCGGGCTTGGTGCCGAGGTTCTGGGACACCCACCAGCTTTCCCGTTCAGGCGAGCGGGCGATCCACGTCTGGCTGCGGTCCAGGCTGTCCACCGTGTACCGCGCCTTGGTGCCCACCTGCTGGGTGCTGCCGCTCACTTTCTCGACGTACCAGTAGGCCCCGCTGCCCTGTTGGGCCTTGAGCGACGACTCGGCCGCGACGAGGAGGAGCTGCCTGGCCGACAGCCGCGCCACCGGCTCCGACGAGTGCGTCGTCGGCTGCCGGTCCGTGGCGATCGGGGAGCCCGGGGGCGGTGTCGTGCCGCCGGTCGTGGTGATCGTCACGGCCACGGCGGCGGTGGCGGCGGCCACGCCCGCCAGCCCGAGCGCCCACCCCGGCCTGGGGATACCGGCCTTGCGGGTGCGCCCCTTCCTGGGCTGTGACATGGCGTAGGAGAGTTCGGCGGCACGGGTGTGCTCGTCGGCCGGGGTGTCGAGATGGGCCGGGCGGGCCGCCCGCAGCTGGTCCATCGGGTTCATGACCACTCCTCACTGAGATTGCGCACCCGGGGCTTGGGGCGGATCGCCGGTGCCGACTTCATCGCGTGGACCAGCCGCTTGCGGGCCCGATGGAGCCGTACGCGGAAGGTCGCGGCGGAACATCCGATGACGCGTGCCGCTTCGCGCGGCGTGAGTCCCTGCCAGGCCACCAGGATCAGCAGCTCGCGCTCGTCCTGGTTCAACGAGGCGAGCGCGGTCATGACGGCGAGGCGTTCGGCGACCTGGTCGGCGTGGTCCTCCGCGGTCCACGCGCGCAGCTCGCGGGCGAGCGACTCGCGCCGGATCTCGGCGCGGACGTTGTCGCGAAGCACGTTGCGGGCCACGCCAAGCAGCCATGGCAGGGCGGGCTCCGGTATGTCGTCGAACCGCCGCCAGGCGATCGCGAACGTCTCGCTCACCACCTCGTCGGCGATCTGCCTGCCCGCCTGGCTGACCACGTAGGCCCAGACCCGTTGTCGGCATTCGTCATACATCGTGGTGAACCGCTGTGACTCGTCCGTCACCGCCTGGCCCCCCTTCGTCCCGGATGATTGCTTCGACACCGGGAAGTGGGCCGGGATCCTCAGATGTTACAAACGACTCAAAATCACCCCTCACCTGGAAGTCGCGGGGACCCTTCGTCACCGTGTGCGGCGGCACCTACGTTCGGGCGGGTGACTTCGGGGCGGCAGAGGTTACGACAGAGGGTTCGGTGTGCGCCGGAAACGCGGCGTCCGGATCATCGGCCGAGAGGGAGGACGACTGACTGATATTCATCGCATGTCTCCGCATGGCGGCATGTTCTGGATGGGATGAGTGGGGGCGATGACGTTTTCGGCTCCGACGTAGCCCCAGCCCCCCAAGTGGCTCTTGCCCGGCTCCGCGCGGTCTCCCAGGGTGTAGTACCAGACCCTCTCCCCGTCATCCTGGACGCGGCCCAGTCGCCAGCAGACGAACCAGCTCTTCGCGGTGTCCAGGGTCGCTATTTTCTCCGTGCTCTCCGCGTCGAGGTAGAGCGGTGCCTCGGTTCGGCTGGCGCACACGAAGTCTCTGGTCCAGACATAGCCGCCCTGCCGTTTGTCCACATGCTCGATCCCTTTGCGGTCGACGCAGGCATGGACGCTTTGCGCGTCCGCCCTGAAGTCCAGGCCGAGGCGCCAGAAGAGGACTCCGCCCATGACCAGGAGCCCCATCCCCGCCAGCGTCCACCACATGAGCCTCCTGCGCGGGAACGGGCGCTGCTCGGGCGGGCCCTTCGAGGGGGGCGGGGAGGCCGGTGACGGACGAGAAAGCGTACGCGGTGACGCTTTCCGGTCATCCGGAAACGGAGAAAGGGATACATTCGGTGACGTCGCGCGGTGGCCGGGAAGCTTGGCGGGCTGTTCCGTGTCGAGTTCCGCTTCGGGCACATATGAGGTCTGCGTCCGTACCCACCGCCGGTGCAGCTCGATGATTTCTGCCTGACTCGCCCGACATTCCTTGGCGAACTGCTCCAAGAGGGTGAAACGCGGTGGCACTCCGGCTCCGGAGCAGTAACGGTGCAGGGTGGATTTGCCGATGTTGAGCCTCTTGGCAAGGGCGTCGTAACTACGGCCGGTTTTGTCCTTCAAGTGGCGCAGATATGCGGCCAGATCCTCGACGGCAGAGGGCTCTGACAATCCAGGCTCCCGAGCTTCGGACCCGAGTTCGTACCCGAGTTTGATACCCCAAAGGGTAGTCATAAGGACGTCAGTATCTATGGATATATCCCGCCTTATCCCACAGTGCGTGGGATTGCGCTGGTCAGAGTGGTTTTTCGTCCCATGAATCCTTGCCTGCCTCGTCCCTCTTGCGATGGGACGGGCCCTCGGCCACGGTGATGCTCGTCAGACGGAGATGATCCACAGGTCTGACCAGGACCCATCGGTCATACCGACCACTGGACCGTCAGGAGATACATGTTCATGAGTTCGTTCTCTTTCCTCTCCCCGCAGCGAGGAAAAAGACGTCCCACGGGGGTGGCGGCGGTGACCACGGTGGTGGCCGCTCTTCTCGTCGGCGGCCTGCCGGCTCTTCCGGCACACGCGACCGCGGCGGCCCCCAACCTCCAACTACCCTTCCCCTGCGATCAGAAGTGGCGGCTGGACACCTGGGGGCATGCCCCGGCACTCGACATGGTCAAGGAGCCGGACCAGCACGGCACCGAGGGAGCCACGCTGGTAGCACCCGCCGCTGGAACGGTGAATCAGTCGTTCTACCACAGCAACGCCGGCAACGTGATCCAGATCAATCACGGCGGCGGCTACTTCACCACCTACCTGCACCTGCAGTCCCGGGCCGTGAACGTGGGCACGAAGGTGGCACGGGGGGCCACCATCGGGAAGGTCGGCCGGACGGGGCCCACGGCCAACGACCACCCACACCTCCACTTCGAGCTCGGTCACGACTCGAACGGTGACGGAGAGGCGTCCTGGGGATTCGCGGGCTCCGAGCGGGTCAAGCCGACGTTCAACGGCGTCACCTACGGCGGCGGCAACAACCAGACCTCCAGGAACGTCACCAGCCGCAACTGCGACGACCCTCCCAACCCGGGTCTGGGGGTGTTGGAGTTCTATCTGACCGATGACTGGGCTTCCGAGGAGGCGACTCGGGCGGTCGTCAAGTACGGCAACAGTCCGATGGTGCCGATCGTGGGTGACTGGGACGGTAATGGTTACGACACGGTGAGTACCTATGATCCGACCACGGGCCGGTTCTACATCAGTAACAATCCGGCCGGTGGAAAGGCCGAGTACACCTTTCAGTACGGCAACGCGAATGTCGGGGCGGTTCCGTTCGTGGGGGACTGGAATGGTGACGGCTCGGACGAGGTGGGGGTGCGCATGGGCAACGTGTTCCATATGCGTACCAGCCCGGTCACCGAGCCGGATGTCGAGACGACGGTGAAGGTGTCCTACGGCGACACTCCGATGATTCCGTTGGCGGGTGACTGGGACGGTAATGGTTACGACACCGTCAGTGCCTACGATCCGCGTACGGGGCAGTTCCTCATCAGTAACAATCCGGCCGGTGGGAAGGCCGAGTTCACCTTCAAGTACGGCAACGTCAACTCCGTTCCGTTGGTGGGCGACTGGAACGGTGACGGCTCGGACGAGGTGGGGGTGCGCATGGGCAACGTGTTCTATATGCGTACCAACCCGGTTACCGATACGAAGAGGGAGGTCACTCATTCGGTGAGTTACGGCAACACCGCCGACCTGCCCGTGATCGGCGACTGGAACAACGACGGCAAGGACACCCAGGGCACCGTCCGCTGACCTCGACCCTCGACCCGTGGATGTTCGCGCACTCCTCCGGCAGACGACCGCAGCGCCTGAGGAGTGCGCACCCACGTTTGGTGCCGCACGGCGCCTGACCGGCGAACCGTTAGGCTGACGTGATGACACCCGGTGCTGAGCGTGAGACGACGTTGCGCGCGGACGCGGCGCGCAACCGCGCTCGGGTGTTACAGGTCGCGAGGGAGCAGTTGGCCGCGGGTGACGACTCGCTCATGCTGAACACCATCGCCCGGCTCGCGGGGGTGGGCGTCGGGACCGTGTACCGGCATTTTCCCAACCGGCACGCGCTGCTGGAAGCACTGCTCGCGGAACGCTTTCAGCAGTTCGTCCATGAGGCGCAGGTCGCGGCGGCCGACGAGGACGCGCGTGCCGGTCTGCACCGCCTCCTGCGTTTCGCTCTCGAACACGCGTTGAACGACGCCGGGTTCGCGGCGGTGCTCGGATCCGCCAGCGACGTCGACGCGCGGACCTCGGCGATGAAGGCCGAGCTCGACCGGGCCGTCGCGGAACTGCTCGACCGTGCCCGCGACGCGGGGGTCGTCCGGCATGACGTCGAGGCGGACGACATCCGCCGCCTGCTCTGCGGCGTCGAGCACGCGGTCCGCTCCGGCGACGATGACGCCAGGCACGCGCGGATCTATCTCGACGTTCTCCTTGAAGGGCTGCGTCCCCCGCCGCGCTGAGAGGCCGAAAGACCGCCTACCGCGCCGAGGGACCGAAAGGCCGCACACCGCGCTGACTTTGAGGGGCGGCCACCCTTGCTGACGGTGTCCGGGACCTTTGAGAGCCGTTCCCCGCGCTGACGGCGGTCCGAAGCCGTTGAAAGCTCGCCTCCGGTGGTGGCGGCGGTCGGGAAATCCAGGTTCGGAGATACGCCGCCGCATGCCCGTTCCGTCTAATCGGATAGCCATCCGTTTATGCTACGGTACGAGCCAGGAAACGGATGGCTATCCGATTAGGACCGGTAGGCGGAGGGCGGAGCCATGGAAAAACGGGCTGTGGTGACAGCGGGGACCGGGGGGATCGGCCTGGAGACCGCGATGGGGCTCGCGGCGATCGGTTACGCGGTGACCGTGGTGGGGCGGAACGCCGAGCGGGGCGCCCGCGCGGTCGAGCGGATCGACGCGGTGGCGACCGGTCCGGCGGCGAGGTTCGTCGCCGCGGATCTCGCCTCACTCGACGCCGTACGAGCGCTCGCGGCCGGCTTCGCCGAGGAAGGGCCACTGAAGGTTCTGGTCAACAACGTCGGGGCGATGTTCGCCGACCGGCAGCAGACGGTGGACGGAATCGAGGCGTCGTTCGCGGTGAACCACCTCTCCCCGTACCTGCTGACCGAGCTGCTGCTGGAAACGCTCCGTGCCGGAGGGCCGAGCCGGATCGTGAACATCACCTCGGGGTCGATCCGGACGGCCAAACGCTCCTTCGACGCCATCGAGCCACCGGGCGGCTACTACGGCTTCCACTGGTACGGCCGGGCGAAGCTCGCCAACCTCGCCTACACCCTGGACCTGGCGGAACGGCTGCGCGGCACCGGCATCTCGGTCTTCGCGGCCGATCCGGGTGGCGCGGCCACCGACATGACCGACGGCACCATGAGGTCGCCCAAAATCGTCTCGCCGGGGCTGCGGCTGCTCTGGCCGCTGGTCCGGCGAGTCTTCGAACGCGCCACGTCCGGTCCCGCGTCGGTGGCGGCACGGCCGTCGATCCTCGCCGCGGCCGACGCCTCGCTCGACGGGCGGACCGGCCTCGTCATCGGGCCAAGGGCACGTCCCGTCACCCCCTTCGCCCCCGCCGCCGACCCGCGAACGGCGAAGGCCGTCCTCACACTCAGCCGGCAGGCGGCCCCGCTCGCTCCACCCGCCGACGTGATCGCATGAGGTGAACCACCGCCGACGGTACGCGAACCGGAACCCGGGCGGCTCCAGCCGACGGCCGGCCTCCCGCGTCGCTCAGGAGCAGGAGGGTTTCGAATGTTCCGGTCGCTCGCGGGAGATGATCGTCGTGCGCGTGGCGGGTCGGGCGTCTCAGAGTGTTCGGGCATCTCAGAGCGTGATGATGACCTTTCCCGGAGCGTGCCCCTCCTCCTGGTATCGGACGGCCGTCTGGGTGTCCTTGAACGGGTAGCCCCGGTCGATGACCGGGGTGACCTTCCCCGCCTCGATGAGCTCGGTCAGCGTGATCAGGTTCTGCCTGTTCCCCACGCCTCGGGTCGCGTCCACGATGACCGCCCTCTGGGACACGAACGGCGAGACCGCGAGTGCCGTGAACATGTGACTCATGGGCCGCAGCCACCGGCCGGCCCGCCCGCCGATGAGGACGTAGGCCCCCTTGGGAGTCAGCGCCCGCCGGCACGCCGAGACCGAGTGGCCCCCCGCGATGTCCAGCAGGAGGTCGTAGCGCTTTCCACTGCGGGTGAAGTCCTCCTTGGAGTAGTCGATGACCTCGTCCGCGCCGAGCGACCGGACCAGGTCCATCTTCCTCGTGCTGCAGACGCCGGTGACCTCCGCGCCGAGCGCCCGGGCGATCTGCACGGCGAACGTCCCCACACCTCCCGAGGCCCCGTTGATGAGGACCTTCTGCCCCGGCTGCAGCCGTCCCTCGTCACGCAGGCCCAGCAGGGCGCTGATGCCCGCCATCGGCACCGCCGCCGCCTGCTCGTACGACAGGTTCTGAGGTTTCGGCGCGAGCCTGTCCTGCCCGACGCACACGTACTCGGCGAGGCCGCCCTGCTTGAGCAGCGCGAACACCTCGTCGCCGGGGCGGAACCCCGTCACGTTCCTGCCGACGGCCTCGACCTGCCCGGCCATGTCGGCGCCCAGGATGTCGATCTTCGGTTTGCGCAGCCCGAGGAGGCCGCCGCCCATCAGGCGCGCGGCGTAGGGCTCGCCTCTCATGATGTGCCAGTCGTAGGGCTGGACGGAGGTGGCACGCACCCGGACGAGCACCTCGTCGTCGCCGGGAACGGGCGTGTCGACGTCCGTCAGGTCGAGGACATCGGGTGAGCCGTACGAGCGCAGAACAAATGCCTTCAACGCATTCTCCTCATCCATCGCGGGTGGGTGCGGATCCGCCGGGAGCGCCGTACTCGTGGACCGATGTCGTGGCCGGCATCGGGTGAGGCGAAGGCGCCTGCCGGGTGGCATCGAGCGTGTCCCGTGCCACGAAAATCAATGTAGGAGGGCCCCGCGAAGAGCTCATCGGGCGAAAGTACGCCCGATCGATGGATGATCGGCCAGGCGATTCCGGCCCCTCACGCGCAGCCGCGCCGAGGGACCCGTCACCGCGGCGGGATCAGCTCTTGACGCGCCTGGTCTCGTAGGCCCACATCGCGATCTCGACGCGGTTGCGGGCGCCGAGCTTGGCCATCAGGCTGGCGATGTGCGTCTTGACGGTGCTGAGCGAGATGTGGAACTCGTCGGCGATCTCGTTGTTGGTCCGCCCCCGCGCCACGGTGACGAGGATCTGCTCCTCCCGGTCCGTGAGCGCCTCGATGGGTTGCGACACCGCTGAGGTGGGCCCGGTCTCGGCGAAGGCGCCGAGCAGCCGAGCGGTGATGCTCGGGGCGATGAGCGCGTCGCCGTTCGCGGCGGCGTGGATGGCCTGGGTGAGCAGGACGGTGCCCGCGTCCTTGAGCAGGAAACCCCGCGCGCCGGCCCTCAGCGCGGCGTAGACGTATTCGTCCAGGTCGAACGTGGTGATGACGACGACGGCGAGAGGATCCTCGACGGTCGGCCCGGCGAGGAGGCGGGTGGCCTGGATGCCGTCGAGACCGGGCATGCGAATGTCGAACAGGCACACGTCGGGGCGCAGGCGCCGCGCGAGTTCGACGGCTCGCCGCCCGTCGGCGGCCTCGCCGACGACGTCGATGTCCGGCTGGGCGTCGAGAATCATCGAGAGTCCGGTACGGACGATCTCCTGGTCGTCGGCGACGAGCACCCGGATGCTCATGTGACCGACCCGGTGCGGGGCAGCACGGCGGTGACGGTCCAGCCTCGGTTGGGGTTCGGGCCGGCCTCGCAGGTGCCGCCGAGCAGGTCGGCGCGTTCGATCATGCCGATGAGCCCGTACCCCGGCGGTCCTGGCGGGCGGATGGAACCGGTGTCGCCGTCGTCGCTCACCCGCAGGTGCACCGACGTGTCGTCGGCGCTGACGCGGACCGCGACGTAGGTGGCGTGACGGGCGTGCCGCCGGGCGTTGGTGACCGCCTCCTGGGCGAGGCGGTAGATCGCGGCCTCGACCGACGGGGGGAGGTCGCCGAGGTCGTCGGGGATCTCCACCTCGACGGACAGGTCGGACGAGTCCTGGCTCGCGAGTTGCCGGAGATCGGTGACACGCCGGCCGGGTGCCATGTCCGCCGGCTCGTCCCTGCGCAGGACACGGACCATGGCGCGCATCTCGGCGAGGGCGCGCGACGCCTCGGCCTCGATCACCTGGAGCGCCTCTGTCGCGGCGTTCGGCCGCGCCGCCGAGGTGGCGATGCCCGCCTGGGCGCGGATCGCCATCGCCGAGACGTGATGGGCGACGGTGTCGTGCAGGTCGCGGGCGAGCTGCTCGCGTTCGAGCAGCTTGACCTGGTCGAGCTCGCGTGCCCTCGCCCTCGCCCGATACCGGAGCGTCCCGCCCAGCGCGACGGCGGAGAACACGACGGCGAACCCGGCGATCGCGTTGGCGGGGGCGAGGCGGCCGAAGACGATCGAGAGCCCGACCGCGACGAGGATGATCGCCAACCCGATCACGACCTCGCGCCCGGACCCCCAGCGGACCAACGCGTACACCACGATCAGGAGGTACACCATCGTGTTCGTCTCCGCGGAGACGCCGCCCGTCAGCAGGGGGGCCAGGCTCGTGGTGCCGAAGACGATCGCGACCACCAGCAGCGGTCTGGTCCGGCGCCACAACAGCGTTGGGACCAGCCCGATGGTGACCGCCACCGAGAGGACCCGCGACGGAAGATCCGGTCGCAGCGCTCCTTCGAGCAGTGCGATCGGCACGAGCAGTCCCACCAGCGCCCAGTCCCGCCACACCCGCACCGGCGGGTCGGGGGGACGGGGCTCATCCCACACGGATCGCACAAGGGGGAGCACCCCATCATGGTACGAGAGGTCGTACCGATCTGGATCGGCCCAAAGTAGGAGAGAGGCGTTCACCGAAAGTTCGGCGTTCTGGCGGTTCGGCGGTTTGGTGGTCCGACGCTTTCGCGGTTCAGCGGTTCAGCGGTTCAGCGGTTCAGCGGTTCAGCGGTACGGAGGGATGGCGGTTCGGTGCTTTGGGGGTTCAGCGATTCGGAGGGGTGGCGGTCCGGCCGCCACCCCTCCTAAGGTGTTTCCCCGACTCCCCCGACGGGGTCGTCACCGCATGACCTCGTGGGAGGTCTGCGCCCGCCTCTGGGACGGGATGGTGCCGAGCGCACCGCTTTCCACGGGGAGTGCCTCGACCACCGACGCCCGCCGACGGCGGTTGGCGCGCGGGATCGCGGCGATGAACAGCGCGCCCAGCAGGGCGGGCAGGACGAACCCGTAGAAGTTCCACTCGAATCCGAGCCCGGAACCCAGCAGCCAGCCGCCCAGGAGCGGCCCGGCGATCGCACCGGCCCTGCCCACGCCGAGCGTCCAGCCGAGGGCCGAGCCCCTGCCCGCGGCCGGGTAGAAGATCGCGACGTAGCCGTTGACCAGGATCTGGGTCCCCACGCTGCCGAGTCCCGCGACGGCGACGCAGAGCATCAGCAGGCCGGTGCCGAGGTCGAAGCTCATCAGGTAGATGGACACGGTGGCGGCGAGGAAGGCGCAGACCGTGATGGCCTTGGCCCCGATCCTGTCGGCGAGGACGGACATCACGATGGTGCCGACGATCGCTCCGATGTTCAGGACGAGCAGGAATCGCAGTGAGGGGCCGAGGGGATAGCCGGCCTGGCGCATGATCTGCGGCAGCCAGGTGTTGAGACCGTAGACCAGCAGCAGGCCGCAGAAACTGGCCGCTCCGAAGAGCAGGGTGGCGGCGAGGTAGCCCCGCCGGAACGGCAGGGTGAAACCCTTCCTGTCGCGCGGCTCGCCGGGCTCACCGGCCTCACCGTGACCGTTGCCGAGGTCAAGCCCGTAGCGGGCGGCCACCGCCTCGGCCTCCGCCCGGCGTCCCCGCGCGAGCAGGTAGCTCGCCGACTCGGGAAGCAGCCAGATCGCGAGCGGCAGGATCAGCACGATGGGCGCGGCTCCGACCAGGAACATCACGCGCCAGCCGTGTTCGGCGAGAAGCGCCATCGCCACCAGCGCGGTCAGGCAACCGCCCACCGGATAACCACAGAACATGAGCGCGTTGTAGAGATTGCGCCGGTTCCTCGGGGCGTATTCGACGGTCAGAGCGATCGTCGTCGGCACGACGCCTCCGAGACCGAGGCCCGCGACGAAACGGAACAGGCCGAGGAGTTCGGGGGACGACGCCGTGGAACAGAGTGCCATCGCGACGGAGAACCACGCGATGCTGACGAGGATTATCTTGCGCCGCCCGACGACGTCGGTGATCATTCCCGCGACGACCGCGCCGATCAACATTCCGATCAGCGCGTAGCTGCCGATTGCCCCGGCCTGCGCCGGAGTGAGCGCCCATTCCTGGTTGCCGAGCAGGCTGGGAACGACCGACCCGTAGACGATCAGGTCGTAGCCGTCGAAGACGATGGTGAAGAAGCAGATGGCGACAACGGCGAGCCCGCTCCTGGGGCGCGCGGGTGACGAACGCTCGGTCGTGTGCATTGTTCACTCCGGGACGTGAGGCTCGGATATGGGCGTTGTGGCGAAATTACAACGCGTGCACGACGACGGTCCAATAAAACTTGGCACCGAAAACGATAAGGGTGTTTTAATTTCCGGTTTTCACTGTCTTTCTGTGTGTGAAAGGCGTGGTGGGCTGTAATTAATATATGGATATTGGGTTGATCGTAGATTCTGGGACTTTTGAGAGGACCGGAAGGCGAGTCGTCCCTGCCGGAGCGGCGGGCGGACCGGCGGGGTCTCCGGAAAATCTCACCACTTGTGATCGCCTTGGTGTGTCGAGGGCCGGCCGGGCGCGGCCTGTCCACCCGATGCCCGTCCGGTCGGCGTCCGCGTCCCCGTCCGGTGGCGCCCGCTCGCCCTCCGCGTCCCCGTGCCGGTGTGGGAGAAGGCGTGCTGCCCGGCCGCGCCGTCAGTTCTCGTCGGCGGGCATGGCGAGAAGTCGAATGTGTGTGGCGAGAAGTCGGACGTGCGTGGAAGGCGTGCCGGAGGCTTTGGGGGGAGGGTGTCGTGGCGCGGCCATGCCTGCTGTGCGCCCGCATCCGGCCGCACCTGTGGAGAGGGCTGTACGCCGCTCCACGGTGACCTGGTTCCTGTCTGCGGCGAAAAGAAATGAGCTGTGTGCGCCTGGAAGGTTCCAATCGGCTGAAGTCGAGAGGGATAAGTGATATAAGTATTAAAAAATCACTTATCAATAGCGATTCTGGTATACGGGATATTTGTGGTGGTATGAGAGCTTTCTTATTGTCCGTGGTGGCCGTTGGCACGCTGATCACCGTCATCGGCTGGATGGGTGCCATCGACATCCGAGACACCTTCTCCGCCTCGGCCGTGAGCCCCGCCGCGAGTGACAAGCGGGAGATCAGGAGCTTCGCGGAGGCGGGCCAGGGCGTGAGCGGCGCCTCCACGCCGGTGGACAGCGGGCTGAGCACCGCTCCCACCGCGACGGACAAGCGGGTGGTCAAGACCTCCGTGACGAAGGTCGGCGGCAAGTCCTACCTCAGGGTGCAGGTGACGAACGGGTACGGCGCCGCGAGGCGGTTCTCCGTGAAACAACGGGTCTGCCTGAAGAAGAAGTGCCGGACGGTGACGACCGCCCTGTCGGTGAACGCCGGGCGGACGGCCTGGCAGGAAACGTATCTCGGTGTCGGCAGCTACAAGAAGAGCGGCACCTTCTCCGTCTCCGCGACGAAGCCGAAGCCGAAGCCGAAGCCGGCGAAGTCCACCCCCGCACCCCGGGTGACCGTCACCGTGGGACCCACGCCCCCGGCCGTGACCACCACGATCACGGTGACCGAGACCGTAACCACCACGGTGACCGCGACCGTCACCGCCACCGCCACGGTGACCGCCACACCGACGTTCACTCCTTGGCCGACGCCCACTCCCTGGCCGACACCCACCCCCACGCTGCCACCCAGCGTGGAGCCGACCGGTCCGTTCTGCGCCGCGCCCCCCAACATCTACGGGTTCACGTTCTGCCCCACGGGAAACCGGGTGTATCCGCCGGCGGACGAAGCCTGCCTGGTTTTCCGGTGCATCGAGAACTTCCGCAACGGGACGGGCTACCTGGTCATGTGCAACGACGGCACGGTGAGCATGTCGGGCGGGCTCAACGGAGTCTGCTCCCAACACGGCGGGTGGCAGCGGGACATCAACCGCAACACCGCCTGAGCCCGCGGCCACTCGTGAACGTGACGTTCAGACGCGGGGCACGACGTGGCCGAAACGGAACATCCGGGTCGGGTCGTAGTGGTCCTTGAGGGCGGCGAGCCTGCGCAGCGTCGGCTGCGGCCACGCGCGGGACAGGTCGGCGGGCGCGAGCGCCGACCCGTGGAAGTTGAGCTGCGTCCCGCCGGTCTGCCAGGGAGCGAGGGCGTCGATCACGGCACCGCCCACGGCGGGGATGACGGTGTCCAGCAGTTCCGGCACGGGAGCGCCGATCACCAGCAGGGAGAAGGCCGCGTCCCGCCCGCCCACGGCGTTCGGCAGGTGCGGCTCGCGGGCCAGCGCCCCGCCCAGGTGGCGCAGTTCCACGACGGTGAGGGGCACGTCGGCCGCCGGGCCCGCCACCGCGAGGAGTGCCTCCAGGGTCTCCTCGCCGAGCTCGCGGAGGAGGGCGCCGCGATCCCAGGCCGGCAGGGGGTCGACCGGGTCCCTGTGCACGGAGTCGATCGCGCCGAACGGCATCTGCCCGATCTCGCCGAAGACCGGCTCGGCGACGGCCCGCATCGGGGCGAGAAGGGCCTCCGCCTCCTGGGCGTCGCCGAGGTGGACGAAGCGCAGGTGGGTCACGAAACGCCCGCGCAGCGGCGGCGGGAGCTGGGGCAGCGGGGGCAGGCGCAGCATCGCCACCGAGGTGGTCGTGGTCTCCGGCAGCGTGTCGGTCCAGGTCCGGTAGGCGTGCAGGACAGCCGAGGTGTCCTCGGCGCTGAAGTAGAGGCAGCCTCCGTGCAGGGTCGACACGGGGAACAGGTCGACGACCATGGAGGTGACCACGCCGAGGCTGCCCTTGCCGCCGCGCAGCCCCCAGAACAGGTCGGGCTCCGTGTTCCGGTCCGTCACCCGGATCGTGCCGTCCGAGGTCACGACGGTGATCTCCCGTACATGGTCGGCGGCGAAACCGAAGGTTCGTGACATGGGGCCGATGCCGCCGCCCAGCGTGTAGCCCACCGCTCCGACACCCGACGACGAGCCGCTCAGGGGGGCCAGGCCGTGCGGGGTCGCCTGCTCGATCACGTCGGCCCAGCGGGAGCCGGCGCCGATCCGCGCGCTGCGGCCGGACGGGTCGACGGTGACCTCGCGCATCCTGGAGGTGTTGATCAGCAGCGCCCCGTCGGCCGCCTGGACCGCGCCGTGGCCAGTGGCCTGTACGGCGACGGGAAGGGAGTGAGCCGCCGCGAAGCGGATCGCCGCCGCGACGTCCTCCGCGCCGGTGGCGCCCACGACGAGGACGGGCCGGTGCAGGATCGCGGTGTTGAATCCGGCGATCTCCTCGTCGTAACCGTCCTGCCCGGGGGTCAGGACAGGGCCGGCGATCTGGTGGCGCAGGGTTGCCAGCCCTCCGCCGAGGTCTTCCGCCGGGGGAAAGACGGTGGTCATGAGCGTTCTCCAGTGCTTCGTGGTGCGGGTGGGGGGCCCGGTGCCGATCGGACGGCCCCTCATTTCTCGCATCCGGCACTTGGAGATGACTGTATTACCACTGGTATCGCGGCTGCTCGGGGGTTCCGGTAGGACGAGACGGTCGTGTTCCGGTTTGGCGGCGTGCGCTCGGGGCGCTCGATCCGTGGGCGACGGAGGGCGGGTCAGGCACTCGGCCGAGGCATTACTCGACAAGGCCCAGGCGCATGCCGAGCGGGTGAAGAAGATCCACCGGCGCCCTGGGCCGTGGTGCCTTGAACACCGCGGTGTTGTGCCGGCCGAGAAGATCCGTGGTGCCTTGAACACCGCGGTGTCGTGCCGGCCGAGAAGATCCGTGTGAGCCGATCTCCTGCCGGGTCCCCGCGCCGGTGGTCCCCCCTCGGTGTCGCCCGTCGTGTTCAGTGGTCCTTTTTCCGCGTGGCGGGAGTCCGTTGATCCGCCTCGTCGGCCAGCTGATCTTCCACGATGGCGCACCAGCGATGCCATCGCGCTAGATCGAGATGCTCCTCCACATCGCCCACCCCCGCCTCGGCCATGAGCTGGTGGCTGCTCGCCGCCGCCTCGTGGGCGTTGACCAGCGCGTGGTGACCGTGATTGGCGAGTGATTCGCTAACAGCCAGATTCACGGCTATCTCTCCCATTGTCTTCGGTCGGTCAGAAAATTCGTCGCCGAGCCCCTTCCCGGTGAAGTCGCGGCTCTCCGAATCGTCGCTCATAGCTGCTGAGTGCCCCACACGCCCTAGATCTATCTGCGACCTCCCATCCGATGTGAACGATTTCCGTACGTGGGAGCCGCGCGCCGGGTCCGGAGGGTCCCAAGCCCAGGACGCGATTCGCTTACGGGCGGGTTGCAGTTGGCCGGAGAGGGTCTTCTCACCAAGATCTTTAAAATAGCCTCGGCTCAACCGGCATAAGGATCGTGGGGATGACGACGCGGCTTGATCTCTCGGTTCGCAGGCACGAAGGCGCCTCGGTGATCGTGCTCGCCGGTGAGCTGGACAAGCTGTCCAGCCCGCGGCTCCGTGATGTCCTGGTCACGCAGCTGGACGACGGGGTGGGGCACCTGATCCTCGATGTCACCGCTCTGAGATTCTGCGACTCCACCGGTCTGTGGACCATGTTGGAGCTCCAGCGGCGCGCGAGTGCGGCGGGGGGCTGCCTACGGCTGGTCGGTGTTCACGGGGTTCTGGAACGGATCCTGACGGTCACCGGCCTCGCGAGCGCGTTCTCCCTCGACCCCGACGTCCCCGCGTCACTGCGGGCCGTGACCCCGGCGGCCTCGGATGCGGAGGCCCTGCCATCTGTGCCCCCTGCGGCCCCGGACGTGGAGGTCCCACCACCCATGACCCCTGCGGCCTCGGATGCGGAGGTCCCACGGTCCGTGGACTCATCCGCCCCGGGCACGGAGCCCCCGCCATCCGCCGCCCCATCCGCACCGGACGCGGAGCCCTCCTCCGGCCCGTGCTGAGACGAGGCCCTTCATGGCGGCGGTATGGCCGGCCGCGGTGAGGACCGTCTCGTCGTCCCTGAAACCGCTCTCACCAGATCTGTTTCTCCTTCATGGCCCACCCCGGCCGCACGGTGCCGCTCCTCTCCCGCCGGATTCGGTGTCCGCGCACTTCACGGGCCGGTCGACGGGTACTACCCTGCACGAATGACGGAAGTGGAGTTGCGCGGATGGCGACCCGACGACATGCCGGTCGTGCTCGACGCGTTCGCCTCTCCGGACATGGCGGATCAGGCGGCCCGGCCCATCGACACCGCGCAGGCGGCGCTGGAGTGGATGGGGCTGTGGGGGTTTCGTGACGACGCGCGGGCGTTCGCCGTGGTCTCCAACGGCGAGGTCGTGGGAAACGTCGCGGTGAGCAACATCGACGCGCACGGCACCGGCTGGGTCTCCTACTGGACGCTCCCGCGCGCCAGGGGGCGGGGGGTCGCCGTGGCCGCCACCAGGAAGATGACCGAGTGGGCGTTCGGGGAGCGGGGCCTGTTCCGCCTGGAGCTGGCACACCGGGTCGGTAACACCGCCTCCTGCGCGGTGGCGACCAGGGCCGGATTTCTGCCCGAGGGCGTCGAGCGGGCCAAGATCAGCTACGAGGGCGTCCGCTACGACGTGGAGCGGCACGCCCGCCTGGCCACCGACTGACCGATCGAGCGGCGGTCCTCGGGTACGTCGGCGGCCCCTCGATCGTTGACGAGACGGTGGTTCAGAGGCTTCTGAGACCGGCGAGGAGATCACGGAGCAGGTTCTCGCGGGGGATCGCGGACGGGGGTGCCGGGGGCCGTACGGCGATCAGGCCGCTGTCGCGCAGGTCGCCGAGGAGCACCCGGAGCACCCCGACGGCGAGGGCGGTCCGTGCGGCCAGTTCGACGACGGGGGTCGGCGCGCGGCAGGCGTTCAGGATCGCCAGGTGCTCGGGCTGCAGCCCCTGGTGGGGGTCGCCGACCGTCACCACGCCGTTCGCCGCCCGGTCACCGCGTCCGGCCGGGGGCCGCGGCCCCCGGTGGTGGTCGACCGCCACCACCACGGACATGAGGTCGAAATGGGCTCCCGTGACCCTGGTCCGGCCGCGGGTCATCGTGTAGGGGCGGATGATCGGGCCGTGCTCCCGGTCGATCGGGCGCTCCTGTGTCACGGTCCATCCTCCTGCCCGGTCTGCCCGGCGCGTCGCCGTCCGTCGGGGAGCGCTCCGGACACGCCGCTCGGGACGGCGCCTCCGCCCTCGCGGGTCTCCCGGGTTCCCGCGATCGAGTTCCCCCGGGAGGGGCGTTCCGCGGGTACGGTCTGGCGCACCCGTCTGGGCAGTTCGTCGCCCGGGGGTAACCGTTCGACCTCGACCGAGTGGATGAACCGGGGATCGGCCGGCTCGACCACCAGCTCGCCGGGGAGCAGCACGATCGCCGTGGTGCCGCCGAAGGGGGAGGGGCGCAGGAAGACGCGGATGTCGTGCCGGACGGCGAGCTGCGCGACGACGAACAGGCCGAGCCGGTCGCTGTCCGCCAGGTCGAACTCGGGCGGGTCGGCCAGCAGCGCGTTGAGCCGGGCGGTCTCCTCGGCGGAGATGCCAAGCCCTCTGTCCTCGACCTCGATGGCGTAGCCCTTCGCGACCGTGTCGCCGTGGACGCGTACGGAGGTGTGCGGGGGGGAGAACATGGCGGCGTTCTCGACCAGTTCGGCGAGGAGGTGGATCACGTCGGTGGCGACCGCGCCGACCACGGACGGGCCGTGCGGGACGCCGATCGTCACGCGCGGGTAGTCCTCGACCTCCTCGACCGCGGCGCGGACCACGTCGTAGATCGTGACCGGGTCCCGCCATCCCCGTCCTGGAGCGGCACCGGACAGGATGAGCAGGCCCTCGGAGTGGCGGCGCATCCGGGTGGTGAGGTGGTCCAGGCGGAAAAGGTCCTCAAGGGCCGCCGGGTCGTCGGTCCGCCGCTGCATGCCCTCCAGCATGGTCAACTGCCGGTACAGCAGGGACTGGCTGCGCCTGGCGAGGTTCACGAAGACCTTGTTGACGCCCTTGCGCATCCGGGCCTGGCCGACGGCGGCCTCGACCGCGGTGCGCTGTACGGAGGAGAACGCCCTGGCGACCTCGGCGACCTCGGTGGTGCCACCCGTCTTGATCTCGGGAGCCTCCGAGGAGACGTCCTCGCCCCGCCGGAGCCGCTGGACCACGTCCGGCAGCCGCTTGCCCGCGAGATCGAGCGCCGCCTGCTGGAGGCCGACGAGTTCACCGGCGAGCCTCCGGCCGAACCGTACCGAGACGAAGACGGACAGCCCGACCGCGACCAGGCCGAGCCCTCCGGCGAGACCGATCCGGACCATGATGTCCCCGGCGAGGGGCGCCGTCCGCTCGCTGATGCGCATGCCGACGTCCCCGGCCCGCCTGTCGAAGTCGTCGGAGAGCCGTCCGGCGACGCCGGCCCAGGCGGGTTCGGGCACGGCCGACGCGACGACGGCTTCCTCGATCCTCTCGAACGAGGAGTGGTCGGAGGAGTCGCGCAGCGGGGTGTAGAGCGACTGGAACTCCGGGTCGAGCTGGTCGAAGCCCATGGAGTAGAGGAGCCTGCGGCCGGTGACCAGCTGACCGAACCTCGCGCGTTCCCCGGGGCTCATGGTCCCCTCGACGGCGGCTCCCGATATCAGCGCGGCCTGCTGGCTGAGCATCTCGCGGCTCCGCCCGACCATGACGACGGCCCGCGTCTGGTCGGTCAGCTCCATGTCGGCGGATATCCGGATCTTCTCGTAGGTGTCGAAGGCGGCCGCGATGATCCCGCTGTAGGCGTCGAGGACCCGCAACCGGGGCTCGGTACGGGTGTCGACTCCTCTGCGGATCTCGGGGAGCCGGTTCAGCGAGGCGAGGAGCCCGCTCAGGCGGTCCCAGGTGGCGGGGGTGACGTCGGGACGGGCTTCGGCGGTGAGTTGTTCCAGCTCGGCTCGGGCGCCGTTCGTCCGCAGGCGCTGGGCGTCCAGTTGCGAGCGCGGGACGCCGACGTCTCCCAGGACGGAGAGCGACAGCATCCGCTCGTGCTGGAGCGCGGTGGTCACCTTCCTGGTGGGTACGACCACGTGCTCGTAACCGCTACGGATCTTGAGTAACTCATGCCCGTCCTGCACCGTGAGGCTGGCCGCAAATACCCAAATCACTACAAGGGATATAATAGGTACCAAGAGTAAGGCGAAAATCTTTACCCTGATTGAGTATTTTCGGCTGGCCATAATACCTCGCACACCTTGAGATGCGTGGTTAACAATGGCCAAACATAGCAATGTGGGTCACTTGGGACCAGGCGTGCACGTGAGTCACGTTGAGATGATTTATCACGTTACGTTGGTCCGGAACCACGAGCACCTCATGGTCGGCCCGGAATCACGAGTCCCTCATGAGTGTCTCTGAGATGGTCGAACAGGAGGGGGCCGACGATGCGGAAGATCGCGGACCTGATCGAAACCGAGGCCGAGCGCGCCGACCGGGCGGCGCTGGCCCGCGGCGGCGAGCTGGCGAGGGCGGGAGCGGTGCAGCTGGTCAGGTTCGGACCGCCGCGGGTGACCGCCGAGGTGGACGACGGCGCCGCGTGCGTCGACTTCCGGCTCGTCGACGAGACCCTCCGCTGGCACTGCAGCTGTCCCGAGGGCAGGCAGGGTGTCTTCTGCGCCCACTGCGTGGCGACGGCTCAGTCGGTCAGGATCAGGACGGACAAGAAGGAATCTCCCGTCGCGCCGTCGGCGACGGCCTCGGAGAGAACGGTGAGAATCGCGTCGTAGGCCGGGCGGTCCTCCGCCCGGAGCGTCGACGGCTCCGACCAGATCAGCACGTGCTCGCCCGGTGGCAGCCACGACAGGTCGGTCAGCACGTCGTAGAGCGCGTCGAGGTTGTGCCCGAAGGTGCCCGGCAGGTCGAGGGCCTCGGCGATCGTGTCCATCGCCTCGGCCGAAGTGGTGATCTTCACGCCGTCCAGCGGGTGCGGCGTGGCGCCGCCGAGCATGGACCGGACCTCCGTGGCCGGCCCATGGCGAAACGTTCCCCTGGACACCGTGGTCATCGTCGCCCCCCGCGGGTGACGGCGGGCACGTCCGTGCGGTCGCCGGTCTCGTGGGCGGCGCCTTTGGTCACCATCGGCCATGCCCCCTGAGCTGCGTGGTCGGCACTGTCTCTGGGAGATCTCACCCCGCCGAACTACCCGCGCGCGAACCCGCGAAAACGGGGTGACGGGCGTGTCTTCGCTGCTCACGGCCTGGTTGAGCATCTGCCCGGCGAGCCGCTCGTCGCTTGGCGTGCACGTCTGCCCGGCGAGCCGCTCGTCGCTTGGCCGAGCGGCTGGCGGGGGAGGTGGCCGCGGGGCGTCTCGATCACAGTCGGGGTGATCATCGGGGACCGACTTGCATGGCTCTATTGCACGCGGAGCCCTGAAGTCGTCACAATCGCGCCCATGCACGGCAACTCAGTGCCGGACTCCTACGTATATGTCACCGAAGAAGGCGTGGCCCGTCACTACGAGGACGGCAGCGTTGACGCCCTCGCGTGGGAGGACGTCGTCGAGGTGCGGATAGTGGGCGATACGGACCCGGACGGCTCAGACGACTCGGACATTCTGTACATCCTTCTCGATCGACAAGGTCAGGGGTGTGTGGTGCCCCACTCGGCGACCGATGCGACCTTCCTCGCCCGTCTTCGATATCTCCCGGATTTCGACCTCGACCGGCTCGGCGCGGCGGTGGAGTCCGCGCCCGACGATTATGTCGTCGTATGGCGCAGTCCAGAACCACCTTCTGCTCTCCCGGATTTTGAATACGACTGATTCCCTCATTGCTCCCAAATGCAGCGGCCAAACTTACACGTTTGGATCGTTCCGTCAAGATGCCATCTCTGCCGTACTTCGGCCAATAGTGGACAGTGGTCGGTATTCCCCTACTCAATGGTGATCACTAGGATTTCCTAGGGTATCCACGCTCCTGATGCATTAGGGGATGCTGTCAACCATTGAATGAGATGCGCGGCGCCTTATTTGGCTGCCGCGGGGCATCTCGGGTGGGACGGGATGATATGAGAGTGGAAACCGAGGAGCTCGCCGTCGGGCTTCTCAAAGGTCCCGCACGCACCGATCCAAGCATCTGGACGCGATCCTATGTCCGTATCCTTCTTGCCGGGGATATCGCGTGCTCTGTCATCGCCTGTGAGGCCGTTCTGGGCGTTCGGCTGTGGTTCGGCGCCTTCATTCCGGTGGAGGAGGCCCTGCTCGGGCTGGGTCTCGCTCTGATCTGGCCGCTCGCCCTGGCGTCCGGAGGCGCCTATCGCCAGCGTACGCACGGTGAGGGTACGGACGAATTCCGGGCGGTTTTCAATGGTGCCGCCGGCCTGACGGCGGCGGTTGCGATCGGTGCGTATGTCACGCAAACTCCGATCGCCCGGAGTTTTGTCATGGCGATGTTCCCACTCGCTTTCACCCTCACGCTTTTCTTCCGCTACCGGATGCGCAAGCGGCTTCACCGCAGGCGCTCACGCGGCGACTACATGCGCCATGTGGTCGCCGTCGGCCATCGGGAGTCGGTGCTCGACCTGGTGATGCAGCTGCGCAGGCAGCCGCACCACGGCATGACCGTCGTCGCCGCGTGCCTGCCCGCCGGCCCCGACCTGGTGGAGATCGACGGGGTTCCGGTCCTCGGCAACTTCTCCGACGTGCCCACGGTGGTGGCCGAGGTCAACGCCGACGCCGTCGCGGTTTTGGCCTGTCCGGAATTGGACGGCGCCGCGCTGCGCAGGCTCGCCTGGGGGCTGGAGGACGCCCGCACCGACCTGTTCGTGGCCCCCGCGCTCATGGACGTGGCGGGCCCGCGCATCAGCATCAGCCCGGTCGCGGGCATGCCGCTCCTGCATGTCGAGCACCCCGACTTCCGCGGCGCCCGGCGACTGGCGAAGAGCCTGTTCGACCGGGCGGGGGCGGGTCTCGCCCTCCTGGTGCTGGGGGCGCCCATGCTGGTGATCGCCGGGCTGATTCGCGCGACGAGCCCGGGACCCGCCCTCTTTCGCCAGGTCAGGGTAGGTAAGGGAGGCACAGAGTTCCAGGTCGTGAAATTTCGCACGATGGTGGTCGATGCGGAGCAGCTCAAGATCGACCTGGAGCGCGAGAACGAGTTCGACGGTGTCCTCTTCAAGATTAGGAACGATCCAAGAATCACCCGCGTGGGTGCCTTCCTGCGCCGATACTCCCTCGACGAGCTACCCCAGCTGCTCAACGTGCTGCGCGGCGAGATGTCCCTCGTCGGTCCGCGCCCTCCCCTGCCCGACGAGGTCAGGCAGTACGGCGCCGACGTACGCCGCCGCCTCGTCGTGAGCCCGGGCATGACCGGCCTGTGGCAGGTCAGCGGGCGCTCGGACCTGACCTGGGAGGAGTCGGTTCGCCTGGACCTCCGCTACGTCGAGAACTGGTCGCTCTTTCTGGACCTGCAGATCCTCTGGAAGACCTGGGGCGCCGTGACCGGCGGAGAAGGGGCCTACTAGTGAAAGCACTCGTGCTCGCCGGAGGGTCGGGCACCCGGCTACGGCCGATCACCCACACCTCCGCCAAGCAGCTCGTCCCCGTCGCCAACAAGCCCGTGCTCTTCTACGGGCTGGAGGCGATCGCCGCCGCGGGCATCCGTGAGATCGGGATCGTCGTGGGCGACACGTACGCCGAGATCGAGGCGGCCGTCGGCGACGGCCGCGCGTTCGGGCTGGAGGTCACCTACGTCCGGCAGCGGGCGCCGCTGGGCCTGGCCCACGCGGTGCTCGTCGCCCGCGACTACCTCGGCGACGACGACTTCGTCATGTATCTCGGCGACAACTTCATCGTCGGCGGCATCAACGACGTCGTCGAGCGCTTCGCCCGCGAGCGGCCCGCGGCCCACATCATGCTCACCAAGGTCGGAGATCCCCGGCAGTTCGGGGTCGCCGAACTCGACGCCACCGGCCGGGTGATCGGCCTGGAGGAGAAACCGCCCGTACCCAAGAGCGACCTCGCGCTGGTCGGCGTCTACCTGTTCACCGCCGCGATCCACGAGGCGGTGGCCGAGCTCAAGCCGTCGTGGCGGGGAGAGCTGGAGATCACCGACGCCCTTCACTGGCTGATCGCCGACGGGCGGAGGGTCGAGTCCTCCCTCATCTCCGGCTACTGGAAGGACACCGGGAACGTCACCGACATGCTGGAGGTGAACCGGCTGGTGCTGGAGTCCCTGCGGCCACGTCTGGACGGCCTGGTCGACGAGGCGAGCCAGCTGATCGGCCGGGTGGTCGTCGAGGAGGGCGCCACGATCGAGCGGTCCCGCGTCGTCGGACCCGCGATCATCGGCCCGGGAGCCCGGATCCGCGACAGCTACATCGGCCCCTTCACCTCGATCGCGGCGGACTGCGCGATCAGCGCGAGCGAGATCGAGTACTCGATCGTCCTGCCCAGGTCCTCGATCGCCGGGGTCTCGCGCATCGAGGCGTCCCTCATCGGCCACGACGTCGAGGTCACCCCCGCCCCCACCACCCCCAGAGCCCACCGCCTCGTGCTGGGCGATCACAGCAAGGTCCAGATCAGTTCATGACAACAGCCGACAGCGGGACGACCTCCACTCCGTCGAAAACTCCGTCGAAGGTTTTGGTCACCGGGGGAGCCGGATTCATCGGCTCCCACTTCGCCCGCCTGCTCGCCGCGAGCGGGACCGCCGTGACGGTCCTCGACAAGCTCACCTACGCGGGAAACCGGGCCAACCTGAAAGGGACGCCCCACGACTTCGTGCACGGCGACGTCTGCGACACCGAACTCCTGGCGGGGCTCGTCCCCGGCCACGACCTCGTCGTCAACTTCGCCGCCGAGTCCCACGTCGACCGGTCGATCGACGGCGCCGCCGACTTCGTGAGGACCAACGTCCTCGGTACGCAGGCGCTGATGCAGGCCTGCCTGGAGGCGGGCACCCCGAGGGTGGTGCAGGTCTCGACCGACGAGGTGTACGGGTCGATCGACGAGGGCTCCTGGGACGAGGGCGCGCGGCTCGGCCCGCGCTCGCCCTACGCCGCGGCGAAGGCGAGCGGAGACATGGTCGCCCAGGCGTACGCGATCACCCACGGCCTGCCGGTCTCCATCACGCGCTGCGGCAACAACTACGGCCCCCGCCAGTATCCGGAGAAGCTGATCCCGCTCTTCGTCACCCGCCTCCTGCGGGGGCACAGGGTCCCGCTCTACGGTGACGGCGGCAACGTCCGCGACTGGGTCCACGTCGAAGACCACTGCGCAGGCATCCGCATCGTCGCCGAGCGCGGCGAACCCGGCGAGGTCTACCACATCGCCGGTACGGCGGAGCTGAGCAACATCGAGCTCACCGCCCGGCTCCTTGAGGCCTGCGGCGCCGGATGGGACATGGTCGAGCGCGTCCCCGACCGCAAGGGGCACGACCGCCGCTACTCCCTGGACGACTCCAGGCTCCGCGCGCTCGGCTACCGGCCGTCCGTGCCGTTCGAGCGCGGCCTGGCGGAGACGGTCCGCTGGTACGAGGAGAACCCCGGCTGGTGGGAGGCCGCCGCGGAGGAGGCGGGCGCCGGCCCGGCGGGGCCGGTGGGCGCGGCCGGTTCGGCGGCCTCGGTGAGTCCAGCCGGTCCAGCCGGTTCGGCCGGTCCGGCGGGTCCGGCGGGTCCGGCGGGGATGGCCGGTGCGGTGGACGGACGGCGAGGAGGGGCGGCCGGATGACCCGCTGGATGATCATCGGTGCCTCCGGCATGCTCGGGACCGAGTTGGCGGCCCGCCTGCGTGCCGAGAAACACCCCTTCCTCGCGTTCGGCAGGCACGAGCTGGACCTCTGTGACACGCCCGCCGTACACCACCTGATCGCGGCCTGCAGGCCCGACGTCGTGGTCAACTGCGCCGCGTGGAACGCCGTCGACGAGGCGGAGACGCGGGAGGACGAGGCGCTCGCGGTCAACGGCACCGCGGTGCGCGCGCTCGCCGAGGCGTGCGGGCGCGTCGGCGCGCGGATGATCCAGCCCTCCAGTGACTACGTCTTCGACGGCACCGCGCTGGACCCCTACCCCGAGGACGCGCGGCCCTGCCCGGTCAACGCGTACGGCAGGACCAAGCTCGCGGGTGAGCGCGCCGTGCTCGAGATGCTGCCGCGCGGCGGCTACGTGGTGCGCACGGCCTGGCTCTACGCCGCGACCGGCCACAACTTCGTCCGCACGATGATCCGCCTGGAGGGTGAGGGGATGGCCCCCGAGGTCGTCGGCGACCAGTTCGGCCAGCCCACCTGGGCCGGTGACCTCGCGGCGAGGATCGTCGACCTGGCGGTGAGTGAGGCGCCGCCCGGCGTCTACCACGCCACCAACTCGGGCCACACGAGCTGGTACGACCTGGCGAGGGAGGTCTTCACGCTGCTCGGCGCCGATCCCGGCCGGGTGAAGGAGATCCCCTCCAAGGACCTCACGCGTCCCGCGCCCCGGCCCGCGTACAGC
This sequence comes from Streptosporangium sp. NPDC050284, assembly GCF_044459525.1. Classification (NCBI taxonomy): domain Bacteria; kingdom Bacillati; phylum Actinomycetota; class Actinomycetes; order Streptosporangiales; family Streptosporangiaceae; genus Streptosporangium; species Streptosporangium sp. NPDC050284. The sequence goes on from NZ_JBITIZ010000010.1 coordinate 150,512, forward strand.
GTGCTGGGGCACGACGGCTGGCCCAGGGCGGGCCTGCCGCCGATGCGGCACTGGAAAGAGGCGCTGAGGGAGTCCCGTGTGCTCGCGGCGGGCTAGCGGGGGCGTCCGTGTCGAGGGCCGGGCACGGGAGGGGCCGGGCGGGGCCCGGTCGCCGGGCACGAGAACGACCCAGTCGAAGAACCGTCGGACCGCGTCACGCGGCGAGGGAGCGCATTCATGACAACCTGCAGGCTGTGCGGCTCGACGAGCCTCGCCAGCGTCGTCGACCTCGGGGCGACACCGCCCTGCGAGCGGTTCCTCACCGAGCCGCAGCTGGAGGAGCCAGAGGTCACCTACCCGCTGCACCTGCGGGTCTGCACCGACTGCTGGCTCGCGCAGATCCCGCCGATGATCACCCCGGAGGAGACCTTCACCGAGTACGCCTACTTCTCCTCGTACTCCACCTCGTGGGTGGAGCACGCGCGGGAGTTCGTGCGCGGGGCGGCCGAGCGGCTCGGGCTGGGGGCCGGGTCGTTCGTGGTCGAGGTGGCGAGCAACGACGGATACCTGCTGCGGCACGTCGTCGAGCGGGGCATCCGCTGCCTGGGCGTCGAGCCGTCGGAGAACGTCGGCCAGGCCGCCAGGGACGCCGGGGTGCCGACCGTCACGGCGTTCCTCGGCCCGGAGACCGGCGCCTCGGTGCGCGCGGAGCACGGGCCCGCCGACCTGGTGGTCGCCAACAACGTCTACGCCCACATCCCGGACATCGTCGGCTTCACCCGGGGGTTGCGCGCCCTCGTGGCCGACGACGGCTGGGTCTCCATCGAGGTCCAGCACCTGCTCACCCTGATGGAGCGTAACCAGTACGACACGATCTACCACGAACACTTCCAGTACTACACGGTCGCCTCCGCCCAGCGCGCCCTCGCCGCCGGCGGGCTCGCTCTTGTGGACGTCGAGTCGCTGCCCACGCACGGGGGCTCGATCCGCCTGTGGGCGAGACCGTTGGAGGCCGTGGACGCGCAGGGGGAGCAGGGCATCCGGGGAGAGTGGGGCGTCCTGGGGGAGCCGGGCGTCCGGGGAGAGCCGGGCGGACAGGACGGGCCGAGCGAGCAGAACGGCTCGGGTGAGCGAAACGGCTCGGGCGAGCGGAACGGCTCGGACAAGCAGAACGGGTCGGGCGAGCGGAACGGGTCGCCGGACGGACCGAGCGAGCGAATGGCCGCGCTGCTCGCGGCGGAGAAGGCCGCCGGTCTGCACGAGCTGTCCGGGTACGCCGAGTTCGGCGAGCGGGTGGCGCGGGTGCGGCGGGACCTGCTGGGCTTCCTCCTCGACGCCGCCCGCGAGGGCAGGACCGTCGCGGGCTACGGAGCGCCGGGCAAGGGCAACACCCTGCTCAACCACTGCGGCATCCGGCCCGACCTGCTTCCTTTCACCGTCGACCGCAACCCGTACAAGCACGGCAGGTTCACCCCCGGCACGCGCATACCGATCCTGCCGCCGGAGAGGCTCGCCGAGGAGCGGCCCGACTACGTGCTGGTCCTGCCGTGGAACCTCCGCGAGGAGCTCGTCGACCAGCTGTCCTTCGTGCACGCCTGGGGAGGCCGGCTGGTCTTCCCCATCCCCAATCTGGAGATCGTCGAGGTGAACCCGTGAAGGTCGTCCTCTTCTGCGGCGGATACGGCACCAGGATGCGGGCCGGCACCCCCGGTGACGTGCCCAAGCCCATGCAGCTCGTGGGGCCCCGGCCGCTCATCTGGCATGTGATGCGCTACTACGCGCACTTCGGGCACACGGAGTTCATCCTCTGCCTGGGGTACGGCGCGCACCACATCAAGGACTTCTTCCTGAACTACCAGGAGACGACGTCCAACGACTTCGTCCTGCGCGCGGGCAGGGTCGAGCTGCTGTCCACCGACATCTCCGACTGGTCGATCTCGTTCGTGCAGACCGGGATCGCCTCCCCGATCGGCGAGCGGCTGCGCCGGGTCCGCGACCACCTGGACGGCGAGGAGATGTTCCTCGCCAACTACGCCGACGTGCTCACCGACGCGCCGCTGCCGGAGATCGTCGACCGCTTCGCCCGGTCGGGCGCGGGCGCGTCGATGATGGTGGTGCCGCCCGCCGACACCTTCCACTGCATCGAGCTGGGGGAGCGCGGCACGGTCGGCGGGATCACGCCGGTCAGCGAGATGCCGCTCTGGGTGAACGGCGGATACTTCGTGCTCCGCCAGGAGATCTTCGACCACATCCCGGAGGGCGGCGACCTGGTCGCGGACGGCTGCGCGGAGCTGGCCAAGCGCGGCAGGCTGCTCGCCTACCCGCACCGCGGCTACTGGCGGCCCACGGACACGGTCAAGGAGCGGGTGGCCCTCGACGAGGCGTACTCGCGCGGCGACCGCCCCTGGGCACTGTGGGAGCGCGGGCCCGTACCCGGACTCGTGACGGCCCCGGAACGCGACCCCGTACCCGGATCCGTGACGGCCCCGGAGCGTGAGCCCGCGCCGGTGCTCGGGCAGGCGCCGGGGTACGAGTCGGCGGCGGTGCTCGAAGGCGGGCCCGCGGCGGTGACGGTCACGTGATCCGGTTCAGAGCGGCCAGGACGGCCCGGATCGCGCTGCTCGCCGCGCACTGCGACGACCTGGCGATCGGGGCGGGCGGCAGCCTGCTCACCCTCTGCTCCGCGCGCCCCGGCGTCCAGGTGGACGCCCTGGTGCTCTCCGGCGGCGGAACCGAGCGGGAGGACGAGGAACGCGCCGCGCTCGACGCGTTCTGCCCCGGCGCCGACCTGCGGCTCACCGTGCTCAAGCTGCCCGACGGGCGGTTGCCCGCGCGCTGGGAGGAGGCGAAGGAGGCGGTGGAGGAGCTGCGGGCGCGTACCGACCCCGACCTGCTGTTCGCGCCGAACCCGGCCGACGCCCACCAGGACCACCGGGGCCTGGCCAAGCTGGTGCCCACGGCCTTCCGCGATCACCAGGTGCTCGGCTACGAGATCGCCAAATGGGACGGGGACCTGGGGCGGCCCACGACCTACCAGCCGCTCACCCCGGAGATCGCCGAGGCGAAGGTGGGCCTGCTCCACCGCCACTACCCGTCGCAGCGCCACCGCTCCTGGTACGACCGCGAGGCGTTCCTGGGACTGGCCCGCATCCGCGGGATCGAGTGCCACGCCCGCTACGCCGAGGCGTTCCACGTCAACAAGCTGACCTTCGATCTGGCTGGAGGCTGAACCGGATATGCGCGTGCTGCTGACCGGGCACCAGGGCTACCTGGGGAGTGTGATGGCCCCGGTGCTCGCCGCCGCGGGCCACGAGGTGACCGGGCTCGACTCCGGGCTTTTCGCCGGATGCCTGCTGGGGCCCGCGCCCGACGACCCGCGGGGACACGCGGTCGACCTGCGGGACGTCACCCCCGAGGTCCTGGCGGGGGTCGACGCGGTGGTGCACCTCGCCGCGCTCTCCAACGACCCGCTGGGCGCGCTCGCGCCCGAGCTGACCTACGACATCAACCACCGCGCGGCGGTGCGCCTGGCGAGGCTGGCCCGCGACGCGGGCGTGCGCCGGTTCCTGTACGCGTCCACCTGCTCGGTCTACGGAGCCTCAGGCTCGGACCTGGTCGACGAGGACGCGCCGCTGCGCCCGGTCACCCCGTACGCCGACTCCAAGGTCCGGGTGGAGAACGACCTGCTCACGCTGGCCGACGACGACTTCAGCCCGGTGTTCCTGCGCAACGCCACCGCGTTCGGGTTCTCGCCCAGGCTGCGCGCGGACATCGTGCTGAACAACCTCGTCGGGCACGCGCTGCTGTCCGGGGAGGTCAGGGTGCTGTCCGACGGCACCCCGTGGCGCCCGCTGGTGCACGCCGCCGACATCGCGAACGCCTTCGCGATGGCACTGGACGCACCGCGCGACGCCGTCCACGCGAAGGCGTTCAACGTCGGCACCGAGGAGAACAACGTGACGGTGGCGGAGATCGCCGCCGAGGTCGCGGAGGCGGTGCCCGGCTCCGAGGTCGTGATCACCGGGGAGGCCGGGGCCGACCCGCGCTCCTACCGGGTCGACTTCTCCCGCATCCGCGACGCGCTCCCCGGCTACCGGGCGCTGTGGACGGTGAAGGCGGGCGCGGTCGAGCTGGTCGAGGCGTACGGGCGGTTCGGCCTGACCGAGGACGCCTTCCGGCGCCGTTTCACCCGGCTGGCGTGGCTGTCGGCCCGTCGCGAGACCGGAACCGTCGACGGCGCGCTGCGACCACGGCGGGACGGTGAACGATGACGGGCGAGGGCGGCGAACGACGGACACCGGGAGCGGAGTACGGCGGCGCGGCGCCGGGGGTGAGAGGCGACGGCGAGACGTCGGAGGTGGAGAACGGCGAGGCGCGGGAGATGCACGACCTCGTGGAGCGGCTCTACCCGCTCTGCAGGAGCATCACCGGTGACGGCGTGCGCCGCACCCTGGATATCGTCGAGGAGTTCCTCCGCCTGCAGGTCCGCGAGGTGCCGACGGGCACCCAGGTCCTCGACTGGACGGTGCCCAGGGAGTGGAACATCCGCGACGCCTACGTCAAGGACGCCTCGGGGACCAGGGTCGTCGACTTCGCCGCCTCCAACCTGCACGTGGTCGGCTACAGCGTCCCCGTGGCGGCGACCATGACCCTGGACGAGCTCCGGCCACACCTGCACACGCTCCCCGAGCAGCCCTCCCTGATCCCGTACCGCACGAGCTACTACGCGGAGACGTGGGGCTTCTGCCTCGCCCACGACACCCTGGAGAGCCTGGAGGACGGGCCGTACGAGGTCATGATCGACTCCACGCTCGCCGACGGGCACCTCACCTACGGCGAGCACGTGGTGCCCGGCAGGGTCGCCGAGGAGGTGCTCGTCTCCTGCCACGTGTGCCACCCCTCGCTCGCCAACGACAACCTGGCGGGCATCGCGGTGGCGGTCAGGCTCGCGCGGCGGCTCGCCGGCGCCGACCCGTGGTACACCTACCGCTTCCTGTTCGCGCCGGGCACCATCGGCGCGATCAGCTGGCTGGCGCGCAACAGGGAGCGCGCGAGCCGGATCAGGCACGGCCTGGTACTGGCCTGCGCGGGGGACCGCGGCCCGCTGACGTACAAGCGCAGCAGGCAGGGCGACGCCGAGATCGACAGGGCCGTCCGGCACGTCCTGCGAAGCTCGGGGCGCGCCCACACGGTCGTCGACTTCTCCCCGTACGGCTACGACGAACGGCAGTTCTGCTCGCCCGGCTTCGACCTGCCCGTCGGCTCGCTCACCAGGACCCCGTACGCGGGCTACCCGGAGTATCACACCTCCGCCGACAACCCGGACTTCGTCTCTCCCGAGGCGATGGCCGACACCCTGGAGACCTGCTGGGAGGTCACCCGGGTGCTTGAGGACAACCGCGCCTACCTCAACCTCAGCCCGTACGGGGAACCGCAGCTGGGCAGGCGGGGCCTGTACGGGTCGCTGGGCGGGCGCAGCGACACCAAGGAGACCCAGATGGCGATGTTGTGGGTGCTGAACCTCTCCGACGGGAGGCACAGCCTCCTGGACATCGCGGAACGTTCGGATCTTCCCTTCCGTGCCGTGGCGGAGGCGGCGGGGGCCCTTCGTGGTTCGGGACTTCTCAAGGAGTGTTCGCTGTGACGCGGTTCCAGGTAGTGACGGGCTCCCGGGCGAGCGTGGCGCTCAACCTCCGGGTCGGCGAGACGGTGGAGGTGCTCGGCGAGGCCGAGATCATGGCCACGCTGGACGAGAAGGGGGAGCTGGACCAGCTGCCCTTCATGCCGGAGATGCTCGCCTTCTGCGGGCGGCGGCTCACCGTGCACAAGGTGGCGCACAAGCTCTGCGACACGATCGGCGGCAGCGGCATGCGGCGGATGGAGCGCGCCGTCCACCTGACCGGTGCCCGCTGCGACGGGCAGGCGCACGGCGGCTGCCAGACGGCCTGCCAGTTCTACTGGAAGGAGGCCTGGCTCAAGCGGGTGGACCCCGACTCGCCGGCCTCCCCCGCCCCTGTCTCCACCGGCGAGAACGGTCTCGCCGAAGGCAGGCCCCTGCTGCCGATCCTGCGGGCCGCCACCAGGAAGGAGCCGGGCCCCGACGGGGAGGAGCGCTTCTCCTGCCAGGCGACCGAGCTGCTGCGCGCCGCGCCCACCTGCCTGCCCTTCAAGGACGTCAGGCAGTACGTCACCGACGTGCGCAGCGGGAACGTGGGCGTGCCCTGGATGCTGCGCTCGTTCCTCGTGGGACTGTTCAACCGCTTCCAGCAGGTGGCGAAGCGCATCCTGCCCAGGTGGATGTGGATCAAGGGCGGGATGCGCTGGGGGTTCGTCAGGGGCGAGGCGGGGCCCACCACGCCGACGCTGAGCCTGGACCTGCGCCCGGGAGAGCTCGTCCGGGTGAAGTCCAAGGAGGAGATCCTCAAGACGCTCAACGACGACCTGCTCAACCGCGGCATGGGGTTCGAGGAGGAGATGTCGCGCTACTGCGGCCACGTCGCGCGGGTGAGCGCCCGCGTCGAGAAGTGTCTGGACGAGAAGACCGGCCGCATGCTGCGGATGAAGAACCCCTGCATCATCCTCGACGGCGTCATCTGCGCGGGCGCGTACAACGTCAGCTGCCCACGCGAGTTCGTCCCCTTCTGGCGGGAGATCTGGCTCGAACGCGTCGAGGAGCCCGGCTGAGCGGGCCGTCCCATGAAACAGACGGCGAAACAGACGGATCAGACGGAGAGACGGGCGGAAGACACGGATGGAGCAGCGGACCGAGCCGAACCGTGAACAGGACGGGGACGCCGGTGAGCAGGTCGGGACGATCGGCAGGAAGGCCGGTCGAGGGCTGCGCTGGAGTCTCCTGGGCAACCTGGGCACGAAGGCGACCACCTTCGTCATGGGACTGGTGCTCGCCCGGCTCCTCGTGCCCGAGGACTTCGGCCTCTACGCCATCGCGCTCGCCGCGACCACCTTCGTCATGCACGTCAACGACGTCGGCATCATCGCCGCCACCGTGCAGTGGCGGGGCAGGGTCGAGGAGATGGCGCCGACGGCGACGGTGATGGCCGTGGCGTTCAGCGCGGGGATGTACGGGATCTTCTGGGTGGTGGCCCCGTACTTCGCGGAGCTGGCGGGCAGCGCGGAAGCCACCCCGGTGGTCCGGCTGCTCACCGTGATCATCCTCATCGACGGCGTCACCGCCGTGCGGGCGGGCTCGCTGATGCGCGGGTTCGGGCACGACAGGCTGACCAAGGCCAACATCGCGGGCTCGCTGGTCAACGCCGGGGTGGCCATCGCGCTCGCCGCGAACGGTGCCGGTGCCTACAGCTTCGCCTGCGGGCAGGTGGCGGCCAACACGGTCACCGGCGCGCTGGTGCTCGCCTGGGCCGGGCTGCCGTTCCGCGTCGGCTTCGACCGGGAGGTGGCGGTCAGGCTCCTGCGGTTCGGGGCACCGCTGGCCCTGGGGCTCGGTATCGAGGCGGTGCTGATGAACGCCGACTACGTCATCGTCGGCGCCGTGCTCGGCCCCGTCGCCCTCGGCTTCTACCTGCTCGCGTTCAACGTCTCCAGCTGGGTGCCCAGCGTGATCGGGACCGCCCTGCGCTACGTCACCGTGCCCAGTTTCTCGCGGCTGGCCGAGCAGCGGTCGGAGTCGTTGTCGCTGGGAGTGCAGCGGTCGGTGCCGTTGCTGGTCGCGTTCGTGCTGCCGGTCGCCGTGGTGACGGCCACGCTGGCCCCGGCGATCGTGGCGTTCCTCTACGGCGAGAAGTGGGCTCCGGCCGCCGGGGTCCTGGCGCTGCTGGCGGTCCTGATGGTCGTGCGGATGCTCACCTCCCTCGCCTTCGACATCCTCACCTCGGCGGGCGCCACCAAGGCGACCGTGTGGATGAACCTCGCCTGGGCCGTGGCGCTGGTGCCCGCCCTGTGGGTGGGCACGCACTGGTACGGCATCCGCGGCGCGGCGGTCGGGCACGCGCTCGCCGGCGTCCTGGTCGCCCTGCCGGTGTCGGCGTTGATGCTGAGCCGCGCGGGGGTGCGTCTCGCCCCGATCCTGCCCGCCCTCCTGCGCCCGCTGCTGGGCGCCGTGGTCGCGGCGGCCGTCACGACGACGCTCACCGGCCTGACGGACGGGCTGACGGACGGGCTGACGGGCGGCGGGGTGACCGCGGTTTCCGCGTTCGTCCAGCTCTGCGTGGCCGGAGGCGGGGGACTGCTCGCGTACGTCCTGATCGCCGTACCCATGACACGGCTCAAACAGCTGGGCGCACGGGTGGTCCCCGCCCGCGCCCGCTGACGGAACACCCGAACCCACGAGACCGACGAGATCTGCGAGAGGAGAGGTCGGATGGAGAACTCCGACACGCTGGTGTCCATCGTGCTTCCCGTACGCAACGGGGCCGGACGGATCGAGGGCGCGATCCGTTCGGTGCTCGGCCAGGACCACGAGCGCCTCCAGCTGGTGATCTCCGACAACGCGTCCACGGACGGCACCGAGGAGATCTGCCGCGACCTGGCCGCGACCGACGACCGGATCGTCTATCGCAGGCACCCGGAGAACGTGGGCCTGTTCGACAACTTCGTTCGTACGACCGAGCTGGTGGCGGGCACGTTCTTCCGCTGGGTGGGCGACGACGACCGGTTGGAGCCCACATGCGTGTCCCGGTCTCTCCAGGCGTTCGCGGAGGACGACCGGCTCGTCCTGGTCACCACGCAGGTCGCCTACACCGGCCCCGACGGGACCGTGACCACCACTCCCCTCGATCGCTCCGGACTCACCTCGGACGACCCGGTCGAGCGGTTCGCCGAGATGCTGGGGCTGCTCAACGAGAGTCACCTGCTCATCGACCCGCTGTACGGCACGCTGCGGCGCGACCCCCTCGCGGGGATCCCCCGGCGGAACATGCTCCGCGAGGACGAGGTGTTCGCGGCGAAGCTTGCTCTCGCCGGACCGTGGGGACACGTCCCCGAGGTCCTCGCCCACCGCAACTGGAAGCACGACAGCCTCTCCGCGATCGCCCGACGACTCGACGTGCCGCCCTGGCGGGCCCGCTGCTCCACCGTCCTGCAGTGCGCGGAACTGTTCCGCTGGCTGCGGCAGGCCGATCTCACCGCCGACCAGCGCCACCGCGCCCGCGCCGCCGTACTCGGCATGTACGCGCGGCGCCAGCGGCTCACCGTGGCCCGCCGGGGCCGCAGGCTCGCGCTGCTCGCCTCGGGGTTCGTCCCCGGTGGACGGTGAGCGATGTTCACTCGTGAGGCCGTCGCCGAGCCGCGGACCCCCGAGCCTCGAAACCGGGGACCTCGAATTCCGAGATCCAGGACCTTCCCCGTCCCTCCCGGTGATCCCAGACCAGTGATTCCAGAAAGGAGAACCCCGTGACCACCGTCTTCTCCAACAGCCTGGTGGATGACGACACGCGCAGGGAACTGCTCTACCAAGGGCAGGTCTTCGTCTACTCGGCGACGCCCGCCTCCACCCTGCTCGCCCTCTTCGCCAGGGAGCTGATCGCCGAGGCGTTCGGCGAACGTGACCCGGAGACCGCGCAGTTCGACATGCCGGTGGAGGAGTTCGCCGCCCTGCTCGCCCGGCTCAAGCCCCGCTTCATCCATCATCCCCGGTGCAAGGAACTGCTGCCCGCGGTGCTGGAGGAGCTGGGCTGCGACCTGGACCGCACCTACTTCGACGTGCCCCGGTTGCGCACCTCCACCTCCCACGACTACCTCACCTCCGGCATCTCCTACGCCTTCCATCCTCATCGTGACTGCTGGTACTCGGCCCCGTTCAACCAGCTCAACTGGTGGATCCCCGTCTTCGAGGTGGTCCCGGAGAACGTGATGGCCTTCCACCCCCAGTACTTCGCCAGCCCGGTGCGCAACGGCAGCGCGCGCTACGACTACGCGGAGTGGAACAGGACCAGCCGTCTCACCGCCGCACAGCACGTGCGCGGCGACACCAGGGACCAGCCGCGTCCCGAGGAGGCCGTCGTGCTCGACCCGCAGGTGCGGGTGGTGCCCGAGCCGGGTGGCGTCATGCTGTTCTCCGGCGCCCAGCTGCACTCCACGGTGCCCAACACCTCGGGCAGGACCCGCTTCAGCATCGACTTCCGCACGGTGAACATCGACGACGTGCGCACCCACCGGGGCGCACGCAACGTGGACGCGAAGTGCACCGGCACCACCCTGCGCGACTTCGTACGCTGCTCCGACCTCGACCCGATGCCGGAGGAACTGGCGCTGGAGTACGAGGCGGAGGCCCTGAGCAGGGTCGGGTGAGCGGCGGATCCACGGCCACACGGCCACACGGCCGTGACGCCGACGCCGTGACGTCGCCGACATCGTGACGCCGTGACCGTGACGCCGTGACCGTGACACCGACGCCGTGATGCCGGGTGACGCCCGGTGACGCCCGTAGTGACAAGGAGTTCGTGTGCCGCGACCAATACGCATCGTGTCCTGGGCGTCTGGCGCGCTCGGGGGAGCGGGGACGACGTAGTGGAGTTCTGGAAGACCATCCTCGACCTCGCCAAAAGGAAGCGGGTCGGGTTTCCGCTGGTCGGCATGGCGCTCCTCGCCGCCGTGGTCGTCTTCTTCCTGGTGCCCCCGCGCTACGTGTCGAGCGCCTCCATGGTGCTGACCACGCCCCCCGCGGGAGGAACGACGGACCCGGCCAAGCCGCTGGGGCGGAGCAACCCGCTGCTGCAGTTCAGCGACGGCCTCAGAACCACGGCGGGCATCCTCATCCTGTCCATGAACACCGAGGCGGTCGCGACGGAACTGGGGATCGTGAAGGACGGTCCCGTCGAGGTCACGATCAACGACGGACGCACCAACCCCAACATGCTGGGCATCCTCATGAACGGCCCGTTCGTGTACGTGGAGGTGGAGAGCGACTCGGCCGAGGTCACCCGTACGATCATGGCCAGAACCCAGTTCCGCCTCAGGACCGAGCTGGTCCGCAGGCAGGAGGTGCTCGGCGCCCCCCGCTCCACCTTCATCGGGTTCGTGGAGGTGGTGCCCGCCGGCCTCCCCGTGATGAACCGGAGCGGTACGTGGCAGGCCGCGGGTGGAGCGGCGTTCGCCGTCGTCTTTCTCGGGCTGGGCGCCACGTACGCGGTGGAGCGCCGCAGGGTGTTCCGGCGAAGGGCCGAGGCCGGAAGGCCCGACGAGCCCCGCCCGGACACGGCCCCCGCCCTGCCCATGGAGACGGCCGGGGCAGGCCGGACCGACGAGACGAGTCCCGGTGACCATCAGGAAAAGGGCCGGGCGCGCGAGGGCGGCGAGGAAGACGGGGAGCCCGCGGCCGACAGGGAGGGCAACGGCCGTGGGAGCCGTGACGGCAAGAGCGGCAGGGGACCTGGAAGCCGCGACGGCAGGGGTGCCCCCGAGCATCAGGTCACCGTGTACCCGGCGGAGGTGATGTCCCCGGCGCCCTCGGCGACACCCGGACGACAGCGACACGCGGACGACGACACATAGACCACGACACGTAGCGACGACATGTGAACGGCTACCCGCAGGCGACGACACGCAGAACGGCGACGAGCAGGCGACCGCGACAGGCATACGGAGGGAAACGCGTGGACTTCTGGGGGACCGTACTCATCGTGTTACGGCGTTGGTACGTCGCCCTGCCGGCGTTCCTGCTGTCCATCGGCGGCGCGTTGGGCGTCTACTCGTCGATCCCGACGGTCTACGTCTCGAACGCGGTGCTCGTGCTGACCATCCCGCCCACCGGTGGAAGCCTGCCGAACGATCCCGAGCGCCCCAACGGGCTGACCAACCCCCTGCTGAACTTCGACTGGGGCCTGAGCATGTCCGCCTCGATCCTCATCCAGGTGATCAGCGCGCCGGAGACGGTGGAGTCGCTCGGCGTCCACCCCGAAGGTGACACCACCTTCACGGCCACCAACGGCAGCACCAACCCGGAGGCACTGGACGGCGGGCCGTTCGTGTACATCGAGGGTACGAGCACATCGCCGGCCGGGGCGCGGGACATCGTGACGCGGGTGAGGGACCGGGCGAGGATCGAGCTCGCCGGTCGCCAGAGGCAGCTCGACGCACCACCGGCGACCTACATCACGATGGACGAGATGGTGCCGCCGACGGAGCCGCAACCCCAGCGAGGGGGGAAGATGCGCGGGGCCGCCGCCGCACTGCTGCTCGGGGTGCTCGCCAGTCTCGCCTCGGTGTTCTCCCTGGAGAGTTTCCTGGACGCCAGACGGCGAAGGCGCGGGGTGCCCGTGGCGGCGTCCGGGTTGCCCGCCGAGCCCTCCCTCCTGAGGCGGTGAGGGCTCGGCATGGCCTCCACACTTCGCACGGCCTCGGCACCGGCCCCCGTGTCCGTCGCCTCCCTCGACCGTCCCGGCCTCCGCCGTGCCGACGGTGCCACCCTCGCCGCCGCGTTCGCGGTGGTCCTCATGCTGTCTCCGGCGCGGCTGGTCTTCCGCGGCCTGCCCTTCTCGCTCACGCCCGCCGACGCGGTCGGTCTCTTCGCCGCGCTGTGGTGGTTCTGCGCGCACCTCACCACCACACTCGGCGCGGCGAAGGGCTCCAATCCCGTACGTACCGCGCTGTTTTTGTACAGCGTGGCGATGCTGGCCACCTACGGATACTCCAGCGCCGCCTACCTGCCGCCCGACGAGCTCGACATGGCCGACCACAGCATCGTCCTCGTGGTGGCGACGGTGGGCATCGGTCTTCAGGCGTGCGACGGCATCCGGGGGCGGGATCGGCTGGACTTCGTCCTGAGGTGTCTCGTGATCTCCGGTGCGGCCGTCGGGGTCATCGCGGCACTCCAGTTCGTGCTCGAATTCGACCTGACGAAGTACCTGACCTTCCCCGGTTTCCGGTTCACCTCGGATCTGCCGGCGATCCTCGAAAGAAACACCCTGCGCCGGGTCGCGGCGACCGCCGGACACCCCATCGAGCTCGGTGTGGTCTGCGCGATGATCATTCCTCTCGCGCTGCACTACGCGTTCGGCGCCCGCGACCGGGGTGAGCCCTCCCTGCGGTGGTGGGTCTGCTGCGGGCTGATCGGTACGGGGCTGATGTTCTCCGTGTCGCGCTCCGCGGTCCTCGGGATCGCCGTCGTCGGCGCGGTGCTGGTCACCGGGTGGCCCGCGCGCAGGCGGCTGTGGGCGGCGATCGGCGGCGCGGGCTTCCTGGTCGTGATGAAGGTCGCCGTGCCCGGCCTGATGAGCGTCTTCCTCGGGCTGTTCACCAGCCTGTCCAGCGATTCGAGCATCCAGTACCGGACGCACGACTACGCGGTGGCGGCCACCGAGATCGGAAACCACTTCTGGGTCGGCAGAGGCCTGGGCACCTGGTACGCGCCCAAGCATCTGATCTTCGACAACCAGTACATCCTGTCGCTGGTGGAGACCGGAGTCATCGGCATGGCCACCTTCGCAGGGATCTTCCTCACCGGTATCTGGGCGGCGTTACGCGTCCGTCGCCTCAGCTCCGACCCCGCCGTACGGGACCTGGGGCTCACCCTGGCCGCGTGCCTGGTCGTCCCCCTGGTCGGGGCGGCCACCTTCGACCTGCGCTCGTTCGCGATCGTGACGGGCCTGTCGTTCCTGATCATCGGGTCCGCCGGCTCACTGCTGCGCGCCACCCGGCAGCCGAGGACTCGGGCCGTCCGCCCGCCGGAGAAACCGGGCGGAGAAGCCGGGCGGGGAGTGCGGTGAAGGGGCCGGTGAGGTCACCGAGACCGATGAGGTCGCCGGGAGGATCACCCCACCAGCCGGTCGCGCAGGTCGGCCCAGGATCCCGCGGCCAGGTCGCGCTCGCTGATCGCGGTGACCGGCAGCGGCCAGCCGATGGCGAGGTCGGGGTCGTCGTAGCGGACGGAGACGTCCTCGGCGGGGTCGTGCTCCCGGTCGATCCGGTAGCAGACGTCGGCCTGCTCGGTCAGTGCCTGATAGCCGTGCAACAAGCCAGGAGGAACGTAGAGGTGAACGAACGTCTCATCGTCGAGAACCACCGACATCTGGCGGCCGAAGGTGGGGGAGTCCGGCCTGGCGTCGACGAGCACGTCGTGTACGGCCCCTCGGGCGCACCGGACGAGCTTGGCCTCCCCCCGGCCGCCCCGGCCGTGCAGGGCCCTGATCGTCCCCAGCCGGGACCGCGACTGACTGTCCTGGACGAACGCCTCGGGCCGCAGCCCGTGGGCGGCGGCGAGCGTCGCGTCGAAGGTGCGGGTGAACAGCCCGCGATCGTCCCTGTGCTGGGTGGGGACGAACAGCAGGACACCGTCGATCTCGGCGCGTTCGACTCTCATGCGCCCATCTTTCCGGTTCCCGAACCTCCCGGTCACGGAGAAACGAAAAACGGTACCCGCTCGCCGGAGATGCCCGAGGCCGGGTTCGCGCGGATCAGGGTCGGGGCCGTCGAGGTCATGGCGGTCAGCGAGGAGGAGCTTCTCGACCACGTGGCGGAAGGGTGGCGGCGAGGGCGCGGCGGTGCGATCGTCACCGCGAACGTCGACATCGTCCGCGCCGCCACACGCGACCCCGCCCTCGCGGACCTCGTCACCCGCTCCGAGATCGTGGTCGCCGACGGCATGCCGGTGGTCTGGGCGTCGAGGCTCGCCGGTCTGGCGGTTCCCGGAAGGGTCACCGGCGCCTCGCTCGTACACTCCCTCACCGGGCGGGCCGCGCGCGAGAACCGTTCGGTCTACCTGCTCGGAGGGGAGCCCGGCGTGCCGGAGGCCGCGGCGCGCGCTCTCGCCGAACGCTGCCAGGGACTGCGCGTGGCGGGCACCTGCTCGCCTCCCTTCGGGTTCGACGGCACGCCGGACGGGGTGCGTGCGGTGGTCGAGGAGGTGGTCGCCGCCGTACCCGACCTCGTCCTCGTCGGGCTGGGCTTCCCCAAGCAGGAAAGGGTGATCGAGGCGCTCAGGGCGGAGCTGCCCGACGCCTGGTATCTCGGCTGCGGGGCCGGGATCCCCATGGCGGCCGGGCGGTTCAGCCGAGCCCCCGGGGCGGTGCAGCGGGTGGGCGCGGAGTGGCTGTACCGGCTCGCCCTGGAGCCGCGCCGCCTGGCCCGCCGCTACCTGCGCGACGACGCGCCGTTCGCGATCGCCCTCCTCGCGGGCGCCCTGCGCACCCGTCTCACACCGGGGCGACGCCCATGACCGCCGACTCCCCGACCGCTCTCCCCGTACGGTCCTCTTCCACGAGAAACGGCTCCGACATGGCTGTTCCAGACTGGCCCCCGCTCGCCATAGTGATCGTCACGTATTCGAGTGGCAAGGTCATCGAAGGCTGCCTGCGCTCGCTCGACGCGGCACTCGCAGACGCGGGTCCCGCACGGGTCGTGGTGGTGGACAACGCCTCGGCCGACGACACCGTCGCGCGGGTGCGCGAGGTCGCTCCGGAGGCCGAGGTGATCCAGACCGGGCGCAACGCGGGCTTCGCAGCCGGAGTGAACGCGGGCATCGCCGCCGCGGACGGCTGCGACGTACTGGTGCTGAACCCCGACATCCGGCTCGCGCCCGGTTCCGTGCTCCTGCTCAGGCAGGCGCTCGCCCTGCCGGGAACCGGGATCGCCGCCCCCCGCCTCACCGGTGAGACGGGGGAGCTCCACCTCTCCCTGCGCAGGCGCCCCACCGTGCCGAGGGCGCTCGGGGAGGCGCTGCTCGGTGGGCACAGGGCCGGGCGGATCCCGGCGCTCGGCGAGTTGGTCGTGGACCCGGCCGCCTACGACAGGCCGCAGACGGCCGACTGGGTGTCCGGTGCGGCCTGGATGATCTCCCGCACGTGCCTGGACGCCCTGGACCCCCTGGAGGAGCGCTACTTCCTGTACTCGGAGGAGACCGAGTACATGCTCAGGGCGGGGGAGGCGGGCTTCGCCGTCCGGTACGAGCCCCGTGCCGTGGCGGTGCATCTCGGTGGCGAGCAGTCCACGTCGAGCATGCTGTGGGCGCTGTCGTCGGCCAACCGGGTCCGGATGCACCGGGAGCGGTACGGCCGCCCACGCGGGCAGCTGATGCGGCTGGCCGTCGGGCTCAACGAGCTGGTCCGCGCGGTCGCGAAGGGCCGGGCGGGCGGGAGGCGACACCGGGCCGCCCTGCGCCAGCTGTTCCCCCTGCGCGAATGGCCTCTCCTGCCCGCCCAGGCTCCCCGACCGGCATCCCTCGCCGGTACGACGTCCTCCGCGGCCGATGAGACGGCTCCTCCGGAAGAAGCCCCCCGTACGACGTCCTCCCCGACCGGTGAGGCGGTCTCCCCTACGCCCGCCGTCCGTACGGCGGGCTCTTCGGCCGGTGAGGCGGCGGCCCCCTCCCCCGGCTACGTCTGCTTCTCGGCGCAGGACTGGTGGTACCACAACCGAGCGCACTCGGACTTCCAGCTCATGCGTTCGATCGCCGCTCACCGGAAGGTCCTCGTCGTCAACAGCATCGGGATGCGCATGCCGATGCCGGGCAGGTCCACGCAGGTGCTGCGACGCGTCGGGCGCAAGCTGCGCAGCGTCGCGATGCTCGTCAGGAGGCCGCTGCGGGAGCTGCCCGGCTTCTACGTGATGTCCCCGCTGCCGCTGCCCTTCTACGGGTCGCCGCTGGCGAGGCGGGTGAACGCCCTGCTGGTCCGTGCCCAGGTGCTCGCCGTCTCGTGGGCACTCGGCCTGCGCCGACCCGTGATCATGGTGACCATCCCCACGGCGTGGGACGTGGTGCGGCCGATGCGCAGGCGCGCGCTGGTGTTCAACCGCTCCGACCGGCACTCGTCGTTCCCCGAGTCCGACCGGCCGACCATCGAGGCGCTGGAACGCGGCCTGCTGGAGCGCTCCGACCACGTGATCTACGTCAGCAGCGCGCTGATGGGCGAGGAGAAAGGCGTGACCGGAGAGCGCGCGCACTTCCTCGACCACGGTGTGGACACCGACCACTTCCGGCGGCGCCCGGAGAGCGAGCAGCCCGCCGACCTCCGTGCGATCCCCGGACCGAGGGTGGGTTTCTTCGGTGCGCTGGACGACTATCTCGTCGACTTCGACCTGCTCGAACGGCTCGCCGTCGAGCTGCCGGACGTCTCGCTGGTCCTCATCGGCGACGCGACCGTCCCGATGGAACGGCTCACTCGCCACCCGAACGTCCACTGGCTCGGCTTCAGGCCGTACGAGCGGATTCCCGCGTACGGATCGGGGTTCGACGTCGCGATCATGCCGTGGCTGGACAACCCGTGGATCAGGCACTCGAACCCGATCAAACTCAAGGAGTACCTCGCCCTAGGCCTGCCGGTCGTCAGCACCGACTTCCAGGAGCTCGCGAACTATGCCGACCGCGTGAGAATCGCGGCCGACGGCGGCCTTTTCGTCGATGCTGTTCGTGCGACGCTGCGCGACGGCGGGTTGCAACCGGCCGAGACCGTGCGGGGATCCGTGCTCGGTGCCTCCTGGGCGTCGCGTGCCGCTCAGCTGATGGCGCTCGCCGAGCTGTCACCGGGTCCGCGATGAGAAGGACAGGGGCATGAGATCTGAGAACCACGCCGGGACGCCGGGACGCCGGACCAGACGGTCGTTGCCGCTGCTGGTCGGGGCGGGAGCCGTCTCGGTGTCGGTGGCGGTGCTCGGACTCACCCTGATCGGCGCGCCCGGGGGCGAGGACCGGGGTCCGCTCGCCGGGGCGTCGGCCGACGCCGACAGTGCGTGGGCCGCGGGGCCTCCCGGAGGCGCCGCGCGGGTGCCGTGGGAGGGCGGGCCCGCCTACTACGGGCGGTTCGCCGCGCCGACGGCGGCGGGCTGGACGAACTCGTCGTTCTTCCCGGTGGGCGTCTGGTTCGAGTCCGTGATCACCCAGGGTGACGTGGACAAGGACCGGGCCGCCGGGATCAACACCTACGTGGAGCTGACCGAGACCAGCGACATGGCGCTGGTGCGCAGGAACGGCATGTCGGCGCTGACGCGCGCCCCCCTGCCCGGCTACGGCAACGAGACGGTGGGCTGGCTGCTCAACGACGAGGTCGACATGTGGGCGAAGGCGGGAGACGCGCAGTGGACCGGCAAGCACCCCGGTGAGGGCTCCCTGTGCGTGCCCGAGGACAGGGGGTGCGGTTTCACCGTGCTGCGTACCCGCAAGGAGGAGGTCCCGAAGGGCGACGGCAGGATGCACTACGCCAACTACGGCAAGGGCGTGATGATGTGGGAGAGGGACGCGGACGCCGCCACGTTCGTCAACCGCTTCACCGACGTCGTCTCCTCCGACGTGTACTGGTACACCAGCGCGAGCGTCTGCCTGGACGGGCAGAACTTCCTGTCCCTGCCTGCCTCCAGGTGCCGCAGGGCGGCCAACTACGGCGCCGTCCTCGACCGCCAGCGCGAACTGGACGCGCTGGACGGCCGTCGCCAGCCGATCTACGGCTTCGTCGAGGTCGGCTGGCCCGCCGAGAACGACACCCGGGCGATCCGGCCGGAGCAGGTGACGGGCGCGGTGATGAGCTCGCTGATCCACGAGGCCAGGGGCATCATCTACTTCAACCACAACTTCGGCGGGCCGTGCCACTCCCAGCACGTGCTGCGCGAGGGGTGCGGAAAGGAGGTCAGGCCCGCGGTGGCCGAGATCAACCGGCGGATCGGGCAGCTCGCCCCGGTGCTGAACACCCAGTCGTACGCGCACCGCTTCGGCCCCGGCCTCGACACCATGCTGAAACACCACCAGGGCTCGTACTACGTCTTCGCGATGCTCGACGCGAACACCTCCCCCGGCAGGCGCACCTTCACGCTGCCGCGCGGGCTGCGGGCCGCCCGCGCCGAGGCCCTCTTCGAGAATCGGACGGTCCCCGTCGACGCGCAGGGCAGGTTCACCGACTCCTTCGCCGCCGAACACTCCCACCACATCTACCGGATCACGCCCTGACCCTTGTCATGGACGCTGGGGCGCGGCCAAGTGGTCCGCGAAGGCGGTCTGTTCGCATCGGCGCTGATGAGCCTGGCAAGTCATGAGCGGTCACCACTGGTTCAGAAAGCGGGCCGGACAACTCGTGGGGGTAGGTGCCAGCGGGCCCAGACGGTTTTGCCGGGGCGGTCGGGAAGAGGATTGACGCCGTGATCGTGGGCGATGGCCCTGACGATGGCCAGCCCGCGGCCGTGCAGCGACTCGGGATCCAAGGTTAGATGACGCGGCTGCCCGGTGCCCCGGTCGGTGACCTGGACCTGGAACTCGTCGGCGTCGGCCCACAGGGAGAGCCTGACCACGGGCTCGCCGTGGACGATCGCGTTGGCGAGCAGCTCGCCGACCACCAGGGCGACATCGTCGGCGAGGTGGTGCAGCGCCCAGGCGGCGAGGGTCTCGCTCGCCATGGCGCGGGCCTTGCCGACGATCGGCAGGTCGTGCGGCAGGTCCCAGCAGACGGTGCGGGGGTCGGCCGGAGTCCGCGAGTCATCCGGCTCCGGTGGGGTGTCAGGGGTCTCGGGCATGGATCCTCCTCGGGGCGGCGGTGTGGTGTCCTCGGCCTCGCGCATCAGGGCGCGTAGTTCGTCGGCGGTGCGGGCCCGCACGATCAGGGGTTCGGCGGCGGGCCAGACGGCGACGGCGTGGAAGTGCCGGGTGCCGGTGCCGTACCAGACGGTCCAGGCGGGCTCGATCTGGTCGAGCTGCTCGGCGGCGGCGCGCTCGGCCAGGTCCCAGGGGCGGGAGTCGACCCGCTCGGTGACGGCCCCGCGCCGGTGTCTCCCGCTCTGCCGGGGCTGGGGGACGCGTTCGTTCATGTCGTCGCTCCCTGCCGGTACGGGGTGTGCTTGCCGGAGGGGGTACGAGTGCTCGGCGGTCGTCCTCGCCGGTACGGCACGGGAGCCGTGACGCCGGGCTGCTCCGGTCGCCGGTGCCGACCGGGGGAGACCGCCACGGACCGCGCGGGGAGAGCGGCGGAGGGTGTGGGGCCGGGGATCGTGCGGATGGGCGTTGAGACGGGTGGGCGGCTGGAGAGGTTGAGGCGGCGGCGGACGGTCATCCGGGCGTGGACCTGGGCGGGGGTGGGCTGCTCCCAGTGGTGGCGGGCACGGTGCGGCAGGCTCGCGGCCTCGTGCGCGTACGGGGGATGACCGCACCAGCGGCAGCCGAGCGGCATCGGTGGCCGGCCCGCGTGCCAACGCACCCTGATCGGCCTGGGGTTTCCTCTAGGGTGATGCATCAGATCGGACCTCCTACGTCCGGTCGAGGGGCTTGTCATGGCGTGTCGTGCCGTGGCAGGCCCCGCTTCGTTTTGGGGTATTAGGGGCAACAGGGCGAGGTATTTCCGTCTTGCGCGAAGTGACTGCTGTTCACGGGGTGAGACTTACTCGGCGGTGACAGGTGTGTGTCCGGAAGAGGCGTGAGCCGTGCCTAGGGTGCGTTTTCCAGTGAATCGACGGACATTTTCACTCCCCTTATCCGGACATACCTGGTGATTTTTTCGACGGCAGTAGGAAGCCGCTCTCCGCGCGTAAGGCAGGGCTGATCCGGCAGATTTTCCGCTCCCCCTGACCTCTTCACAGGGTGCCTCCGAGTGACTACTTTTGGTATCGAAAGTCGAGGCACATCAGTGTGACAGTTTGTGGAAAGCTGTGTTTTTTGTGCCACGATGTGGAATCCCCCGGCTGGACGGAGCTGAAATGCCGAAGAACCCAAAAATCAACCCCAAAAACGAAAAGTGGGCTCTCTTTGGCGCGGAGCTCCGCAAGTATCGAAAAAAGGCAAAAATGACCCAGAATGAGCTGGCCGAGGTGACCCAGTTCAGCAGGAGCCTGCTGAGCTTCACCGAGAGAGGTGAGCGCAAACCCGGCCACAACCTGGCGCAACGCTGCGATGACGCTCTGGGGGCGAACGGAGAGCTCCTCCATTGCTGGACGCACATCACGCACGCGGCGAGCCCTCGATGGTTCCGTGACTGGCTCGACATCGAACCGGAAGCGCATGCTTTGCATGCTTGGGAGCCACTCGTCGTGCCCGGTCTTCTCCAGACCGAGGAGTACGCGCGGGCGGTTATCCGTGGGGAGCCTGGCATAACCGACAAGCAGGTAGGAAAGGCTGTCGCGGCTCGCATGGAGCGGCAGAAGATCTTGTTGCGATCTACGCCGCCCATGCTCTGGGTTATCCTCGACGAAGGAGTTCTTCACCGCCCGATCGGTGGAGAAGAGGTCATGCAACACCAACTCCAGTATCTTCTGGAAATGGCCGAGCGGCCGCGGATCGGTATCCAGATTCTTCCTTTGGTGCGGGGATCGACCACGGGGACTTCGGGAGGATTCGTGATCGCCCAGATTCCAGGAAATCCGGATATGGTATATGCCGAGTCTGTAACGCGCGGACATGTGGCGAATCGGCCAGAAGATGTCGAGGCTGTCCGTGCCCGATACGACACCATCCGAGCTGAGGCAAGCCCTCAGTATGTCTCGATCGAATTGATCAGAGAGGCGGAGAGGCTATGGGCGTGAGTGATGAGCTGAAGAGCGCGGCCTGGCGTAAGGCCACCAAGAGTGCGTCAAACCAAGGGAACTGCCTGGAGGTGGCTCCGTTGTCGGGGGGCAGGGTGGGCCTGCGTGACACGGAGGCTCCGGAGCGGGCGCCGTTCGTGGTGAGTGCGAGTGTCTGGGACGCATTCGTGGACGGCGCGAAGAAGGGCGAGTTCGACTTCTGACTCCGTTCCCGGAGCCCCCATGGTGGTGGTCGCGTTGAGTCAGATCCTGCTCATGCTGATCTCCGCGAGCTTGTGCGCCCTGACCTCAGCGGCGAGCCGCTCCATCGCGGCGGACTTCTCACCATCCGATTGCACGGGCAGTCCCGCAGCCTGATGCCGCTCCCGCGCCCGCTGCTTCACCTCGTCCCAGTTGACCGTGCTCATTCATACTCCCTGTCAGTTGGCTCCGCTAACTGTCCCGAAGATGATGATCGGTGCCATCGAAGTGCACCGCATTCTGGAGGCCGGAGAACCGCGCGAGGCGTTCGAAGCCCGGGGAGACCTTCCTCAGGAAAGATCGATGGCGAGGCCGGAAGTGGCGATGCCGGTCTCGCCGTCGTATTCGGCTCCGGCGGCGGCTCGCGCGGCTGTGACGTCCGTCCCCGGCTGCAGGTGAGTCAGCAGCAGGTGCCGGACGTCGGCTTCCCTGGCCTGACGGCCTGCCTGGCGGGCGCTCGACAGGTTGCGCCGCGAAACCTCAGGGACCCGGTCCGCATAGGTGGCCTCGGCCAGAAACAGGTCGGCGTCGCGTGCCAACTCCACCACCTCGGGGCTCGGGCCGGTATCGCCGGTGTAAGCGAGCACCCGCCCTCCCGCCGTCAGTCGTACGCCGGCATTGGGCACCGAGTGCGGCAGCAGACGGGTCTGAGCATGGAACGGGCCGATGTCGATCCGGTCGCCGGCGGTGAACTCACGCAGGGCATGGGCGTTGGTCAGCATTCCCGGGCGGTCCAGCGCGAGCACCGCGTCCAGGGCGCCGGGCAGTGAGTACACCGGCAAGGGAGGCGGCGGATCGTCACGGAACGCGCGTGCCCGCAACAGCGGGTTCAGATCGGCGCAGTGATCGGGATGTCCGTGACTGACGAACACCGCGTCGACCTGATCAGCGGTGATCCGTTCCAACAGCCGCGGCACCGTCGCGTACCCGGGGTCGACGAGCAGCCTGAACCCGTCGTGCTCCACGAGATAACCGCTGCAGGCCTGACCTGCTCCCGGCCACGCACCGCATCCGCCAAGGATTGTCAGCAGCATCCACGAACCCTAACGGCGCCGGCCGTGGCGCGTCCGTGGGAGTGCCGACGAGGAATTCCGGTCGCGTACGGCTCGGGCCGGTCGGAGGCGAGCAGGACGGAGACCTTCGGCTCCTCCCAGTGACTTACAAGTGGGTTTGCAGAAGCCCTTGGTTTGATCCTGGAGCACACACCGATGGAAGGGGAATTCAATGAGGACTCTTGTCAGGCGTACGGTCGCCCTCGCCGCCACCACCACCGCGGCGCTGATGATCGTCGGTTTCGCGACCGCGGGTGCCGCCCAGGCCAAGCCGCGCGAGCTCACCTGGTACTCGTGCGTCATCGACGGCAAGCCGATGATGTGCTCCGACGGTCCTTTCTAGTCCCCATCGGGACGGCCCCGAAGTGACGGAGCGAGCGTTCGGCCGTTTTCGGAAACTGAGAAGGCGTCCCGGTCACCCCTGACGAAGCCCCGCCCCTCGTGGTTTTCCAGAGGAGACGGGGCTTCAGCATGCGCCGCCGCGAAAGCCCGGGGGAGGGCCGGACGCGCGGCAAGGCCGTCATTGTCGACGGCGGGTGAGGTGCTTCCACCTCCCCGGGCCGGAGATGGTGCCGGTTTTCGGGTTCGATGGATGGCCACTGTCGGACACGTTTGGTTGCCGGTGAATCACCAAGGGTATGTCGTGGCACGTTTCCAAACCCCCGCGAAAAGGCATTTCCTATGACCTTCTTCCGCACGACCATCAGCCGCGCCGCCCTACTTCTGGCAGTTCTCGCCGCACCGTTCGTCACCCCGGCCACCGCGCACGCCGACAGCCACTACGTCTGCGCGGACGGCACCCGCTTCCAGCTCTCGGAGATGCTCGGCTACCACGTGCTGGCGAACCAGTGCACCGGCAGCGGGACCGAGAGTCCGGTCATGATCACCATCACCTCCGGCTACTACGCGGGCGAGCACTTCTGTCAGCAACTCCTCGCCCACGGACCGGAGCTGGTCAGCGGCATGCAGTGCACCTGAGCCGGATGGCCCGCTGCTTCTCGCCCAGGCCCATTGCCAACACCTCCACGATCAAGGTGTTGCGACGGCCGGTTGAATCCACCCTGGAACCCAGGTGCCGATAAAGGGGGCACAGTTCGAACGACGCCGACAGTCGGGTGGGTCTGCGGGATACGGAGGCTCCGGAGCGGGCGCCGTTCGTGGTTAGTGCGAGCGTGCGGGAGGCGTTCGTGGAAGGCACGAAGAAGGGCGAGTTCGACTTCCAGCTGTCGTGGGGCAGCAGGTTCGTGACGCCCGTGGTCGCTCTCGGGTGTGTCGCGGGATGGTCTGGGAAGATCGTGGCGACTTCGTGGGTTGGGATCGAGTATGAGGATCGGTGAGGCGGCCAGTATCAGTGGCGCCAGCGTCAGGTCGCTGCGGTTCTACGAGGACGAAGGTCTCATCGTCCCTGGTCGGCGTGGCAATGGATACCGCGACTACTGCGACTCCACCATCGACCGAGTGATCGTCATTCGCTTGCTGCTGGATTCGGGACTGTCCGTGCGACTGATCAGGGACGTGCTGCCCCACGTCACGGGCGAATCCATGGGGCGCGATCAACTGTGCGAAGAGTTCTTGGTCGAGGTCCGGCGCTATCGCGATCGCCTCAAGACCCGCGTTGCCGCGCTCACCACCCAACTGTCGGCGCTCGACGCGTTCCTGGACGAGAGCTCACGCCGGCCGAAGCGAACGACTTGACCTTGACACCAGCGTGAGGCTCCTACGTTCCGGGGATGGACATCGAGAACGTGACATCCGCCGAAACGATGCGTGCCCTGGTGCAACACTCACGCAGCGGCCCGAAGGACCTGGTCCTGGTGGTTGACCATCCGCGTCCCATCGGTCCGGGGCCGGGTGACTACGTGATCCGGGTGGGTGCGGCGGGGATCAACTTCGCGGACGTGATGCAGACCCACGGGACTTACGGTGGCGGGCCGCGTCCTCCCTATGTGGCCGGGTTCGAAGCAGCCGGTGAGATCGTCGCCGCCGGTGCCGAGATCGATGATCCGCTCCCGGTCGGCACCCATGTCATAGGAGTCGGCCCCGGTGCCTTCGCGCAGTACATGCTGATGCCGGCCACGGGTGTCCTCCCGGTTCCTTCAGGGTGGAGCGACGCCGAAGCCCTGGGC
Source organism: Streptosporangium sp. NPDC050284 (assembly GCF_044459525.1). Lineage (NCBI taxonomy): Bacteria > Bacillati > Actinomycetota > Actinomycetes > Streptosporangiales > Streptosporangiaceae > Streptosporangium > Streptosporangium sp. NPDC050284. The sequence continues at coordinate 175,311 of NZ_JBITIZ010000010.1, forward strand.
ATGGTGCTGAACTGGGCGACGGCCCTGGCGGCGCTGCGGCCGCTGGGCGAGCTCAAGGCCGGTGAGGTGGTGCTCATTCATGCCGCCGCGGGAGGCGTGGGACAGGCCGCCGTCCGCCTCGCCCGTCACTACGGGGCTCACGTCATCGCCACCGCGTCGGCGGCGAAACACGACGACGTCAGGGCGCTCGGAGCCGACGTGGTTCTGGATCCTTCTCGCGGCGATCTGGCCGAGGAGATCCTGCGCCGGACCGCCGGTGTCGACGTGGTACTCGAATCGGTCGGCAAGACCACCTTCGAGGCCGGTTTGTCGGTGACCAAACCTTTCACCGGCCGAGTCGTCGTCTTCGGCGCCGCCTCCGGAGACGCCCGCCTGACGACCCACGACCTGGTCTTCAGGCACCGGGTGCAGGTCAAAGGACTCCACATCGGTGCGTTGGCAGAGGCAGTACCCTCCATCTACCAGGGGTTGCTCGACGAGATCGAGCGGTTGATCGCGCAGGGCGTCTACGTGCCCGGCACCCCTCAGGTGCATCCCCTCGACGAGGGTCCGATGGTCCTTCAAGAGCTTGAGGCAGGCCTGACCCGCGGCAAGCACGCCCTGGACCCGAGGCGCTCAAGGAGCGCAAGGTGACTCACCGCGATGCTCATCTGTCCCCGGAGGGGCGTTGGCGCCTCGTCGAACGCGGCCGGACACGCCCGATCGCGTATGTGGCAACCGAGTCGGGCGTCTCACGCGTGAGAACGCTCAGTCCACCCACTCGTAGCCCGAGTAGAGGGTGCCGCCGAACCAGAGGAAGCGGCCGGCGCTGTCGACGTAGCGGTAGCTCTGCGCTTCGGCCTTCGTCTGGTGCCAGCCGGGACCGCAGGGGGTGTAGGTCAGGCTGATGCTGGGTCCGGTGAGGCCGAACTCGTTTCTGCCCGTCGTGCCCTCCACCCAGTTCGCGGTCGCGCACACCTCCCACGCACCGCGGGACTCGTTCCACTTCTGCACCTCCAGCCGCACCCTGGCCCGCGCGCCCTGCACGGTGGTGCAGTCTCCCGCGAGCGCGTAGGCGCGGGCCCACGCCTGGTTGCCGGAGAACACGCCGGGGATGCGGTGGTCGATGCCCGCGGTGGCCTGGACGCAGAAGGAGGCTCCCCGCTCCACCGTGACCTGGTGCTGTTGGGTGTACGCCTGCGCCGGCTGTGGCATCGCCACGGTCAGCAGCAGTGCGGAGATTGCGGACAGTGGACCAAGAAGCAGGGCGTTCCGTCTCGGCATGGCCTCTCCCATGGGTCGTCCGGTCGGTGGGCACGGATCCGGTGTGACGTCGTCGGCGCGGTGCGACGTGGCCGTGGGGAGCGCCTTTTCGCGGAAGGGCTGTGGTGCTTCCTGGGGGGCGACTCCACGGCTGGATCCGCGGTGGTCTTCGGCCCCGAGACACCCGTCCCGGGCCTGCTGTCAGCTTCCAGACTGCGTTCTGGCCCGTCGGTCGAGGGACCCCGCAAATGTGTGCTGAACGGATTGTGAATACCCCCATTTGGGGTCTTGCGTGACGACATATGGTCATTCATTGTCAAGCAATGGAGTCAGCCCTGCGTCGTGCACCGGCCCGGCACACGTTCGAGCGGATCCTGCGGTTGACGCGGACGGGCATCGCCGACGGCGAGTTCCTGGCCGACCTCTCGCGCCTGCTGCGCGAGATCGTTCCTTTCGACGCCTCGTTCTGGACGGGGGCCGATCCGGTGACGATGCTCGCCACCTCGCCCTCGCGACTGGAGAACCTGGGGTCCGGTGAATACTGCGACCTCTACTGGGAGAACGAGTTCTTCGTCGAGGACGTCAACCACTTTCACACGCTGGCCGGTCTGCCGACGCCGGCCGCGTCCCTGTATCGCGTCACGGGCGGGCGTCCGGCGCGGAGCTCCCGCTATCGCGCTGTGAACCTCGTGCAGGGACTCGGTGACGAGCTGCGGTGCGTGTTCCGGACCGGAGGCGATGTCTGGGGCTACATGTGCCTGTGGCGAGCCGCAGACGCGCAGCCGTTCGACCTCGGGGAGGAACACCTGATCGCGAGCCTCTCCGCTCCGATCGGTGAGGCCTTCCGGCGCTCGGCGCTGTTGCGGCCGAACCCGGTGATCGGTGTGCCCGACGGCCCCGGGCTGCTCATGTTCGACCGGACCGGGGCCCTCGAATCGCTCAACGAGCCTGCGGGGGTATGGCTGCAGCAGCTGCCGTTCACCCGGTTGAGCCATGACGACCCCGAGGTCACCCCCATACCCGCCGAGCTGCGTTCGGTGGTGAACAAGGCCCGCGCCATCGCCGCCGGGCGCGACACGGGTACCGCTCGGGCCCGGCTACAGGTCGGTGGGCGGTGGGTGGTGATCCACGGTTTCGTGTTGCGGGAGGCCGGTAACGAGGGCGGCCGGACGGCTCTGGTGATCGAGTCGGCCAACGCCGCCGAGATGGCGCCCCTGATCGTGAGGGCGTACCAGCTGGGACGAAGGGAACAGCAGGTCATCCACCTGATCGCCGCGGGCCTGACCACTTCGGAGATCGCGGTGAGGCTCTGCCTGTCCACCCACACCGTTCGCGGCTACCTCAAGCAGATATTCGAGAAGGTGAAAGTGTCGACCCGGGGTGAACTCACCGCGAAGATCTTCGCCGACCACTACAGGGAGACGATGCACCCGGACTTCGCCCTCGACTTGTGAGGCGTCCGCCGCGGTCGGGAAACCGGGCGGGCCTTCAGGGGGCAGGCGTGTCCGGCCGCGTCCGATCCGCGTTGTGGCGATCCGCGTCCGTCACGGAAGACGGCCGCAGCCGGTCGGTCAGAAGACCCTGAAAATGCGAACATGTCATGAGATCGTCGTGCGGGCATTCCAGACCGCCCTCCAGCATGACGAGCGCGACCTGCGCTCGGGCGATCCGTGTCAGCAACCTCTCGCGGTGGTGGGCCATCACCTCGTGGCGAGCCGGTGCGGACCGGGCGGTCAGCATCGTCCGGATGTCCGCGAGTCCGAAGCCCGCCTCCTTCGAGATCAGGATCGCCGCCACCCGGTGCAGGTCCGCGTCGGTGTAGCGGCGGCGGTCGCCCGCGCGGGCCGGGGTCATCAGCCCTTCCGCCTCCCAGTGGCGCAGCACGTGTGCCGGTAACCCGAACTGAGCCGCCACCTCGCCAATTGACTTCATGTCGACATTAAGTCGCACAATGACGCCCATGTCCATGTTACTTAGTGTTCTTGACGCCTATGACGCCCTACCTAAGGCCCGCGACCTGCGGGAACGCACCTACCAGGCGCTGGGCGACACCGTCCTCGACGTCGGCTGCGGGGGCGGGCGCGCCGTCGGCGAGCTGGCCGCCCGTGGGGTGAGGGCGATCGGCGTCGACCTGGACCCCGCCATGATCGAGGTCGCCACCGAGCGCTGGCCCGCAGGAGAGTTCCATCTCGCCGACGCCACCACACTCCCTCTCGACGACGGCTCGGTCACCGGCTACCGCGCCGACAAGGTCCTGCACACCCTCGCCGAGCCCGAACGAGCCGTCGCCGAGGCTCGCAGGGTCCTGGCGAGAAACGGCCGCGCGGTGCTCGTCGGCCAGGACTGGGACACACTCGTGATCGACTCCGACGATCCCGACCTCATCCGCACGCTCGTCCACGCTCGCGCGGACATCGTGCCGAGCCCTCGGGTCGCCCGCCGATACAGGAACCTCCTGCTGGAGAATGGGTTCGTAGACGTCACCGTCGAGGTCCACACGATCGTGTGGACCGGCACCGAGGGACTGCCGGTACTCGCCCCCCTGGGCGAAGGCGCCTGGCTCGACGACCAGGCCGCGAGGGCACGCGACGACCGGCTGTTCGTCGCCATCCCCTTCTTTCTCGCCTCCGGGACTCGCGCCGACTGAGTGCCGACCGAGTACTGGGTCGGCGGCCCCGGACGGGGAAACCGCCCTCCTCGCCGGTGGCCGCTGCCGGACCGGAATGTACGACAGGGGCAGGCTGCCGCCATAGGCTGATTTTCGCCCGTGACGAAGGGAGCCCGAAGTGGCCGAGACGACGGTGGCCGACGTGATGGCCGAGCTGGCCGAGCTTGAGGACCCGAGGATGCGCGAGGTGAACGAGAAACACGGTGACGATCACGGCGTGAACCTCGGCAGGCTGCGCGCGATCGCGAAGCGGCTGAAGACGCAGCAGGAGCTCGCGTGCCGGCTCTGGGAGACCGATGACACCGCGGCGAGACTGCTCGCACTCCTGATCTGCCGCCCGAAGGCGTTCGGACGTGACGAGCTGGACGCGATGGTGCGCGAGGCGCGCGCACCGAAGGTGCACGACTGGCTGGTGAACTACGTGGTGAAGAAGAGCCCGCACTCCGAGGAACTGCGGCTTGCCTGGTCGGCCGATCCGGACCCGGCGGTCGCGAGTGCGGGGTGGGCGCTCACCGTCGAACGCGTGGCGAAGAAGCCCGAGGTCCTCGACCTCGTAGGGCTGCTCGACGTCATCGAGGCGGAGATGAAAGGCGCCCCGGATCGCCTGCAGTGGTCGATGAACCACTGCCTGGCCCAGATCGGGATCGAGCACGCCGAGCACCGTGCCCGCGCGATCGACATCGGTGAGCGCCTGGAGGTGCTCAAGGACTATCCGACCTCCCCGGGCTGCACGTCTCCGTTCGCACCCGTCTGGATCACCGAGATGGTGCGCCGACAGCCACGCTGAGACGGTGGCTCATCCGGCGAGCCTGCGGTGGTGCGGTTGTCCCCCGTGCGAGCTACCCGCGAGTGTCCACCGCGCGGTGACGATTCCCGGGCGCTGAATCCATAGCGTTCTCGACGTGACCGCGGCGCTCCGGCCGCGGTGTCTCGTGAGGGAGTCGTCATGCGCCTGTTGAAGCAGTTTCTGGCCGTCGCGGTGGTTGCCTTCGTCGGCAAGGCGGGTGTGGACGCGGTACAGGGGAACGTGTTTCTCACCCTGGTTCTCGGGGTCGCGACAGCCGTTCTCGCGGTGGTCGCGTACGCCTGGGTGGTGCGGTGGTCCGAGCGCAGGGCGCCGGTCGAGGTGGCCACGGCAGGCGCCACCGCCGCCGTCGGCCGGGGGCTGCTGATCGGTGTCGGGATGTTCGCGGCGGTCATCGCGAACATCGCCCTACTGGGCGGCTACCGAATCGACGGCGAGGGCTCGGTGACGGGCGCGGTCGCGCTGTTCGGCTTCATGGCGGCCGTCGCCGTGACGGAGGAGCTGATCTTTCGTGGCGTCCTGTTCCGGATCATCGAGGAACGCGTCGGCACCTGGATCGCGCTGGCGCTGACCAGCGTGCTGTTCGGCCTGGTGCACCTGCCCAACGAGCACGCCGACCTGTGGGGTGCGATCGCCATCGCGATCGAGGCCGGGGGCATGCTCGCCGCCGCCTACGTCGCCACCCGCACCCTGTGGGTGCCGATCGGCCTGCACTTCGGCTGGAATTTCGCGGCGGCCGGCATCTTCGGCACCGAGGTCTCGGGCAACGGCGCGTCGCAAGGGCTGCTGAACGGCGTGACGTCGGGCTCGGCCCTGCTCACCGGCGGTGAGTTCGGGCCGGAGGCGAGCCCGTACGCGGTCCTGTTCGGGGTGCTGCTGACGATCGCCTTCATGTGGCTGGCCCGCCGACGCGGCAACCTGGTCCCCCGTCGCCGCGGTGTGCGGTCCGGCGAGACCGCTACGCTCACCCAGTGATCGATCTGTGGCGGCTCCCGGATCTGTGGCGGCGACTCGACGTCACGGTCCGGGACCTTCCGTTCGCGCTGTTGTTGATCGTCGCGTCACTCCTGCCGGCGCTTCACGACAACGGGACGCAACTCGGCGACCTGCCGGGCCGCCCCTTCGACGCGGCGGCCGTCGCGGTGATCGCCCTGGAGTGCCTCCCGCTCACCGTACGCCGGCGGTGGCCGGTCGTCTGTCTCGTCCTGGTGTCGCTCGGCTTCGCCCTCGACCAGCTCCGCGCGTACCACCTGGTGGCGGGCGTCGCCCTGCCCATCGCGCTCGTGAGCGCGGGCGCCTATCTGGAACGCCACCGGCGCGTCACCGCGCTCCTCCTCTCCGCGGCGTACCTGTCACTCGCGCTCGCGCTCGACCGGCTCGGCTCGACCGAGGGGCCGGAAGGGTACGTGACGTTCTACCTGGCGCTGGTTCTCGCGTGGGGCATCGGGGCCTGGCTGCGCTCCACCTGGGCCGCCGAGGCCGAACGCCGCCGCCACGTCGCCGAGACCACCCGTACGGCCGAACGCACCCGCATCGCCCGCGAACTCCACGACGTCGTGACCCACCACGTGACGGCGATGGTCGTGCAGGCCGAGGCGGCACGCTACCTGACCGCCGCCCCCGATCGCCTTGACGCGGCCCTGAGCGCCGTCACCGACACCGGCCGGCGGGCCATCGCCGATCTGCGGCACCTGCTCGATCTGCTCAACCCCGACCACGACGAGGTCGTCAGGAGGATGCCGTCCATCGGCGAGCTTCACCCGCTCGTGGAGCAGACGCGCCTGGCCGGGCAGCCGGTGGAGTTCACCGAGGAGGGAAGCCCGGCGCGATCGGCGGGCAGTGCCGAGTTCGTCGCCTACAGGGTCGTGCAGGAGTCCCTGACGAACGCCCTCAAATACGCCCACGGCAGCCGCACCGTGGTCCATGTGCGCTTCGGCGAGAAGGAGATCACCGTGCAGGTCGGCACCGACGGGTCCGGGTCGTGGGCCGGCTCGCCCGGCGGGAGCGGGCGGGGCCTCGCCGGGCTCCGCGAGCGGGTCGACGCCCTGGGCGGCGAGTTCGGCGCCGAACGGCGGGCGGACGGCGGTTTCGTCGTGCGGGCACGCATCCCGGTGGGGAGCCCGTCGTGAACGCGCCGATTCGGGTCCTGGTCTGCGACGACCAGGCGCTGATCCGCACCGGGTTCGCGACGATCCTCGACGCGCAGGCCGACCTTGAGGTGGTGGGCGAGTGCGGGGACGGCCGCGCCGCGGTCGACCTCGCCCGACGGCTGGACCCGGACGTCGTGGTGATGGACGTACGCATGCCGGTGCTCGACGGCATCGAGGCGACCCGCCTGCTGGCCGGTGCCGGAGTGGCGCACCCCGTCAAGGTCCTCGTGGTGACGACGTTCAACCTGGACGAGTACGTGTACGAGGCGCTGCGCGCGGGGGCGAGCGGGTTCCTGCTCAAGGACGCCCCGCCGGCGCAGTTGCTGCACGGCATCCGTACCGTCGCGGCGGGTGCCGCGCTGCTGGCGCCCGAGGTGACGCGGCAGCTCGTCGGCAGGTACGCGGCGCGGATTCGTCCCGCGGAAGGCGCGCCGGGCGAGATCGCGCTGACCCCGCGCGAGCTGGAGGTACTGCGCCACATCGCCGAGGGCCTGTCCAACAGCGAGATCGCCGCGACGTTGGTGATCAGCCAGGAGACCGTGAAGACGTACGTGTCGCGCATCCTCACCAAACTCGACCTGCGTGACCGCGTGCAGGCGGTGGTCTACGCCTACCGCACGGGTTTGGTTACCTGAGGCGCGGCGAATGACCATGCCTGGGTGAAGACTGCTCGTCGTCCAGAACATGCCGTGGTGAGCCGGCCGATGAAGATCGAGTCACACCGTTGAGTGACGCCCCGAGGCGCGGGGAGCGAGCGCCTCGCTCCCCGCGCCGTCAATCTGAACTCAGCCGGTGACGGCTCCGGAGATGGTGCCGATCGCCGGGCCGGACGGATCCACGAAGATCGTGTAAGTACCCGTCGTCGGTAGGGCGAGACTTGGGAAACTGACACTGGCAGAGGAGGTGGACTTGCTGGTCAGCGTGGTGCCGTCGGGTTTGCGGACGATGAAGGACGTGCTCCCGTAGGTGTTCCCCGTCAACGTGACCGTGACGGTCTGGCCTGCCGTGCCGGAGAACGCGAAGTTCGCGTTCTGGCCCGGACTCGTGGTGGTGACGGGGCGGCTGCCACCGTTGACCGTCAGGGCGGTGGTGACATCCGCCGGGACCTCGGTGAGCGTCACCGTCAACGCGCCGACGGCGGCCGCCTGTCCGTCCAGGAGGATCGTGTACGTGCCGTCCACGGGGAGAACCGTGGTGTCCCACTGACAGGACGTCCCGCAGCCCTGATCACTCTTCAGCGTCGAGCCGTCGGGTTTTTTGAGCGAGACTTTGGCGTCGTAGAGGTCGCCGAAGGTTCCGCCGGTGAAACGCAGGTAAACCTTCTTGTTCGCGGTGCCCGTGAACTTCCACATACCGTCCTGGCCGGGCGAGACGAGGGTGATGGTGGAAGGGGAACCTCCGATGGTGATGTTGTTGGTGATGTATCCGGTGTCGATTGTTGCGGTGAGTTTTCCGGTGTAGGCGTCTTCGGGGACGAGGGCGACGGTGTAGGTGCCGTTGGTGGGGAGGGTGGCGGGGGTTAGTGAGCAGGAGGTGCCGCAGGCTTTTGGTGGGATGAGTGTTGTTCCGTCGGGGTTTTTGACGGAGATTCTGGCGTTGTAGAGGTCGCCGAAGGTGCCGCCTGTGAATCCGAAGGAGACGTGTTGGCCTTGGGTGCCGGTGAATTTCCATGCGCCGTTTTGGCCGGGTGAGTTGATGGTGATGGTGGTGGCGGGGTCTCCGATGGTGATGTTGTTGGTGATGTATCCGGTGTCGATTGTTGCGGTGAGTTTTCCGGTGTAGGCGTCTTCGGGGACGAGGGCGACGGTGTAGGTGCCGTTGGTGGGGAGGGTGGCGGGGGTTAGTGAGCAGGAGGTGCCGCAGGCTTTTGGTGGGATGAGTGTTGTTCCGTCGGGGTTTTTGACGGAGATTCTGGCGTTGTAGAGGCTGCCGAAGGTGCCGTTGGTGAATCCGAAGGAGACGTGTTGGCCTTGGGTGCCGGTGAATTTCCATGCGCCGTTTTGGCCGGGTGAGTTGATGGTGATGGTGGTGGCGGGGTCTCCGATGGTGATGTTGTTGGTGATGTATCCGGTGTCGATTGTTGCGGTGAGTTTTCCGGTGTAGGCGCTTTCGGGGACGAGGGCGACGGTGTAGGTGCCGTCGGTGGGGAGGGTGGCGGGGGGTAGTGAGCAGGAGGTGCCGCAGAAGGTGGGGTTGATGATTGTTGTTCCGTCGGGTTTTTTGACGGAGACTCTGGCGTTGTAGAGGCTGCCGAAGGTGCCGTTGGTGAATCCGAAGGAGACGTGTTGGCCTTGGGTGCCGGTGAATTTCCAGGCGCCGTTCTGGCCGGGTGAGGTGAGAGTGATCGTGGACTCCGGATCGCCCACCGTCACGTTCTTCGTCACGTCGCCGACATCCAGTTTCGCCGACAGGGAGCCGATCTTGCTCCCCTCCGGATTCAGCACGATCGTGTAGGTGCCGTCAGCCGGAAGGATCGCCGGAGTCAGCGAGCACGAGGTGCCGCAGTACGCCGTGTTGACGAGGGTCGCCCCGTCGGGCTTCATGACCGAGACCCTGGCGTCGTACAGGCTGCCGAAGGTGCCGCCGGTGAATCCGAACGAGACGCTCTGACCGGCCAGACCCGCGAAGGTCCATACCCCGTTCTGGCCCGGAACCGTTATCGCCAGCGGGACGGCGGGACCACCGACCGTCACTGCGGCGGAGGCGTCGGAGGGAATCTCCAGGACGCCGGCCGACAGTGAGCCGGTCAGGCCACCGGCAGGGTCGAAGACGATCGTGTACGTACCGCTGGCCGGGAGTTCCGTCACGTCGATGAAGCAGGAATCGTCGCAGTAGGTCGAATTGACGAGGTTCTTCCCGTCCGGTTTCCTCACCGAGACCTGGGCTTCGAGGATGCCGTCGAGGGTGCCTGCCGTGAACTTGAAAGACATGCGCTGTCCGGCGGTTCCGGCGAAGGTCCAGTGGCCGTTCTGCCCGGCGTCGACGGTGGTGAGCGGAACCGCGGTGCCGTTGGTCGGCACCTGCAGCGACACGTCGGCCGCGACCGTGGTGATCTTCGCGGTGAGCTTTCCGACGTAGGACCCGGTGGGGTTCAGGGCGACCGTGTACGTCCCGCTCACCGGCAGGGTGATCGTGTCGATGAAGCACTCGGTACCGCAGAACATCGAGCTCTTCAGCGTGGATCCGTCCGGCTTCTTGAGAGTGGTGTCCGCGTTGAAGCTGCCGAAGGTTCCGTCGGTGAAGGAGAGGAAGACGCGCTGTCCGGCCGTTCCGGTGAAGGTCCAGGCGCCGTTCTGTCCCGGTGCCGTCAGGTTGAGGTCGACCGGCGGGCCTCCGATGGTGATCGGAACGGACGGGTCGGCCGGGATGGCGGTGACGCCCACGGCGTAGGTGCCGCTCTCGTCACCTTGTGCCTGGATGTTCAACCGGTAGGTGCCGGCGGGCAGGTTGCGGACCTCCTTGTCGGAACAGTAGCCGTACGTGACCGCTGTGCCGCTCTGGTCGAGCAGTGTCCATTTGAAATCGCGGCATTCCCTGACGTCGATGTAGATCGCGCCGGGTTGGTCGAGGGTGAACCGGTACTGATCCGCCGACACGACCGTCTCCAGGTTGCCCGCGCCCGCCGCGGGCACACCGTTGGAGACGGAGAACGGCACGGAGGTCTGGAACTCCTGAGGGGGCACCACCGGCATGGTCAACCGCACGTTGTCGATGCCGAACCCCTGGTTCGAGAGCCCCGCGACGCCGGTGGCGTCGACGGTGAACTCGGCCTGGCTTTCCTTGTGGTCGAAGGGGACGTTCAGCCGGTACTTGGCGAAGGGTAGGCCGCCGGCGAGTGTTCCGGTGGCCGTCGGAGTGAGCTGACCGGGAGTGAACGTGACCGGATTCTTCCGGTCTGTGCTGACGCTCACCGTCTCGATGTCGCTGTCGGAAGCCCAGTCGCCGACGGTGAGAAGGTCGAGTTCCAGGGTTCCGTTGATATGTGAGGGAAGTTGCTGGACGTAGAAGCGGTAGGACTCGGTGCCGCCGAACGGGCCGGCGAAGACGCTTGTCGCCGGGTCCTGCGACACCCTGGCAGGCCGAAGGTTCTTGGCCATGGTGCTCGACTGGAAGTCGACGGACAGGCCACCCTGGGCGTCGAGGGTCGCGGTGAGCGGGTCAACGACGGTGGTCACCTGTTCGGCGGCCATGTCGGCGAAGCTGGCGTCCGAGGTCAGCGCGATGTCGAGGACGCAGGCGTCGAACACCGGGCCGGGAGGAACATCCTTCCCCTGGCAGTAGGTGCTCGCCGCGGAGATCTGTTCCGGTGTCAGATCATGGATGGTGACGATCTCGGAGGGGAAGGTCAGGTCGGTGTAGGTCGCGGTGCTCTTTCCCTGCGCGTAGGTGAACAGGGATTCCTCGTTGGTGATCCGCCAGGAGTCGGCGTACTGACCGTGGATGACCGTCGCGGAGGCGGTCGCCGGTAGCTGGGTGCCGTCGCGGAGTTTCAGGTCGTTTTTGGGGTCGCCGTCGGCGTTGCCCAGCAGTCCGACGAGGTCGGTGGGAGGCTCGTGTCCGAAGGCCAGCCCGGCGTGACAGCAACTGCCGTCCCACTTGAACACGCCCCCGTCCATGCCGCCCCAGAAGACCATGTAGCTGTTCCCGTCGCGCAGGACGCCCGTGGTCTCGCCGAACTGCACCGCGTGGCCGCTCGCGAGCGTGCGCGGCTCGCCGTCGATGACAAGGTTGTCGCCGATCTCGACGACGTGGTCGTCGACCGCCACGGCCACCCGGTCGATGACCGACACGTTCTCACGCCGCTCGGTGAATCGGGCGTGGATCCTGAGATCGTGGCTGTCGGACTCTGCCAGGACGAACTCACCGACGGACTGCATGTCGTACGCCAGCCGGTCCATGGTGATCAGGTGCGGCTCGCCCCAGACCTTGGAGAATCTCAGGCCGCGGAGCCACTCCATGAAGTCGGTGTAGGTTCCCCAGATCATTTGCGCCTGGAGAATGGCCAGTGCGAACGCGGTCTGGGTGACGATGGTGATGATGCTGACGTCGTTGTCGGGCAGCGGGATCGGGTTCGGGACGGGCACCGGCCAGGGCTGCGGGACCGGGACGGGAAGCGGGTCGGGAACCGGGATGGGTAGAGGGTCGGGCAGTGGGTCGACCGGCTGGCCGGGCACCCTCTTCTTGCAGTTCTTCACTTCTTTCGCCAGCGTGATGAGCAGGAGGCCATCGCGTGGAGAGGTGACCGTGTACGCCTGGATCCGGTAGCCGTACTCGGTCCGGCTACATCCGAAGTTCACCCAGAACTGGTCGACGTAGTCGCGGAGGACGTTGCCGAGGCCGACGTTGGTCATGCCGCGGCTGGTCATCTCCCTGATCTGCTTCTTGACCTGGGTGTTCCAGTCGTTGGGCTTGTAGTTGGTCGCCACCTTCGCCTCGATGACCTGGACGAAAGGCTGCTGCTGGGGGGTGAGGGTGTGCTTGTAGTAGATGATGTCCGGCCTGGACTGCCCGAACGTCGTCTCCCACTGAAGGTCGGGGTGGATCCCCTCCCCCGAACCACCGGTGATCTTGGTGTTGAGGTAGGAGATGGCTCGCGCCTGACCGATGTACTCGATGCCGGAATTCGTTTCCGGGCCGTTCTGGCCGCACTGGTTCTTCGAGTACATCTCCACCGGGCCGTTGAGCCTGCCGAGTAGACAGCCTGGACCCTTTGAAATTCGGGCCCTGGTGTTCGCGACCACTCCGTTCACGCAGCGTCTTTCACCCTGGGTATTCGGTACACTCCAATTCGTGTCGTTCGTGCACGCCGCCCCCGCGGCGTTTGCGGACTGTGCTTCCCTGAAAGGCCCCACGGGCACAAGCAGCCCGGCGACCAGCGATAACGCAACGACAATGACTTGTAAACCCTTGTGTCGCATGAGCTCCCCGTATGCGAGATGTGCGCAAGATGATCAGGCGCGATGTGATGTTAAGCTAAAAATGTCGTAAAGAAACAAAAAGTGTGATCCATATCACATTGGATGCATTTCAAATTGGCGCACGAAGTTTGCGTGCAAAGAGTTTTCCGGCTACAACGGAGAGTGATTTGGCGCGTTATCCTGGGGAATTCGCTCTCGATTCGCTGCCCGAGCGGCTTGTTCGCAGGGCGGCACTGCTCATCGAGACGGAGGGCGACCGGTCCGTCGTGCTCGACGCGGACCGGAACGAGTTCGCCCGCCTGCCGGAGTCGGCGGACGGAACGGTCATCGGTTCCCTGTCGCACGACGGCACTCATCTGATACTGGTGGCGCGCTCCGGCAGCGGCGTGGGGGTGCGGGCTCTCGGCGGCGGCGAACCGCGATGGTTCGACGGCCCCGACCCCGAGTACGAGCACGACCGGCACGCGACGTCATCACCCGACGGCACGACCATCGCGGTTCTCAGCGGCGACGACGGAGACGAGCCGGGCACAGCGGTGGTGAGCCTGCTCGACCCCGCCTCCGGAGCGCGCCGCCGCCTCTGGTCGGCGGTCGGGGCGGCGAGCTGGGAGTGCGGGCTGTGCTGGTCACCGGACGGGCGGCTGCTCGCCGTGACCTACATGATCTGGGACGACGAACGCGACGACGACGCACTGTCGACCGTGGTCCTCGACCCCGCCACCGGACAGGTCCTGGCGTCCTACCCGATCGCCACGATCGCCTCCGCCACCTACGCCACCTGGGCGAATGACCACACACTCCTTTACCGGCACGAATACGACGACGTGAACCGCCGTTTCGTGGCGGACCCGCGCACCGGGACGGTGTGGACCACGCCTGAGCTCGCCGGCAGGCTCTGGGGGGTCGTCGGCGAACGTCATCTTCATGAGGTCGCCGCCTACGAGGAGCCGACCGCGTCGCGCAGCGCGTTCTACACCACGAACCTCGACGGGACGGCCCGGCGTTCGTTCTTCGGTTACCACCCCAGGACGAACGCAGGCCGGGTTCACCTCGCTCCCGGGGCATTTCTCGACCTCACGACCCTCTGAGCTCGGCCGGTGTCAACGTGGGGCCGTCGACGGGAAGGTGCGGGGCGGTCTGGATGAGGGGTGCGCTCAGCGGCCTTCGCGGGCGAACCAGTCGACGGTCCTGCGCAGCCCCTCCTCCAGGCCGACGGCGGGGTGCCAGCCGAGGATCTCGGCGGCGGGGGCCGGGTCGGCGATCCTGGCGCTGTCCAGCGCCCTGTCGGTGAGCACGCCGTAGCGGGGCCGGGTCCGGCCGCCGACGATCTCGGAGAGGAGTTCCACGGTGTCGCGGATGGAGGTGCCCGTCCCGGTGCCGATGTCGAAGGCGCGGCCCGCCGCCTCCGGGGTCTCGCCCGCGGCGAGGAAGGCGTCGATCACGTCGTCGACGTACACCCAGTCGAGGTGGCGCGTGCCGCTGCCGAGCTCGGGTTCTCGCCCGCGCAGCAGCGCGAGCGCCACGTAGGGGACCAGCTTGTGGGTGTCCTGGCGGCCGGGACCGTAGACCATGCCGATCCGCAGGTTGCTCACCTGTACGCCCCACAGGTGGTGGAACATCCGCGCGTAGCCGTCGGCGGCCCACTTGGACACCGCGTACGGCGAGGACGGCGCCTTGTCGCCCTCCTCCGGCCGGAGCTCCTCCAGAGAGCCCGCGAGCACCACCCTGGTCTCGGGGACGTCGGCGACCGCCGTCAGCAGGTTGACCACGCCGGTGAGGTTGCTGTGCAGCATCGGCAGCACGAGCTTCGGATCCCTCGCCCCGGCGACCTCGCTGGCGAGGTGGAACACGACGGCGGGGCGGGTCGATTCGACGAGCCACTCGACCGCGCCCGCGTCGGCGACGTCCGCGACGTGCCACGTCTCGCCGTACGCGCTCTCTCTGAGGCGGCGGCCGACCGCGTGCACCCGCGCGCCGAGCGCGCACAGGCGTCGCACCAGATGTGCCCCGATGAAGCCACCGGCACCCGTCACCAGTACGGGCCTCGCCCGCCAGTACTCTTCCGCTACCGGGTCGGCCATACGCTTTCTCCTGGTTCGGGGGATTTGTAGCAGGTAAGCGGTAAGGCCCGCTCCGAAGAGCGGGCCTTACCGGGTGATGCCGTGTGTTCGCTTCGGATCAGCTGATGCGCCAGGTGTCCCCGCCGAGCAGCAGGTCGTTGAGGTCACCGGGACCCCGCTCGCCGACGGCCTCCTGGAGCTGCTCGGCCATGAGCTCGTCGTAGGAGGGGCGGTCGACGCTGCGGAAGACGCCGATCGGGACGTGCTCGAAGGCGGGCTCGTCCAGCCGGGAGAGCGCGAAGGCGAGCGAGGGGTCGGCGCGGTGGACGTCGTGCACGAGGATCTCCTCCTCGCTCACCGACGACCTCGGGACGACCTCGATGCCGCCGTCGGCCGCCCTGCGCACCGCCTTGGAGGCCGAGGCGATGGGCTGCCCGTGCTCCAGGCGCAGCGTGATGTCGTCGCGCTGCTCCGGGTCCTTCAGCTGCTCGAAGGCGTTGTCGTTGAAGATGTTGCAGTTCTGGTAGATCTCGACGAGCGAGGTGCCCCGGTGCTCGGCGGCCTCGCGCAGCACCGACTGGAGGTGCTTGCGGTCGGAGTCGATCGTCCTGGCCACGAAGGAGGCCTCGGCGCCGATGGCGAGCGAGATCGGGTTGAACGGCTTGTCCAGCGAACCCATCGGGGTCGACTTCGTGATCTTGCCGATCTCGGAGGTCGGGGAGTACTGACCCTTGGTCAGACCGTAGATCCTGTTGTTGAACAGCAGGATGTTCAGGTTGACGTTGCGGCGCAGCGCGTGGATGAGGTGGTTGCCGCCGATGGACAGCGCGTCGCCGTCACCGGTGATCACCCACACCGACAGGTCGGGACGCGAGGCGGCCAGACCGGTCGCGATCGCCGGGGCGCGGCCGTGGATCGAGTGGAACCCGTAGGTGTCCATGTAGTAGGGGAACCGGGAGGAGCACCCGATGCCCGAGACGAACACCATGTTCTCGCGCTTGAGGCCGAGCTCGGGCACGAACGACTGGACCGCGGCGAGGATGGCGTAGTCACCGCATCCGGGGCACCAGCGGACCTCCTGGTCGGTCTTGAAGTCCTTCATGCCGAGTTTCACCTCGGACTTCGGGACGAGCGAGAGCGCACCGCCCCTCGAAGGGGTGGAGATCTCGGGCAACTCAGCACTACTCACTGTCGATCACGTCCTGGATCACGCCGGCGAGTTCCTCTGCCTTGAACGGAAGCCCGCGCACTCGGTTGTAGCTGATGATGTCGACCAGGAAGCGGGCGCGGAGCAGCAGCGCGAGCTGGCCGAGGTTGATCTCCGGCAGGAGGACCTTGTCGTACGCGCGCAGGACCTCGCCGGTGTTGGCGGGCAGCGGGTTGAGGTGCCGCAGGTGGGCCTGGGCGACCTTGCCCCCGCCCCTCCTGATGCGCCGCACGGCCGCGGCGATCGGCCCGTACGTCGACCCCCAGCCGAGCACCAGCACGCGTGCGTCGCCTTCGGGGTCGTCCACGGTGAGCGGCGGGATGTCGTTCGCGATCCCGTCGATCTTCGCCTGGCGGACCCGGACCATCCGGTCGTGGTTGTCGGGGTCGTAGGAGATGTTGCCGGTGTTCTCGGCCTTCTCGATGCCGCCGATCCGGTGCTCAAGGCCCGCGGTGCCGGGGATCGCCCAGGGGCGGGCGAGGGTCTCGGCGTCGCGCTTGAACGGCAGGAAGGTGACGCCGTCCTCGGCGTTCGGCCCCGTGGCGAACTCGGTGGAGATGTCGGGAAGGTCGGCGGCGTCGGGCAGCTTCCACGGCTCGGAGCCGTTGGCGAGATAGCCGTCGGAGAGCAGCATGACCGGGGTGCGGTACTTCACCGCGATCCGCACCGCCTCCACCGCCGCGTCGAAGCAGTCGGAGGGGGTCGAGGGTGCCACGATCGGCAGCGGCGACTCGCCGTTGCGGCCGTACATCGCCATCAGCAGGTCGGTCTGCTCGGTCTTGGTGGGCATGCCGGTGCTGGGACCCGCGCGCTGCACGTCGACCACGATGAGCGGCAGCTCGGTGGTCACCGCGAGGCCGACGGTCTCGGCCTTCAGCGCCACACCCGGCCCCGAGGTCGTCGTGACGCCGAGCGCCCCGCCGAAGGCGGCGCCGAGCGCCGCGCCGACGCCCGCGATCTCGTCCTCGGCCTGGAAGGTGCGGATGCCGAACCGCTTGTGCTTGGACAGCTCGTGCAGGATGTCGCTGGCCGGGGTGATCGGGTACGAGCCGAGGAACAGCGGCAGCCTCGACTGCACCGAGCCGGCGATCAGGCCGTAGGCGAGCGCCTGGTTGCCGGAGATGTTGCGGTATACGCCGGGGGCGAGCTTGGCCGGCTTCACCTCGTACGAGACCGAGAAGGACTCGGTGGTCTCACCGTAGTTCCAGCCCGCCTGGAAGGCGGCGATGTTCGCCTTGGCGATGTCGGGCTTCTTGGCGAACTTGGTCTCGAGGAACCGGATCGTCGCCTCGGTGGGCCGGTGGTAGAGCCAGCTCAGGAGCCCGAGGGCGAACATGTTCTTCGACCGCTCGGCGTCCTTCTTGGACAGCGCGAAGCCTTCGAGCGCCTTGACCGTGAGCGAGGTCAGCGGCACCGAGTGGACCCGCCACTCGGAGAGCGAGTCGTCCTCGAGGGGACTGGCCGCGTAGCCCACCTTCTGCAGGTTGCGCTTGGTGAACTCGTCGGTGTTGGCGATGATGTCGGCGCCGCGCGGCAGGTCGGAGAGGTTGGCCTTCAGCGCGGCGGGGTTCATCGCGACCAGGACGTTGGGGGCGTCGCCCGGCGTGAGGATGTCGTGGTCGGCGAAGTGGAGCTGGAAGCTCGACACACCCGGCAGGGTGCCCGCGGGGGCGCGGATCTCGGCGGGGAAGTTGGGCAGCGTCGACAGGTCGTTGCCGAACTCCGCGGTCCCGGCGGTGAAGCGGTCACCGGTCAGCTGCATGCCGTCGCCGGAGTCGCCCGCGAACCGGATGATCACGCGGTCGAGTTGCTGAACCTGCTTGGTCACAGCTCAGTCCTCCTCGACGCGACGGGGCGCCGTTGCTCGTGGCACATTCTTTTTTCCATGCTAGATCCTCGGGGTCACGCGTAGTCTTTTCGCGTTCCACTCGGCGGAGGAAAGTGACCTTTGTCCCATATCCTTAGTGCCGCTGAGTCGAATCTGAGTCGAAGCCTGGGCACGGACGTCGGTGTCGCGGCCGTCGTACGGTCTGCGTCGTACGGTCTACGGAGAAATCGCGATCACGGACGGCGGGCCTGACACAGCCCGGCCGCGAGCCGACACAGGTCAACGTGCAGGCGGCCGAAGAGGACAGTTGGGATCACGATGCCCAACTATATGTCCCGTCGCGTAGACGCTCTCATCGCCTCCGGCTATGGCCCCATAGCCACAGGTTATGGCATGGATTGCTTTTTCAGCACGTCCGACACGGTCCCGGAGTCGTAGGTGCGGCCCGGTTCCATCGCGTGTGGGCCATACAGTTCCGGGACGGTGACAAAGGTATAACCCTTGGCGGCGATCTCACGCAGGATCTCTGGGGTGGCGTCCACGGTCGCGTCGTGAACATCGTGCATGAGGACGATCGATCCCGGCTTGATCCGGGCGACGGTCCGACGGGCGATCGCCCGGGGGTCGGGGTCGCGCAGGTCCTCGGCGTCCACGCTCCAGCGCACCACGGACATGCCCAACCGGCGCGCGGTGGAGGTCACCCGCGCGTCGGTCGTGTCGTACGGCGAGCGCATCAGCGTGGGGACCTGGCCGATCGCCTGGGTGATCACGTACTGCGCGCGGGTGAGCTGGTCGGAGAGCAGGGCGGGGGGAAGCACGCTGAGGTCGCGGTGGGACCAGCTGTGGTTGGCCACCAGATGACCCTCGTCGCGCATCCGCCTGAGCAGCTCGGGACGCGCGGAGGCGTTGGAACCGAGGGCGAAGAAGGTCGCCCGCGCCCCGTGGGCGCCGAGGATGTTGAGCAGCCGCCCGGTCTCGGGACCCGGCCCGTCCTCGTAGGTCAGCGCCACGCACCTGACCCGCGCGCAGTCCACCTCGCCCGCCTTGGAACTGTGCGCGGCGGGCCTGTCCCCGCGTGCCGCGAGCAGGTCCTCCTGTGAGGTGAGGGTCGCGGTTCCCACGGCCGCGTCCCGCGCCCGCAGCCCGGTCGCCGACAGCAGCGGCGCCGCGGTCGCGGACGGTACGGCGACCGCCACCCGGCCGGTGAGGCCGAGGCTCACCTGCTCGTCGTCGAACTCCACGACGAGATCGCCGCGCGGGTTGAAACCGATGGAGTCGAACATCGCGGGGGTCGGCTTGAGCGCGTTGGGATTCACCAGCGGACCCCGCAGCGCCAGCTCCTTCCTGACGAGTCCGGCCAGCGTGGCCAGCGCCGCGCCGTCCCTGAGCAGGTCGGGGGAGTCCAGGGCGCGCCTGCTCATCCGGTCGTACCAGACGGTGGTCCTGGACTCCCTCCAGCCGGAGCCCACGGACTGGCCGATGCGCAACCGTACCCCCAGGACCTCGGGGGACGCGGCGGCGAGCTGCCAGTCCACGTTGAACTCGGGCCTGGGCAGGGCGCCCCGGGAGACCTTGCGCCGGGTGAACCGGTCGAGGCTCTCGGCCACCGTCTCGCGGAGCTTCTCGGTGAGGAGAGGGGCATGGGAGATGGCGGGGTAGGTGGCGTGCACGCGCCGGCCCTTGCTCCCCTCCGTGTTCAGGCTTCTCGTGCTCATGCCCTGGACCATGGAGGGGTCCACGTAATTGATCAGTGTCGGTTCTGAGGGGACGGGGGATTTCGCAGGGGGAGAAGCGGTGGCCACGCCGCAACCGGCCAGCATCGCGGCCATCCAAGCGATTCCTCCTATGAATCGCACTTTAGGCATGGAGTGACGGTATAGGGCGTAATGGGGTGTTTGCTGTTACTTGATGTGAAGTGGACAGAGGCTTTAGCCGTTGCGCGGCCGGTGGTTTCGCCGCGTGACGGGGAGGGCGAATACTGCTATAGGTAGGGCGAGGACGGTGGTCCCGGGAGGAGAGGCCATGAGCGGATATTTCGGCTCATATGTGGTTGTCTTCGCCCTGTTCGCGATCGGCCTGCTGATCGTCGCCGGGGCACTGCTCGTCAACCGGGGACTCCGGCCCAACCGCCCCACCCCGGAGAAACTGCTCACCTACGAGTGCGGCGTCGACCCGGTCGGCGACGGCTGGGCGCAGTCCCAGATCCGCTACTACGTGTTCACCTACCTGTACGTGGTCTTCGCGGTGGACGCGGTCTTCCTGTTTCCGTGGGCGACGATCTTCGCCGAGCCGGGCTTCGGGATGACGACCCTGGCCGAGATGTTCGTCTTCCTCGGCTTCATCGCGCTCGGCATCCTTTACGCCTGGCGCAAGCGCGTGCTCACCTGGACCTGAGGACCCGTGAGACCGGGCGAGCGCGAGCGCCGACTCTGAAGGAGAATGCGTGCCATGGCGGATCTCCCGATGCCCACCGTGGGGCCAGTCTCGCGTCTGGCCCCCAAGCCCATGCGCTTCATCCTCAACTGGGGGCGCCGTTACTCACTGTGGGCGTTCAACTTCGGTCTCGCCTGCTGCGCGATCGAGTTCATCGCGACCTCGATGAGCAGGCACGACTTCATCAGGTTCGGGGTCATTCCGTTCGCGAACGGCCCCCGGCAGGCGGATTTGATGATCGTCTCGGGCACGGTGACCGACAAGATGGCCCCCGCGGTCAAGCGGCTCTACGAGCAGATGCCCGACCCGAAGTACGTGATCTCCTTCGGAGCCTGTTCCAACTCCGGCGGCCCGTACTGGGACTCCTACTGCGTGACCAAGGGCGTCGACCAGATCATCCCGGTCGACGTCTACGTCCCCGGCTGCCCTCCCCGGCCCGAGGCGCTGCTCCACGGCATCATGATGCTCCAGGAGAAGATCGCCGCGGAGAACCTGAGTGATCGCTATGCCTGACCTCCCCGAGTCCCCGAACCCCTCCACCCCCGGCTCCGAGCCCGCTTCCGTGTCCGGCTCCTCACCCGTCTCCGGGCCCGGCTCCAAACCCGGTCCCGGTCCCGCGCCCGGTTCCGCGTCCGGTCCCTTGCCCGGTTCCGCGCCCGGTTTCGCGTACGGCGAGGGCACCCGGGTGTCGGAGTCCTTCGGCCAGATCACCGTCGACGTGGATCCCGACGGCTGGCTCGGCCTGCTGGAGTCCGCGAGGGCCGGGGGCTACGAGTTCTTCGACTGGCTCACCGCGGTGGACGAGCCGCCGGAGGCCTTCGCGGTCGTCGCCCACCTCTTCGCCCCCGTCTCGCACGCCCACCTGCTGCTGCGCACCCGGGTGTCACGCGCCGACCCCCGGCTGCCCAGCGCGGTCGGCGTCTTCCGCGGAGCCGACTGGCACGAGCGCGAGACCTTCGAGATGTTCGGTGTCGTCTTCGAGGGCCACCCGAACCTGGTGCCGCTGCTGCTCCCCGAGGGCTTCGAGGGCTTCCCGCTGCGCAAGGACTTCGTACTGGCCGCCCGGGTCGCCAAGGCGTGGCCGGGTGCCAAGGAGCCGGGAGAGTCCGGCCACGGCTCGCCGAGCCGTCGCAAGACGCTCCCGCCGGGGGTGCCCGCCGACTGGGGGCGCGAGCGTGACGACTGAGACCCTCCGAAGGCCGTCTCGTGCCCGCGAGGCCTCATGCATGCCGCGCGACGGGTCGGTCTGGCCGCGGTCGTGCGACGACCTCGCCCGGCCGTCTCGCGCTCACACGGCTCGCGGGGACCTCCGCATGCCGTGTGACGCCCCGGCCCGGCCGTTGTCGCGCGACGACCTCGCCCGGCCGTCTCGCGCCCGCGAGGTCCGTGCGACCCGCCTGATCCGTGGTGGCAGGGGAGTCTCCCCGAGGGACCGGAGGTGCCCGTGATCGCCGAGGTGCTCGACGTCGTGGTACGGCTCGTCGTGATCGTCGCGGTCTTCCTGGTGCTGCCGCTGGTCGCCGGGCAGATGGAGCACAAGGTGATGGCGCACATGCAGGCGCGCCTCGGTCCCATGTACGCCGGGGGCTTTCACGGCTGGGCCCAGCTGATCGCCGACGGGGTCAAGTTCATGCAGAAGGAGCAGGTGATCCCGGTCGCGGCCGACCGCCGGGTCTTCACCCTCGCCCCCGGCGTGGCACTGGTCCCCTATCTCCTCGCGATGGTCGTCATCCCGATCGGACCCGGGCTGGTCGGGGTCGACCTGGACGTCGGGCTGTTCTTCGTCCTCGCCGTCATGGGGGTCGGCGTGCTCGGTTCGATCATGGCGGGGTGGTCCTCGGGCAACAAGTACTCCGCCCTGGGCGGGATGCGCTCGGCGGCGCAGCTCATGGCGTACGAGCTGCCGCTGGTCCTCGCGGCCTCCAGTGTCGCGATGGCGGCGGGCACGCTCTCCCTGCCGGGCATCGTGGAGGCCTGGCAGTGGTGGTGGCTGCCCTGGCAGGCGATCGGCGGTGTGGTCTTCTTCGTCGCGGGCCTCGCCGAGCTGCGCCGTCCGCCGTTCGACATGCCGATCGCCGACTCCGAGCTCATCATGGGCCCGATGACCGAGTACACCGGCATGAGGTTCGCCCTGTTCATGCTGGCCGAGTACGCCGGGATCATCGTGGTGTCCGCGCTCACCAGCGTGCTCTTCCTCGGCGGCTGGCACGGACCCTTCCTGCCGGGGCCGGTGTGGATGCTCCTCAAGGTCTTCCTGCTGGTCTTCGTGATCATCTGGCTCCGGGTGAGCTACCCCCGCCTCCGTGAGGACCAGCTGCAGAAGCTCGCCTGGGTCGTCCTGGTGCCGCTGGCACTCGTCCAGCTCGCGCTGACGGGAATCGTCGCTATCGCCATCGGATGACCCTTTTTGTCCAATTCCGTCTAGATTTTTCCATACCGTCCGGGGCGTTTTACTGGATGATCTGACGTTCGAAGTCTCCTCACAGGGCAGGGAGTTACACTCTGTGACACCACCTGCCAAGGACGGAATGCATGACCCTCGCGCTCGCCGTGGAAAAGGATGAACTGGTCGTCGATGTGCCGGAACATCCGCCGGTGCGGCTGCCGCTCACCGGGGAGGGCCGGGCGAGCACACTGTTGATCTTCGGCTATCCCGGCAGGGGCCGGACGAGATACGGCCTGGCGATACTCGACGAGTCCGGCCTGGTCATGCTGGAGGCCCCGGGCTCCCGGTCGAGGAGGGCGGTGGAGGCGTTCGCCGCGGACAACGGGCTGGAGTTCGAACTCAGGGCGTTCGACACCCCGCAGCAGGCCAGGGTCGCGCTCGCCCGCCGGTCGCCGAGGTGGCGCGCGGTTACCTGGCGCAGGGCGCCCGCGCCCCTGCCGCGTCTGCGCATGCCCGGGGCGAGAAGCCTCAGGCCGCCGCTGAGCTCACCGAAGGTGTGGTGGCGCGAGCAGCTGCTGTACGTGCTCATGTGGGCGGTGCTCGCCTACGGTGCGGTCTTCGTGACGCTCGTGCTCCTCAATCTGACCGAGACCCGCGCCGACGTCACCCGGGGGATGGGGCCGCTCGGGGTCGCCGCCCTCGTGCTGGCCGCGCTGACGGTCGTCGGGGCCGTCGTCGTGGTCGGGGTCGGCCGTCGCAGGTCCCGCAACCAGACCGCCCAGGGACGCGTGCTCAGGCGCGAGGGCCAGCCGCACTGCCGCCTGGTGGTCGTTCACGGCCGCCTGCTGCTGGAGACCGCGCGCAGGACCCGCGAGCTGGAGGCGTCCGAGCTCCTGCTGTACTCGGTGGAGACAGGGGAGAGCGGCCTGCTGGTGGGCGGGGACCTGTTCCACCTGCCGGGACGCTGGGACGAGGCGCAGGTCGAGCGCTTCGCCACGGGAAACGACCTTGAGCTCACGATCCGCAGGCTGACGCGCGGGGAGTATCTGGACCTGACGGCGCGGGCGAAGGACGCGGTTCCCTAAAGCCGAGCTCGGCCGGGTTTCCCCGGCACGGCCTCTCGGGGACGACCTTGGTGGCCACCTCTCCGGCATGGTCCCCGAGAGACGGTCTTCCCGGTGTCCCGGCGTGGTCTTCCGGGGATGGTCCTCCTTGGCGCCACCTTCCCGGCACGATCTTCCGGGCACGGTTCTCCGCGCCCGGCTTGGCGTGGGCTCCGGTGGTCGCGGCCCCTACTGCACGATCCGCAGCATGATGTCGGAGGCCGTGGGCCGGTTGCCCGGCTCCTTGTCCAGGCAGGCGGCGGCGAGCGGACGCAGCGACTGGGGCAGGGCCGTCAGGTCCGGATGGTGGTTGATCACCCGGTTCAGGATGGCGGGGATGGTGTCCTCCCCGAAGGCGACCCTTCCCGAGGCGGCGAAGATCATGGTCGCGGCCCAGCTGAACACGTCGGTCTCCGGGCCGATCGTCCTGCCCGCGAGCTGCTCGGGCGACATGTAGGCGGGGGTGCCCATGATGTTGCCCGACGTCGAGGTGACCTGGTCGAGGGCTCGGGCGATACCGAAGTCGATGACTCGGGGGCCGTCGGCGCCGATCAGCACGTTGGCCGGTTTGAAGTCCCGGTGCACCACGCCGGCCCGGTGGATCGCGGCCAGCGCGCCCGCGGTGGCGAGGGCGAGCCGGGTCAGACCGTCCTCGTCGCGCGGCCCCTTGTCGCGGACCAGTTGCTCCAGGGAGTCGCCCTCCACGTACTCACTGACGACGTACGCCTGGTCCTCGTTGATGTTCACGTCGAGCACCCGTGCCGTGGAGAACGTCGCCACCCTGCGCGTCGCCTCCACCTCCCGCAGGAACCGCTCCCTCACCACCTGATTGCCGTTGAAATGCTCGTGCAGCACCTTGATCGCGACTTTCTGCCCCTGCGGGGTCAGCGCGAGGTGAACCGTTCCCTGGCCGCCCTTCCCCAGGTTGCCGATCAGCCGGTACGGCCCCAGCCAGCCCTGGGGGGTGGGGGTGTTCCTGCTCTGCGAGGGGTAGGTGGACCCGCCCTGCGCGAAGGGGATGTGCGGGCTCTGGGAGGCGTGGGTGGGTTGGCCCTGCGTGAAGCGGTCCTGGGGGGTGTGCGCGGGCCGGCCTTGCGCGAAGCGGTCATGTGAGGTGTGGGTGGGCTGGCCGTGGACGAAGTGCCCCTGGGAGGGCTGGGGCGGTGCGTACCGCGGTGGCCGGTCGTCATGACGGGGTTGTGGCTGCGGTTGGTACCCGCCGTGGTGCTGTGGCGGCTCGGGAAGTCGCGGCTGCGGCCGTTGCGCGGGCGGGTGCAGCATCGAGACCTCGGTGGGACCCGTCTGGTACGACGGCGGCCGGGACGGTCGCTGGACGTGGCCGTACCCGGGAGACGACGGCCCCGGATGGAACGCGGGGGAGGTCCCCTGTGAGAAGACCGACCCCCTGAGGATCAGCGCGTGGCCCAGCCCGCCGAGCCAGCCGGCGAACAGGCCGATCGTCGCGACGGTGTCCAGCACGATCGGGATGTCGTCGGAACTCCCGTAGATGGCCGCGGCGGTCATGAAGACGCCGACACCGAGACCGTAGAGGACGGCGGCGAAGGCCAGCAACGGGCTCCGCAGCTTGCGCGAGGCGTGGCCGATGATGAAAGGCGTCCCGATGCCGCAGGTCAGCAGGGGTACCAGCGTCCACACGACGCTCCACGCCGTGTTGGATCGTGCCGGTGGTTGCGACTGCCATGCCGGCCCGTACTGGTGGGACATGGGGCGAACAATACGATTTTTTCCGGATCTCTGCAGACGCTTCGGCGGCGAGTCGGCGATTGGAGGGCGGTTCTCGAACACACAGTCTGTGGATAACTTCTGTGGATAACCCGGTTCCCTCGTCGATTCCCCCGTCATTACGGTCTCGTGGTCCCACGCATTCCCGAGCGCCCCACTGTGCGTCATGATGTTGAGTTGTGGCACGGATACCAGGAGTGGGATTGGCGAAGGGGCTTTCCGTCACCCTTCGCCACATGCTGAGCAGGTCGGTGACCCAGCAGTACCCCGAAGTCCGGCCGGAGTTGCCCCCGAGGAGCAGGGGGGTGATCGCGCTGGTCGAGGAGAACTGCACGGTGTGCATGCTCTGTGCCCGCGAGTGCCCCGACTGGTGCATCTACATCGACTCCCACAAGGAGACCCTCCCGGCCCCGGAGGGCGGCCGCCCCCGGGCCCGCAACATGCTCGACCGCTTCGCGATCGACTTCTCCCTGTGCATGTACTGCGGGATCTGCATCGAGGTCTGCCCCTTCGACGCGCTGTTCTGGTCGCCGGAGTTCGAGTACGCCGAGGGCGACATCCGTAACCTTCTCCATGAGAAGGACAAACTCGCGGCCTGGGCACAGACCGTCCCGCCGCCGCCGGCCCACGAGCCCAACGCCGATCCGCCGAAGGAGCTCGCGGCCGCCTCCCGCCCGGTTCGCCCCCGTCCCACCTCCTCCGGGCCTCCCTCCTCCGGAGCCACTTCTCCCAGACCCGCTTCGAGCATCCGGGCGATCCGGCCGCCGGGGGCCTTGCCGAAGAAGAACGATCCGTCCACAGGCGGGTCGTCCGTCGAAAAGTTATCCACAGGTGGGGACGACACGCCTCCGGCGACGGCCGCGCCGGGGCAGACTCCTCCCACGGATCCGAGTGGAGAGCCCGAGGAGGAGAGGTGACCGAGGTGCCGTCCTATCTGTCGCCGACCGGGCAGGAGATCGTCTTCCTGCTGCTGGGCGCGATGGCCGTCGGGTCGGCGCTGCTCGTCGTGACCACCAGGCAGCTCGTCCACGCGGCCCTGTGGCTGGTCGTCTGCTTCGGCGCGCTGGCCGGGTGTTATCTGGTTCTCACCGCCGAGTTCGTCGCCTGGGTCCAGGTGCTGATCTACGTCGGCGCGATCGTGGTCCTGCTCCTGTTCGGCATCATGCTCACCCGCGCCCCGATCGGCAGGAGCGCCGACCTCGACAGCCCGAACCGTCCGGCCGCGGCGGTCGTGGCGATCGCCACCGCGGCCGTGCTGGTCACCGTCGTCGTCGACGGCTTCCGCATGGCCTACATCCAGCTTGAGCCCGGTGGCGGCTCGGCCGCCGAGCTCGGTTCCAGCATCTTCCGCAACTGGGTGCTTCCCTTCGAGGCGCTCTCCGTCCTGCTGCTCGCGGCCCTGATCGGCGCCATCGTCCTGTCGCGTACCGACATCCGAGGGAGGGACTGACGTGCACGTCGTCTATCCCGCGGTCGTCTCGGCGCTGCTGTTCTCCATCGGCGTGTACGGGGTGCTCGCCCGCCGCAACACGATCCTCGTGCTGATGTCCGTCGAGCTCATGCTCAACGCCGTCAACCTCAACCTGGTCGCCTTCGACGTGTGGCTGCGCGACCGGCTGCACAGCGGGCAGGTCCTCACCCTCTTCGTCATCGTGATCGCCGCCGCCGAGGTCGGCCTCGGCCTCGCGATCATCCTCGCGCTCTACCGCAACCGCCGGACCGTCGACCTCGATCGCCTCCGCTCCCTGTCCGACTCGACCGACCCCGTGCTGTCCGACTCCACCGACCCGGTCCCGGCCGGAAAGACCGACCCTGTCCCGGCTGGAAAGACCGACTCGGCCCCGGCCGGAGAGACGGACCCCAGGCAGGGTGGTACGCCATGATCACCATCGCCTCGCTCGTGATCCTCCTGCCCTTCCTCGCGGCGGCCGTCGGGCTTCTCGGCTCCCGCTTCCCCCGGCGTCCTCGAAGCGTGACGCCCCTGGAGACCGGCGACAGCGCCGCCCCCAAGCCCGGCACCTCCAAGCCCGCCACCTCCGAGGTCAACCCCACCCCCGACACCGACGCCAACCGCAGGGCGGCCTGGATCGCCGTGGTGCCCACCGCGATCTCCGCGGCCCTGGCGATCTGGCTCGCCTACGCCACCTGGGCGGCAGGCAGGGGCGGCGGCGGGATCGAGTCGCCCGCGCCGGCCGGGCCAGGGGCTCAGGGGGCGATCGACGGTGTCACCGCGACGTTCGCCGTCATCGAGACGGGCTCGGTGCCGATCTCGGTCGGCCTGCTGGTCGACGGCCTCGCCGCGTCGATCGCCGTGCTCGTCGGCGTGGTCGCGCTGGCCGTGCAGGTCTACTCCGTCGGCTACATGCGCGGCGACCGGCGCTACCCGTCCTACAGCTCCTTCATCAGCCTGTTCACCAGCGCCATGCTGCTCGTCGTCTACGCGGCCGACCTCCTGGTCCTCTACGTGGGCTGGGAGATCATGGGTCTGTGCTCCTACCTGCTGGTCGGGCACTGGTGGGAAGACCGGGCCAACTCGCGAGCGGCGATCAAGGCGTTCCTCGTCACCCGGATCGGCGACGTCGGATTCCTGTTCGGCATCTTCGTTCTCGGGACGGCGGCGGGCAGCTTCAGGATCGCCGACGTCATCGCGAAGGTCCCCGAGATGTCGTCGGGCACGCTCATCGCCGCCACCATGCTGCTGCTGGCCGGGGTCGCGGGAAAGAGCGCCCAGGTGCCGCTGCACGTCTGGCTCCCCGACGCGATGGCCGGACCGACACCGATCAGTGCCCTCATCCACGCGGCCACCATGGTCGCCGCGGGCATCTTCGTCGTCGCCCGCCTCTACCCGGCCTTCCTCGGCGCCCAACCCACCCTGGACATCCTCGCCGTCCTGGCCGCCATCGGAATGCTCGGCGCGGCCCTCGCGGCCCTCGCCCAAGACGACCTCAAACGCGTCCTCGCCTACTCCACGATCAGCCAGCTCGCCTACATGGCCGGCGCCCTGGCCGCCGGGTCCCGGAGCGCCGCGGTCTTCCACCTGATCACCCACGGCGCCTTCAAGGCACTTCTCTTCCTCTGCGCCGGTGCTGTGATCCACGCGGTCGGCTCCAACCTGATGAGCACGATGGGAGGCCTGAGAAAGGATCTTCCCGTCACCTTCGCCGCGATGACGATCGGCTTCGCCGCCCTGGTGGGCCTTCCCCCGGCGAGCGGTTTCTTCAGCAAGGACGAGGTGCTGGTGGCGATCGAGCGTTCCCTGTCCTCGGGGACGCTGACCGGCACCGCGGCCCTGCTGCTCTACGGCTGCGCGCTCACCACGGTCGCGGTGACCGGTGCCTACGCCACCCGGGCGTGGCTGCGCACCTTCTTCGGACATCGCGCCCCCCAGCCCCATCCCCTCCCCGAGCTCCAGCCCGCGCCGGGCACGCCTGCCGCCTACGCCGTTGTCCCCACCGCCGCCCACACTGCCGTTCACGAGGCTCCGGCCACCATGCGCGTGCCCATCCTCGTCCTGGCCGTCCCGGCGCTGCTCCTCGGTCTGGTCCGGGTCGGCGACGTCCACTGGGGCGCCGCCGCCCTCAGTCTCGCGGTGGCGCTGCTGGGTGCGGGGGTGGTCTACGCGGCGTGGCGCTCCGACTCCATGCGCGACCCGGCCCGCCTGCTCGGCCCCTTCAGAGCCCCGTGCGAGCGCGCCTTCTACGTCGACTCCCTGTACGCCAGGCTTTTCGTCCGGCCCACGCTGCTTCTCGCGAGCCTCGTCGTCCGCACCGACAGCCGTGTGGTGGACGGTGCCGTGCGCGGCTCGGGCCAGGCGACCCTGGGCCTGGCGAGGCTGGTCCGCCTGGTGCAGAACGGCAACGCCCAGCTCTACATCACCGGCCTGCTGGCCGGAGTCCTCCTGATCGCGGCCTGGGCGGTGATTTTTAGATGATCTCTCTGCTGTTCTGGGGCATCGTCGCCCTCGTGGTGCTGCTCCTCATCCGTCTGGCGGTGATGCGCCGTTGACCTCCTCTCCACGACCGACCCCGACACCGGTCCCAGCGTCGGCCCCGATACCGGACGTGGCACCACACCCGACACCGAGCCCGACGCCGAGCCCGCCACCGGCCCCGACACAGGACGCCGCACTGAACCCGACACCGACCTCGACATCGAATGCGGCACCGACCTCAACGTCCATCCCGAGACCGGGGGCAGCGCCGATTTCGACACCGGACCCAAACCCCGGCACGGCGACGGACCCGGTGCCCGGCTCCTGTGAGGTGGTCACGCCATGAGTTGGCTGCTGATCGCGCTCCTCGGCGTGCCGCTCGCCGGGGCCGCCGCGCTGCTCGCACTCCCCGGAGCGGACGTCGCGGCCAGGAGGCGGCTGCTGAGGGTGCACGGCCTGGTCGTCTCCGGGCTCACGTTCGCGCTGTCGGTGCTGCTCGCCGCCACGTTCGACTACGGAAACGCCGCCCGGCTGCAGTTCGTGACCGACCTGGCCTGGATCCCCGGCCTCGACCTCAGATTCCACCTCGGCGTGGACGGGATCTCGCTGCCACTGGTCGCGCTGACCACGCTGCTGACCTTCCTGTGCTTCGTCTACCTGTGCCGGGGCAGCGCCGAAGGACCCGGGCAGCTGCTGGCGTCCCGGCCGGGAGGCAACCGGCCACGGGCGCTGGTGTTCACGCTGCTCGTCCTCGAAGTGGGCATGATCGGCACGTTCCTCGCGCTCGACCTGCTGCTGTTCTTCGTCTTCTTCGAGGTCGTCCTCATCCCGATGTACTTCGTGATCGCCATCTGGGGCGGGCGTGCCCGCCGCGCGGCGGCGATCAAGTTCATCCTCTACACCCTGCTCGGCTCGGTGGTCCTCCTGCTCGGCCTGCTGCTCATCTGGTCGCAGACCGGCACCCTGGACATGACCGCCCTCGCGCAGGCACGGGGGACGGGCATGTCCCCCGCGGTGCAGACCCTCGCCTTCCTCGCAGTCGGCATCGGTTTCGCGGTCAAGGCCCCGATGTGGCCGCTGCACACCTGGCTGCCCGACGCCCACACCGAGGCACCGACCGTCGGTTCGGTGCTCCTGGCGGGTGTGCTGCTCAAGATGGGCACGTACGGCTTCGTCCGCGTCGCGATCCCGATCCTGCCCGACGGCGCCGTCGCGGTGGCGCCCTGGCTCGGGGCCTTCGCGGTGGTCGGCATCGTCTACGGCTCGCTGGCCTGTCTCGCCCAACGCGACCTCAAGAGGATGATCGCCTACTCCTCGGTCGGCCACATGGGTTTCGTGCTCCTGGGCTTCGCCACGCTCACCCCGGCCGGAGTCAACGGCGCCCTGTTCGGCAACATCGCCCACGGCCTGATCACCGCCCTGCTGTTCTTCGTCGCAGGAGCGATCAAGGAGCGCTACGGCACCTCCGACATGCCGGCTCTGGGCGGCGGCATGATGACACGCCTGCCCCGGCTCGCCTCCCTGCTCACCTTCGCCTGCGTCGCCTCGCTCGGGTTGCCGGGACTCGCGGGCTTCTGGGGCGAGATGCTCGCCCTCCTCGGTGCCTTCGAACCGGCCGCGGGCCTGTCCCGCCCCCTCTACCTGGTCTTCATGGCCCTCGGAGGTCTCGGTACCGTGCTGACCGCCGCCTACTTCCTGCTCATGCTCTCCCGCGTCACCCACGGCCGGAGCACCGAGACCGTCCACGTCCCGGCCCTGGCCGCGGTCACCGCGGGCGGTCTCCCCTCCACGGGCCCGACCGGTGAGGAGGACCACGAGGCGACGCCGCCGGCGACCTCGGGAACGACTTCGGGAACGACTTCGGGAACGACTTCGAGCACAGCTTCGACGGCGGCCTCGGGAACGGCTTCGCGAGTGATCTCAGGAACGACGAGCACGGCCAGATCACGCATGCCCGACGTCACGGGCTACGAACTGGCCGCCTGGGTGCCGCTGATCGCGCTGATCCTGCTGTTCGGCCTCTGGCCCAAGGCGCTCCTGCTGCTCACCGATCCGGTGGTCCGGACCCTGGTGGGCGCGCCGTGATCCAGTCGATCGACTACTACGCGGTCGCACCGCCCCTCATCCTCGCCCTCACCGCCGGGCTCGTGCTGCTCCTGGACGCCTTCCTGCCCCGCAGGCCGTACGTCCGGACGGCACTCGGCGCGGTCACGCTGGCCGGGGTGATCGGCGCCCTCGCGGTGGTGATCTCGCAGGCCGTACGCGCCGGAGACCCGCTGAGGACCTTCTGCGTGCCCGAGGGTCTGCTCGGATCCCCCCAGGCGGCGATCGGGGCCATCGTCCCCCCGGTCGCCGAGCCGACGGCGCCCACGGCCGCCGTGGCACCCTGCTCGTTCGTGGTCGACGACTTCACGCTGGTCTTCGCCGGGCTCGCGCTGTTCGCCGGGATCGTCGTGGTGCTGCTGTCGGCGGCCGAACTCTCCTCGGGAGACATCCCCGTCGGAGAGTGGTACTTCCTGCTGCTCTGCACACTGGCGGGTGCCGTCGCCCTGCCCGCCTCCCGCGACCTGATCATGCTGGTGGTCGCTCTGGAGCTCGTCTCGCTGCCGGTGTTCGCGCTCACCGCGCTCAAGCGGTACGACGGCCGAAGCTCCGAGGCGGCGGTCAAGCTCTTCCTCGTCTCCGTGGTCTCCACGGCGGTGATGCTCTTCGGGGTCTCCCTGCTGTACGGGACGACCGGCACCGTCTACCTCGACCGCATCGCCCACGTCCTGCGGCAGGGCGTCTCCGCCGCCACCGGTCTCGGGCCCGGCTCGGGAGGCGCCGGCACCGCCTACGAGTCCTCGCTGCGGATCGGTTACGACCTGCCCGCCGTGGTCACCGTGGCCGTGGTCCTGGTCATCGCCGGGTTCGCCTTCAAGATCGCGGCGGTGCCGTTCCACGCGTGGGCGGGCGACGTCTACCAGGGTGCCCCCATCCCCGTCGCGGCCCTGCTGTCCGTCGTCTCCAAGGCGGCGGGGTTCGCCGGGCTGATCCTCGTCCTGGTCGTCGCCCTGGGTGGCCAGGGGGCCACCTGGGTCCCGCTGATCGCGATCCTCGCCGCGCTGACCATGACCGTGGGCAACCTCCTGGCCATGCGCCAACGTCACGCCGTACGACTGCTCGCCTGGTCGTCCGTCGCCCAGTCGGGCTACATCCTCGCTCCCCTCGGCATCAGGAACGACGAGGCGATGAACGCCTCGGTCGCCTATCTGGTCTTCTACGCGGCGATGAACCTCGGGGCGTTCGCCGTGGTCACGCTGGTGTCGAGGCGGTCGGGCGGGGGAGAGCTGGACGACTACCGGGGCCTGGCGCTCCAGAGGCCGGCCGCCGGGCTGGCGCTCGCCTTCTTCCTCATCTGCCTGGCGGGCCTGCCCCCCGGGCTGGCCGGGCTCTTCGCCAAGATCGTGGTGTTCCGGGAGCTCCTCGGCGGAGGCGGTGGCTGGCTGGCCGCCGTCATGGCGGTGAACACGGTCGTGGGCCTCTACTATTACGTCGCCTGGGTCGTACGGATCTTCACTCCGGTTCCGATTCTCACTCCGGCTTCGGCGACCGGGAGCGCCATGACGGGAGGCGCCGCGACCGGAAGTGTCGCGACGGGGAGCGCCGTGGCGGGAGGCGCCGCGACCGGGGATGTCGTGACAGGAAGTGCTGTGGCCGGGGATGTCGTGGTGGGGGGCGTGAGAACGGATGGTCGCGGTGCCGGATGGATACCCGCGGCTGCGGCGATCGCGGTGGCGGTGATCGTCGCGATCGCCTTCTCGGTCGCCCCGCAGCTCGTCCTCGACCTCGTCCCCTCGGGCCTCATCGCCGTGGGCTGAACCGTCCGGGAACGTTCGACCTGGCCGGGGACGTTGTCACGGGTGAACCAGCATCAACCGAGAGGGGGGTGTAGTGCATCACAACGGTCTGCGTACCGCGATCCTTCTCGGAGCATTGTCCGCGGTGATCATCGCGGCGGGGGCGTGGCTCGGAGGCAGCCTCGGCGTGCAGATCGCGGTCCTGATCGCGCTGGCGACCAACGGCGTCGCCTATTTCTTCTCCGACCGCATCGCGCTGTCCGCGATGCGCGCCCGGCCTGTGGGCGAGGTCGAGCAACCGGTCCTCTACCGGATCGTGCGCGAGCTCTCCACCGAGGCCCGCCAGCCCATGCCCCGGCTCTACGTCTCGCCGACCATGCAGCCCAACGCCTTCGCGACGGGGCGCAACCCACGCAACGCCGCGGTCTGCGTCACCTACGGGATCACCCAGCTGCTCGACGAGCGCGAGCTGCGCGGGGTCATCGGACACGAGCTCTCCCACGTCTACAACCGCGACATCCTGATCTCGTCGGTGGCCGGCGCACTCGCCACCATGATCACCTACCTCGGCTACGTCGGGCTGTTCTTCGGCGGCGGTGACGACGACGAGGGGCCCGGGTTCATCGGCGCGCTCCTCATGATCGTGCTTGGCCCGGTCGCGGCCGGAATGATCCAGATGGCCATCTCCCGCTCCCGCGAATACCAGGCGGACGAGTCCGGTGCCCGGTTGACGGGTGATCCGCTCGCCCTCGCCTCGGCACTGAGAAAGATCGAGATGGGCACCCGTCAGCTGCCCCTCCCGGAGAACGGCCGGATCGCCTCCGCCTCCCACCTGATGATCGCCAACCCCTTCCGTTGCGCCGGGATCGGCAGGCTGTTCTCCACCCACCCGCCCACCGCCGAGCGCGTCGCCCGCCTGGAGCGCATGGCCGGCTACCGTCGCTGACCGCGCGCTCGCGCTTGAATCCCTTGCCTGCCCCCGTGAAGTCTTCACGGCTCAGGGAGTCAGCCCGGTGACGATCGGGTTGTGCACGGATCCGGGCACGACGAAGCCACCCATTCGCTCCGTACCGCCCGACTCCTGATCGACCCGATACCAGGTGTAGCGGGCACCTCCCCCCTTCCTGAGCCTGCGCGGGATCACCGTCTGCAGGTCGAGGCGGCCCGCGCCGTTCCAGCGCATCCGGGTCGGGGTCCTACCGACAGGCACGGTGATGGGGTCGCGCCTGGGGACACCGCCGGTGGGCACGTCCCACAGACGGATCCCCGCGTCACGCGCCGTGAAGTGAGCGACGACCTCGCCGCCCGGGCCGAGCGCCCCTCCCACCGGAACGCGACCCCGCTCGGTGAAGGGCGACAGCGAGTAGATCCCCGCCTGGAACATGTCATCCACCACGAGTACGAACCTCGCGTCAGGACTGAAACTCCACGGCCGCAGTCCGGGCGGCAGCAGGACACCCTCTCCGCTGTAGGTGTCCAGGATCTGATACGCCCCACCGATGCCCAGCACCGCGTACCGCCCACCGGGGGAGAGCTCGACCCGTGCCGTGCGCATGTCGTTCGACCACATCACGCCCGGCACCGCGCGTACCTCGCCGGTGGCCATCTCCCGCACCACCAGAGCCCCGTCCCCCAACTGGAAGTACGCGACATACCTCCCGTTCGGCGACAGGGCGAGCGGTGCTCGTTGCCCGCCCACGGAGAACACCCGTGCGTCGCGGAGAGCGACCACCTTGCCGCCGCGTACCCAGAGTTTCCACGGAGCGCAGACGCACCCGTCGAGCCCCGCGTACCGGACCGGCGGTCTCGCGCCCGCGGCCGCCGCCGGGCCGCCCGCTCCCATGACCACGGCGACCGCGCCGACGCAAACACTCAAGCGGCGGAACAACCCCACTGACGCCCCCCTGAGTCTTCCCGGACACGTGGGGGACGTTCGTCACGTACGGGCTCACTGTACGCCTCGGGGAAGGCCGGTCGGCGGTGCCGCCGCAAGTGTCATCCGACCTCGCCGCGAAGCGGACGCCCCTTCCCGCTCAGGCCCTCCGCTCCCGTCCTCCCATTTCCGCCTACCCGTCCCCGTCTTGCCCGTCCTCTCCCTCGCCGAGAGGCCGTATTTCCACTCACGGACCGGGGAGAGGAAGCGGCCGGGGCACACGCGAAGGCATGCGCGTGCGCGTGTGCCCCCGGCCGTGTGCCCGGATACGCCTTCTGCGGCGGGCTGGATCCCGGAGTCGGAGGCCGGGGTCGCGACCGCTCATCCGCTAGCGATAGTTCGAGAACTGAAGGGCGATCTCCAGGTCCTTACCCTTGAGAAGGGCGATGACCTCCTGCAGATCGTCCCTCTTCTTCGAGCTCACCCGAAGCTCCTCGCCCTGGATCTGGGCCTTGACGCCCTTGGGCCCCTCATCGCGAATGATCTTCGAGATCTTCTTGGCGTGCTCCTGGTCGATGCCTTCCTTGAGGGTCACCACCAGGCGGTACTCCTTGCCGGACAGCTTGGGCTCGTCCGCGTCCAGGATCTTGAGGGAGAGCCCTCGCTTGATCAGCTTGTCCTTGAAGACGTCGAGCACCGCGTTGGCGCGCTCCTCGCTGTTGGCCTTGATCTCAACGGCCTTCTGACCGCCCGACCAGGCGATGGCCGCGCCGGTGCCCTTGAAGTCGAATCGGTGCCCGATCTCCTTGATCGTCTGGTTCAGCGCGTTGTCGGCCTCCTGATGATCGATCTTGCTAACGATGTCGAACGATGAATCCGCCAAAGCACAATCCCCTCTGACCTGCCAGAACTATGAATCACTCCCCGGCTCCCGCAGACCACGGACCGCGAATCACGGCGACGTCCGCGAGCCGGTTCGGTAGACGCGTACGTAACGGATCAGCCTAGCCAGCATCTCCTGCCGATGCCGAGGCGGCAGCGTGTCCTCACCCGTCCTCAACGGGTCCTTCCCACCCTGGCGCGTCTGATCTCCCCTTCCGCCCTTCGCCCACCCTGCGTGTCTTCTCTCCTCAACCCTTCGCGCCACCTGGCCGTCCCCGGCCTCCACCCCATCGGGCCACCTCACACCCCGGCACCGCGACGCCTCTTGCGCCACTCCTTCCCCAGAAGGCACCGATCCGAGCAGCGGTATAGACGCAAAAGTCCTGGTAAGGGCGGGTAGCCGGAGGTGCCCTCCGCCGATGTCACGTCACCCCCGGAAGTCCGCTATTCTTCTTCCTGTCGCCGCCGCAAGCGGAAGACATGGCAGGTTGCCCGAGTGGTCAAAGGGAGCGGTCTGTAAAACCGTCGGCTCAGCCTACGCAGGTTCAAGTCCTGCACCTGCCACACCAGCAGAAAAGGCCCCTTCACCAGCGGAAACGCGGTGCGGGGGCTTCTTCATTTCTGATCTACGACTCCCCGTGAGTCCCCGTGAGTCCCCGCCATTTCCCGTGAGATCCGGCTTCCACCTCAACCACTTGCGGCCTTCGTGGTGCAACGTCGATCATCCCGGAGCCGAGTACCCCCGCCGGAGGCATCTGGTTGAAGTCGGACGAGATCCCAGACCAGAGAGCGAGCAGCCGGCGCAATGCGAAGCACCCGAAGGGCCTCGAAGAGGTTGGGCCGGTCAGTCGAAGCTCTCGCCCCTGGGTGGCGGTGCGGCCCAGCGTCGAGCGTTAACCATCAGGGGATCGATACGTCATCGCGAGTCCTGGGCCTGGGGCGGCTGCGCGTTGACGGCCGGCGATTCGTTCGGTGCGGCGGGCGGCTGGTGCGGTGGGCGGCGGGGTCTGCTCGTTCCTGCTGGGCGGGCGCGGGGCGGGACCGGCGTCCACGCCGCATGTCCGGCCCCGATGTCTGCCCGGCGGGGGCGGGCACGCCCCGGGGCTGCGGCGCGGAGAGCTGCCGCCCTCATTTTACTTGACCACGAAAAATTTTGACTTGTGCTACTGAGACCGATGCTTGGTTTCTGCGTCGCGCCTGGTCACGCTTGGAAAGTTGGATACGAGGTAGGGGATGATGTGGATAAGCGGCCTACGAAGTGTGTGTTCTCCGGCGCGGTTCTGTTTGGTCTGCTGGTAGGGGCTGGGGTACTGCCCGCAAGTGCTGATTCGCTGAGCGAACCGCCATCAGGTGCAGCGGGTACGCCTGCGGTTGGCCCATCGGCTCGGGCGTTGGTGCTGACGATCGCTCAGGGGCCGGTTATCTTGCCAGCTGCTCGATCGGTGGTGTTGCAGTGTGCGCCACTCGCCGGGGGGACGCACCCCAAAACACGGGAAGCGTGTGCGGCTATGGCCCCCATATCCGGCGACATGGGCAAGTTCCAGCCTTCCCCGAGGACGAACTGCAGCTTTCAGTATGATCCGGTGACGATCTCGGCGGTCGGCGTGTGGGATGGGCGCTTCGCCTTGTCATCTCACACCTTCGGGAACACGTGCCAGTTGATGAGTGCGTTGGGGCCGGTGGCTAGTTTCTGATGTGCGAGCAGCGGGCGGCGGCGCGGGGCGCTGCCGCCTTGAGGGTGCTGTTGAACGCCTCGGCGGCGGCATTGTCGAGCGCGCAGCCGACCCGGCCCATCGACTGCACCACGCCCAGGCGCCGACATAGGTCCTGGTAGCGGGCTGCGGTGTACTCCGACCCGCGGTCCGAGTGGAAGATCACCCCGTCCACGTCGCCGCCGCGCGTGGCCGCTGCCATCTGCAGCGAAGCGCTGGTCAGCGCGGCATCATGGTGGGCGGACATGGCGTAGCCGAGCAGCCGGCGGGAGAACAGGTCCTCGACCGTGGCCAGGTACAGCTTGCCCTCGCCGGTATCGATCTGCGTCACATCGCCGCACCACGGTACGTCCGGCGCGACCGCGGTGAACTTCCGCCGGACCAAAACCGGCGCGGCAGGCCGCTTGCCCTGGAGAGTCAGCGACCGAGGCTTGCGGCGTTTCCGGCCGGGCCAGGCCGAGCTCGGCCATCCGCGCCGCGACGGTGTTCTCCGACACCCGCCAGCCCGCCTCGTGCAGGTCACGGGTGATACGCGGCGAGCCGTAGGTGCCGCCCGACGCCTCGAACAGGCGGGTGATCTCCGCGTTCAGGTCGGCCCGTCGGCGTTCCCGGGCAGTCGTGCCGTCCTGGCCGATACGGTTCTTCCACTTGTAGAACCAGGACTGCGACACCCCAATGCCCGGCAGGAGGTGACGTGGTCGATGCCGTGATCGGTCTTCTGGGAGCTGATGAAGGCCGCCACGCTCACCGGCCCATCGCCTCTTTGACCCCCAAGACCACCGAGCGCTTGAGGACATCACGCTCGTCCTCCAACTCCGCGCGCTCCTTCTCCCAGCCCGCCTTCTCCTTGGCGTGCTGTTTGACCAGCTCGGCCTTCTCGCGCCGCAGCCGCGCCAACTCCTCCTCCGCCGACTCCTTCAGCTTCCCGCCTCCACCGTCCCCGCCGGCTTGCTCTGCCGCGAGCCGGTCCATCTGCACCCAGTTGTGCAACGTGTACTCGTTGATACCAAGGTCTCGCGCGACGTGCGCGACGTGCGCGACGTGCGCGACGTGCGCGACGTGCGCGACGTGCGCGACGGGCTTGCCGGTCTCCTTGACGATCCGCACCGCCCCGGCTCGGAACTCTGGATCAAAACGACGCCTCGTGATACCTGCCACGACCAAACCTTTCCCGGTTCGGTCTCCACGCTATGAGGGGAATCCCAGGTCACCGCTGAAGTAGCACTGCCATCCAACGGAAGGCCACGCTTCCGAAGGGGCACTCCGGCTCCGGGGTGATCATCAGAGGCGAGTGCCGGGTTCGAACCCAGACGTCCCAAGACACTGGACCGGACGGGCCCATCCCCATGGTAGGTAACCCATCTGATCACTACATAGCGCGGCGCCGCTGACGTAGCAGACGCCACGTGGCTAGCCGCCCGTAGCGGTACCGCAGGACTACCTGATCGCCATCGGGGATCAGCAGCACCTTCCTGATCAGCGGACCGCCGTAATCGGGGCGCAAACGCAGGCGCAGCAGCTTCACCCGCACGATCGGCCACAGGCCGCCACGACCGTGAATCGCCTCCCACCCCTCCGCCAGGAGGGGCCGTATCTCCTCGAACTCCGGCAGGGGATGTATCCGGCACCACGTGCGGGGAAAGTCATCCCTCAGCACCTGGAGCTCCGCGATCGGACGGCGCCCTCTCAAGAGCACGAACACCGTACCGTCGTCATGATCCATCAGCGCCATCCAAGGAAAGGCATCTGTCTTTTGGCCAAAGGTCCTGTCGTCACTCAGAACGTAGCCCCGGTGGAGCGCTTCTACGAGCCACAACCTCAGGCTGCTGTAATGATCCGGCGTCCAAACCGAGTATGGGCGGCGGGGCGCCGATGGTCGGCGGGTGGGGTGGGTACGACGGGTGTGTGGGGCGGTTACGGCCTGGGGCGCCGCCGGTCGGGACCGGCGCCCGCGTCGCACGCCCGTCGGCGTGCGGAGGAACGGGTACGGCGGCGCGGTCGGCGTAGCTGTGGAATGCTCGGCCACGCCGGACCCCGGCAACACCTCATCAGCCGCACCCCGTCGTCCTGGGCATCCAGAGCGACTTACTCCAGACAAATCGATCTTAGGGACAGCCTCATGCCGATCCAGGGTGTGCTTTTCGACGTGGACGACACCCTGTTCGACTACTCGGCCTCGGAAGAAGTCGGCGTGCTCACCCACCTGCGGGCCGAAGGACTGCTTGAGAGGTTCCCCGACTCCATCACGGCGCTCGCGCTCTGGCGGGATGTCATGGAGAGGCAGTATGCCCGCTTTCTGAACGGCGAGCTCACCTTCACCGAACAGCAGCTCGAACGCACCAGGGAATTCCTCTCCCACATCGGGCAGGTCGCGCACGCCGGCCTGTCGGACCAGGAGGCCTCCGCATGGTTCGCCGGATACCAGGTTCACCGCAGGGCCGCCTGGGCGGCATTTCCCGACGCCGAGCCAGTCCTCAGGAAACTCGCACCCGACTACCGCCTCGGCGTCGTCTCCAATTCATCCGCCGATCACCAGCGTCACAAGCTCGACGTCCTTGGCCTCCTGCCCTACTTCGGCGACACGCTTGTTTGCTCTGAGCAGCACGGTGCGGCCAAGCCCGCGTCGAGCATCTTCGTCGCCGGCTGCATCTCCCTCGGCCTCCAGCCGCATGAAGTGGCCTACGTCGGAGACAAGTACGCGCTGGACGCGGTGGGAGCCCACGAAGCAGGGCTGCACGCCTACTGGCTCGACCGGGCGAACATCAGCGCTCGCACGGCCATCGGTAGCGGCGTTCGAGTCATCCACTCCCTCGACGAACTCCCGGCCGCGCTCACGGGCTGAGTTCTATTGGCACCATGCCACCCATGGCGAAACGCGGCTCGGCCGACGGCGGTTGACGGCGATCGACGGGTTCGTGCTCGACCTACCCGGCACTCCGGCGAACCTTGAAGAGTTTCCCAAGGACAGCGTGGGTGGGTATGAGAGCGCGTTCCCGCAGGCCCGAGTCGTGGTCATCGGCGAGTGCGCCGGCCACGCGATCGTCGCGGCGGATGTGTCGGGCTGCTGGGACGGTGAACAGACCCTGGCCTATTCCCTGTCCGAGCGGCTGGAGGAGGACATGCCCCTGCTCGTCGATCGCGGTTTCTGCAGCTTCTACGCCTGAGGTCAGGCCCGCCGTAGCGGCGCCCAGCTGCTGTGGCGGGTGCGGGCCGGGCCGCGCCCGTGCCGGCTGCGTGACCTGGACGACGGGTCCTGGCTCGCGGTGATCACCAACCCCGTGATCGGCCTGCGCGGATCACAGAAGGACCGGCTGTGCGAAGACTCGCGCGGCAGGGCGAGCGGCGCATCCGCGGCTGTGGCGCGGCGTGGCGATCACCGCGATCTCGTCGGCCGTGGTTTCCCGCCGACTCGCCGGACCTGTTCGAGGATGTGCGGCAGGCGCTGGATCGGCGTCACACCGGCGCCGGAGAGAAGCATCATCGAGACCGAAAAATGTAAGGGCCATATGGAAAGAAAATCATGAGAACGTAAAGGAGTCTTCCGGGAATGGTCGCAGGATCGAAAGTAAATTGACCGCGTACGTTTAGTCGTGAAAATGCGTACGCGGCGATCGAGAAATAAGTTCAGCGCCTGCCTTGACGCCTCTCAGAGAGGGGGGTTCATGATGGGAGGGTCAGAGGAACGCGAACCTTGGGAGGAACCGTGCTCAAGGAAGCCTGTGTTGTCAGCGCTCTCGTGGCTGCCGCCCTCGCCCCTTCGATTCCCTCGCAGGCGCAGTCTGGAAGCGTCGGCACCGTCGTCTCGTCCACCAATCACTCCGTCTCGCAGGCCCCGAAATGTAAATGGCTCGATGAGGGAGAGAGGAGGTGCTACTACTGCCGCGGCAAGAAAGGCAGTGGATACAAGAAGCAGTACTGTGAGCGGAAGCGCGGCGAGTCCGAGAAGTCGACCGAGGTCGAATGCGTGACCACCAAGGACCCGACCACGACCAGCCCGAACCGCACGTGCAAGACGTGTACGGACGCCAAGACCGGGAAGCGCATTTCCAAGGTGTGCGACAGCTAGCTTCATGAGGTGCTGCTGAATCTCGCCGCGCCCCGCCCGCTGTGTGGCGGGTGAACCTGATGAGCGTATCCACCATCACGAGGAGACCGCCGGAGTTTGCCGCCCGTTGCCCAGGGTTCCGGAGGAACAGGGAGATCCCGCCCGATCGAGGTGATCGGACGGGATCTCGTCAACCCTTGAGCACTAAAACCCGGACGTCACCCAGAGGTCATTCTTCGCCTGTCGTCGGGAACGGCCTGTAAAATCGTCGGCTCGGCCTGCGTAGATTCAAGTTCCGCACCTGCCACGCCAGTAGAAAGAGCTCCCTCGCCGGCGGAAACACGGTGAGGAGGCTCTTCTCGTATGTCCGGCCGTTAACGATGCTCTATGACTGATCTTTCCCAATGCGTTTCCATGGGCCTATGCTCCATGAGGGCGTAGGTTCATGGTCTGCGGTGTGAACGGCTTTACCTGCCAGGTCGGTGACCACACGCCCTCCGCGAAGAAACGGATCATCGAAGGGGAATCATGGGGGCCGAGGGCTGGGAATCGATCGAGTCGGCGGACGAGTTGCGGGAGGTGCTTGGCCCCCCCAAACCGGCCGTGCTGACGAAGGAGCGGAAGAGCCTGCACGAACTGGACCGTGCCTGGCTGGCAGCCTCGCCGTTCTGCCTCATCGCGACCTCGGACACCGACGGTAGCTGTGACGTATCACCCAAGGGTGACCCGCCAGGATTCACGCTGGTCCTGGACGACTCCACGATCGCGGTTCCCGAGCGGCCGGGCAATCGCAGGGCGGACGGATTCCACAACATCCTGCGAAATCCGCACGTCGGCCTGATCTACTTCGTCCCCGGCCGCGGCGACACCCTGCGTGTCAACGGCAGGGCACGCCTGGTGCGCGAGGCCCCCTTCTTCGACCGGATGGTGGTCAAGGGGCACCGGCCGTCGCTCGCGATCGTGGTCGAGATCGAGCAGATCTTCCACCACTGCGCCAAGGCTTTCCTCCGCTCGGAACTGTGGCGCCCGGAGAGCTGGAACCCGCAGGTCCTGCCCTCGCGGGCGCGCATCGCCCAGGCGCTGGAACGGCAGGGGGAGCCGATCGAGGAACTGGAGCGCTACTACGGCCCCTCCTACGCGGAGGGGATGTACCGCTGAGCGGGCGGGCGAGGTGGGCGAGTGGTCAGGGGCAGCCCAGTGCCCGGTATTCCCAGCCCGCCGCAC
This sequence comes from Streptosporangium sp. NPDC050284, assembly GCF_044459525.1. Taxonomy (NCBI): domain Bacteria; kingdom Bacillati; phylum Actinomycetota; class Actinomycetes; order Streptosporangiales; family Streptosporangiaceae; genus Streptosporangium; species Streptosporangium sp. NPDC050284. The sequence continues at coordinate 218,360 of NZ_JBITIZ010000010.1, forward strand.
GCCAGGTGTCCGCGTCGAGCGCGTGCCTGCCGTCCACGATCCGGGGGTGCTTGACCACGCTCGCCAGTGCCGAGGGCTCGATCTCGCGGAACTCGGCCCACTCGGTGAGCAGGACGACCACGTCCGCGTCACGGGCCACGTCCAGCGCGCTCGTGCCGTACCTGAGTTCCGGATAGGTACGGCGCGCGTTGTCCATCGCGGCCGGGTCGTACACCCGGACGTTGGCGCCCAGGCCGTGCATGGTCCTGGCCACGTCCAGTGCGGGGGCGTCCCTGATGTCGTCGGAGTTGGGTTTGAAGGCCGCGCCCAGGCAGGCGATCCTCTTGCCGTCGAGCCGGCCGTCGAGCAGTTCCCTGACCAGGTCGATGGTCCGGGAACGGCGGCGCCGGTTGATCGCGTCGACCTCACGGAGGAAGGACACGGCCTGGCCGACGCCGATCTCCTCGGCCCGGTGCGCGAAGGCGCGGATGTCCTTGGGCAGGCAGCCGCCGCCGAAGCCGAGGCCGGGCTGGAGGAACCGGCCGCCGATCCGGTCGTCATGGGCGAGGGCCTTGGCCAGGTCGCGGACGTCGGCCCCGGTGGCCTCGCAGACCTCGGCCATCGCGTTGATGTAGGAGATCTTGGTGGCCAGGAACGAGTTGGCGGCCACCTTGACCAGCTCAGCGGTGGCCAGGTCGGTGACGACCACCGGGGTACCGAGGTCGAGGATCGGCTGGAACGCCGCGGTGAGGCGTTCGCGCGCCCAGTCGGAGGTGACGCCGAACACGAGCCGGTCGGGCTTGAGGGTGTCGTCGACGGCGAAGCCCTCCCGCAGGAACTCAGGGTTCCAGGCCAGCTCCACCTCCTCTCCCGCGGGGGCCAGCTCGCGCAGCAGGCCGGCCAGGCGGGCGGCGGTGTTCACCGGGACGGTCGACTTGCCGACCACCAGGCAGCGCCGGGTCAGGTGGGCGGCCAGGTCGCGTACGGCGGCGTCGACGTAGGTCAGGTCGCAGGCGTCCGAGCCGGGCTGCTGGGGGGTGCCGACGCAGACGAAGTGGACGTCGCCGTGCTCGGCGGCCTCCGCGTAGGAGGTGGTGAACCGGAGCCGGCCCGACTCCAGGACCTTGCCCAGTAACTCGGGCAGGCCGGGTTCGAAGAAAGGTACTTCCCCGGCCTGTAGTTTTTCGATTTTCTTGCTGTCCACGTCGAGGCCGACCACGTCGTACCCCAGCGACGCCATGCAAACCGCGTGCGTCGCGCCGAGATAGCCAGTTCCGATCACGGTCAATCGGGGGAGCTCGGCTTCGCCCATATCCGTCGTCCTATCTACTACTTGTCTTCGGCTCTTGTTCAGGAACAGTCGTCGGCCTTGGAGAGGGCTCCGCCGGTGACCTTGTTGTCGCAGGTGATCGTGTTTCCGCCGACCGTGTCGTTGATGCCGAAGCCGCCTGAACCACCAAGATCGATGGTGTTGGCCTGGAACACGTTTCCGGTGCCCCAGCCATTTACGATCTTGTGGGTCTGGAATCCGTCCCCGTTGCTCTGGCTACCGGTGTTACCGCGGATGAGATAGCCGTTGCCCTTGACGTCGACCCAGGAATCGTTGTGCTTGTGACCGCCGAGCTTGGAACCGTCGAAGATGTTGTCGACGATGTGGCCGTCGGAGGTGCCCTCCTTGATGTCGATCGCCTCGGCGGTGGCCCGGATGACGTTGCCGCGTACGGTGTTGCGATCGCTGCGGTCCATCTGCCCGCCGGAGAAGGCCGCCCAGTTGCTCTCCGCGGTGCCGAGGTAGACGCCCTCGCCGAACTTCTCCCGGCGCAGGCCGGTCGCGTAGATCATGCAGTACTGGACGGTGTTGTCGCTGCTGAAGTTGCGCAGGTGAATCGCCTCGTCCCCGATGTGGTGGACGGTCAGCTGCTGGATGATCGTGTTGCCGGTACGGTCGGCCATCACTCCCTTCTGGCTGTTGCGGACGGTGAAGCCGACCAGCCGCCAGTGATCGACCTCGTTGAGGTGGAAGGCGTAGCCCTTCTTGATCCCGCCGCCGTCGATGATCGCCTCGGGCGGGCCGCAGACGAAGATCGGTTCGGCCTCCGTCCCGGAGACCGCCGCCACGAACCGGCCGCTGTAGACACCGGGCTCCAGCCTGATCACCGCGCCCGGCTCGACCGCCTCCAGGGCCTCGGCGAGTTCGGTGGCGTCCGCGACGGTCACCGTGGCCTCGGGGCACTCGACCAGCCCTTTCCCGAGGGGGACCGCGATGTCGGGCGGCTCCTGCGACGCGACGAACTCCTCGGCGTCCTCTCCCCTGTCCTCGTTCACGTCGTCCTCCGCCCGCGTGGTGTCGTCCTCCTGCTGTGAGGCCGGCGCGTCCGCGCTTTTCGGCCGGATGTCCTCGATCGCGGTGCCCGGCTCCTCCGTACCGCCGAACAGCCCGCGCAGCAGCACTACGACGATCACCGTGATGACCGCCCCGGCGAGCATCCCCACCAGGGTCTTCCTGTCAATGTCCAGGCGCATCGCTCAACTTCTCTCGGCTGGAGTCTGGGGGGCGGCGGTCCGCAGGAGCCTGGCCGGTCGCTCTTCCAGCAGTGTCTGCTTCTCGTATGGGTGGACGAACCGCCGGCCGGCCCGCGGGCCGTCGCCGCGTAGTGCCCGGAGCGCCGAGAGCACGATCAGGGAGATGACCCCCAGCCAGATCAGGTTCATCGGCTTGGCGATCCGCTTGACCATCGTCCAGAAGCCGGCCGTGTCCTGCCAGCCGGTGGTGTTGTTCTGCGCGATGGTCGTGGCTCCCTTCGCCCGGCCGGTGTCGAGCGCGCTGCGGCCGGCACCGCCCAGGGTGTTCCCGGTGATCTTGGTACCCTCGGCCGCGCCGAGCAGCGAGATCGCGTGCAGCGAGGCGGACTCGACCGTGTTGGCGGAGATGGTGGCCTCGGAGTCCCGGAGGTAGATCGCGGTCTGGGTGTCCCGCACGATGTTGCCGCTGATCCGGGCCCCCCGTACCCCGCCGCGCAGCGCGATTCCCTGGCTGCGCTGGCCGGTGAGACGGTTGCCGGAGACCCGGACCCCGGTGGCGTCCTCGCTCACCACGATGCCCATCTCCCCGCCGATCACCTCGGTGGTCTGTACGACGAGCTTGACGCCGCCCTGGATCTCCACGCCGTAGCGGCCGTTGTCCCGTGCCGTGCTGCTGGTCACCGAGCTGCCACCGAAGCTGCGCAGCGACTCCCCGGACGCCGACGGCCCCCGGGCCAGCGGCAGGCCGCTGATGGTGAAGCCGTTGCCGTTGTTGCGCTCGGCTCCCGAACCGGTGATCGTGACGTTCTGCGTGCCCCTGGACAGGACGAATCCGTCACCCCTGCTGCCGGTCACGGTGGTGTTCTCGATGGTGGCGTTGCGCGCGAACCGGTGCAGCAGGATCCCGTGGACCAGGCTCCCGGTGACCGAGACGTTGATGATCCGGGTCTCGTTGGAGGCCGTGATGAAGATTCCGTACGCGTTGCCGGTGACCTTGGTGTCGGTGATGTCGCCGGTGACCAGGTTGGCCTCGGGCAGCCGGTAGGCGACCCTGCCCCGGCCGGCTCCGTTGGTGATCTCGACCTCGTTACCGCTGCCCCTGCTCGGCACGAGGAGGCCGTTGGGCAGGAGCGCCCGCTGCTGGGAGGAGGCCGGCTTCGGCTGGGAGGTGGGGTTCGGCGAGGAGGTGGGCGACGACCGGGGGAGGAAGGCGGGAACGGTCACCAGATCGGCGTTCGTGGTCGGCCGGTCACTGCCGGTCAACGCGAGCCCGCCGGTCGGGCCGCTCCAGAATCCGAGATGCTCCACCGTCGCGTGGCTCATCTTGAGTTCCCCGCCGATCACGCGCAGGTAGGCGCGTCCGTCGGAGACCTTGGTGTCGGCCGTCCTGTCGTGCGCGTTCCAGCTGGTGATTCGCACCGGGTTTCGTGCCGAACCGTTGATTTTGATGTTCGCGCCGAAGCTCACGATCGACACGAAGGCACCCGGGTCGCTGCGCATCCGGATCACCAGGGGGCCGGTCGCGTTCTGGAGCACGACTTTGGCCCCCGGACCGGCGAACAGGTTGATGCCGAGCACGTAGGAGCCGTCCGACTGCTTCTGGAAGTGCTCCTGGCCCAGGCGTTCCAGGTCCGCGACCCGGTACGGTTCGCGGCGCTGCGGTAGCACGAGCGTCTGGCCGTTGGCCGAACTGGAGATGTGCGGCACGCGGGATCTCGCGGCGGCGGGGCCGCCGCGTGCCATCGCCGAGGTCAGCGTCGCGCGGGTCTGCATGATCCGCAGATCCTCCTGGTCGACCAGGGCCGACTGCTGTTGTGCCTCCACTTGGGGCACCTCGTTCACGCCGGGAGGTGGCGCGGGGCGATCGAGGTAGGAGAGGTATGTCCAGGTACCGGCCGCGGACAGGCACAGTGCCAGGACGATGGGGAGGGTACGGCTCCTCCTCCGGGGCGGCCGGCTCATCCCCTGCCTCCCACGGGAGCGCCGCCCACGGAGGGACCGCCGATGGAGGGACCGCCGATGGAGGGACCGCCGATGGAGGGGCCGCCGATGGAGGGGCCGCCCATGGAGAGGCCCGCCACGGGGATCGAGTCGGGGTGCGGCGAGGACGGCCGCCGGCGCCGTGAAGGACGTCCGTCGGCGGGCACCGGGTGGTCCGGCGCGGGCATGGCGGCATGGCGCAGCACCTGGAACCGCCCTTCGGCGAGCAGTCGCTGCTGCTCGTAGGGGTTGCGGATCTCCCTGCGGCGTTGCCTCCGTTCCACGACACCGCGGGATCGGATCGCCGACACGATCACCAGGAGGATGACCGCGGCCCAGATCACGTTCATGGGCTTGACGAAGCGTTTGGCCTTGACCCAGAACGACGACGTGTCGTTCCACTGGTCCTCGTCGTTGTTGTGCTTGTTCACCGTGTCGGCGGCCCGTGCGACGCTGATCGCGCTCGTCCCCGAACCGATGACGGTGTTGCGGGTGATCTCGGAACCTGCCGCGTCGCCGACCACGGTGATCCCGTGGGCCTTGGGGTGCGACAGGGTTGTGATCTTGTTTCCGATGATCATTCCGGCGGAGTCGCGGAGATAGATCCCGGTGACGGTCCCGGCGATCGTGTTGCCGGCCACATGTGCGCCGGTCGCCCTGTCGCGCAGCGCGATCGCCTGGCGGCGCTGGCCGGTCAGCCTGTTGCCGGAGATCTGCACACCGCTGGCGCCCTCGCGCACCACGATTCCCATGTCACCGCCGATGATCTCGCTGGTCTGCACGGCCAGCCGGCTGCCGCCGAGCACCTCGACGCCGTACCTTCCGTTGTCGCGGGCGGTGCTGTTGCTGACCGAACTGTCACCGTAGACGGCGAGCGACTCGCCGCTCGCGGACGGACCGCTCGCGAGCGGCCGTCCGTTGAGCGTGAAGCCGTTGCGCCTGTTCCGCTCGGCCAGGCAGTCGACGACCTTCACCTTCTCGGTCGCCCGTGACAGCACGAAACCGTCGCCGCCGCTGCCGATCACCTCGGTCTTCTCGATCGTCGCGTTCTTGGCGAACCGGTGCATGAACACGCCGTGCACCAGGCTGTCGACGATCCTGTTGTCGATGATCTGTGTCTGGTTCGAGCCGGAGACGAAGACGCCGTAGGCGTCGCCGGTGATGACGCTGTTCTTGATCGATCCGGAGACCAGCTCGTCGGCGAGCACGTGCGAGGCGGTGCCCGGACCGATCGGAATGGTCTCCACGTCGCCGAAGTTGCTCCCACCCCGCTCGCCCTGCTTGGTGTTCGCCAGCCGTTCCCGCTTGTCCTGGTGACGCTGTTCCTTTGTCCGGTGCCGGTAGACACTGGCCGGCCGCTCGGTGCCGGTGAGCGCGATGCCCCCGGTACGGCCGCTCCAGAATCCCAGGTGGGAGACCTGGGTGTGGGTCATCTCGAACTCACCGCCGACCGCCCGGATGTAGGCGCGGCCGTCGGTCGTGGTCATGTCCGACTTCTGGGTCCGCACGTCCCAGCTGGTGATCCGCACCGGCCTCTTGGCGGTGCCCTTGATCTCGATGCCGCCGCCGAACGTGATGATCGAGCTGAACGAACCCGGCAGGCTGCCCATCCGCAGTGTCAGCGGGCCGCGCAACTGCAGGCGCGCCCCGTCGGCCACGAAGACGTGGACGCCGAGCAGGTAGGAACCGTCCTTCAGTCGTCGTAGGTACCGGCCCTTCTCGACGGCCGCCAGATCCTTGAGGGTGTACGGGGCCTCGGTGTTGCGCGCGGGCAGCACCAGCGTCCTGCCGTGCGCCGACACGAAGATCTGGGGCTGCTTGCGCTGGGCGGCCACGATGCCACCGCTCTGCAGCATGGCCGTGAGCGCGGCGCGAGTCTGGATGATCCGCTGGTCCTCGACGTCCACCAGGGTCGCCTGCGCCTCGGCGCCTTGCGCCGTGAGGGTGCCGGCCTCCAGGGTCGCGTCGTCCGCCATGATCGCGTCTTCGACCAGGGCCGGGGTCTCCTCCAGGTCGGGGTCGTCCGTCGCGGAGGTCGGGGCCGGACCGGAGGTCGGAGCGGGGCCGGCCGTCGAGGTGGGAGCGGACGTCGGCTCCGAGCCGTCTCCCGTGGCAGGGTCGGTGGTCTGGGTTCTGGTCGCCGTCGGCCTCGGTTTGGCAGTGGGAGTCCGGGTGGCCTTCGGAGGGGAGTCGTCCTCCGCGGAGGGCTTGGGCTCGGGCGACGGGTCGTCGAGGAACGGGTTGTCGTCCGGGCGCGCGCTGCCCGTCGGAGACGCGCTGGGCCCCGAGACCGCCTCGGAATTCCCCCCTGGGGTGGGAGAGGAGAGGGCGACGGCAGGTCCGCCTCCCAGGCCGACCGCCAGTGCCACCGTGCCGAGCAGCACGGTAATGGAACGTTCCATCTCAGGCCATTCCCTGCAGGGTGGCCGCGCTCTGGCCCGCCCCGCCCACCTGGTCGGAGGTACGGGTGAGCCAGCCCTGCTTGTTCATCGTGAGGAACGCGTACAGCTTGATCGGCAGTGCGATCATGATGACCACCAGGCAGAGCAGCGGCAGCAACAGGATCTCGCCGGGGTGACGGCGCAGGTGTGACCAACCGCGGACACCCCGGCCGAGGAGCAGCCAGCCGACGGCGAGCCCGATGCCCAGCGGGGTGAGTTCAAGCCTGCTGAAGAACAGGTAGGCGAGCGTGACGCCCATGGTCACCGGGGTGAGCAGGATCTGCAGCACGGTCACCTTGGTGACCAGCGGAGTCTTCCACAGCCATCCCTTCCACAGCGCGGTCAGGTAGCAGCGGTAGGAGTTGCGGCTCCAGCGGACGCGCTGCTTGACGAAGGCGCGGAAGGAGTCGGGGAACATCGAGATGGCGCGGGCCGAGGACTGGTGCACGGTCTTGTACCCGGAGGCGAGGACCAGCCAGGTGAGCCGGCCGTCGTCGCCTGCGATGCACCGGCGGCCGAGGAAGAACTCGTTCTCCAGGTGGGTGAGCACCGGGAGGATGGCCTTACGCCGGTAGGCGGCGGTGCGGCCGGACAGGCAGGCCACCCCGCCCCTGCTGCCCATCGCGGGTACGTAGTCGTAGTAGCGCAGGTTGACCAGCCAGTCGGCGATGCGCCGCCAGACGCTGCTGGTCCGCTGGTACACGTTCTGCTGGGTGCCGACCCCACCGACCGCCGGGTCTTCGAAGGGCATCTGTACGGCGGCCAGCAGGCCGGGCTGCCACCAGGTGTCGGAGTCGGCGAAGACCACGACCTCGCCCCGGGCCGCCCGGATGCCGACCCCGAGCGCGGAGCGCTTGCCCGAGTGCTCGTACACCAGGACACGCAGCCGAGGGTCTGTCACCTCGCGGAGCTTGGCATGGCAGTCGGTGTCCCCGACGTCCACAACGATGATCACTTCCTGGGGGTCCTGGGCCAGCCAGCTGGCCAGGCAGCGCACCAGGATCTCGGCATCCTCCCGGTAGGACGGGACGACCACGGAGACCGTGGTCCGGTAGCCGTTCACGACCGGTTTGGCGAGCCGGGACAACACCACACGATAAACCCACAGGCCCCATACGAGCAGGCCCGCCAAGCCCAGCGGAATCAGGTCCCGCCAGGTTCCGTTGGCACTGGATCTAACAATCCATTCGTAGGCAGCATCAAACCAATTCAAGGCGGATTCCACTGATCCTTCTGGGCGTGTTTGCCCCAAGATGCTTGTGCGGTTGCGGGAGGAAAAGTCCCTTACCCGATAGATGGGGACAGTACTGAGCGCCTTCCCGGCAACATATTGGAACGGTGCAATTGTTACGGTACCGAGTAGATTTGCACAAGATGCGCCAGGGGCTGGTGAGACAACATTTTGATCATCGCGAACCCGGGGGTTCCCGCGACGTGCGCCTCATGCGCGCATGTGCCGTCCTGGATTCCGCCGCATGGTCCCACCCTGTAGGTGAGGAGCCTCAGCGGTACGTCTGGCGGTGGCGGCGCGCCTTCTCACGGTTTCCGCAGACGCTCATGCTGCACCAGCGGCGACGTCCGCCTCGCGAGGAGTCCAGGAACAACCAGCCGCATCGTCCGCACGTCCTGATCCGGCCGGGCGGGAGGGTGAAGACCGCGTGGATCGCCAGCAGTGACAGTGTCGTGGGGATGGCTCCGGGGGTCGTCCAGTCGGCGGTGTAGCCGTCGAGCGCGGCGTCGATCCGCTGGACCTGGCCGGCGCGCGTTCCCTTGCCCGCCCGTTGCAGGAGTGCGCCGAAGGGTTCGGTCGGCACGGTCTCGCCGTCGGTGATCGCGCTGAACACGGCCCACGCCTGCTCGCGAACGGCTCGAACCTCCCGTACGAGACCGCTCGCGGAGTCCTCCGTCAAGGACGGCACCTCGTCGAACAGGCCGGCGGACGCGCACCAGGTGAGGACATCCGAGGGGGTGTTCAGCAGTTCGACGTCCTCGGCCGGGAGTGTGCGGTCGAAGACGGTGTTCGTGAGGTCCAGGACCGGATGGCCGCCGACGAAATGGGCGTCCTGCCAGGGCGGTAGGGCCTGGGGGGTCAAAGTAACCATTGTACCGAGTGTATACGGTTTCCTGCTGGTGGCTGGTGGCTGGTGGCTGGTGGCTGGTGGCTGGTCGCTGGTCGCTGGTGGTTGGTGGCCGAAGCCGATGGTCAGTGGTGATGCCGGTGGTTGGGGTTGGGGTTGGTCTGATGTGTGACTCGGACCGGGGGGATCGTCGAGGTGGCGTGCGGTGATCGTGTGGGAACCGCGGTCACGCGGCCTACGCGGCCTACGCGGCCTACGTGACCTACGTGACCTACGTGACCTACGCGGCCTGCGGGACCTCTCCCTTGAAACGCCTCCTGAGAAGGACGGTTGTCACGATCGCCACGGCGGCGAACCCGACCGAGCACCAGAGGGACCAGCGCCAGCCCACGAGGATGGCCTCGGGTTCGGCGGAGCCGGCGGCGAAGTGGGCGGCCACCGAGGTCACGACCCCCACACCCACGGCGAGTCCCAGCTGCTGCGAGGCGTTGATCAGCGCGCCGGCCGTCGCCCGTCGCCCCTCCTCGGCGCCGTTCGTGCCGGCGATGCTCGTCGTGATCAGCGCGAGGATGTGACCGGCGGCGTTCACGGAGGTGCCGATCAGGATGAGGGTGAGTCCGTGGTCTTGTGGCAGGCCGACCATGACCACGATGCCGATCGTCTCGACGACGATTCCGTAGAGGAGGACACGGTACAGCCCGAAGCGTTCGACGAGCTTTCCCGCGTAGATGCCGGTGACGACCGCGATCACGCCCGAGAGGGCGAACGCCAGACCGGTCGCGAGCGCGCCCAGACCGAGATGTGTCTGCAGGTAGAGGGTGAGGATGAACAGCATTCCACCGTAGGAGCAGACCAGCAGGACGGTGACGAGGTTGGCCGCGCCGATGGCGGCCGTGCGGAAGATGGAGATCGGCACGAGCGCGTCGTCCTTTCTGGACTGCGTCCAGACGAAGAGGGCGATCGCCGGCACCGCGATCCCCGCTGAGAGCAGGATCGGAGCCGACGACCAGCCGTACTTCTCACCTTCGGTGAGGGCGAACACGAGGGCGACCAGGCCCGTGGTCGCGAGGACGACGCCGATGACGTCGAGGTGGCGGGAGGCGCGCGTGTCCCGGCTCTCGTCGAGATGGACCCTCGCGAGGAGACCGGCGACCACGACGACGGGTACGTTGATCAGGAAGACGGACCTCCATCCGGCGTACTCGGTGAGAACGCCCCCGAGCACCATGCCGGAGACGAACCCCGCCGACAGTGCCGCACCGTAGACGCCGAGAGCGCGTTCGCGTTGAGGTCCTTCCGGAGTGGCCGCCTGGAGCAGCCCCAGACCCGCCGGGGCGATGAACGCGGCGGCGACGCCCTGCAGAGCGCGGCCCGCGATGAGCGCGGTCGGTGACCAGGCGAGGCCCGCGAGGAGCGAGGCTATGCCGAAGCCGACGAGGCTCCAGATGAACACCCGCTTTCTTCCGAAAAGATCGGCGACCCTTCCCCCGAGGAGGAGGAAGCCACAGAAAGTGAGCGGGTAGGCGGAAAGCACCCAGGCGATGTCGCCTCCGGAGCCGAAGTTCAGGCCTTCGCGGATGCTCGGGGCGGCGACGTTGATGATCGAATAGTCGACGGCGACCAGGAACTGGGTGCCGCAGATGACGGTGAGCTGCCAGAACTGCCGGGACCTGAATCCGCTCTCGGCGTTTCCCGTGGTGTGCGACGACGTCGCCTTCATTGTCACCCGCCCTTCGCTTTTACCGACCATCGGACCGGTTCACCCGCCTTTCGCTTCTCTCGACCAGCGGATCGGTTGACCCGCCTTTCGCTTCTCTCGACCAGCGAACCGGTTCACCTGCCCTTCGCCTCTGCCGACCATCGGGCCGGTGATTCCAGTCCCCGCGCGGTCGCGTCCCGGATCTCACCCGTACCCACCGTGGCTTCGGTGCGCGGGTGGGGTGCTCCGTGTGACGGGTGATTCGCGTACGGGTGGGGATCCGCGCGGGTGTCGGCGGAGAGAAACATCCGGTGAAGCTGCCTTACGGCGTTGAGTACGTCGTACTCGGCGCAGGTGATGGAGATCCGCCGGGTACGGACTGTCATGTCCCGCACCGTGACGCCGTGGGTCTCGAGCGCGCCCGGCAGAAGCCGCACCTGAGGATGGCGGGTACAGAACCCGTGGCCGACCAGCGACACCTTCCCCACGGGCCCTGACCAGCGGCACCCGCTGAAGGCGCCCGCCGCGCGCAGGCCGGCGAGCACCCCGTCGACCTGGTCCTGGTCGGCGGCCTTCACGACGAACCGCAGGGAGTGACCGGAGCCGTCGGCGGCCAGGTGGTCGAGCATGTCCACGGACAGTGCGGGGTCGGCCAGCATGGCGGCGATCGTGGTGAGGGCGGTGGGGGCGACCCCGTCGAGTCGGCAGCGGAGTTGACCTGTCCGGTGGGCGACGCCGACGGCGGTGAACCGCTCGCCGTCCGGTGGGGTGGTCGAGCGGGAGCCGGTTACCCAGGTGCCGGTGGTCTCGGTGGTGCTGGACCGGACGTGGAGGGGAACGCGGTGGGTGCCGGCGTACTGGACGCTGGAATGGGCGAGCACCGTGGCGCCGCCCGCGGCCAGCTCGGCCATGTCCTCGTAGGAGAGGTGGCTCAGTTTGCGGGCTTCGGCGACGTATCGGGGGTCGGCGGTGAACACGCCCTCGACGTCGGTGAATATCTCGCACACCTCGGCCCGTAGCGCGGCGGCGAGGGCGACGGCGGTGGTGTCGGAGCCGCCTCGGCTCAGGGTGGTCAGCTCGCCGCTTTCCGCGGCGATACCCTGGAAACCGGTCACCACAGGGACATAACCGGCCTGGATGCAGTCGCGGATCAGCTCGGGGTGAACGTTGACGATGCGCGCACAGCCGTGCACTCCGTCGGTGATGATGCCGCCGTCGCGGGCGTTGAACGAACGGGCGGGTACGCCCAGTTCGTGCAGCGCCATGGCGAGTGCGGCGGCGGAGGCCTGTTCACCGGTGCTGAGCAGTATGTCCAGTTCCCGGGCGTGTGGATTGTCGGTGAGGTCGCGTGCGAGTTCAAGCATGGCGTCGGTGGTGCCGCCCATCGCGGACACCACGACGGCCACGGATCCATCGGCGGCGGCTATGCGCTGCGCTGCGTGACTGATCTTGCTCACGTCACCCAGTGATGTTCCGCCGTACTTCTGTATCACCAGGCTCATCGTTCACTCCTGCGTCACGTGCTTCCTTGAGAACCATCCGGGCATGCTTGGCCGGTTTTTCGGCTCGACGACCGGCGCGGCCGGCATGACCGGCGTGACCGGCCCACCCAACTCGACCGGCGCGACCGGCGGGCTGACGCGCGACGTGTCGTCGGAGCCGGGGGGGGGGGGGGGGGGGGGGGGGGGGGCCCCCCCCCCCCCCCCCCCCCCCCCCCACGCCCGTCTTACCGGGCTCTTCCGGACAGCAGTGCCGTCCATATTGCCCGAGCTTCGCTGATTGGCCAGGTAGAGGTCTCATAGACCTGATGGCCGTCATCGAGTTGGAGGGTTCGCCGGACGAACGCTCGGCCGCCGCCCTCGCATAGTTCGTAGACCGTGGCACGGCACCAGCAGGTCCAGGCCACTGAGCGTGCCCGTTCAAGCGTCGGGTACGGCTCTCGCCAATCCAGACGGATGTGATCTCGCTGTGGCATCACCACATGCGGACTCAGACACTCATCGAGCAGAATCACGACGTGCGCTCCGCGACGCCTCCACATCGGTAGGCCGCTTTGAGGAGCTCTTCGTATCGCTGGGCGACATAGCGGGCGACGGTGACCGGGTTGTCCACGCCGTAGACCCGGTACAGGCGGCGGCCCGTCTTCGCCGAGGTCTTCCCCGTCCACCAGCGGTAGGCACGTCCGTCCGTCCAGACCAGGAGGTCGGTCCAGACGGAGACCAAAGCGACGCCGTGGCCCTCGTGGACGTCGGCCAAGACGCCGCAGTGTTCGAGGCCGATCCGCAGGCGCTCAGCAGCCAGGGCCGCCGGGCATCGTTGAGCCGGCCTTTTTCCGTCGAGGGTGCTCATGCCTCCAGCTCCTCCTGGTCGCGGAGCTGCTGGGCGAGTTCGGTGACGTTGTCGGCGTCGATTGTCCGGTAGAGGCCCTTATTTATCTCTTCGTCGGTGAGGTGTCGGCCATTCCGGGTTGCCCACAAGCGGCCCGCAGAACTACGCCAAATGCACCATCCGGGGAATGCTGCCTGGAGGTCTTCCAGAATCACGGGTGTTGACATGGAGTAAGCGTCATTCCATTTGAGTGACGAACCCACCGCGTTCCGGAGACGTCCAGGACGTTTCAAAGTTAGAGTCGAAAACGTCCTTGACGTCCTCACTCCCCGAGGTGCACCGTGGCCAACGTCCCCTTACGCCGCGCCATGCTCGATGCGAAGCTGAGCAACCAGAACCTGGCAGACCGCTGCGAGGTGGACGTTAAGACGGTGGAACGCTGGTTACAGGATGAGGCACGAGTCCCGCACCTCCGGCACCAGTTGGCCGCCACCGAGGCATTAGGAGTTGATACGTCCGTGTTGTGGCCAGATGCTATTCGTAACACCGTGAAGACCGGACCGGATCGAGAGGTTCTGACCGTTTACCCCTATCGGTCGGCTTGCCCCAAGTCGATCTGGCGCAACCTGATCACCTCGGCCCGCAACGAGATCGTCTTCGCCGGGTACACCAACTACTTCCTGTGGCTGGAGCACCCCAACCTCGCCAAGATCCTCAAGCGCAAGGCCGAGCAGGGGTGCAAGATCCGGTTCCTGATCGGTGACCCGGACAGCGAGGTCACTCGCCGCCGGGAGGAGGTGGAGAACGTCCCGTTGACGGTCTCCACCCGCATCCGGATCACCCTCTCGGAGATCGAGCAGGTTCGGAACGTACCCGGCATCGAGGCGAGGTTCGGAGACGAGCACATCGCGATGAGCGTCTTCCGCTTCGACTCCGAGATGCTCGTGACGCCGCACCTGGCCAAGCTCGTCGGCCACGACTCGCCGATGATGCACCTGCGCCGCTACCAGGACGACGGGCTGTTCGACCGGTTCGGCTACCACGCCTCGGAGCTGTGGAGCAACGGCCGGGACGTCTGGGCAGACGACCCGCGAGAGAGCGCGAGTTTTAGGTGACGAATTAGACGGCAGTCATCCTGAGTAGAACTCCAGGTTTCCGGCGCCCTGCGCTTATCGGGGTCCATGGATAGGATTCGAGTGGATCATGAGATGCCTTGATCGATCCTGGTTGGAGTTGCAGTGACTCTGAAAGAGCGGTCCCCGAAAAGTTCGATCGGCGCACCGGGTCTGCCTCTGATCGGTTCGCTGACGGTCCTGGGCCTCCTGCTCCTGTACGCGGGGAGTTTTCCTGGTATCGGCCCTCTGTGGATACTGCCCGTTCTTCTTGCGTTTTTCGTGCTTGGCGTGGTCTGGTTCGTGCGCCTCGCTGTGGAACTTTTCGCTCCGGAGCGGCGACCGGGAGTCAGGCGAAACCTGCTGCGCTGGGTGGCGCCACTGATCATCGTGATCCCGCTGTTGGCGCTGGGTAGCCAGGGAGAGCCGGAGAGATCCAGGTTCGCGTTGTCCGAGGGGAGTTTCGAGAAGGTCGCACGGTCGGTGTTGGCGGGAGGCGCAGACTGGAAGATGGGGCCTGAAACGCTAGGGCTGTTCGACGTCTCTTGGGCCGAACGGTATGGAAACACTGTGCGCTTCGCACTGGCCGGTGGGTGGGACGGCATCTATGAGCGTGGCGTCATATGGAGCCCGCAGGGGGAGCCCCAGCTACCTGAGGAGGAAGAATACGAAGCCGACGTCGAGCACTACCAGGGTTCCTGGTATCTGTGGAGCGAGAACTTCTGAATCGATGAGTGACTAACTGGGTGACAACGACCCCGGACGGGGGCGGACAACGGTAGACGGTCGTGGATCGTGCGCCCAGGTCAGGGGCGGTATCGGCCCTGGTTGCGTCCCCGGTCGGATCGCCTTACAAGCGAGATGTCACTGGTTCGAACCCAGTAGTGCCCACCAAGTCAGTAGTGTTCACCAGGCAAAACGTCCCTCCTCTTGCTTTGGGCGCAGGGCGAGGGTGGCTACTGGGTGACTAACTCCTGAAGGCTTCGTCTAACACCTCCGCGTCTGTGGGTGCGCCGGACGGATCTACTCGCGAGATGCAGTCTCCGTGACGATCGCGTTGCGATGATCGACGAGGCGCGGTGTCCTCGACGGGAGCGTTCGGTCAGGTCGGGGTTGAGCGAAGGCATACCCGCACGCATCGTGATCGATCGGCATGGAGGGGTCCTCCGATCGCGCCCCCACCCGGGGGCAACCGGCTGCTTGGGCGACTCCGGCGGGGTTCCTTCTCTGGGCCACTCGTGATCCCTGCCTCAAGGTCTCCGCATCAAGAGGCGAGGGAGGTTTTGTGACGTCGTCGATACGCTGAGTTGCCAAAACTCCTCTTGGATCAACATAAGAAATTTATTATGCTTGAGTGAACTGGCAGATAGTGATCGTTCCAGAGGTCCGTGACTGGCTTCACGAGCTACGGAAGGTGGATCGGCAGACGCTCTTGCTGATCGCTGCGGCCTTGGATCGGGTCGCTGAGGAAGGTCCCGGTCTGGGGCGGCCCTTGGTGGACACGCTTCAAGGGTCGACTATCCGTAACCTCAAGGAGTTGAGGCCTGGATCCAGCGGGCGGAGCGAGGTGCGAATGCTCTTCGTCTTCGACCCTTGGCGTCAAGCTGTGTTCCTGGTCGCCGGAGACAAGTCCAGCGACTGGAGCGGTTGGTATGGCGTGGCGATCAAAACGGCAGAGGTACGTTTTGCCCGATACCTCGAGGAGAGGGAGCAATGAGCGATCAGGCGGTGACATGGGAGGAACTGCGTGCTGAGCTTGTCCAGCCCGGCGATGAGCAGGAGGTTGCCCGACTCCGCGATGGGCTCGTAGCTCGCCAGCGCGCCTACCAACTCGCTGAAGCCAGACGCAAGCTCGGCCTACGGCAGGAGGATGTCGCTCAGGCGATGGGCGTGTCACAGGCCCGCATCTCACAGATCGAGAACGGAGTGATCAGCGAAGTGGCCACCCTGGCTGCTTACGTAACGGCGCTCGGAGGTCAGCTCAAGATCGTGGCCGACTTCGGCGACTCGGCCATGGTGCTTGATACGCCTCGCGGTCGCCGTACTGGGTAATCGTGTTCATGATGGATGCCGTGCTTCCCGTGTTCTTCTCTCCTTGCGGGCTTTCGCGTTGCTGCCGTGCCATCTGGCCGTGTTTCGTAGCTGAGTGACCAACTGGGTGACAACGACCCCGGACGGGGCCGGACAACAGTGGACGAGCGTGGACCGTACGCCCAGGTCATGGCCACTATTGGCCCTGGTCGTGCCCCCGTTCGGATCGCCTTACAAGCGAGATGTCACTGGTTCGAACCCAGTAGTGCCCACCAGCCAGAACGCCCCGTTCCTGATCTTCAGGACGGGGCTTGAGTGACTGACTTCCGAAGATGTCGTCCATGGCCTCCGCGCCCTGTATGAGCACCGGCCGGATCTGCTTCCGGTAGACGGTCTCGATCCGCTGTGTTCTGACGCCCGACGAGCCATGAGATGTCCTCGATCGGTACGCCCGAATCCGGACACTCTTGCCGCCGGACAGAACCGCCCGGATGAGTCGGAAGACATCGGCTTGGTCGTCCTGCAGCATCGCCGGTTTGTACCCGGCGGTGAGGGGTCGCCGACTTGGCCGGTGGGAGCTGGGTCGCTTCAGTGGCTCAAATCCGCCGTTATGCGCGGGTGAGCCGGTAGCCGTCCCGGTGGAACTCGTGGAGGGCGGCGAGGTTCTCCACCGATTCGGGCGAGACCAGCTGATTACCGCTCAGGTCGAGGACGGTGAGGGTGGTGAGGTGGCCCAGCCACTCGGGTATGGCGGTCAGCTCGTTGTTGCTCAGGTAGAGCGCGTTCAGGTGAGTGAGGCCGCCCATCCACTCAGGGAGCGCGGTCAGCCGGTTGCTGTCCAGTAGGAGTTCTCGGAGGACGGTGAGGTTGCGGAGCGACTCAGGCAGAGCGGTCAGCTGGTTGTAGCTCAGGTTGAGCCAGGCGAGGGCGGTGAGGTCGCCCAGCCACTCGGGTAGGACGGTCAGCCCGTTGCTGCTCAGATAGAGCTCGTTCAGGCGAGTGAGGTTGCCCAGCCACTCGGGAAGCGTCCCCAGGCGGAGATCGCTCAGGTCGAGGTAGATGAGGTTGGTGAGATCACCCAGTGTCTCGGGCAGAGCGGTCAGTTCGTTGCAGCGCAGCTCTAGGTAGGTGAGGTTGGTGAGGCCGCCCAGCCACTCGGGCAGAGTGGTCAGCTCGTTGCAACCGAGGTCGAGCCAGGTGAGGGCAGTGAGGTTGCTCAGCCACTCGGGCAGGACGGTCAGCTCGATACCGCCCAGCTGGAGTGTGGTGAGGTTGGTGAGGTCGCCCAGCCACTCGGGTAGGACGGTCAGCCCGTTGCAGTTCAGATCGAGCTCGGTCAGATGAGTGAGGCCGCCCAACCACTGGGGTAGCGCGGTCAGCCCGTTGCCGCTCAGGTCGAGCTTGATCAGGTGAGTGAGGTCGCCGAGCGGCTCGGGAACCGTCTCCAGCTGGAGATTGCTCAGGTCGAGCCTGGGCCATCTGTACCGTAGGCAGTTGCTGATCCGCTCGGCGGCGACCGACCGGCCGTCTTCGGCCCTGACCATGTCTTACTCCTCGTCGTTGCCGATGTCTTCGAGCTCGGCCCTGTCGCGCCAGACGCGAGGGCCGGTGACGAGGCTAGGGACCGGTACTGGGAAACGGCTTGTAGATCACTCCAACACATTGAGGAGAAGGCCGGATCGGGCTGGGCCCCGGCCCTGAGCGACATCGGAACGGTGGATGACGGCAACCCCACCCGTGTCGGCTCGCTAACGTGTTGTCGCTCAAAGGGCGGAGCGACTGGCTATGACCAGCGCGGTCACACCAGTTCCCGGTGCTAACGAGCAGATAGGTAGACGGCCCCAAATGCGGACAGATCTGGGCAGTCGGACCTCCGTGCTCTCTCAGCCGGTGTGGAGGATCCGAAAGCGATCAGGTTCCGCCGGATCTCGATCAACGACTTGGATCGGCGGCCAGGCCCATTGCCAAACGCTGATGCCTGGCGTGCGGGAGAACCGGATCTGCCCGCGGGTGCCTTCGACCGCAACGCGCGGCCAGGATCCGGCGGTGCGCGCCCGGTCCGCGCCTTGAGAACGCAGCACCTGGGAGAGGACGGCGACCGTGTCGTAGCCCTCGAAAGCGACGAAAGACGGCGCTTCGCCTAGTCGCTCGCGGAGGGCCGTCTCGACTCGCGCGCCCAGTGGGCTGAGACGCTCGGGCAGGTAGCGCAGGAAGGGGATCGCGGCGCTGTCGTCGCCCAGCGACGCCGCCCATTCGGTGAACTCCGGTTGCCCGGCCGGAGCACCGATCATGATCTCGGCGAGACGCCGGTCGTGGCGGACGGACTTGACGATCGACACCGCCGGTTCCGGGTAGCCGACCAGGAGAAGGAGAGCTGTCGCGCGATTGTCGAGGAGTTCGTCGCACACGGCCGCAGGGGTGAGCGTGCGCATGTCGAGTTCGATGACGGTTCCGCCGCGGGAGGCGAGGTGGTTCCGCAGAATACGGGTGCCGGATGCCCAGTAGACACTCGACTCGGCCGCTACGGCGATCCGACTGTGACCCGCGCCGAGGAGGAAGTCCGCGTAGATCTGCCAGCCGTGGGACTGCGCCGGAGCGAGGCGCGCGACCCATTCCGTTGGTTGTTCGGTGAGCGCGTCGAGAACCGCCGACGAGCAGAGGAACGGCAGGCCGAGGGCGTCGGCCCTGGCTGCGGCGGCGCGAGCGACGACGCTGTGATATTCCCCCGCCAAGGCGGCCACGCCCAGGCGAGCCAGTTCGTCCACGGCCGCCGCGGCCTTCTGCGGATCAGCCGCGGTGTCTCGAACCACCAGTTCGAGTGGTCTTCCGGCGATCCCTCCGGCGTCATTGACCTCGCGAACGGCCAACTCGAGCCCGGCGAGCAAGTGTTGGCCCGCCTCCACCCAGCCAGGCCGGGTGAGCGGAACGAGGGCACCGATCTGGACGGCTGATCCTTCAGTCCGCTCCGTTCCGGGTGGCGATGGTGGCGTACTCATGCGTCGGGCGTCCCTTGTGCGACGATTTGGTGGCAGTTTGTGTGGATCGCAGAGTATTGCCCGCCGGTAGCGACGTTGCCGGTCGCTCCAACTGGCCGTTCGTCAGATGATCACGCCCCCGGGGGCGTGATCATCTATCACCTTGATCCACTTTTGCACCAGACTCTAGTCGCGGTATGTCGCGGTATGCGACAGCGAGGTTCTTTCTCCGCGACCGTCGTGACGCAGGCGAGACTCCTGTCGTGGCGAGATGGATCGGCGACGCCGGGGGAAGGGACGGTGGCATCTGGCCGACCGATGGTCACAGCGCGCCGAATGGGTGTCAGGGGCGGCTGCTGCAGGTGAGGGAGGGGGACGACGGCGTACCGCCGGCCAGGAAGCCGAAGGTGGTCGTGCCGGAGGCCGGGATGGAGCCGTTGTAGGCAGCGTTCGTCACCGTTACCGCGGAGCCGTCGGTGGCCAGCGTGCCGTTCCACACTTGACTGACCGTCTGGCCGTTGCCCGGCGTCCATCTGACGGTCCATCCGCTGACCGCCGAGCCGCCCGCCTTCACCGTGACCTCGCCCTGGTAGCCGCCCGGCCACGAGTTCGTGGTGCGGTAGCTCGCGGTGCAGGCGCCCGGGGAGGGGGAGGGCGACGGGGTGACTGAAGGTGAGGGGGACGGGGTGACCGAAGGCGAAGGAGTGACCGAGGGCGAGGGCGACGAGCCGCCCGGCGGCACGTATGGGCACTTGCTGCGGTACATCGAGATGCCGGTGGAGTCCATCAACGGACACAGGAACTGGGTGTACCGGGTGTCGTTGTCAACGAAGATCTTCAACCACGGGATCAGCGTCCGCATCTCGGTCGTGTTCGCCCTCGTCGCGAACAGGTGGTCCACGCCGGTTATCTCCACCCAGGCGCTCTGTGCAGAGGCCGGGAGAGTGCTGTACAACCCGTTGAGGTAGGACTGCGTGACCACCGTGTCCCTCTGCCCGGAGATGAACATCATGGGCACCCGGTTATCGGCCAGGCTCAGGTTTCCCGTGGGAGAGCCGGGAGCGAGCCCGACCACGGCCTTCAGCGAGGGCCGCCGGAGCGCCGCGGTGAGGGCGCCGGCGCCACCCGCGGAGTGGCCGACCACCGACAACCGGCTGGGGTCGACGCGGTCGCGTACCGAACTCCGCTGGGTGAGGTAGTCCAGCGCGGCGAGCAGCTGGGTCGCTCGGGGGTCGGCGCCGTCGGTGCGGCTGTTGGTCTCGATTCCGATGACGACGAAGCCGAAGGACGCGAGCCAGGGGCCCATCCAGGCCTCCTCGTCGGCGAACCGGGCGGAGTAGCCGGGCACGATCGCGACCGCGCCGAAAGTCCCCTGGCCGGTGTCCGTCGGATAGTAGATCACCCCACCGCCGAAGCCGTTCCCGGACGGTACGCTGACCTGCGCGGTGGCGAAGGTGCCCCTGGTGGCGGCCACACTGGCCAGGGTGGGGTCGGGGCCTCGCTGATAGGGGTTGTCGGCGGCCGATGCCGGCCGAGTCACGACGATCATCGCGAGCAGCCCGAGGACGACGACCGCCGCGGCTGTCGCACGCTTCCCCCACCCGCCCTGTGGCCCGGGCTCCGATCGGACACTCTGGGCGGCACGAGGCTCCGGAGTCTCACTGACACGTCGTCGCACTGTGGTGTTCCTTCTCTTCGGGTGAGCCCCTCATCGGGATCAGTACGTGACGGCCATCGCCGAGTGGCCTTCGGTGCGGGGGCTCCGCACCGTATCGGTCGCCTCCTCGTCCCGGTACCGGAGCGCGTACGACAAGGGCGTCGTGATCGGCGGTCTCTTCATCGGCAACCGGCAGCGGAGATCGCTCCGAGGACTCAGTGTGGAAACATCTGTGAAACGTGTCAAGATCCGTGTAAAGCTCTCGATGACCCGCTCTGGGGGTACACGCGTCTTATGGTGTGTCGGCATAGGACGCCGACGAATGAAAGCGCCTGAAACTTTCATCGCGATCATGGAGCCGGTCGGGTGCGGACCGCTGTCCGCCGAAGGCGCGCATGGCGACCGGGGTTCCGTGGACCGGCACCGCCACTCCACCCTCGCCAGGGCTGAGGTGAGGATCTCGAACGGATCGTGATTCGAGAGCCGCCGGCCTTCGGTGAGGCTTCGCGTGACCGGCGTAGCGCGTATAGGCGCGAAAACCGGGTCGGCCGGCTGCTCGCCCCCGCCGGGACAGCCTGTGAGAGCACTGTCCCGGAGGGGGTCGGTCAGAGTTCGCGGTAGTAGACGGCGACTGGAAGCAGGGTGCACCCGAGCTTTTCGTAGAGGGCTCTGGCGGGTGCGTGGAAGGGGTCGCCCCCGGTACCGATCTCGACCACCTCGACGTCGAGGGCACGCATCTCATCGAAGGCGTGCTCGCACAGGGCGGTGCCCGTGTGCTGCCGGCGGTGTTCGGCCGAGATGGCGAGGTGCGTGATGGTGCCGTTCCTGTCGGCCGGGTCGACGCCCCAGGCGACGTAGCCGACGATGGCGTTCTCGGTCTCGGCGACCGCGACGTACCTGTGCCGGGCCGGGTCGTGGAGCTCGGCGACCTGCTCGCGATAGTCGTCACGCCAGTTGCCGTGCCGGTTGGCGAAGACGACTTCACCCACCAGGGGGCGGAAGTGGTCTTCGTAGAACGGCCGGAACGTCTCGATGGTCAATTCGGTGAGCCGCGTGAGGTCCTGTTGAACGAACGGGCGGATGAGCATGGAAGTGCGCCTTTCGGGCTGAGGGCTTGATGCCTGAACGAAAAAGGGCATCGGTCGGCCCGCTCGCGGCCTGGTGTCGGCAGCGAACCGGCCCTCAGGGGCGGGTACGCCAAGCGGCAAAGCACTCCATGGTCCGCCATGTTAGTGCCCCGTTGGATAACGGCATAGATCGGAATCTGGTCCCGAGTGCCTTGATGGGCGATCGGTGGCAGCTTCGTCGCCTGGTCAGGTGGTTCTCGACGTCGACCTCGGAGGCATCGCGCAACATAAGGTTGCGGGTTGACGGTGTGGTCGCTAGAGTTATGCGCAACCGATGGTTGCCTATTGGAGGTTCGTAGTGGAGTTCGGAAAGCTGGCGCGTGAGATCCATATCGACGCGGTACCGGAGATCGTCTTCGATGTGGTGAGCCGTCCCGAGCACATCAAGATGTGGTGGTCCGAAGACGCGTCGTTCGAGCCTGAGCCGGGCGCGGTCGGCGAACTGGTGTGGAACGAGCGTGCCGTGGTCGAACCGATCACGGTGGTCACCGTGGATCCGCCCCGCACGTTCGCGTTCCACTGGGTCGCTCCCGGTGGTGAGCTGCCGGATGCGGGCAACTCTCTCCTGGTCACCTTCGAGCTCGAACCCTCCGGCGACGGCACGATTCTGCGCGTGACCGAGAGCGGTTGGCGGGAGAAGGGCTGGGAGGCCGCCGTGCTTGAGGAGGCCTTCCACGACCACGAGCGCGGCTGGGACTTGTTCCTGCCCAGGCTGCAGGGCTACGCCCCTTCCGTGGTGGCGCGATGACCGTCGCCGTCGACGACGAACTCTGGTCGGCGATCGGCGACCCGACCAGGCGCCGCCTGATCGACCTGTTGCTCGCGGAAGGAGTCGGTACGCCGACCAGCCTGAGCGATCGTCTCCCGATCTCACGCCAGGCGGTCACCAAGCACCTGGCCGTCCTCGATCGCGCGGGACTCGTGCACGCGACACCGATGGGCCGCGAGCGGCGCTACGAAGTCGACGAGGCGCAGCTCGCCCGCGCCGTCCGGCAGTTGAACGAGGTCGGCAAGACGTGGGATACGCGACTGAACCGCATCAAGCGCATCGCGGAACAGATCCAGCGTCAGAAACGCGACTGACCAACCCGGTCGTCTGGGGCATTTGCTTCCCGAAGCTCCTGGTAATCGCGGACGCGGCAGAACTCGCGGCGGTGACGGTGTGACCATCGAGGCCGCGTGACCATTCGGAAGAACCGATCACCTTTGGAGGACGCGTATGAGTGGATCGCTGCTCAGAGATAAGAATGCTGTGATCTATGGAGGCGGGGGCGCGATCGGCGGCGCGGTCGCCCGGGTATTCGCCAGGGAAGGTGCGAGGGTCTTCATCGCCGGGCGGACGCGGGCGAAGCTCGACGCCGTGGCGCGTGACATCGCCGTCACGGGCGGAAAAGTCGAGACCGCGCAAGTCGACGTTCTCGATCAACAGGCGGTCGAAAAGCACACCGACGCGATCGCGGAGACGGCCGGCGGCATCGACATCGCCCTCAACGCCGTGAGTGTCATGCACGACCAGGGGACTTCGCTGGCGGACCTCTCGCTGGAGGAGTTCATGCGGCCGATCGACGGTTTCCTGCGGACGCTGTTCATCACGAGCAAGGCTGTGGCACGGCACATGGGCCGCGAGCGTCCCGGCGTCATCCTGACCTTGTCCGAGCCGGGTTCCAAAATGGCGGTAGGCGGCATCTTGGGGCACAGCGTGAGCGCGGCCGGCAAGGAGGCGTTCTCGCGGGTCCTGGCCGCGGAGCTGGCACCCGGCAACATCCGGGTGATCGGCATCCGTCCCCACGCTGTCGCCGACGCGCCGGCGGCGGGTTCCTATACCAAGGACCTCTTCGAGCAAACCGCGGCGGCGGCCGGACAGTCGGTCCAGGAAATGCTCGAAGGTGGGGGAATGGCGCAGGGAACGCTTCTGAAAAAGCTGCCCACGCTCTCCGATGTGGCGGAGACGGCCGCATTCCTCGCCTCAGAGCGAAGTGGAGCCATGACCGGAGCGATCGTCAATCTGTCCGCCGGCGCACTTGTCGACTGAGGCCGCTGTGCCCGATCAGGCCGACGAGACCAAGCTGCATCGTTTTCTGCACATACCGGGCTCCGCTGGTGTCGCCGAACGCCTGAGATGTGGAGCACCGAGCCGGAGGGGAAAGGCGCAATATGTTTTCGGAACCGATCTTTTCTCACACACGTCTGATGACGTGTGCGAATCCTATATAGACTTACATGGTTGAGTGCGGCCCTGGCACTTGCCCTTCAGGTCGCGGTGACGGCTTGTTCGGCTCCAGAGTCGCCCGCGCGGCCTGAACATCTCCCGGCGTTGCCGGTTCTGGATCCTGTCAAGGATATCTGGCCGGATGCTGTGGGTTCCGCTCCAAGAAAGCTGAAGGGCGGGGGCACCCTGCTGCCGGTGGCGATGCTCGGCAAGCATGAAATGCTCATGAGGGATTGGGCGAAGCGCCCTACGTTCTTCAACGTCAACACTCGGAGCGGCCGTCATCGCCAGCTGTCCACAGCGCCAAGGTGGGCGGAGTGTGGAGGGTGCTTTGAAATCGAGCACACGGCTTTGAGTGCTACACAGGTAGCGTGGCTTGTCAGCGGCTATGCGCCGGGGGCGACCTATGGCGGCCAGCGTCATGTCGAGCTGTGGGCCATGCCCTTAGTCGGTGGTTCCATGCGCATGGTGACACGCCTGCCAATAAACAAAGATCAACAAATCTTCGGTTTCCAGATAACGGAAGACACCGCGGCGTGGTGGGGCTACGAGGGTGACGTCTGGAAGGCCTCGATGTCCGGAGGCCGTCCGGAGCCGGTTCGGCCTGACAGAAAACTCAGGGTCACCAACTGGCCGTGGGCTTGGGATGTGAGCGAACGTACTGTGATCAATCTCGCCACCGGCGAGGAAAGACATGTCACCGGTGGGAGGGATCTTCGTGAATTGACTTGCGGGCCCGTCTGGTGCGTCGGTCAAGCCGAGAGCGTGCCCTATGAAATGCGTAAGGTTGTCATCATGCGATTGGACGGCGCCGAGCGGACGGAGCTGCCGGGAGACGCTAACCTCAGGATGGCGCCGTTCCGTGAGACGATCTTTCTTCTCGGCCTCCCGACAATTCGCGGTGATGATTCCCGTGAGATCACTTGGGGTGCGGCCCAACTCGGACCTCTTATCCAGCTCTATGATCGCTGCACGAAGCGGACCGCTGTGATTGGTTCATCTGCTCTGCAAAAACGTGGGATGCCATGGCATGAGATCAAAGTGGGGGCGACCTCGCCCGAGGGGTCGACCTTGTTCTGGGTAGGCAATCGTGAGCGCTACACCGTCCTGGACCTGGCTCGCATCGCTGAGTCGTCTTGCGTGCGATGAGTTCGACGAACCGGAACCTCGCTCAGGGCTGGCAGCCGATAGGCCGGTGAATTAACGATCTCTCGTCGGAAGTATTCGACTGCCCTCCTTGCCCCGCCGGGAGCGGCGGGGCAAGGAATTCTCGCGCGCTATCGGATAGGTGGCGCGCTTCCTTGTCATCGACGGCCCCGTGCTCCACGACAAGCCACCCCACCATCGATATCCTCATCCAGGGATTTTTCGCACGAGCTCTATTTGCTGCTCACGACTCCAGGAAAGAGCATGTACGGAGACACATTCGGGTAACGAGCTGTTTGTCGGGCCCGGCCGGTATTGATGTCGATCGCATAGCTGCTGCGCGACCCTCCGTTGTGCAGGTAAAAAAGCGTGACCTCGGCCCTGTTCCGCCAGAGGGAGGTGTCGAGGATGCCGCCGGCCTTCGGCAGGCCGCGGATGACCACCTTCCGTATGGTCCGCCCGGTCTTGGCATCGAGCAGGGTGAGCGAGTGGCTCTCCATGCGTTGCTTCCCGAACTCGAAGGCGGCCACCGTCCGGCCGTCCGGGGAGAGCTCGCTGAACATGATGAACACGCCGTCGAAGCGCACCGGTGCGCCTCCACCGGTGACGGGCATCAGCCACAGGTCGGTCTTGCGGTAACGGACCAGTTGGGCAACGCCGTCTTTGATGCCGATCGTCTCGTACTCGCCGGGTATCGACACCGTTTTGCCGGTGTGCATGTCGATCAGCAGCCCGGGTTGCTTGCTCCCCTCACGCGGGTCGAAGACCACGTAGCGGCCGTCGTCGGAGACCACGAGCATGGTGCCCACGCCGAGCTGCTCCTCCTTCACCGTGACAGAGGAGGTCACCGTGGAGCCGCTCACCAGGTCGCGGACCACATGCGCCTGGGCCTGACGGCTGTAGTAGGCGAGCATGCGTCCGTCCCGGCTGATCGAGATGGGGACGCGAAACGCCTTGACGGTTTCGGTGAGTGCCTGCGGCACTCGGTAGGTCGTGCCGGTGCGGGTGACCACCCGCCACTCGATGACGCCGCAGTCGACGTGCCGCGTCTTCTTGTCGACCTTGCAGGGGGTTTGGTACGCGTAGCCGAGTGGTTCCACCTTGCCGTCGGGCAGCTCGGGCAGTGTGTCCGCGCGCTGCGGCGTGACCGTGTAGTCGCCGTAGTCGCCGTAGTCGCCACGCGACCCCACCAGCGTCATGCCCGCGGTTCCCACGCCCAGCGCCATGACCGTTGCGACAGCGGCCAGCGTCAGGATGGTGCGCCGCCTGCGCCGGTGACCCGTGACGGCCCGGTCGGCCAGGTCGGCCAGACTCACCGGTGGAGCCTCGTCGGCGATGTCGCCCAGCGTCTTACGCAAGCTTGTCATCGGGCCACCTCCGTGAGCTCGGAATCGGACAGCAGGTGCGCGAGTTCGGGCGCGACCGTGCGCAGGCGGGTCAGCGCGTGATGGGCCTGGCTCTTGACGGTGCCGATCGAGCAGCCGAGCACCTCGGCCGTCTGCGCCTCGGTGAGGTCCTCCCAGAAGCGCAGCACGATCACGGCACGCTGCTTGGGCGTCAACTTGGCCAGCGCCTGCCGGAGCACGATCCGGTCGAGCGCGGCCCCGTCGTAAAAGGCACCGCGTTCGGGTGGATCGGCGCTCGGTAACTCAAGATGTGGCCGACGCCGCCAGGAGATGTACTGGTTGACCAGCGCCTTGCGCGTATACGCCTCGGGATTGCCGCTCCTGGACAGCTTGGGCCAGTGCCCCACGATCTTGATCAGGACGCTCTGCAGCAGGTCTTCGGCGAGATGGGCGTCTCCCGTCAGCAGGTACGCGGTTCGCATCAGCGTCTGCTGGCGGGCGAGCACGAACTCGCGGAAGCCGTCATAACGATCCACTGTGATCTCCTCTCGCCCGTTCCCAACGCGACTCATCGGGCGAAAGGTTGCAGTCTTTTCTCTACGCCTTTCTCTATGGCGAAAGCGACCCGCCGCGGCGGGTCGTGACACGGGCACTGTTCACAGCCGGATGTGTTTCTCCGGTAAGGCGCGGCGAGATCGGGACGGATCTGTGTGCGGGCGGGGGAGCCGAGCTCTGGGGTGGTCGACCGGGTGACGACACCCATGCCTTCGGTGATGTGTACAGCCTGTCGTACGACCTGAGGTGGGGGCCGACCCGTGAGAGCGGCCCCCGTCCCATGGTTACGGCAGGGCGCAGATGACCGCGTCGCGCCAGTCGTAGTTCATCCAGTCGTAGTCCGGACGGTGACCGCCGGTGACGCCGGCGAGCTCGTTCTCGTCGAGCTCACGAGCGGTGATTGCGAAGTCGTTCATCTCTCGATGACCCCTTTCGGATAGCGAACCTGATGCAGGGATGCTCCCAAGACGAACTTGTAGACGCCTTGGAGATGACTTTGCTGATCCTTTTCCCCTCTCCGTGACAGGTCTGCCTACCGGTCGCCGCCTGTGGTTCACCTTTCGGACCTCGCCGATACGTATTGGCGCCATTTGGTCCGTAGACCTTGATCAAGCGTCGGTTCCGTGGTGCCGTGAAAGTGCGAGGCGTGCTCATATCGGCGCGGAGCACACCGCCGACGCCCCGGCACGCCGAAGCGCCGTCAGGTCATGAAGTCAGTTCTTCGAGAAGGCGGAAGCATGCGAAAGCTGTCGTCATTCACGTCCACCGCGAGGGCATCGAAGTCAGCGACCACCTCAGAGAGGAGCACATCCTCCCCCACGTTCTTCACGCGCAGGCGTTCGCGGCTCGGGATCGTGTTCGGCGTCGCCGTGCTGGGGGTCGTGATCCCCGCGTCGGCGGCCCATGCCGCTCCGCCCGGCAATCTGCCTCAGTCGGCTGGAGGGTACGAGTCCTCGTTCTCGCCGGCCTACGACTACGACGGCGACGGCTGCTACGCCACCCCCGCCATCGGACCGGACGGAACCCTCGCTGCGGGGCTGAACCCGACCGGCGCGGTGAACGGCAACTGCCGTGACCAGTCGGACCTGGACAACTCGCAGACCTACGCCCGTTCCAAGTGCAACAGCGGATGGTGCGCCATCGTGTACGCCAGCTACTTCGAGAAGGACCAGGCGCTGCCCGGCATCAGCCTCGGCGGCCACCGACACGACTGGGAACACGTCATCTCCTGGGTCAACCAGGCGTCCAACCAGGTGGAGTATCTCTCGACCACGCAACACAGCAGCGTCGTGACCTACCCGCGCTCGCAGGTGCGCTTCGACGGGTCGCATCCCAAGGTCGTCTACCACAAGGACGGGTTGTCCACGCACTTCTTCCGGCTCGCCAACGGCAATGACGAGCCGCCGGAGAACCACTACCACAACTGGCGCTACCCCCCGCTCGTGGACTGGAACGGCTGGCCCAGCACCTCGCTGCGCGACAGGCTGATGAGCGCGGACTTCGGGGCCGCGACGATCAAGATCAATGATGGCAGGTTCGGGGACCTCCTCTCGCGCGCCAAGCCGAGTGGCATCCCCTTCGACCCCTGGGCCTGACGAGTCCGCCTGTCGAGACGGCCGCCTGATCGTCGGACACCTGATCTCTCGATGTGGCGAGATCAGGCGTCCTGCCGGGGAATCTCCTGGGCGACGATGGCGGTGAGCCGGACAGCGGCTTGCCGGAGGGGGGTGGTGTCACGTCGTACTCGGGAGAGCAGGAGGGCCCCTTCGATGGAGGAGAGGATGAACGCCGCCAGTTCTTCCGCCGTGTCGTCGGGGATCTCTCGTTCGCGGAGGTGAGTCGCAATGAGGGTGATCCAGTGTTGGTAGCCGTGGGCGCAGGCGGCCTGGACCTGGTCGCTGTCGGCCGCGACCTCCAGGGCAACGGTGGCGAGCGGGCAGCCGTCGCGGAAGTCCGACCGTTGCAGGAAGCCGCTGAGCAGGTTGGTGATCTCGGAGATGGCCGTGGCGGGATCATCGGCCTGGCGGAGGGCGTCGTCGATGGCCCGGCCCCACTCCTGTGCGGCCCGGGTGACCGTTTCGGCGGCGAGTTGCTCCTTTCCTCCGGGGAAGTGGAAGTACAGCGTTCCCTTAGGGGCCTCTGCCTCAGCGAGGATCTGGTTGACGCCGGTGGCGTGGTAGCCCTGTCGCTGGAACAGGGTTTGGGCGGTGTCGAGAATTTGCCGCCTGGTCTGGCCTCGCGGTGCCATGGTCTACTCCGTGGCCGGTGCGGGAGTGAGGTCGCCGCGATCCGATGGAGCGGGCGAGGCGCCGCCTGCGGGGCTGCTCGACGGCTCGGGGAACACCGCGGACCGGGCACGGTCGAGTTCGGTCTTGTCGTGTGCGCAGAAGATGTCCACCGCACCGGTACGCGCGAGTTCGTTGAGCCGGTGAAGGTTGTCGAGGCGTGTGGCGCGATCGTCCTGCATCAAGGTCTGGAACAAGTCGGTGGCCGGCGGGCAGGAGGGGGTGGAAGCCATCTGGGCGTGATTGAAGTAGGCGTCGCCGGCGTGCAGCAGCCACCGCGCCGTGCCGTGGTCACTGTGGCCGGTGTCGACGGCGACACCGGCGTGCCCGCGCGTGTGCCCGGCCAGCGGCACGAGCAGGATCGAGGGTGGCAGCCCCGGCAGGTCACGTACCGCTGAGAAGCCGAACCAGTCGTCGCCGCCGGCGGCGTGCGTCACCCAGTCGGGGCCGTGTGCCCAGTGCGAGGTGTGGTAGCGAGACCGTTCCAGGGTGGTGAGCGGACGCCGCGCGGCCTCCAACTCCGTCGCGTACAGGTGGACCTTGGCGTTGGGGAAGTCGCCAAGCCCTCCCGCGTGATCGAAATCCAGGTGGGTGAGCACGATGTGCCGGACGTCGCCGGGCTCGTAGCCGAGCCGGACGACCTGGTGCACGGCTGTCTCCTCGGCGGACAGCACGGGCCGTACCAGCCGCCGAAACACCGTGTTCAGTCTCCCGGGGTCCCGTACGTCGCCCATGCCCAGCCCGGTATCGACCAGGACGAGCCCGTCGTCGGTCTCGATCAGCAGGCAGTGGCACACGTTCCGCGCGTAGGTGAGCAGGCTGCCGGTCCCGCTGACCAGGCGTCCGCCGATGGGACGCATGGTCCCGCAGTTCAGATGATGAATCCGCATGAGTGAACTCTACAGACTGGTCTAGTAATTTTCTACCTCGGATACTCTCGTTCCATGGACCAGTCGCACCTTGCCAACCTCGCGCACCTGCGCCGGGCGCGGGATCTGATCGACCGGGAGTACGCACGTCCGCTTGACGTCCCGACAATGGCCCGCCACGCGCTGATGTCGCCGGGGCACTTCTCTCGGGCGTTTCGGGCGGCCTACGGTGAGACGCCGTACAGCTACCTCATGACCCGGCGGGTCGAGCGGGCGATGGCGCTGCTGCGCGGGGGCATGAGTGTGACCGACGCGTGCATGGCGGTCGGCTGTACCTCCCTTGGCTCGTTCAGCTCGCGGTTCACCGAGCTCGTGAAGATGACGCCGAGCGCGTACCGGGCCCAGGAGCACCGTGCGGTGCGGGCGATGCCCGCCTGCGTGGCCAAGGTGCAGACCCGGCCGACGAGGAACCAACAGGTCAGGATCGGAGAAGTGGTCCGCGCCACGGTCATCTAGCGTTGGCCACATGACCATTTCTCTCCAGTACTGCCACGTCACCGTCAACGACCTGGACGGATCGCTCGCCTTCTACCGCGACGCGCTCGGTCTTGAGGTGCGCAACGACGTCGCCTCGGGCGGGTTCCGCTGGGTCACCCTCGGCAGCGCCTCCCAGCCGGACCTTGAGATCGTGCTCTCCGAGCCGCACGCCGGCCGGTCCCAGGCCGACGGCGACGCCCTGCAGGAGCTGCTGACCAAGGGGGTCCTGCCCATGACCGTGTTCCGCACCGACGATGTCGACGCGACCTTCGAGATGGTGCGCGACTTCGGCGCCGAGGTGCTGCAGGAGCCCATCGACCAGCCCTGGGGCCCGCGCGACTGCGCCTTCCGGGACCCCTCGGGCAACATGGTGCGCATCTCGCAGGCGCCCAAGGCGTAACCACCGCGAGAAACGCGCGAACGACGGCTTTCCTGACGGCGCCGGTTCCGATTCACGGACGGAGCGGCTGCCAGGACTCCAGCGCCGCCGCCACCGTGTCCGGGGAAGCGGTCAGCAGCGGCAGCCGTACGGCGGGGGTGGGGATGTCGCCCCGCGCGTGCAGCACGGCTTTGATCACCGTGGGGTTCGGCTCCGCGAACAGCCGGAGCGAGAGCGGCGCCAGACGGTGTCCGAGGGCGCGCGCCTCGGACACGTCACCGGCCCGCCACGCGGTGACGAGCCGCGCGAAGTCGGCGGTGGCGACCAGTGCCGAGGCCAGAATGCCGCCGTGCGCGCCGAGTGCCAGCAGCGGCGAGATGTGCGGATCGTCGCCGCCGAGGATCGCGAACCCGGGAGGCGGGTCAGCCAGCAGTTCGATGCTGTCGTCGGTGATCGCACCGGGGGAGGACTTCAACCCGGCGACGCCGGGGATCGCGGCGAGCCTCCGCAAGGTCCCGGCCGACAGGTGCTGGCCCGTGCGACGTGGAACGTCGTAGACGATGAGCGGCACCGGGCTCAGCTTGGCGAGGTGCGCGAAATGCGCGAGAACGCCCTCCTCACCGGGGCGTACGAACGGGGGCACCACCGTGAGCGCGGCGACGACCTCCGGGTGGTCGCCCAGCCGCCGCAACGCCTCGGCCGTGGCGGCGCCCACCACGAGCGGCGCCGACCGCTCCCGGCAGACCCGGGCCGACACCTCGACCACGGCGCGCTTCTCCGCTTCCGTGAGCGCGCCGGATTCCCCCGTGGTGCCGAGCGCGACCAAGCCCGTCGCGCCGTCGTCGAGCAGCCGCCGCGCGAGCAGTTCCAGTGCGCCGAGGGCCACCTCGCCGGAGGTCTCGAACGGAGTGATCAATGGGACGTAGAGACCGTTGAGCGTCATGGGGCCATCGTCGCGCGATCAAATATGAAGAACCAGTTCCGATTCATAAAGACATACGTAAGCTGATCTTATGCTTGATGTTCGCAGACTGCGGCTGCTCCGCGACCTGGCCAGACTCGGCACCATCGCCGCGGTGGCCCAGGTCCACACCTACACGCCGTCGGCCGTCTCCCAGCAGCTCGCGGCGCTGCAACGGGAGGCGGGGGTGGCACTGCTGGAACGGACCGGTCGCGGGGTCACCCTCACACCGGCGGGCGTCGCGCTGGTCGAGCACACCGAGACCGTGCTCGCCGAACTGGAGGCGGCCTCGGCGACCCTCGCCGCCGCCCGGTCCGGCCTGAGCGGGACCGTGCACATCGGGGCCTTCCCCACCGCCGTGCACACCCTGCTGCCAGCGGCCCTCGTCGCGCTGGGCCGCGACCATCCGGGGCTCGCCCTGATGGTCACCGAACTGGACCCGGCCGCCGCCCCCGACGCGCTGCGGGAACGGCACCTCGACGTGGCACTGCTGCACGACTACGACCTGGCCCCCGTCGAGCCCGACCCGACGCTCGACTCGACACCCCTGCTGGACGAGACGGTCTTCCTCGCGGTTCCCTGTGGCGCGGCGCTCGATACGACGTCGCGGCCGGACGAGACGGTCTTGCCCGAGCTTCCCGGCGCAGCGGACAGCACGGCACTCACGGATCCGGCCGGCGCCGGGACATCCGCATGTTCGGTCGGGGCGGTGGCGGGCGTGTATTCAGCCGATACGGAGGGCGCCGTGGCAGCCGCAGATCCGGTCGACGGCTTCCGTGAGGCGGACTGGATCGTGGGTTCGCCCGGCACCCTCTGCCATACCGTGGCGGTACGCGCCTGCCAGGCGGCGGGATTCGCGCCGAGGGTACGCCACCAGGTGGATGATTTCACCGCCGTGCTCACCCTGGTCGCCGCAGGTCAGGGTGTCGCTCTGGTGCCACAACTCGGCGCCGGTCGCCTTCCGGACGGCGTGCGCCTCTTGCCGCTACGGGCACGGCGCAGGACCCGGATCGCCTACCGCCGAGGAGCCGCCGAGCACCCCGCGGTCGCCGCGTGCGTCCGCGCCATCCGCGCCGCGACCGAGGAGCACCTGAGAAGGGAACAGGTCGGCGGGTGGCCAGAAGCACCGTGAGCTTCCCCCGGTAGTCCGGGCACCGGATGGTCGCAGGGCGGGCGTCCCCCGACGACCCGGTCCTGACCGACTACTGGACCGAGCGGCGTCGCCGCTCCCGGACTCCGATGGACACAGCCACGTGGCGTCTTCCGCGCCGGCACCGTGGCCGTTGCCCGCTCAGCCCAAGGTCAGCTTCGCGGCCGGCTCCCCGATCCGCCCATGGACCAGTTATCCCACCAAGGTTGCGTGACGCGCCACCGGGAAGGCACCGCGAAGGTGCTGTGAACCGGGCCGGAAATCGGGTTTCCTCTGCTCAGAGCAGATCTGCCCCAGGCAGATCGCGTCGACGCCGATCCGGACTGCCCCACATCATGGACGCATGGCTGAAGAATCGAAACTTCCACTGTTCAACGCGCGGGTGAGAAATCAGCTTTACGAACGGCGTGTTCTCGTTCTCGACGGTCCTCTCAACGATGACAACGGGACGTT
The DNA here is from genome assembly GCF_044459525.1 of Streptosporangium sp. NPDC050284. Classification (NCBI taxonomy): domain Bacteria; kingdom Bacillati; phylum Actinomycetota; class Actinomycetes; order Streptosporangiales; family Streptosporangiaceae; genus Streptosporangium; species Streptosporangium sp. NPDC050284. The sequence goes on from NZ_JBITIZ010000010.1 coordinate 252,180, forward strand.
GCTCGCCACGCAATTGATAGCACTTGCCACGCAGGACGCGTCGACCGATATCGCATTGTGGATTCATTCTCCGGGCGGCTCGGTTCCGTCGATGCTCGCGATCCGCGACGTCATTCGGCTCATTCCCTGTGACGTGTCGACCCTCGTGCTGGGCATCGCCTACAGCGCCGGGCAGTTCCTGTTGTCATCGGGGGCCCGGGGCAAGCGCCGCGCCCTGCCGCACGCGCGTGTCCTGATGCACCAGGGCTCGGCCGGGATCGGCGGCACCGCGGTCGACATCGAGTTGCAGGCCGACGACCTCCGGCATACTCGCGACACGGTGCTCGCTCTCATCGCCGAGGACACAGGGCAGCCCGTGGAGCGCATATTCGAGGATTCCCTGCACGATCGCTGGTACACGGCACAGGAGGCACTGGACTACGGCTTCATCGACGCGATCGTCCAGAGCTTCAACGAGATCGCGCCCCCCGACCGCCCGCGGCTCGGATTCGGCGTCACCGAAGGAGCAGGCCAGTGACCACTTACACGATCCCCAATGTCATCGCCCGGAATCCTCGTGGCGAGCGGATCATGGATGTCTACTCGCATCTTCTCACCGAGCGAATCGTCTATCTGGGAACCGCGATCGACGCGGGCGTCGCGAACGCGCTCGTCGCACAGCTTATTTTCCTGGAGTCGGACAATCCCGATGGCGTCATACAGTTCTATATCAACTGTGAGGGCGGGGATCCGAGCGCGATGCTCGCGATATACGACACCATGCGCTATATCCGTCCGCGGGTTGAGACAACCTGCGTCGGACAGGCCATCGCGGTGGGGGCCGTCCTTCTCGCCGCGGGCGCCGAGGGGAAACGCGCCGCTCTCCCGCACGCACGAGTGGTCCTGCACCAACCGGCTGCTCAGGGGCGCGGAACGATCCCCGACCTCATCCTGCAGGCCGACGAGGTCGTACGTGTCCGGGCGGACATCGAGCGCATACTGTCACGGCACACGGGTCAGACTGTCGAGACCCTGCGCGCCGACACCGATCACGATCGCGTGTTCACCGCGAGAGCGGCCCTGGAGTACGGACTCCTCGACGAGATCATCGAGGAGCGTTCGTAGGCTCGTGGATGATCCCGGCAGGCCACGCTACCGAAATGAGGGCCAGTGCTCCGGCCTTCAGGCCGGGAGGGGAAGGCCCGCGCGGGAGTGCCCTTTAGGGCGCGAGCGTGCCCTGACCTTCCTGGTCCTGCCGCTCGGCCCACCAAGTGCAGGACACCCGGGCGGCGCGGGGCTCCCCGTGCGTGGGTTCGTCGGCGAAGGGGGTGACATCGATCCGGTGCCCCAGGTTCTCGCGGAGTTGTCGAGCGCTCAGGCGTTTCGTCATGCGACCATCGCCATCGTGCAGCTTCGTTACCGGTATCGGCTCTATCCGGACGCCGTTCAGTGTCAGGCGCTGGCGCGGGCGTTCGGGTGTGCGCGGGTGGTGTTCAACGACGGGCTGCGCCTGCGGCAGGAAGCCCGTGAGAACGGTTTGCCGTACGTCTCGGATACGGAGTTGTCCCGGCGTCTGAGTGTCGCGAAGGCGACGGCGGAGCGGGTGTGGCTGGGTGAGGTGTCGGCGGTGGTGTTGCAGCAGGCTTTGGCCGACCTGAACGCTGCCTACCGCAACTTCTTCGCCTCGATCACCGGTAAGCGCCAGGGGCCGAAGGTCGGCCCGCCTCGGTTCCGGTCGCGTAAGGATGCCCGTCAGGCGATCCGGTTCACCGGCAACGCCCGGTTCGCCGTCACGGCGGGCGGGAGGTTGCGCCTGCCGAAGATCGGTGAGGTGGTGGTGCGCTGGTCGCGCCCGCTGCCCGCCGAGCCGTCGTCGGTGACGGTGACGGTGATCAAGGATGCGGCCGGGCGGTACTTCGCCTCGTTCGCGGTCGAGACCGGTGATGAGCCGCTGCCCGAGACGACGTCCGAGGTCGGCGTGGATTTGGGTCTCACGCATTTCGCGGTGTTGTCGGACGGCCGGAAGATCGACAACCCGCGTCTCCTGCGCCGGGCGGCCAAGAGGCTCCGTAAGGCGCAAAAGGCCCTGAGTCGTACGGTGAAGGGGTCGGCCAACCGCGCCAAGGCCGTTGTCAAGGTCGCCCGCGCGCATGCCCGGGTGGCTGATGCGCGCCGGGACTTCGCCCACAAGCTCTCCACCCAGTTGATCGGTGACAACCAAGCGATCTACGTGGAGGACCTGTCGGTCAAGGGACTGGCGCGCACCCGGCTGGCCAAGAGCGTCCATGATGCGGGCTGGTCGCAGTTCGTGGCCATGCTGGAGTACAAGGCGAAGCGGTACGGGCGGACCTTCGCCAAGGTCGGCCGGTGGTTCCCCTCCTCCAAGCGGTGCTCGCAGTGTGCGACCGTGGTCAGCGCCCTGCCTCTGGGCGTCCGGGAGTGGGCGTGCCCGTGCGGGGCGGTCCATGACCGTGACGTCAACGCCGCACGCAACATCCTGGCCGAGGGCCGACGGTCCGTCGCCGCTGGACGGAAACCCGCCGCCGACAGGCGGCGGGAGGCGGAGACGTTAAACGCCTGTGGAGGTGACGTAAGACCACCGCTCGCGGTGGCCGACGCCGATGAAGCAGGTAGCCACAGAGGTGCCGCATGACGCGGCACGGACTGAATCCCCGGCCCTTCAGGCCGGGGAGCGCGTCAAGCGGCCAGGGCGTACGCCGCCGAGCAGGTAGCGCCTCTCGACGTGCTGTTCTGAGCGGACCGCAGGCTCTCGGCGACGGCGAGGGTCAGATCGACCAGGGTGACATCCAGCGCGCCCGCGACCGCGGCGATCATCTCGCTCGACGGCTCCTTGCGGCCTCGTTCCATCTCCGAGAGATACTGCGGCGAGACGCCGGCGCGACGCGCCGTCTCGCTCAGCTTCTCGCCCCGCTCGTGACGAAGATCTCTGAGACAGTCACCGAGCACGTGCCGCCACAGGGGCTCGCGAACCGGAGACGGCTTGGGGGCGGTCCGATCGATCGCCGGACGCAGCGGCGGGACAGAGGAGGCCATACCTCACCATAGGTAGGCGGTGCGTTCGAGTCCCGCCGCCTTCGCGCAGAGCGAAACCGTCCTCGCCTCCTCTGTCCGGGCCTTCGGGGGCGGTGAGGATCGCACCTCGAACGGCTCGCTACGCCGATGTCCGGGTGCGCAGGGCCTGGACGAACCAGTCGAGCGCCGGCGTCAGGCTCTCCGGGGCCGGCCAGCCGTTGATCACCGCGAGCAGTCGGAGGTACGTGTCCCTGCGGGGGTCGTTCGCGCTCTCCAGTCGGACCAGCAACCGGCGCCGGAGGTCGGCGTCGTCGGGGCGGCCGACGATGTTCGCGTATCGGGCCGTGACAGCCGCGACGACCGGGTCACTCCGGGACGAGTCCGGAGCGATGCCGGCCGCCAGGCTGGGGCTCGCCTGGTCACGGACCATCGCGACGGGATCGCGGCGCGGTGGGCCGGTGGCGTCGCCCCGGGCGCGCTCGGCCGCGTGCTGTTCGGCCAGGCGTCGCATGGCGCCGCGAAACTCCGGGTCCTGGGACAGCTCGGCCAGCTCCACCCAGGCCTCGACCTGCTCGGGTGCGGGATCGTCGGGCAGTTCGGGGGTCATCGAGCGCCTGATCCCCGCGAATTCGGGGTTGGCGTCCAGGCCGCCGAAGGCGGTGTCGAGGAAGTCGCCGATCAGGCGTCGGCGTTCGTCCTCGGAGAGCTTGGCCAGCTTGTGCATGAGATCCATCTCCTCATGGGTGGACCCGCGCCTGGTCACCGCCGTCAGCACCGCGCGCCGCAGGCGTAGCGTCCGGATCTGAACCGTGAGTGCCTCGGCGTGCGCCGCGGCCACCTCGGAAAGCGAGATCTCCCCTTCCACGAGCCTGCGGATCGTGGAAAGGTCCACTCCCAGGTCGCGCAGCGTCCGTACGAGGTCCAGGCGTGCGACGGCGTCGATGCCGTAGAGGCGGTGACCGGCCGGGCTGCGACCGGTCGGCGGCACGATCCCGCGGTCGGAGTAGAACCGAACGGTCTTGACCGTGAGCCCGGTCCGCCGGGCCAGATCACCGATCGAGTAGAGCGTGTCGCCGTTCATGCCTCCACCCTCGCGCCTCCCCCCGGGGGAGATGCAAGCGGCTCCAAGGAGGTGTGAGCGGGAGGTGTGAGCCCGTTCGCCCGCGCGGCGTCAGCGGGTCGCGGCGGCCATGCGCAGGCCAAGGACGATGAGAACGGTGCCGCTGACGGCCTCCAGGCGGCGACGGATCACGGGCCTGCGGAACCACGCGCCCGCGCGTCCCACCACCGCAGCCAAGGCGAGGTACAGCACGATCTCGACGGCCACCTGCAGGAGCGCGAGGAGCGCGGTGGTGGAGAACAGCGGCTGGTCGGCCGGTACGAACTGGGGATAAAAAGCGATCATGAAGGCCGCGGCCTTCGGATTGGCGAGCATCACGAGGGCACCCTCACCGAAGGCCCTCCACCAGCTCTGCCTCAGGCTGGGCGAGGTGTCCTCTGTCGCCTCCCGCGCCGGCTCGGCCTTCCTGATCCGCCACGCGGTGCGCCACGCCTTCAGCCCGAGATAGAGCAGGAAACCCGCACCGATCACCCGGAGAACGAGGAAGGCCACCTCGGAAGCGGCCACCAGGGCGGCGAGACCGGCCGCGGCGAACAGCGCCCAGGCGTACAGACCGGCCTCCAGGCCCAGCACCGTCGGCACCGCTCCCCGGAAACCGTGCAGCGCGGCCCGCCGCAGGATCAACGCCATCGCGGGACCAGGCGACGCCGAGATCAGCACGACGGCGACGACGAAGGCGGGCAGGGAGGCGACGAGGTCCATGAGGTTCATCGTGCTCGCTTCCGTCTCTTCGGCTCAACTCTTTTCCGGGTGAGGCTGGGTTTTCGAAGTCCGGTGCTGAGGGTTCGGCAAGCACGACGTAAGGCCCGGCAACGCGGGCGCGCTGCCGGGCTCTGACCAGGGCGGATGAGCATCGCGTCGAAGGGGTGAAAGCTCAGGTCAGAGAGTCGAACTCGCCGGTCTTGACGCCGCCGACGAACCTTTTCCACTGGGTGGGGGTGAAGAGCAGCTTGGGGCTGTCGGGGTTCTTGCTGTCGCGAACGGCGACCACTCCGGACAAGTTGTTAGCCACCTCAACACACTGGCCGCCGTTGTCTGAGGAGCGCGATGATTTTCGCCATACTGCGTTACTTAGGTCCATTCCCGCTTCACTTCCTCGATCTTCTTGAGGGGTGCGTGCCGATGGTCCTTGACTGTGGCGGAGCTAGTGGTCGAAGTCACCGGTCTTGATACGGCGGACGAAGGTGTCCCACGCGGTGGGGGTGAAGAGCAGTTTGGGGCCGTCGGGGTTCTTGCTGTCGCGGAGCGCGATCACTCCGGGCAGGTTGGCGGCCACCTCAACACACTGGCCGCCATTTCCGCCAGAGCGCGATGACTTCCGCCACACTGCGTCACTTAGGTCCATTCCTGCCTCACTTCCTCGATCATTTTGAGAGACACGCTCTCAGGATAGGCCCAGAGGCGGATCTTCTCATAGCGCTTCCAAATTGCCGTCACGGAATCACGATCAGTCGTGACATGTCCTGCGTCTGACGAGTCCAGGTGGACGGCATCTGGCTTCTCGTGGGGAAGCTCGGCGATCATGAATGCGCCCATAAGTCCGGTAAGGCATTCCGGGCTGACGATCTGGATAGAGATGGTCGGCCTCTGGGTGAGCTCCAGCAGATGGCCGAGCTGTTCGTGCATCACCTTGGCTCCGCCGACCTTGCGGTGTAGCACACCTACGTCGATAAGGATGAGGAGCGAGAAAGGAATGTCTCGATCGAGAATTTTCTGTCGCTCTATACGATTTTTGACTCGTTCCTCAATCTCCTGTGAGGTTGTCTGAGGCTCCTGGCTGAAGATATGCCGGGCATAAGACTCCGTCTGGAGAAGACCTGGGATGAGGAGGGGGTCCCAGGATCGCAGAACGAGCGCAGTGGGCTCGATCTCCTCGACCCAGCTCTGGAACCAGACCGGGCCGCCAGGTTGGGCCAGGATGCGCTGACGGAGCCGGGTGAAGGCGTTGCCATCGGCCGTTTTGAAGAGTCGATCCAGCCTTTCGGCGTCGGACTTCGAAGGTGTGCGGTTGGCACTCTCCAGTCTACTGACCTGGGTCTGCGTACACCCCAGTCGGGAGGCCACGGAGGACTGCGAGAGCTGAGCTTCCTCCCGCAGTCGGCGCATCTCGGCACCGAACTGCACGCGGGGAGATCCAGGATCGAGAGATGGCGCCACATCCATTGCATTTCCTCCCGAATTAGAAAAAAAATGGACTTAATGGTCAGCTGGCGGATTGACTCCAATCCAGGTAGACCAACGGCTGTCATCATCCGCTCTAGCCTGGATTGCCGATCCGGTAGTCGGTCGACTACCGATAAGGCATTCTAGGCACAGTAATCCTCTTCGTGAAAGCGTTGACAAGAAACTGGTAAAATGCTTTCTCGGTCGGAGGTGAATCGGGTCGGAGATGAATGAGATAGTCCTCTTTTGGTCTCCTGCCGCGAGCGTCGGAAAGCATTCGAAAGGTGAAGGCATGGCGACGAGCGAGCAGTCGACCGCGTGGCTCACTGCTCTGGACCGTGAGGGTATTCCTCTGTCCTGGTTGATGACAGCGGTCGGTGTGACCTGGAAACTCCCCATGGTTGACGAACGAGTATGGGAAGGGTGTGGCGAAGGTGGGCTGAGTGGGTAAAGATTAGTACGTCCCGGCGCCCACTCTCCCCGGAGGTCCTGAATGCGCTTCACCCGGTTACTCGCCATCGGTTTGACGCTGACGATGGCGGCCTCAGGGTGTGCCTCCGATCCTTCTCTGAAGGATGCGGCAGCAGAGCTACAGAAGGACGCGCGACTCCTGGAGGCTGACGGCATCTTCAAGAACCCACTTAGTAAACTGCGCATTTTGCAGCGCCCAGACAAGGACATTCCTTGCGCCAAGGGCAAGTTCAAGCGAGTGTTGCGAGCTACAGCCGACTACGAGCGCGCAACCCCTGATGTGGATAGTCATCTTGACTTGGCTCAAGGGTTGATGGAGAGCACGCTTTCAAGGGTTCTTGGATACGAGCTGGAGTATGACCTCAGTCAGGCGGATGTCGAGGAGGGGCGATTCATTTATGGAACGAAGAAAGATTCGGAAATCAAGGTAAGCGTATTCGTGACCCCTGATGCTCCCACTTGGCGGTTGCGTGCGGTGACCGCCTGCTTGTCACGCTAATTAACTTTAGCTTACTCCCATACCCCTATCTCTCCCTTGGGGCGCTCGTTGGCTTGGTTGGTCGCAGCACTTTCGGCCTTATAGTCGAAATTTTTGTTGCTGTCCATCCAGCGTTCGTAGGGCGTCAGCTTTTCCTGTAAAACCTGATCCCATTTTTCGCCGTCTCCGGCTTCTCGCTTCGCTTCGGCCACAAATTCGTCATATGTCTTAAGGCTTCCAGTGCTTTTGCTGATGATTTCAGCAGGGGGATCACTGGCTGGATAGCCGGCATCGTAAAGGAGTCGAGCCGTATCGTATTTCAGGCGAAGAATAAAGTCCTCTCGGGCTCCGGTGGCTTGCTCTACCTGTGTCTCGATCCTGTCAACCACTTCATCAAGGCCGTAGCTGATAACGTATGTTTTGGAGAACTCCCACAACGCTATTGCCCCTCTGCTTGCAGGGGAAATGCCGCCGACCGCGAAAGAAGCGGTGTTTTTGACGATGTCAACGATCACATCGTTGAGGGCGTCCTGCTCTCCGCGCACATCCAGAGTCGCCTTGAACTCCAACCCGGCCAGGTCGCCGAACATTCTTGCGGTTTGTTCGAAATATTTCTGGTCTGCTTTCGCATCCAGACGAGCTGCTGCCGTCAGCGCATCGTGACGGAACTGGGCCGCCGTCGCGTCGAAGTCGTCGGTGAGCCGTTTGTCTCCGACGAAGGTCTTCAGGAAGCGAAAGGTGTCGCCCGGACTGAGGTAGAACCCTGGGGTTACGGGAGGAAGGTGAGCCCAGTTCTCCGGGACTCCCATTCCGGAGTCGCGGTAGACGGCCTTGTCGAAGCGGGCGCCCGAGGCGAGTTCGTGGATGTAGGACTTCGCGATCACGCTCATGGAGTCCCAGGCGCCCCTGGGCAGGTCGCTGCCGAAGGAACCGGCGACCGTTATCGCGTCCAAGGCGAAGGCGGCGGCCTCCGGGCTGTGCTGACCGGCTTTCTCTGTCTTGGCCTCGGTGCCCGCTTCCATCGCCCGGCCGAAGGCGTCGGCCACCTCGTCTCCGGTGCCCGTGGTCTTGGCGCGGTCGAGGAACAGTTTCATCTTGTCGACCTGGCTGAGCTTGACGTCGGCCCCGCCCATCTTGGCGAAGGCGTCCCGTACGGCGACACCGTCTCCGTCGAGCACCTCCAAGCCCATGGCGACCAGGTCGTCGGGAAGGCCGTACGCCTTCGTCTCGGCGGGCCCGCCGGCACGCCAGTCCTGCCGGGGCTTCTTCGCGAACTCGTCCAGGACGAGCGCGCGGGCCGCCGCGCTGCGGACGGAGGAGGGGGCGTTGGCGCCGCTGAGCAGTGCGAGCCGGTTCCAGGCGGCGGCCTTGCTGTCGGTCGGTTTCACCAGGTCTTCTCTGACCTTGGAGAAGGCAGGGACAAGGGCGGGGGCCCGCAGGGCCGCGCCGAGGGCCTTGCTGAAGGCGGCGAGGTCTTGCTTGGCGGTCTTGCTGCCGGTGACCGCGATGAGATTGGGCAGGCTGTCGCGGACCTTGGGGGAGAGCAGGGCGAAGAAGGCGGCGGCGGCTTGGGGGCTTTCTGCGAGTTTGGCGACGTCGTCGATGTGCTCGTGGATGAGCTTGGCCTGCGACTCGCCGTGGAAGTTCACGAGGATGTCCTCGCCGTACATCCTGGCCAGCCCTTGGGCGAGCTCGAAGTCCTTCAGCTCGTCGGGGAGTCGGATGAGCCCTTGGCCGCCCGCCGTCATCGAGGCTGCGCCACCCGTGCCACCCGCGCCGCCCAGCTCGGGGGCGCCGTTGCCCAGGGTTTTGATCAGGTCGATCCGGCCGTGGAGCATGGAGACCTGCTTCCCGGCCCATTCGGCGATGTCGGCGATCTCCCGCAGCGCGGGGGTGCTGATCCCGTACCGGCCGAGTTTTTGCTCGAACTCCCTGGTGAACGTGGTCAGCCGGTCGGCCTCGCCGCGCAGGGAGGTGGCGAGCTGCCCCATCTGGTCGGGGTCGATGCCGCAGAACTCGGCGGTCGGTGTCATGGAACGTTCCCCCTCGTGGTCGTGACGGTCACGTACGTCCGGCTCATGGTCGTGACGGTCACATGCGTCCGGCCATCTCCCTGCGCATGGCGTCCGCCTCGGTCTCGGTCACCAGCGGGGGAGAGCGGCGCAGCTCCTCCTCGACCGCGTCCACCACGCGCTGGGCGAGCCGCCCGAGGGATCGGCGCCGCTCTTCCAGCTCGTTGGTCCAGGTGGTGGCCGTCGGCCCCGTCCACACCTGTCCCGACCGCATCGCCGAGGAGGCGCGCTGGTATGCCTGCCGCACCTCGTGAGCCCTGTCTTCGGCCTCGATGAGCAATTGTCTCAGCCGTTCGTACCGTGGACTGGGCACCATCCGCTCGGCCACGCCACCCCCGTCCTTTTCGCGACCCCGTGATGAAGAAAAATTCGCATACCAGAGTAGGTATTGATCGTCTAAGTCGGCAAGTCCCGTACCCCGGTCGGCATCGCGCTTTCGCCGATGGATCCAAGGTCGCGTGAGCGGACGGAACTGGTATTTCGGTCATTTCTCTCACGCTGCAACGACTACTCCACCAAACACCACCGGAGTAACGGATGACGCTGTTCGAAAAGCACATTGACGCGATAGAAATCACGGTCAAGGCCGCGTACTGGATGTGTTTCTTCGCCGGTTTCGTGCTGTTCCTCGCCGGTCACGTGACCATGCTCATGGCGATCGCGATCGGCGTCATGTGGTTGTCTCACGTCACCCTGCGCCACATCCAGGCGATTCGGACGCGCTGGGACGAGCAGGCCGCCGAGGAGTCGGAGATACGCCGTGAGCAACGGCACCTGAACCGCGAACGAGAGCTGCGTCTCCAGATCCAGCGGCTACAGCGGCCGGACCGTTGATCTCATGCTGCTGTTCCGACGGCCGCGCTCTCCGTTCACACCGCGTTCCCGCCGCCGCACCGGTCGCACCCCGAGGGTGGGTTAGGTTGAGGCTTGCCTGAAATGCCGTTAAAGGAATGCGTCAATGTCGGCACCGTCCGCACTTCCCCCCTCCCTCGTGCGCCTGCTGGCGCGGCCCGCCCCTCCCGGAGGGCTCTCCGACCTCAAGCACGTCGTCTTCGTCATGCAGGAGAACCGGTCGTTCGACCACTACTTCGGCCGGATGCGCGGGGTGCGCGGCTACGGGGACCGTAACGCGGTGTCCGCCCGGGCTCTTCGTCCGATCTTCGAGCAGGACGGGATCCTGCCCTTCTCCCTACGGGAGGCGGCCGAGCGCGCGGGAGCCGACCCGATGCTGCTCGACACCCACGACCACACCTGGCTCGGTACGCAGAACGCGTGGGCGATGGGCTGGAACGACGCCTGGGTGCCCAACAAGGGGCCGTCCACCATGGCCTACTACGACCGCGGGGATCTTCCGTTCCACTACGAGCTGGCGGACGCGTTCACGATCTGCGACGCCTACCACTGCTCGGTGCTGAGTTCCACGACGCCGAACCGCAACTACCACGTCTCCGGCCACACGGGTTACGAGCCGGGCACCGAGCAGCGGGCCGTCGACAACGGCGCCTGTGAGGAGGACAGGCACCCGGGCTACACGTGGACCACGGTGCCCGAACTGCTGACCCAGGCCGGGCACTCCTGGCAGGTCTACCAGGAGTGGGACAACTACCAGTGCAACAACTTTGAGTTCTTCGCCACGTTCAAGGCGGTCATGGCGAAACTCGGGCAGAGCAGCATGCACTCCTTCTACGAGAAGGTGCGCGCGTCCGAGGATCCCGCGCCGATGCTCGCCGAGCTTGAGGAGAAGGTGGCACGCCTGGATCCGGCCGACCGGGCGCTCTACGACCGGGCGTTGCGGCGCACCCGGACGGGCGGGCTGGGGGACTGGTTCGCCGCCGACGTGGCGGCGGGACGCCTCCCGGCGGTCTCGTACGTCGTGACCTCGCTCGCCGACTCCGAACACCCCGAGGGCTCCTCGGCGGTGGAGAGCGGGAAGGTCGTCTACCGGATTCTCGACGCGCTGGCATCGAGTCCGGAGGTGTGGGCGAGCACCGCGGTCTTCGTCACCTACGACGAGAACGACGGCTTCTTCGACCACGTTCCCCCGCCCGTCCCGCCGGATGGAACCCCGGGGGAGTTCGTCGGAGGACGGCCCATCGGGCTGGGCATGCGCGTCCCGATGATCGTCGTATCACCGTGGAGCGTGGGAGGCCATGTCTGTTCGCAGACGTTCGACCACAGCTCGACGGTCCGGTTCCTGGAGACCTGGCTCGGTATCGAGGCCCCCGACATCAGCGCCTGGCGGCGGACCGTCGCCGGAGACCTCACCTCCGCCTTCGACTTCGCCCGTCCGGAGGCGTGGTCCACGCCGGTGACGCCGGAAATCAGTGTCCCGGAGGGTACCGCGTTCGCCCGGGGTGCTCTGACCGATCAGGACATCTCGACTGTTCGGGATATTTCGGCCGACCGGGACGCTCCGGTCGTCCAGGGTGTCGCGGCCGGCCGCTGGTATCCCGACGCCCCCGCCGAGCAGCGCATGCCGTGCGCGGAACCGGGCGTCAGGCCCGCCCGCGCGCTGCCGTACCGGCCCGACGCCTCGGCACGCACCGGCGGTCGCGCCGTCGAGATCACGATGAGCAACACCGGTACGGAGAGCGCGCACCTGGCGCTGTACGGCTACATGGGGGAGCTCGTCCGGCCCATGCACTTCGACGTGCTCGGCCAGGTTCGCGAGGTGGTCTACTTCCCCTGTCCCACCTACGCCCTCGTTCTCACCGGCCCGAACGGTTTCCGCAGGGAGTTTCGGGGTGGGACCGACGACAGGGTGGAGATGTCCAGCGTGATCGACGCGGCCACCCGGACGATCGAGATCACCATCGTCAACACCGGTAACAGACCCGCCGACGTGACGATCCTGCCCCTCGCCTACGGGGGGACGGCGCGGACGCTGCGGGTCGCGTCCCAGGGCGCCGCGCGGATGCCGTGGCGGGCCGCGACCGGGTGGTACGACCTGTGGATCACCGTCGCCGGGGACACCGGCTTCGCCCGCCGCCTGATGGGACACATCGAGAACGGCGAACCGAGTGTCACGGGCTGACGGCCGCCGGGGGCGGCAGGGGGAAATGTCGGTGTGCTCTGGTAAACCGTGGGCCATGGGTGTGAGCGTGGATGAATTCCTGGAGATGGTGAAGCGGCTGCCGGAGACCGAGCAGGGCGACGGCGGTGAGTGGGTCTCGCTGAAGGTGCGGGGCAAGGGCTTCGGCTACCTGTGGGAGAAGACGGAGACCGTGGGGCTCAAGTCGACGATCGCCGAGCAGCTCGCGCTGGTGGCGGAGCGGCCGGAGGTGTTCGAGATCCAGTTCACCGCGGGCCAGTTCGGCTGGGTCGTGGTCCACCTCGCGAAGATCGACGCAGATGAGCTGTTCGAGCTGGTCACCGAGGCGTGGTGCCTGACGGCTCCCAAGAAGCTCGTCGACGCCCACGAGGCCGCACACTAGCCCCGGTCGGCCCCGCGTTCCGCGTGTGCCGCATCGTTGCCGGTCAGAAGCCATATCCGATCCGGTTCGGGCGGTGGCACATGCGGAACGCGGGGCCGACAGGAGGTTGTCTCAGGGGAAGGTGAGCGTGCGGCTCGTGGTCACGGTGACGCTTCTTTGGTCTCCCGGCCGCCGGTGGCCGTCTCCGTCGTTCGTTCGCTGCCCGGTCGGCCGGTCGGCCGGTCGTCGTCAGGCGTCCGTCGGTCGTCCGTCAGTTGTTGATTCCGCGGCCGGTGCCGCTACCGCCGATGCTGTCGCTGATACCGCCGCCGATACCGACGCCCTCGCCGATGCCGACACGCTCGCGTCCGCGTTCGCTTCTTTCGTGCTCACGCCCGTAGTCCTGCTTGTGCCCGCGTCTGTTCTCATGTCGGTGCTTGTGCCGGTAGTTCCGTCCGTACTCGTGCCGGTGTTCGCGCCGGGCGCGGCACCTTGCGGGGTTCTTGTGCTCACGGCAGGGCTTCAGGGCGGAGGTGGCGGTGGCCGGGGTGGTCACGGCCACGGTGTCCGCGACGGCGGACGAGGTCGGCATCGCCACGGGGACGACGAGGGCGGAGGCCATCACGGCTCCGGCCGCCAGGGCATTTCTGATCATGGTCATGGCAGATCACTCCACATCGAATCGATGTCGAATCGGTCGAGCCCAGGGCGGTGCCCGGGCCGGCGGAGCGCCGTGCCACGTCGAGGGCGACGCCGGCACGATGCGTAACCTGCCTTCACGGTAAGTGGTTGAGGTTGCGAGAGTCTGCTGGCGAATCCCAAAGGCTTGGGGCGGTCGGATTACCTGGCGGTAGCGGAAAGGAGCTGAGGAGGGGGGATCGGTGACGCTCGGCTACCGGTTCGGGTGGAAGGCTCGCGCCCCGGCAGGATGTCATCCGCGGCGGAACCGCCAGGGTTCAGTAGATCTTCCTGGTCCGAGCGCCTGTTTTTCGTGGGAGAGCCCTCCGTCGGCCAGGGCCGCCATGGCGCTCGGGCACCGGTTTCCCGTATCCGTTGTCGGAGACCACCGCCTTCGAAAGGGCATCCGCCAGCGGAAATGCCGAGTCCGAAAGAGCGTCCGGGGAAGGCCGGGTTCGAAAGAGCGTCCCTCACGGGGAACGCCGGCGCCGAGGAAACGCCGGGTACGAAGGAACGCGATCAGCGGGGAACGCCGGATCCGAAGGAGGTGCGCAGGGTGGAGGAGGCGACGATCCGGCCCGCGACGACAACGTGGCGGGGTGGCGCGTGCCTGGTGAGGGCTTCGCGGAGGGTTCGTCCTTCGAGGACGACGAGATCGGCGGGGACGCCGGCCTCCAGGCGGTGGACGGGCAGGCCGACGACCCGCGCGGCGTCGACGGTCACCATGTCGTACAACCGCTCCAGGGCGTCGTCGGTGCGCGCGTCGAGCAGGTGGGCGGCGAGGAAGGCCACCTCCAGGAGGTTGTGCCGCCCGAACGGGTAGTAGGCGTCCTCGATGTCGTCCTGGCCGAGGGCGACCGGGACGCCGGCGTCGGCGAGCTGGAAGACCGGCAGGTGGAGCGGCCCGGTGTGCGGATCGCTCACGAATCCGAGCCCCGCGGCGCGGCACAGCCCGGCCAGGCGGCGCAGGTACGGCTCGGGGTAGAGCGCCATCGCCCTGGCGTGCTGGGCGCTGCCGCGTCCGATCATGTCGCGCGCCAGCAGTTCCCGCGCCAGCATCTCGGCCGTGCGCAGTCCCGGGTCTCCCGCGTCGTCGACGAGCATGGCGACGCGCAGGCCGTGCCGCTGGGCGAGGTCGACCATGCGCCGCACGTGCTCGGCGGCGTCGGCGTCGGTCCACTCGATCCAGGGGATGCCGCCCACCACGTCGGCGCCGAGCCGTACCGCCTCGACGACGAGTTCCTCGGTTCCGGGTTCGCGGAGCAGGCCGTCCTGCGGGAACGCCACCACCCGCACGTCGACCACGCCGCGAAACTCCTCGCGCAGCGCCAGCAGCGCCTCCAGGCCGGTGAGTCCCGCTTTGGGGTCGATGTCGGCGAAGGCCTGGACCGCCCGGACGCCGTGTCGTACGGACTCCAGGAGCACCGGCCTCGCGCGTTCGAGGACGGATCGCGCGGTCTGACCGGTCTTGACGGCGGCGGCCGTCTCGATGGCGCCCATCGCGGCCCCCATCGCGCCCTCGGTGTACTCCGAGAGCGCGGCGGACCCGGCCCGGTCGAGGGTGTGGACCTTGCACAGGTGCAGGTGCGCGTCCACGAACGGCTCGGTGACCAGGGCGCCGTCCGCGTCGAGGGTCACGCCGGTCGCCGGGGCCAGGTCGGGATCGTCCTCGGCGACGTGGCTGATGAGCCCGCCCGTGGCGGCCAGCGACCACCTGCCGGGACGGCCGCGCAGGGTGGCGTTGTGGATGAGCAGGTCCGGAGCGTCCATGACAGCACGGTAGAAGCACACCGGCAGGAGCGTGACGGCCAGATCTGCCAAGCCGGGGCCCTGCGAGTGTGGTGGTTCGAAAGGGGCGGTGGCGACGTTCTCATCGAGAGATGGAAGATCGTCCATGGCGGATTCCTGCGGGAAACGGGCTCAACGAATCCGTAGTCCCGCGATGACGAGCCCGACCATGAGGCGCGCGTCGTAGCGGGGGTTGTCGGCGCCGATGCAGAGATTGCCGATGCCGTGCATCAGGACGAGGGCGTCCATGTCGGGGACGATCTCGCCCGCCGTGGCGGCGGCGTTGAGCAGGTCGGCGCAGACGGGGACGAGGCGGTCGAGGAAGTAGGCGTGCAGGGTCTGGAAGGCGGCGTCGTTGGACCGTAGTGCCTCGGCCAGGCCGTGCTTGGTGACCAGGAAGTCGACGAAAAGGTTGATCCAGCTCGCGAGTGCGGCGTGTGGTGTGGTGCTCTTCGCCAGCAGTGCGGGACCGGCCTCGGCGCACGCCTCCACCTGGTGACGGTAGACCGCGACGATGAGGTCGGCCCGCGTCGGGAAGTGGCGGTAGATCGTGCCGACGCCGACACCGGCCTTGGCGGCGATGTCCCGCACGGGCACGTCGACGCCGGAGGAGACGAACATCGCGGCGGCGGCTTCCAGCAGGGTCTTCTCGTTGCGTCGGGCATCGGCCCGTTTGCGCGGGACCGCCGATTCGCCACTCGTGCCGGTCATCGTTGCTCCTCTTGCAAAGCGGAACCAGGTTCCGTATATTCGAAGCGGAACCAAGTTCCACATCGTCAGGATGTCAGCCCGGCAGGCCGATGCCAAGTCACGGTCATCGCCGAATCACGGCCATCGACAAGTCACGTCACCGCCGAATCGCCACGTCGCGAAGGAACAAACATGCACGCACTGCCAGAGCCCACGCCGGTCGTCTCGGTGCACCCCGTCACGCTGCCGGCCCCGGATCGCGGAGAGGATCTGCGGGTACGGATCTCCGCCCCCACGACCGGTCACGAACTGCCCGTCATCGTCTTCTCCCACGGTTTCGGCCAGTCGGCGACCGGCTATGACCCCCTGGTCGGCTTCTGGGCCTCCCACGGTTTCGTCGTCGTTCAGCCCACCCACCTCGACTCGCGGACGCTGAACCTCCCGCCCGACGACCCGCGCACACCGCTGATCTGGAGGCTCCGGGTCGACGACCTGAAGCTCGCCCTCGACCGGCTCGACCTCCTGGAATCGTCCGTCCCCGGTCTCACCGGACGCCTCGACGGCACGCGCGTCGCCGTGGTCGGGCACTCCTGGGGCGCCCAGACGGCGAGCACGCTGCTGGGAGCGCGAGTCCTCGACGCCGACGGCGTCCCCGGAGAGGACATGTCCGACCCGCGGATCAAGGCGGGCGTACTGCTGGCTGTGACGGGTACGGGCGGAGCCGACCTTTCCCCGTTCGCGGCCGAGCACTTTCCCTTCATGAGCCCGAGTTTCGCGGACATGACCACCCCGGCCCTCGTCGTCGCGGGCGACCGGGACGACTCCCCGCTGTCGGTCCGGGGGCCGGACTGGTTCACCGACGCCTACCACCTGAGTCCGGGCGGCAAGAGCCTGCTCACCCTGGCCGGGGCGGAGCACTCGCTCGGCGGTGTCTCCGGTTACGAAGCCAAGGAGACGACGGACGAGAGCCCCGAGCGGGTCGCCCTGATCCAGCGGCTCACCTGGGCCTACCTTCGCGACGCCCTCGGCCTCAAGGACTCCACCTGGCCGGCACCGGTGGAGAGCGCCCTGGGCAGTCTCGACTCCAAGTAGGGACAGGCGGACTTCACCCGTGCCGGAAAGCCGGTCGCGTCGGGGAGCGTCCGTCGGCCGATTCCGCCGACCGGGCTTGGGCGGGCGGTGTTCGGTCTGTTCCGGCGGCGCGGGATTCGGCCGTGTCCTGTCGGGGTGAAAGCCGCACATTCCAGAGTCAGGCTGCCGACGTGGATGCCACGGCCGGGCACGCCTGGCGGACGGTCGAGGTGTCGGGCGGGGAGTTCTTGGCCGTGGGTGTTCATCATGGGTGCATGGATCAAGCCTTGGC
Organism: Streptosporangium sp. NPDC050284; assembly: GCF_044459525.1. Classification (NCBI taxonomy): domain Bacteria; kingdom Bacillati; phylum Actinomycetota; class Actinomycetes; order Streptosporangiales; family Streptosporangiaceae; genus Streptosporangium; species Streptosporangium sp. NPDC050284. The sequence goes on from NZ_JBITIZ010000010.1 coordinate 269,428, forward strand.
CCAGGACACGAAAGGGAACGCGCTGATGGCGTTCCTGCCGGCCGCACGTGTCGCCGACGTGCCGGACGACGCGCCGATGCCCGCGGCTTTGGTCGCGGTCTGGTGCGGCCGGCACCTGCTACTGGTCTTCGATCGCTTCCGCGGGGAATGGGAACTACCCGGCGGCAAGATCGATCCCGGCGAGACACCTCTCCAGGCCGCCGCGCGGGAACTCCATGAGGAGAGCGGCCTGCACCTGCCCGCCCTCACCCTCGCCGGGTACGCACGCTTCCGGCTCGTCGGCCCACCACGTGACGAGTACGCCGCGATCTACACCGCCCACATCCCCGCCCTTCACGACGCCTTCACCCCCAACGGGGAGATCAGCGCCATCCGCTGGTGGGACACCGCCGACGCTCCGCCCAGCGGCACCCAGATCATCGACGCGACCCTGGCGCGACACACCCGCTTTCAACGGCACGTGAACGATTGACTCACCTCGGCATTTCCGTCCTCATACGCGAGAGGAGTTCGATGGTTTCGGCGAATTGTCTGGATTTGTTATCGCGTCGGCGGTTGGGTGGTCGAGCACGAAGGGGAGAAACGAGATGGGCCGGAAAATGCCGATGATCGGATCTGTGACCTCCGTCCTCACCCATTTCGAGCGCGACTACCGCCGGTAATTCATCGAGGTCACGCCCTGTCAGAAGATTACACGATACATGTCAATATCCAGCACTCTGGCCGGGAAGCTACAACCATATTACCTGTAGTCGTCGTAAATCATTCCATGTCTTATCTTTTGGTTATGTTCAACCGGACCGTAGGGGGCCGGAAGAAGGGGCGATATGGGAAAGAAAAAGAAGAACTCCTTGGCTCACGACGTCATCGACGCGGTGGCCACGGTCGCCGGTTCAACGGCCGCGGTGAAAGTCACGCTCCTCGGCACCGCCGTCGGGCAACCGGTGGCCGGAGCGCTCGGGGGCGCCTACGCGGGCAAGAAGGTCCGGGACGAGATCAACAGCCTGAAGACGCCGGAAGGCCGCGAGAAGTGGGGCGAACGTCTGGACAACCTCGGCGAGAACACCCGAAACAATCCATGCCCCGGAGCCTGACGATCGGCACGCGCGTGATCTCGACACAGGCACACACAAGATCCAACCCTGTCGCCGAGTAGCGCGAAACAGACCCTCGACGGCCGGAGACCCCATCCCGTGAAGCCGAGGTCTCCGGCCTCCCGCTCCCGCCCAAGCCGGCGTGGCGCCAGAGGGCGAACACGCTGCCGAGAGCCCTGCCGCACGGGACCGGAGGCCGCGTACCATTGCCCGTCCGGCCGTTCCCCTGCGAGATCACCCGTGGAAAAACCGCTCGCCGGCGACGATTCCGCCCCATGGTGAAAGTCCTACGCGTAACCGTTCTTACCGACCGTCGCGAGGACTGCCATGACCCACGACAGAACATCGTCCGACATGACCGCTCCGGAACCGAGGCTGCGTCTTCGCCGTCTTCGCCGTCTTCGCCGCGCCTCCGGCATCTGGCCACTGGTCCACGCCGAGCGAGCGGCCCTCGCCGCCGACCTGGCGGATCTGACCGACGAGCAGTGGGCGACACCGTCACTGTGCTCCGGACTGACCGTGCGTGAGGTGCTGGCGCACCTCACCTCGGCGGCGACCCTCACCCCGGTGCGGTGGATGGCGGGCGTGATCCGCTGCCGGTTCGACTTCAACAGGCAGAACGCCATGCGGCTCGCCGAACAGTTGGGTGCGACCGCGACCGAGACGCACGACAGGTTCCGTCGTGTCGTCGAGAGCACCACCAAGCCGCCCATCCCGGTCGTGGCGATGCTGGGTGAGACGATCCTGCACGCGGAGGACATCCGGCGGCCACTGGGCATTCGCCGTGACTACCCGATCGGGACCATCACCCGGCTGGCCGAGTACTACCAGGGCAGCGACTTCGTCGTCGTCGCCAAGGGACGGATCGCCGGCCTGCGGCTCGTCGCCGACGACGGCCCCTTCGCGACTGGCTCCGGCCCGCTCGTTTCCGGCACCACCCTGGCACTCACGATGGCCATGACCGGGCGCATGACGTACTGCGACGAACTCGACGGCGACGGCGTCGCGATCCTGCGAGGACGCGGTGAGATGACATGACCGGGAACCTGCCGGCCGGACCCTCTCACCGCTCGGCAGGCGGAGCCGGATCATGTTCGTGTCGATCGCACGCCACGTCCTCATCCACCGCTCCGCTCCTGTACGGGTTCAGTGGCCGAGGCGGTCCAGGTTCTCCAGCAGGACCCGGACGTGCCGTGTCTCCGGGTGGTCGGAGCCGAGGGCGGCCGTCAGATCGGGAAGCAGGGTGCGCAGGTCGGCCCGTGCCCTCTCGCGGTCACCCGTCTTGACCAGCAGCTCACACAGTTCCCGGCGCAGCTCCAGGGTGAGGGCGTCGTGATCGTCCGGCGAAGCCCTGAGGTCGGCGAGCAGCACGGTCAGCTGGTCCCTCGCGACCTCGTCCCACCCGAGGGCCGCCGAGCTGAGCGCCTGGTTGTAGCGGCATTCCAGGACGACCCGGTGTCCTGCCCCGAGCATCGCGGAAAGAGCGGGGACCAACTCCTCGAAGTCGTCGAGGGCCGCCAGGTAGTCCCTGGCCGCGAATCGGGTGTTCGCCAGGTCCATCCTCAGAGCGATCAGAAGCCGACTGTCTCCTACGGACCGTGAACCGGACGGCGAGCAGGACGCGACGGCGTCTTCGAGAATCTCCACCGCCTGGCTGAGCCGTCCGGCGACCGCGAGTTCCTCCGCCCGTCGCCTCGCCGCGACCAGGTCGTCCTCTGAGAGGTGAGGAGCGGGCTTCCTGTCCGGGGCCGGGATTCGCGGGCCGGCGAGGGCGGTCCTGGCGATCCGGCCGGCGACCGCCGCGTACATCCGGTCCGGATCCGGCGTGGGCGCGACCGCCGTCGTGCCCGGCAACGGCGGCAGGGAGACGACGTGCGGTAGAAGCCGTTCGTACACCCGCACGGCGTCACCAGGCCGGTCGGCGGGGTTCTTGGCGAGCAGTTCGAGGACGAGCCGTTCGATCTCCGCGGGCACGTCCGGCCGCAGGGATCGCAGGGGAGGCGGTGTCTCGTCGGAGTAGTGGCGGGCCAGCTCGGCCGCGGTGAGCGCGGACTCGAAGACCCGGGTTCCGGCGAGGAGTTCGTGCAGCACGCAACCGAGCGAGTACAGGTCACTGCGCGCGTCGGCCTTCCCGGTGAGGGCCTGCTCGGGGGCGACGTAGAAGTAGGAGCCGATTCCCTGTCCCGCCTGCGTGATCTTCGTGATGTCCGGGGAGTCGAGCACGGCGACGATGCCGAAGTCGAGCACCTTGACCGTGCCGTCGGCGCAGAGCATGAGGTTCACCGGCTTCAGGTCCCGGTGGATCAGGGACTGGGCGTGGGCGACGGTCAGCACCGCGCAGATCTGGGCGGCGATCGCCGCCGCCCAGGCCACCGGGAGCGGGTGGTGCGCATCGATCAGATGGTCGACGCGGTACCCCTCGATCAGCTCCATCACCAGATAGAGCGGTTCGCCGGGGTCGCTCACGTCGTGGACGATCGGCACGCCCGGGTGCCGGATCCTGGCCGTGACCCGGGCCTCCCTGCGGAAGCGCCGCTCGGCCTCCTCACGCTCCTCCGGGGTGGGGAAGCGCTCGTCGCGGATGAACTTCACGGCCACGTGCCGGTCCAGAGACTGGTCGAAGCCCTTCCAGACCTCGCCGTAGCCGCCCTCGCCCAGGCGCATCACCAGTTCGTAGCGGCCACCGACGACCGTACCCGCATCCACGATCATGCTTATATCACTGGATGTCGTTACTTTCCCGGATCATTTTGTACACCTGTTTCCGGCCCAGGTCGGTGATCCGGGAACGGAAGAGCGAGTCGTCGAAGAAACGCTGGACCAGGCCGGTGTTGCCGGTGTGCCGGTCCACGACGACCTTCTCCAGGTGATCGGCGAAGACCTCACCGAAGTTGGCCTCGTCGTTGACCAACGCGGCGGCCTTCAGCGAGTCGTTGACCACCGCCTCCTCGAACTGCTGCTCCACCCACACCTGGTCGGCCTCCGACAGGCCCAGGCCGTACTTGTCGTTCACCGCCGCGATCAGCGCGTGTAGCGACGTCATCTCCGGCTCGGCCGCCGCGCCGCCCGCGCCGGACGGGGGAGGGAGCGTCACCTCTCCGCCGGGCACGGCGGACAGGCTGATGTCGTGCTCACCCGTCTTGTCGATCTTCAGGTGGGTGAGGTCGATCTCGCCGACGTCCACGGCCGGGTCCTCCCTGCGCGGGAGCCGGTTCAGCAGGAACCTGCCGAACAGGTACAGCCGCTCCAGGTCGTCGTCGGTGTAGGGCACGACCTGCGACAGGAAGCCGTACAGCCGGACGAACGACTGCAGGTCGCCGCGGAACCGTTCGGCGGCGTCGTCGTCGCTCTCCGCGTCCTGGCGCTGCCGCTCAATGAAGCGCGCCACGGCGGGCTCGGTGAACCGGTAGAGCGCCGCGTGCGCCCGCTCCCAGTCGCGCTGCGTCGCCGAGGCCCGCTCGGCCCGCAGGTACGCCTCGGCGAGGGCCTGCGTCTCCGACTCCACCAGCAGCGCGTGCTGCTGCACGGCGCCCGCCCTGACATACAGCAGGTTCGGGTCGATCTCCTCGGCGGCCGTGCCCTCGAAGTACGGCTGGAACTCCGCCTGAATCGCCTCGGCCTCGTTGGTGAAGTCGAGCACGAACACGTCACCCTGCGACTTGAGCCGATGCGTGCGGTTCAGCCGCGACAGCGTCTGCACGGCGGCCACGCCCGCCAGCGGCTTGTCAACGTACATCGTGGTCAGCAGCGGCTGGTCGAACCCGGTCTGATACTTGTCGGCCACGACCAGGATCCGGTACTCCGCCTTCTCCGCGGCGTTCGGAGAGGTGTCGTCGGCCCGGCAGTACGCGAACCGGTCCGGCAGCTCCTTCTCCCCGAAGCCGTTCAGCCTGGCCTCGGTGTACTCCGTCTCCACCCCTTGCTCGTCCTTGAGCTTCAACGTCTGGGAGAAGGCGATGAGCGTGCCGCAGCCGGTGTATCCGTTCACCTCCACGTAGTCGCGGATCGCCTGGCCGAGTCGCAGGGCGTGCTCGCGCGAGCGGGTCACCACCATCGCCTTGGACCGGCCGCCCATCCCCGGCGCGGTGTGCCGCCGGAAGTGCTCGACGATGATCTGCGCGCGCTGCTCGACGCTCGTGGGGTGCAGCTCGGCGAACCTGGCCAGCAGCGCCTGCCCCTTGCGCCGCTCCACTTGGCGGTCGTCCGGCTCCTGACTCATCAGGCGCCACAGCGTCTTGTAGGTGACGTAGTTCTTCAGCACGTCGAGGATGAAGCCCTCCTCGACCGCCTGGCGCATCGAGTAGATGTGGAACGCCCGCTGCCTGCCGTCCTTGCCGGGGATGCCGAACAGGGTGAGCGTCTTGCTCTTCGGCGTCGCGGTGAACGCGAAGTACGACAGGGTCTCGTGTCTGCCCCTGGCCAGCGCGGAGGCCGTCAGCAGGTTGCCGTCCTCGTCCACGTCGTCGCTGCCGAGCCGGCGCAGCACCCGCTTGAGCGCGGCGGCGCCCTCACCTGACTGCGAGGAGTGCGCCTCGTCCACGATGACCGCGAACCGCTTGCCGCGCAGCCCCTCCACCTGCTGGAGGATGTGCGGGAACTTCTGCAGCGTGGTGATGACGACCCGGGCGGCCTCCCCCTGGAGGGCCTCGGCGAGCTGGGAGGAGTCCTGGTCGATTCGCTTGACCACCCCCGGCGTGTGCTCGAACTGGTAGATCGTCTCCTGCAGCTGCCGGTCGAGCACCACCCGGTCGGTGATCACGATGACCTTGTCGAACACCGGCTGGTTCGGCCCGTACCCCCGATCCAGCGCCTCCTGGGCGATGTCCCCGAGGTTGGCCGAGGTGTGCAGGGTCGACAGCGCGTGCGCGAGCCAGGCGATCGTGTTCGACTTGCCGGAACCGGCCGAGTGCTCGACCAGGTAGTTGTGGCCCGAACCGTGCCGCCTGGCGTGGGCGGTCATCTCCCGCACCGCGTGCCACTGGTGGTATCGAGGGAAGATCATCGGAAGCCTGTGGGCCTTCCCCGGATACGCCTTGCGTCCCCGGCCCTTGCGCACGTCCTCGTCGTCCACGTGCAGGAACCGCTTGAGCAGGTCCATCCAGGTATCGGGCGCCCAGATCTCCTCCCACAGGTAGGCGGTCCGGTAGGCGCCGACCACCGGGACCAGCGGGTTGCCCGCGCCGCCCTTGTTACCCGGCCCGCCGTCGCCCACGTTGAACGGCAGGAACCGGGTCTTCTTCCCGGCCAGCCGGGTGGTGACGAACACCAGGTCCTGGTCCACGGCGAAGTGCGCGAGCGTCCTGCGGGCGAACAGCAACTCCTTGGGGTCGCGGTCGGTGCGGTACTGCTCCTTGGCGTCCTCGACGGTCGTGCCGGTGAGGGTGTTCTTCAGCTCGGCCGTGGCCACCGGCACGCCGTTGACGAACAGCGTCAGGTCCAGCTCGTCCCCGGTGGTCGCCGAGTAGCGGAGCTGGCGGACCACGCTGAGGATGTTCTTGCTGTACGGCTCCAGCGCGTCGGCCGCGATGGTGTGCGCGGGCCTGAAGTAGGCGAGCTTGAAGGTGATGCCCCGGTCTTTCACCCCGTGCCGGAGCACCTCCAGGGCACCCTCGTTGTCGATCGCCTTCGCCACCACCTCCGCCAACCGCCGCGCCGCCCCCGCGCCATCCCCGGCCTGCATGGTGACGAGCCGCTCCCACTCCTTGGGCTGACTGGCCTGTACGAAATGCAGCAGCTCGGTGGAATTCAACCCAAGTGTTCGGTCGTAGAGGTTCTTCGCGCCCCGCAGCCAGCCCTTGGAAAGCAACGCCGACTCGATCGCGTCCTCAAAGACCTTCTCGTGATGCACGGGGGACACGACACTCCCTTCGGCAGGGAAGGCCCTGCGTCGTCCGGAACGAATTCACGGTACAGCTGGGATGATGCCGGATTTGCCCGATGGTGAAAATCGATTCTGCTGCCGCGCGCCGAGAGCCGACGAGACGACGCTCGACCGTCGGCCCTAAATCGGTGAGGCTGTCAAAAGGAAGGCACGATCACACGCTGTCCCTCACGGGTCGTCAATAGACGGCGGTCACCTCTCGAACCGTCCGGCCCACCAGATAGAGCGCCGGATCCAACCCCATCTCGGCGCGTTTCCGGGAAGTCCAGTACTGCTGGTTCCGCTCCTCGAAGCTCTCCGGCCCGTTGTACGAGAGCACCCAGACGAACTGGCTGCGCTCGTGATCCAGCCAGGCACCGTGGATGACGAATCCGAACTCCAGACGGAGTGGCACGATCTGCGATCGCCACTTCTCCGCCCACTCCTCCAGGAGGCCCTCTCGGATCGTGTACGTGCGGTGCTGAACGGTCTCGGACACGTCATCGCCCTCCGCCTCGGGTGCCGGGTCATCCGGTGAAGATCGTATGGCCGTCGCCCCGTGTCCCGCAGGGGATCGTCTCACGCTTCCCGCTCCCGCCCGAGCCAGACCGAAGGTGGCGTCAAGGCGAGATGTCGAGTGCCGGGTCGGCGAGGGCGGCGACGACCTCCGGACCTCGCAGGACCTGCGCGGCGCCGGGGAGGTGACGGTAGCGGAGCATGGCGTGCAGGACGTCGGCGAAAGGCTGGTCGAGCAGCGACCTGGCGATCTCGTCGGCCTCCTCGGCGTGGCCCGACCGCAGCAGGCGGACACGATCACGCAGCATGCACACCGTCCGGACGAACGCGGAGGCCCGGCCGCGCGTCAGGTCCGCGCGGTTGAGGCCGAACACGTCGATCGTGACCTCGCCCCGGGGCGTCAGCGCCGCGTAGACGCCCGTGCTCAGCACGAGTTCCAGGTGCTCGTACGGGTCCTCGGCGCACGGGTCGACGAGCAGCGGACCGCCGGTCTCGTCCCGGGGAAAGAGTTCCCGCTTCTGGTGGCTGTTGCAGTGAGAGCAGGCCAGGAGGTGGTTGGGCCAGTCGAAGGCGCGCAGCGGCGCCTGGGCCAGCGGCTCGAAGTGGTCGATGTCCGTTCCGAGGCCGTCACCGCAGTACATGCAGCGTTTGATGCCCGTGCTCATGGTCGTGAGGTGCTGTTCCAGCCGCGTACGGGTGCTCCTGGCCGACTTCCAGGCGGCGCGTGCCGCCGGGCAGTCGGCCTGGTCCGCGCACAGCCTGTCGGTGCGGTCGCGGAGGCGGTCGATCAGGTCCGGGGGGAGTGTCACTCGATGGATACGGATCACGGGTTCTCGGCGATCCTCGCGGCCACCTCGTCCACGCGGGCGGTGAGAGAACTGGTGAGGGTCTCCCGCAGGCGCTCGTACTCCCGCAACTCGTCGGGGGTCGCCCTTCCGTGCAAAACCGCGCGCTCCAACCCGGTGAGCCTGCGCCGCATCTCCTCGGCCTGGTCGGAGTAGGGGGAATCGATTCCGAAGAGGTCGGTCAGGAGGGCGTCGTCACCGCTGCCGTAGACGACGCGCTCGTACAGGTCCTCGTCGACGACGCGGGGCGGGACGTTCTCGTCGAGCCCGGCGAGCCGGATCAGGCCACCCGGGTCGGCGCTCTGACAGATGTACGGGCTGTGTGAGGTCACGATGAACTGGATGCCGGGGAAGTGGCTCTTGAGCCACCCGCCGATCTTCTTCTGCCAGCTGACGTGGAGGTGGACGTCGATCTCGTCGATGAGGACGACGCCGGGCACGTCGATCATGGGCTTGGGCTTCGGGTCTTCCGAGGATCGAAGACGGTCATGTGCGAAGGTCAATGAAAGCAGTTGCTTCGAGAACATTTGGCTCATCTGGCGGACCAGGTCGAGAACGAGCGCGGTGACGGTTCGGTAGCCGTCGCTCAGCTCCCGAAGCGGGACAGTCTGCCCGTCCCGCTTCGCCCACAGCCCCTCGCTGTCGACCCGTTCGACCTGAAAACCGTCGGGGAGCAGCCCGTCGTTGAGAAGGTCCGTGACGAAGGAGAGGAGGCTTGCGCTGCTCGATCGTCCTTCCAGCCGCCGGAGATGCAGGTCGATCAGCCAGCTCACGCTCTCGGCGAGAGAGGCGTCCTCGTGGAACAGGCTGGCCAGCCGGGAGACCGGGCCGGTGCTCAGCATCAGTCGCTGAGCGTCGGCGGAACCTCCTACCAGTCGGCGGAACGGACCGTATCCGGCGAGGAACCAGCCTCGCGGGTTGTCGGCCCATGGTCCATGAAAGGCAGCGTCGCCATGGCCCCGCAGGATCGGCTGCAGCTCGTAGTCCTCATCCTCGGGATCGTCGATCGGTTCTCGTAGCCAGGTCAGACGAGCGGGGAACGACCTATCCTCGGGCCGCTCGCCGCTCCAGCGTTTCCTGTTCCCATCAATGATTTTCGCCTCGACGGCGGCTTCCAAGAATCCTTCGGAGATCCACCCGTCGAAGAAGGGAATCAGACCACGGGCGACGGAAGGTCCGGCCATCGCCAGGGCGAGCGCGCGGAGCAGGGTCGTCTTGCCGGAGCCGTTACGGCCGGCCAGGACCGTCCAGCCAGCGTGACTGCCATCGGGACGGGTCAGCCGAAGGTCGACGTTGCGGCGACCGGAGAACCCGCGAACGCCGGAGACCTTCAGCTCGGCGATGTACATCGTCAACTCCAGTCGTGATCGCGATTCCCTGCTTCCTGCACGATAGGACCTGGCCGGTGCTCGGCTATACCGGGACTCACCTTTGGTTGTGGCTGATGGCTAGGGTGCGCCGTGGTCTCCGGGGCCGGATTGGGCTTCACCGTGCGGGATGGCTCCTCATGCGGTCAGGATGTGGGCATGCTGACCGTTGAGATCGATGTGGAGACCGAGAGGATCCTCGCCGAGCTGACCGCTGACGGCAGGTCCGCCGCCGACGTGATCCGCGAGGCACTCCAAGTCATGGCACGGCTCCGTGATACGGAGCGGGACCGTGCCCAGTGGATGGAGCAGGCCCGCGCCGATGCCGAGAGGCTGGCGAACGATCCCGCTGACAGGGCCGAGGCAGAAGCGATCATGAGAGATATGGGCTACCTGCGTACGTGGTGACGCGCGACGCGGAGGCGAAGCGAATCTACTCCCCCTGCTGCGGTGGCGCGGTGAACCGGCATCGTGGCAGGGGGAGCAGGTGATGCGAGAACTCAGAGGCGCTGGGGTAGGTCGAACTCGTCGGCTTTGACGCCGTTGATGAAGGCGGTCCATTCGGCGGGAGTGAAGAAGAGCTTGGGGCCTTCGGGGTCTTTGGAGTCGCGTACGGCGATCAGGTCGGGGTGGTCGGCCTTGTGGGCGGGGCCTTCGGTGACGTTTTCAAGCTCCGCGACCTCGACACAGTTTCCGCCGTTGTTTCCGCTGAGACTTGACTTGCGCCATCTCGCCTTGCTCAGGTCCATCGTTCCTCCGCTGTTCGCTTGATGAGTTCCGTCGACATGTTCAACGGCAGGGCCTCGATGCGGATGGCCTCGAAGCGCTGGACGGCCATCGTGACGTCGTCTCGATCGCCGGTGGTCAATCCGCGAATGGCCGTTTCAAAATACGCTACCTCTCCACCGTCTTCCAGGGTGGCGATCGCGAATCCGGCGAGCAAGCCGGAGCGGACACAACCGGAGGGGACGACCTGCACGCTGATTTGCGGGCTCGCGATCGACGCGATGTGTTCCAGTTGTTCGCGCATGATATCCGGGCTTCCCACCAGCAGGTTGAGGACCGTCTCGCTGATCACGCAGCGAAGGGTCGGCGGATTCTCTCGCTTCAGAATGCTCTGGCGCTCCAGGCGGGCCGCGACGGCTTCGTCGTCGCCCAGCAGGGCGTGCGCGTACGCCCCGGTCTGGAGCAGGCCGGGCACCATCAGTGGCTCGTAGGTCCGGATTGTGACGGCGACGTTTTCCTTTTCCCGCCACTGTCCGAACCAGGTGGGGAAGACCTGCCCCTTCCTCCAGTCGAGGAGCCGGAGCAGGGCACCGCCCGTGTTGAGGGTGAGGTCGCACCCCTCGGCGAAATCCGGGCTGGACGGGATGTATCCCGTCTCCACCCCGCTGATCAGGGACTCGCTGAAATGGATCTTCTCGGCGAGCTCTGCCTGGGTGAGACCTGCTGCCTTCCGGTAGTGACGCAGCTCCCTGCCCCATATTGCCTGAGGCGAGTAGAGGTCGGCCACGGTGCCCTCCTAACCGGAGTTCAACAAAATCCTCGCGAACTCCAATGTTTGCTCTTCGTAATCTCTTCACTACCAAGCGTAGTGATGTCTCGGCAATCTGAACATACAAATTCCGAGACAGGAAGAAAAATCATGGAAGAGGCCATCGGGGCGAGTGGGGGGCTGGCCAAATTCCGTTATGCGATGAATCCGGCATTTTCCCCATTGAGGGAAAATGGATATCGTGTGACCCGAGGAACGTTGCCTCGGCTCGACGATTCGTACGCGACGTGACTGTCGACTGGAACGCGACTGAAGACGTCCCGGAAATCGCCGAACTCACGGCTCCGGAACTCGTCACCAACACCATCGCGTACAGCGCGGGCGTCTTTGACGCCACACCTATTCGCAGCACGGTTAACTGGAAGAAGGATCTGCTGGCCCTGGGCGTCTATGGCTCCTGCATCGAGATCTCACGGATGAAGCGGCCCGACGTCCTGGATGCCTCGGGCCAGGGCCTGGCCATCGTCGGAGACTTTTCCCGCAACTGGGGCTGACCCCTTAACTCTTACGGCAAGTGGGGCTGGTTACAGTTGATGATCTGGCTATAGATGCGAGGGTGGTCTTCCGTTCTTGGGACTATGGCCCTTAACGGTGACAGGTGGTTGATTGGGCGCTCACGCCTTGGGCTGCGACGTCGTCGTCACATCGATCTGTCCGGTTACAGCTGCCGTGATCAGGGATTGCTTTCGTTCCGCAAGGAGTTCGGTCTGCCTGTTGACGATCGAGATAGCTTGATTGATAGCTTCAAGCTGCTGCTCGACCTGGTTGACCAGGAGGCGTTGCTGCTCGACAGATGGCAGAGGGATGGGAAAGTCTAGGATTTTTCTACTGTTTGTCGATGCCAGGTTCGTTGTTTTGACCCCAGTGCTTTCAAAATAGCAGCGGCCATGCAGGGAGCGGGTAAGTAGTGCCAGATAGTCTGCGTCTAGCTTGGCTGGGTCTGGCCGCAAGGCGAAAACATGGTTCTGGTGTAGGCAGCCAGGAAGTTCTCCTCGCCAGACCGTTCCGCGTCCGAGTTTGTCAAGGTCGCCGCCCTCTGTCATCAGAACGTCTCCGGAACGGAGAGTGCTGCGAAGGGCGATGGAGCGGGGAACGGTAATTTCGGCAACGGTCTCCAGCGCCAGATGGGTTGCTTGCACGTTGGCAACGCGTAGGTATGGACGGGTTACCGTGTCGCCGATGAGCTCACGATTTCCATCGATGGTTATACCGCTCTGCAATTGACAGATATAGCCCAGTCGAACCAATGGTTTATCGCTCGCGGCCTCCGGAAGCCAGCTCCAAGGCCATTCACCCTGTGATCTCGTCAAAGCCCCGGGGGTAAGAGTCTCGGTGACAACAGCCGATGCTCGCTCTTCAAGATTTTTTCGTTGAGTGATTCGTAGTGACTCCAATTTCGCGATGCGAGATGCTTCGCTATCAAGAAAGTCGGCGATATGCCGCTGCTTGTCCAGATCTATCCAGGGAACGGTTACTTCGCCGAGCTCTTCGGCGTTCAAATGTGGCTGAGCTGCTCGGCTTCGTGCGACGTCTATCTGATGGGCAACTGGAGAACTCAGTAGACAGTAAGCAAGGAAGCGCGGTTCTATTCGCTCTGGGGTAAGTCGCAGATCGTAGCCCGGAGCTGAACCTATCCATTCCTGGGTTACCAGAGCCGAATCCCCTGTGTATGCGCCACTTCGCACAACCAGAATTTCCCCTTCTCTCAGGAGGGGGGCTCGATCCAAAGGAAGATCTTCTAATGCGGCGAAGATCAATCCTTCGGGAACGATGGAGCCTCGGAATACATTGGTTGCGCGAAGGATTGGAATCCCGTCGGAACTCAACTTCGGTGGTTGACCCAGCCCATATCGAACACGCGCCACACGCTTGATCGCGATATCCGTATCGGTGGTCGTCACTTGGTCACCTCACCCAGAAGCTTCTGAATCTCAGCTTCCAGTGCCTTGAGTTCCGCGTCGATCTCCTCCAGCGGACGTGGTGGCGTGTACACGTAGAAGTGCCTCGTGAACGGGATCTCGAAGCCGATCTTCGTCTTGGAGTGGTCCACCCAGGCATCCGGCACATGGGGAAGCACCTCACGCCTCACGTACTCCTCGATCTCGGCGTCCAGCTCCGCAGGGGTGGAGTGCATCGAGGTCAGCGGCACGTTCTCGTTGTCGCGCAGGTCCGGATCGGGCAGCGCCTTGTTCTTCCGGTCGGTCTGCAGCTCGCCCTCGGGGTCACCGACCGACACCTCGGACCAGATGGCCTTCTCCACCGGGGCGGGCAGCTTGCTCAGCCCGTTCTCCGCCAGGGCCGCGTCCAGCTTTCCGGCGAACTCCAGTTTGGTGCCGCATCCCGTACCGGCCAGGGAGCGCAGGGCCGTCAGCAGCGCGTCGCGTCGCTCGAACTTCGCCACGGCTTTGGCCTCGGCCACCGCCTCCGCGGTCTCCGCGGTCACCTCGAAGCGCTGCCTGAGCGGGCGCTCCACCGTGACGCGCTGGTAGCCGAACGCGTGGCGGGGGAAGATCTTGACGTTCGCGGGCGGTTCGCGGTCAGGGTCGGCGGCGGCGGAGACGGCCTCCCGGTAGAGGGCGGTGATCTCGGTGATCTGCTCGTCGGGGATGAGCTTGCGCTTGTCGCCGAGGGACTTGCGCATCTTGGCCCAGCGGTCGCGGGCGTCGAGCAGGATCACCTTGTCCTTCAGTGCAGGCGCCTTGCGGTTGGACAGGATCCAGAAATACGTGGAGATGCCGGTGTTGTAGAAGAGCTGGTCGGGCAGGGCGACGATCGCCTCCAGCCAGTCGTTCTGCAGGATCCAGCGGCGGATCTCCGACTCGCCGGAGCCGGCCGCGCCGGTGAAGAGCGGGGAGCCGTTGAAGACGATCGCGACGCGGGAGCCGCCCTGGTCGACCGGCTTCATCTTGGAGATCATGTGCTGCAGGAAAAGGAACGACCCATCGTTGATCCGGGGAGTGCCCGCGCCGAAGCGCCCGGCCCAGCCGAGGTTGTCGGCCTCGTCCTGGACCTGCTTCTGCACCTTCTTCCACTCCACGCCGAACGGCGGGTTGGCCAGGATGTAGTCGAACCTGCCGTCAGGGTGGCCGTCCTGGGTGAAGGAGTTGCCGAAGGCGATCTTCGTGGGGTCCTGGCCCTTGAGCATCATGTCGGAGCGGCAGATCGCCCACGACTCGGGGTTGAGCTCCTGCCCGAAGACCTTCACCGTCGCCTTGGAGTTGTAGCGGGTGATGTGCTCCTCGGCCGCCGAGAGGATGCCGCCGGTGCCGCAGGCCGGGTCGTAGATCGTGCGGACGATGCCGGGCGTCATCACGTCCTTGTCGTCCGGGGCCATCAGCAGGTTGACCATCAGCCGGATGACCTCGCGCGGGGTGAAGTGCTCACCGGCCGTCTCGTTGGAGATCTCGGAGAACTTCCGGATCAGCTCTTCGAAGACGTAGCCCATCTGGTGGTTGTCGACCACGTTGGGATGCAGGTCGATCTCGGCGAACTTCGAGGTCACCAGGTAGAGCAGGCCCGACTCCTGCAACCGGATGATCTGCTCGTTGAAGCGGTACTTCTCCAGCACCTCGACCGCGCCGGGGGAGAAGGCGCCGATGTAGGACTGCAGGTTGCGGGCGACGTTGTCGGAGTCGGCGCCCAGCTTGCCGAAGTCGAGCGGGCTGGTGTTGTAGAAGCTCGCGCCGGAGGCGTTCCTCAGCTTGATCTCGATCAGCCGGGGCGGCAGCAACTCGCCTTTCAACCGCGCGGCCTCGGCGAGGACGTCCTGCTTCGTGGGCTCAAGCACGCAGTCGAGCCGCCGCAGCACGGTGAAGGGCAGGATGACCTTGCCGTACTCCGACTGCCGGTAGTCGCCGCGCAGCAGGTCGGCGACCGACCAGATGAAGTCCGCGTACTTCTGGTGGTTGCCGCTCAACGGATTCCCTTCACGTCGTCCTGCCAGACCGATCGGACCGTACCGAGTCACGCACCCCGGCGCAACGTCGCGAAACGCGCCGCCGCCCCCTCGTCACGCGCTCCACCGCACACCACTGAAAACGGTGCTCTCCCTCCGCGAGAGCGGCAACCGTTGGGCTCCTTCGGTATATCTCCAGGCGCTCCGGGTGTCCGTACGTTTTACGGAACTCGGTCGTGGTCCTTGGCGGGTGTGCCGAGAACTCACGGCTGGGGGGCGACCGTGGCGAGGAGCTTCGCGATTCGGTCGACGTCGGATTCGGTGGTGCGCCAGTTGCTGAACGCGGCGCGCAGCGCGGGCACCCCCTCGTGGACGGTCGGCGTGAGGAACGCCTCACCGGACTCGGTGATCGCGTCGGCCACCTCGGCGATCCCGGCAGGGGTGGGGGAGGAGGCGAGGGTGAAGCAGACCACGTTGAGCCGTACGGGGGCGAGCAGCCGGTAGGCGGGCATCGCGGCGATCCGCTCGCCGAGTTCGGCGGCGAGGGCGATGTCGCGTGCGACGATCTCCGCGTGCCCCTCGCGCCCGTACGCGGCGAGGGTGAACCAGGCGGCCAGCGCACGCAGGCGTCGGGAGTTCTCCGGTGTGAGGTGCACGAGGTCGGGGACGTCGCCCACCGGGGTGAGATAGGCGGCGGAGTTCTGGAAGACGCGGATCTGCAGGTCACGGCGGCGGGTGAACTGGACCGCGCTGTCGTAGGGCACGTTCAGCCACTTGTGCAGGTCCACGCAGACCGAGTCGGCCTCGCCGAGGCCCGCGACGAGGTGGGCGTGCTCGGCCGACAGCGCGGCGAAGGCCCCGAACGCGGCGTCCACGTGCAGCCAGAACGGGTGGTGCTCGCGCAGGGCCGCGATGGCGCGCAGGTCGTCGAAGTCGACGGTGTTCACCGTGCCGGAGTTGGCGACGACGATCGCCGGAGCCCCGTCCAGCCGGTCGAGTTCCTCGGCGAGCCTGGCCACGTCCACCGCCTCCCGGCCGGGCAGCAGGCCGACCCGCCGGATCGCCGACCGTCCCAGGCCGAGCATGGACAGCGACTTGACGGTGCTGGAGTGCGGGCTTCCCGACAGCACGGTCACCGGCCCGAGCGCCGCCGTGCCCTCCTCGGCCACCGAGACGCCGCGCCGCTCGCCCAGCCACTCCCTGGCGATCGCGAGGCCGGTGAAGTTGGACAGGGTCGCGCCGCTGACGAACGCCCCCTCGTGCTCGGAGGGCAGGCCGAAGAGGTCGCGCAGCCACGTGACTGCCTCCCGTTCCAGGTCGGGGGCGAGCGAGTCCAGGCCCGAGGTGGGATTCTGGTCGAGGGTGCCGGTCAGCCAGTCGCCCGCGAGCGCGGCGGGCGTCACGCCGCCCGTGACGAAACCCAGGTAGCGGGGGCCCGCACCGGCCGCGAAGCCGGGCTCCCACCTGCGTGCGAACTCCTCCAACGCCCCTCGCAGGCCGATCCCCGCCTCGGGCAGTGACGCGGGCGCCGGCCTGGTCGGCGTCCGCGCCGCCGCCCGGTCGCCGAGCCCGGCGAGGAGGCGTGCGGCGTAGGCACGGGTGGCCTCAAGCAGCTCGGGGAGGTGGTCACGGTCGATGCCGAGCGACCCGCGTTCGCGGCCGGTCCCGGTCGCCCGCGGGGCGTGGGGCGGGGGGCCGCCGGTGGGCGACGGTCCGGGAGCGTGAGGTGTGACCACTTCGTCTCTGGCATCCATCCCTCGACGCTACGACGCCGGTCGGCAGTCTCGACAACGGCCCCCTGGTGGGCGTGGGGCGGGCTTTCGGTGATCACACGTACTCACCCTGTCCGATCAGGTGGATGTCGGCCGGGCGAGGGGCGCGATCTTTACTGGCCTCCGGCGCAACTGTGTGCACTTCTGTCACGCGCGTGAGCGCCCGTTTCGCGAACAAGCCACCGAACATTCTGGAATGATCGCTGAATATCCTGTCGGACATTCGAGACTGACGGACAGTGACTGATGCCCCCCATCGATCAAATCACCGCCTTCGCATCGGACCAGCCGATCCTGACGGTCATCATCGGCGTGTTCGCCCTCGTCCTGCTGGTCGCGGCGTATTTCGCGCTCCGTGCCACCCAGCGCGTGGCGGTCCGCTTCTACCATCGTCACATCGCACCCCGTCCGGCCGAGGACATCCTCACCATCGTCGCCGCGAGCATCGCGACGGGTGTCTCCGCGCAGGGCATGTGGCGTTTCTCCGGTGACGTGCTCGGCTTCGACGGCCCCCTGCGGCTGCTGCTCTTCGCCTTCATCGAGGTCGCCGTCATCACCAGCGCCGTCCGGGCGCGCCGCAACATGCGGGAGAACTTCTCCGCGGGCATCGACGGCGTCGCCGTGTGGGCGCTCACCGGTCTGACGGCCGTGCTGTCGAGCATGGACGCCCGCAGCGTCGCCGAGGCCGTCTTCCGGCTCGCCGCACCCCTGGTGGCGGCGTGGCTGTGGGAGCGCGGCATGGCGATCGAACGCCACCGCATCACGGGGCGTTCCCGCATCAACTGGCGGATCACCCCGGAGCGGGCGCTGGTCCGCGTCGGGCTGGCCGAGGTGAGCGACCGCACGGCGAGCGAGGTGGACGCCCACCGCAGGCTGACCCGGGTCGCGCTGGCGGCCAAGCGTGCCCGCGCGCTCCGCGCCTCGGGCGCGTCCGACAGGAAGATGCGCGTGGCCCTCACCAAGCTGGACCGTGCCATGGACCGGGCGGTGGAGCACAGCGGCCTGGCGGTCGACTCCGCCAGGCAGGAGGCCCTGCTCTCCCAGATCGGCGCCCTCTACAACACCTCCGCCCTGATCGACCTGACCCCGCCCGTGCCGTGGGCCCCCGCGCCCGAGGAGCCGCCCGCGCGTCCCGCGGTGGCCGCGGGCTCGTCCTCGCGGCTCGGGGACGACGATGACGACGACGAGCTCCAGGTGCTGGACGCCCCGCCGCCGGTCGTCGACACGGCGCAGCGCGCGGCCCTGATGCGCGCCGCGCGGGAATACTGGGACAAGCAGATCGAGCGGAAGTTCGTGCCCCGCGCGTCCGACATCGCCCACGAGACCGGGGTCTCCCTGGCCACCGCCCGTGAGTACCGCGCCCTGTGGAAGCTGGAGCCCAAGGCTCACGCGCTACTGGAGGCCGCCTTCCACGAGCACGGGATCATCGACACCGGCACCTTCCCGGCGATCGAGACCGAGCAGGTCCTCACCGTGAACGGGTCCTCGCCCGGTCGTTGACCCCGCCGTCGAGCCCGTTTGATCCCGTTCGATTCCGCCGCTCGCCCGGCCGGCCTGAGATCAGGCCGACCGGGCGAGCGGTGAGGCGGCCCCGCGTACGGTGGCCGACCGGTCAGGTGGGCCCGCTTTAGGTAACCGGCAGGTCAGGCCGACTCGCGCACGATGAGGGTCGTGGGCAGTATGACCGGCTCCAGGCGCTCCGCGCCGTCGATCAGGGCGAGCAGCAGGCGGACGGTCTCCTCCGCGACCCGTTCCAGGGGCTGGCGGACGGTGGTGAGCGGCGGGTGGGTGGTGAGCGCCACCGCCGAGTCGTCGAAGCCGCCCACCGCGACGTCCTCCGGCACCCGCCGCCCCGCGGCGCGCAGGGCCGAGAGCGCGCCCGCGGCCATCAGGTCGGAGGCGACGAACACCGCGTCGATGTCGGGGGAGCGCTCCAACAGTCTGGCCATCGCGCTCTCCCCGCCCAGTTGGGTGTAGTCGCCGTGCTCGATGAGCCTCCTGCCGGCCTTCCTGCCGAGGATGTCGGCGAAGCCCTCCAGCCGTAGCGCGCCGCCGGGGGTGTCGAGCGGGCCGGTGATGGTGGCGATCCGCCGGTGGCCGCGCTCCACCAGGTAGCGCGTCATCTGCCGGGCGCCCTCGCGGTCGTCGGCGGCGGCGTACGGGATCACGTTCTCCCTGCCGATGACCGCCCCCTGGGCGACGGCGGCCACCGGAATGTCCAGCAGCGCGTCCACCAGTTTGTCACCGGCGTGGGTGGAGACCAGGAAGACCCCGTCGGCGTGGCCGCCGCGCAGGTAGCGGATCACCCGGTCGCGGTCGCCGTCGTTCCCGGCGATCATCATCACGAGCGACACGTCCCGCTCGGCGAGCCGCCGGGTGGCGGTGCGCAGCAGCACACTGAAGGTGGGATCCTCGAACAGCCGCTCCTGCGGCTCCGACAGGACCATCACCACCGAGCCGGTCCGCTGGGTGACCAGGCTGCGGGCGGCCCGGTTGAGCACGTAGCCCGTCTCGGCGATGGCCCGCTTGACGGCGGCGTGCGCGGCGGGGCTGACGTACCGGTCGTCGTTGAGGACCCGGGACACCGTTCCCCGGGACACCCCCGCCACCGCCGCGACGTCGTGAATGGTCGGACGCTTCGCCATGCTCCCCATTTTCCCCTCGACCGGCCGCCGATCGGCCGGGCCGTCAGCTTTTCACGGCCCCGCCGGCCAGGTCGGTCCTCCAGTGGCGCTGCATCGTGAGGAAGAGCGCGATCAACGGGATGATCGAGAGCAGTGTGCCGGTGAGGATCAGGTTGTAGAGCGAGGGCTGGTTGGCCCCCGCGGCGAGCAGGGTGTAGAGCCCGACGGTGAGCGGAAACCTCTGGTCGTCGCCCAGCATGATGAACGGCAGCAGGAAGTTGTTCCAGATCGCGACGAACTGGAACAGGAAGATGGTCACCATGCCGGGCAACATGAGGGGCAGGGCTATCCGGCCCAGCAGCAGCCGGTGCCCGGCACCGTCGATGCGCCCGGCCTCCAGCAGCGCGTCGGGGACGGCGGCGGTGGCGTAGACGCGGGCGAGATAGATGCCGTACGGACTCAGGATCTGCGGGAGCAGGACCGACCAGTAGGTGTCGGCGAGCCCGATCCGGGAGAACAGCAGATACTGCGGGATGGCGAGCACCACGGCGGGCACCAGGACGCCGCCGAGCAGCAGGTTGAAGATCAGGTTGCGCCCCGGGAAGCGGTACTTGGCCAGGGTGTAGCCGGAGACGGCGGAGACGGCCGTGGACAGCAGGGCGCCGCCGCCCGCGTACAGCAGCGTGTTGAGCATCCACAGCCAGAACACGCCGTCACGGTAGGCGGCGAGGTCGGCGAGGTTGGACAGCAGCCCGGTGCCGGGGGCAAAGGTCGAGGTGGAGAACAGCTCGGCCTTCGACTTGCTGGACGCCACCAGCACCCAGCTGACCGGCAGCAGGCAGTAGAGCGCGCCCAGCAGCAGGATCGCGGTCGGCGCGATCCCGGCCGGGCGTCGGCGTCGGCGGCGGGTCCCGGTGAGGGGTGTGGTGGCCATCAGCCCTCCCCGAAGGCGCGGTCGCGGACGACGCGCAGGAAACCGAACGACAGGACGAGGGAGATCGCCGCGATGACGATCGAGGTGGCGGCGGCCGAGTAGAGGTCGCCGGTGACGAAGGCGTCGCGGTAGACCTTCATGAGCGGGCTCCAGGTCGAGCTGATCGTGTTGGTGAGCGGCCGCAGGGTGGTCGGCTCGGTGAACACCTGGATCGTGGCGATGATGGAGAAGACCGTGGTCAGGATGATCGCGGGCAGCAGGATCGGGACCTTGACCCGCAGCGCTGTCTGGATCTCGCTCGCCCCGTCGATCCTGGCGGCCTCGTAGTAGGTCCTGGGTACGGCCCGCAGCGCGGTGTAGAGGACCAGGGTGTTGAAGCCGACGCCGCCCCAGACGGCCACGTTCGCCATGGACAGCACCACCGTGCCCGCGCCGAGCAGGTCGATGTCGAGCACCTGGCGGATCGGGCTGAGGCTGGGCAGGTAGAGGAAGCCCCACAGCAGGGTCGCGGCCACGCCCGGCACCGCGTACGGCAGGAAGAGGGAGATCCTGGAGAAGCGGGCGAGCCGCACGTGCGCCGAGTCCAGCAGCAGCGCGAACAGCAGGGCGAGCCCGAGCATGACGACGAGCACCAGCAGGCCGTAGGCCAGGACGCGCAGCCAGCCGGCCCACAGCTCGCCGTCGGCGAGCGTCGCCGCGTAGTTGTCGAGGCCTGCGAAGACCTCGCGGCGGGACCCCTTGCCCAGGCCCAGCCCCGAGACCTTCGTGCGCCGCAGGCTGAGGTAGGCCGTGTAGGCGATGGGGAGGGCCATGAAGAGCGTGAACAGCGCCATGGCCGGTGCGAGGAGGAGGTAGGGGACGGCGCTCGCGGTGCGAACGCCGCCGCCGGGGCGTCGTGTCATCGGGTGAGCTGGAATCCGGACTTCTGCATGTCGGCGACCGTCGCGTCCTGCATCTTCACGAGGGCGTCGGAGAACGCCGACCTGTCCTGCAGGGCCTTGTCGAAGGCGTCCTTGAAGGCGTTGTAGGTCACGTTGACGTTCGGGCCGAAGGTGAAGCCGCGGGCGCCGCCCGCGATCGTGGCGGTCTGCTGCCAGAAGTCGGGCTGGTTGGAGAAGTATTCGGGGGCCCCACCGAGCATGGTGCCGCCCTTGGTGGCCGCGGGATAGAGCGCGCCCTCGGAGACGAGCAGGCCGAGCGCCTCGGGGGCGGTGTTGAGCCAGGTCGCGAACTTCGCGGCGGCGGCCAGGTGGGGGGACTTGGCGGAGACCGCGGTGGAGGAACCGCCCCAGAAGCCGCTCGCGTTCTCACCGGCGTTCCACTGCGGCAGCGGGGCGATCGCCCACTTCCCCTTCGCCTTGGGGGCGTTGCTGGACAGCACGCCAGGCGCCCAGACCGCCGAGGGCCAGGTGAGCAGCCTGCCGTCGTTCAGCGCCTTGTTCCACTCGGGGGTGAAATAGGGCTGGTCGTCGATGGCGCCCTCGGAGACGAGACCGCCCCAGTAGTCGGCGACCTTCCTGGTGGCCTCGTCGTCGACGGCGACCTTCCAGGACTCGCCGCTGATCGACCACCACTGGGCGCCCGCCTGCTGGGCGAGGCCGACGAAGGAGCCGGGGTCCTTGCTGGAGAAGGTCCCCAGGAAGACCTTGGGGTCCTTCTTCCGCACGGTGCGGGCGGCCTCGGCGTACTCGTCCCAGGTCTTCGGCACCTCGATGCCGTACCTGTCGAACAGGTCCTGGCGGTAGTAGAGCATCATCGGGCCGCTGTCCTGGGGGAGCGCGTAGACGGCGTCGGTGCCGAGCGTGACCAGTCCCCAGACGCCCTCGCCGAACTCGCCCTTCGCCGCGCCGGCCTCGCCCGAGAGGTCGGCCACCGCGTCGGCGGCGACGAAGGAGGGCAGCATCTGGTACTCGGCCTGGACGAGGTCGGGAGGGTTTCTCGCCTTGGCGGCGGTGAGGAACTTGGCGGCCGCGTCGTCGCCGCCGGCCTGCTTGCTGACGGTGACCTGGATGTCGGGGTTGGTCTGGTTCCAGACCGTCACGATCTTGTCCATGTTGGGGACCCAGGTCCAGTAGGTGAGCTTCACCGGCCCGGCGGGGGCCGAACTCCGCGCGTCCGGGGCGGCCGCCTCCTGGGGGGTGCCCGAGCACCCGGCGGCCAGGGCGGCGGCGAGGAGCGCGGTCGCCACCGCTATGAGCCGGTTCATCTGCATGTGTTCCTCCGTGGGGGGTCCGTGTGGGAGTTCATGACAGGTTCATGACGGGTTTATGACAGGGGCGTCGGCCGCTGGGAGGCCGCAGGGCGGGGCCGCCGGTGAAGTCGGCGAGAGAGGCCGAGGCCGCTGGCACCTCTCTGGGAACGTTCACAGACTGAAATCAGCCGGGAGGCGCTGTCAATGCCCGTTACGTTCTTGTTAACCCGCTGATGTACCGGGAATCTCGGCACTGGCCTTCCGGGGGCATCGGTCGTACATTACTGTGCACGTTCACAGAAATCGTTCGAGGGGGAGTCGTTGCCCGGATATCCCGCCCTGCCAGAGGGCATCGCGTACGGCGGGGACTACAACCCCGAGCAGTGGCCGGAGGAGGTCTGGCGCGAGGACGTCCGGCTGATGCGCGAGGCCGGGGTGAACCTGGTCAGCCTCGGGGTGTTCAACTGGAGCATGCTGGAGCCCGCCGAGGGGGTCCACGACTTCGGCAGGCTGGACAGGATCGTCGACCTGCTGCACTCCTGGGGCATCATGATCGACCTCGCGACGCCGACCTCGTCCCCGCCCACCTGGTTCAGGACGGCCCACCCCGGCGCCCGCCTGGTCGACCGCGAGGGCCGCGTCGTCGCCGGAGGCTCCCGGCACAGCTTCTGCCCGAGTTCCCCCGAGTACGCCGCCGCCTCCGAGCGAATCGCCGAGCGGCTCGCCGAGCGCTACGCCGGGCATCCGGCGGTCGCGATGTGGCACGTCCACAACGAGTACGGCTGGGCCAACGCCCGCTGCTACTGCGAGACCTCGGCCGAGGCGTTCCGCGACTGGCTGCGCGAGCGGCACGGGGACGTGGCGGCGCTCAACGCCGCCTGGGGGACCACGTTCTGGGGGCTGACCTACGGCTCGTTCGAGGAGGTGGAGCCACCGAGGCTCGCACCGCCCGGCCAGCTGACGGCCCTGCAGCTCGACTACGCGCGCTTCTCCGTCGACGCGCACATCGCCAACTTCCGCCGCGAGCGCGACGCCATCCGCCGCTTCGGGGACCAGCCGGTCACCACCAACTTCATGATCGCCAACTGTGAGCCGATGGACTACTGGCGGTGGGCGGGCGAGGTGGACGTCGTCTCCAACGACCACTACCTCGACGCCGGGCGGGCCGAGAACCACATCGAGCTGGCCATGGCCGCCGACCTCACCCGCTCGGTGGCGGGCGGACAGGCGTGGATGCTCATGGAGCACTCGACCGGCGCCGTCAACTGGCAGCCGCGCAACCTCGCCAAGCGGCCGGGGGAGATGCGGCGCAACAGCCTCGCCCACGTCGCCCGGGGATCGGACTCGGTGCTGTTCTTCCAGTGGCGCGCCTCCCGGCACGGCGCGGAGAAGTTCCACTCGGCGATGCTGCCGCACGCCGGGACGGACTCCGGCCTCTGGCGCGACGTGGTCGCCCTCGGCGCCGACCTGCGCGGGCTGGCCGACCTGCGCGGCTCCCGCGTCGAGGCCGAGGTCGCGCTCGTGTGGGACTGGGAGTCGTTCTGGGCGCTGGAGCTGGAGTGGCGCCCCTCGGTCGACCTGCGCTTTCGCGAGCGGATGGAGTCCTACTACGAGGCGCTCTGGCGCGAGCACGTCACCGTCGACTTCGCCCACCCCGGCGCCGACCTCTCGGCGTACCGGATGGTCGTCGTCCCCAGCTCCTACCTGCTCACGGAGGCGGCGGGCAAGAACCTGCGCCGCTACGTGGAGGCGGGCGGGCACCTGGTCGTCTCCTACTTCTCGGGAATCGTCGACGAGAACGACGCCGTCCATCCCGGCGCCCCTCCCGGCGCGCTGCGCGACGTGCTCGGCCTGTCGGTGGAGGAGTTCCACCCGCTGCCGGAGAACGGCACGGTGCCCGTCGGCGACGACGGCCTGACCGGCCGGATCTGGTCCGAGCGGATCCGCCTCGCCGGGGCGCGCGCCGTCCACGCCTTCACCGGCGGGCCGGACGCGGGCCACCCCGCGGTGACCCGCCACGAGCTGGGCGCGGGCACCGCCTGGTACGTCGCCACCGCGCTCGACCCGTCCCCCGACCACACCTCCGGCCCCGGCGGTCCCGAAGGCCGCCGCGACCCCGGCGACCCCGGCGACCCCGGCGACCCGGCGGGCGGCACGGGAACGGGTGCCGGGCGGGATCTGCGCGCGCTCCTCCGCACGGTCCTCGACCTGGCGGGCGTGTCCCGCCCGCGCGGCCTGCCCGACACCCTGGAACTCGTACGCCGGGGGCGCTACCTCTTCCTCATCAACCACGGCGAGGAGCCGGTCACCGTCCCGGAGGTGAGCGGGACCGGGATGCTCGACGGCGCCGCGTACACCGGGTCGGCGACCGTGCCCGCCGGCGGCGTCACGGTCGTCGAGCCGACCGCAGACGCGTGATCGTCCCCGGGGTCGCGCCCGCCACCTGAGCGCGGCACCCGGGGTCTTCGGGGATCGTCCACATCACTCCTGACCAAGTGAGGACCCATGAAGAAGATCCTGGTGGCACTGCTGGCATGTGCCGCCGCCGTCCTGGTGCCGTTACCGGCCCGAGCCGCGCCCACGGTCGCCAACGGCGGCTTCGAGACCGGGGGCGGCGTCGCCGCGCCGGTCTCGTGGAGCACCGCGGGCAACGCCTCCGCCGACTTCACCGAGGCCGGCGGTCGCACGGGCTCCTACCGCCTGTCGCACTGGTCCACCGCCGCGTACACCGTCGAGACCAACCAGACGCTGACCGGCCTGGCCTCGGGCACCTACACCCTCCGCGTCTGGGTGAGGTCGGGGGCGATGAGCCAGAGCTGGATCGCGTTGCGCAACTGCGGCTCCGCCGAGAGGCGGACCCACACGCCGGTCAGCTCCTCGGAGTGGATCCAGATCGCCGTCACCCAGAACGTGACGGGCGGGCAGTGCACGATCTCCCTCGGCTCCGCGGCGGCGGCGGGCGGCTGGGCCAACTTCGACGACGTCACCTTCGCGGCGGGGTCGGCGACGCTGGCGGTGAAGGGCGCCGACACCTCAAGCCTGCCCAAGTCGGAGGCGTACGGGGGCAGGTACCACGACGCCGGGGGCGCGCGGGGCGACGCCCTCGCGATCCTGGCGGCGGCCGGAGCCAACTACGTCCGGCTGAAGGTGTGGGTGAACCCGGCCGACGGCTACAACAACAAGGCGCGGGTGCTGGCCATGGCGCAGCGGGTCAAGGCCAGGGGGATGCGCCTGCTCGTCGACTTCCACTACTCCGACACCTGGGCCGACCCCGGCAAGCAGTACAAGCCGGCCGCATGGAACGGATACACGTTCGCGCAGCTCAAGACGGCCGTCTACAACCACACCTACGACGTGCTGAACGCGCTGAAGGCGCAGGGCACCACCGCGGACATGGTCCAGGTCGGAAACGAGATCAACGACGGCATCCTCTGGGAGGACGGCCGCAGCTCCAACTTCGGCAACCTCGCCCAGCTGCTCAACTCGGGCTACAGCGCGGTCAAGGCCGTCTCGTCCTCGACCAAGGTGGTGCTGCATCTGGCCGAGGGCGGCGACAACGGGCTGTTTCGCTGGTGGTTCGACAGCGCCGCGGCGCACGGCGTGAACTACGACGTGATCGGCGTCTCCTACTACCCCTACTGGCACGGCACGCTCGGCGCCTTCCAGTCCAACATCAACGACATCGCGTCCCGCTACGGCAGGCCCGTCCTGCTCGCCGAGACCGCCTACCCCTTCACCACGGGCAACGACGACGGCCTCGCCAACATCATCACCGCGGCGACCCCGTACCCCGGATACCCGGCCTCACCGGCGGGCCAGTCGGCGATGCTGCGCGACGTGATGAGCATCGTGCAGGCCGTGCCGGGCGGGCGCGGGCTCGGCGCGGTGTACTGGGAACCCACCTGGACCGCGGTGACCGGGAACGGCTGGGACCCGGCCGACCCGTCGTCGGGTAACGGCTGGGAGAACCAGGCACTGTTCGACTTCGCCGACAGGGCGCTGCCCGCGCTCACCCAGTTCGCCCACCAGTGACCCTCACGGCGGCACGTCCGAGACCTTTCCGGCGTGCCGCCGTGAGATGTCATCGCACGTCAGGGCCGCGGCCGGTGCCTCACCGCGGCTACGCCCCTGCGGCTCGATCTCCTGTCTCGAGTCCGGCTCGGGTCAGGATGTCCTCGTGGGCGGCGATCGCCTCGGCGCGGAGGCGGGGCAGGTCGACGCCGACCAGGACGCCGCCGCGCTTGCGGATCACGCCGGCGACGAGCACCGTGTCGACGTCGGCCCGGTCGGCCGAGGAGACCACCGTGGCCGCCGGGTCCCGCAGGGGGAGGGTACGGATCGAGTCGGCTCGGACGAGGAGGACGTCAGCCGCCTTGCCCGGGGTGAGGGTGCCGGTTCGGTCGCCGAGGCCGCAGGCTCGGGCACCGTCGAGGGTGGCCAGCCGCAGGACATCGCGGTGGGTGAGCGTCGGGGTGAAAGGATCCTCCGGGTTCTCGGGCAACGCCTCGGCGCGGCCAAGGGCGAGTGCCATCCGCAGCTGGGTGAACATGTCGCCGGGCGAGGTGGTGACCGTGTCGATGCTGAGCGTGGGGGCCACGCCGTGCGCGAGCATCGCGGTGATCCGCGGCAGGCCGTGGCCCATCACCAGTTCGACGTACGGCGCGATCGAGACCGTGCCTCCGGAGTCGGCGATCATCGCGATTTCGTCGTCGGTGCTGGTCGTGCAGTGGATGAACGTGGTGTTCTCGCCGAGCAGGCCGAGCCGGTGCAGGGAGCGGATCGGGTGGCCGGTCGCGCCGCCTGAGCGCATCGCGGTGTGCACCGAGACGCGGACGCCGAGGTCACGCGAGAGGTTCCAGTCGTTTACGGCGACCTCGTCGACGACGTTGCCGGGCTGGCGGAGCGCGAGCGCCATCGTGAGCAGGCCGTCGTCGGAGGGGAAGTGCTCGGCTCTGATCCGGCGGGCGTCGGCCGGGTGGTTGAGCTCGCTGCGGTACCACCACTGGCCGCCGGCCGGCATGCCGTGTGCGTACATCGCCCGGATGCCGGCCTGCCGCAGGCCCTCGATCGCTCCGTCGGCGTGGTCCGGGGTCTCGCTCGGCGACCAGTCGACCATGGTCGTGATGCCGGCGTCGAGCGCGTCGAGGGCGCCGACGTAGTTGCCCAGCCGCATCAGCTCGGGGGTGTAGGCCGGGGCCACGCTGTTGAAGATGGTCCCCATGAACTCCCCGAGCGTGCAGCTCGGCAGCAGGCCGCGGACCAGCGACTGGTAGGTGTGACGGTGGGTGTCGACGAAGCCGGGAAGCACGACGGTGCCGGTCGCGTCGAGGATCTCCGCGTCCGCGGCGGACAGGTCGGGACCGATCTCGGCGATCCGCCCGTCGACCACGAGGACATCGCCGTCGACGTCGCCCAGCGCCGGGTCCATGGTCACCACGTGGCCACCGCGGATCAGCAGTCGGCTCATCGGCCCTCCTCCAGGACTGCGGCCAGTTCGCCGCTCGCGTGCACGGGCCGGCCGCCGAGCAGGGTCAGCTCCGACTCCAGTGTAAGGATCTTGTTCAGGTCGACGGTGAAGTAGTCGTCGGAGAGCACCGCGAGGTCGGCGCGGAAGCCCGGTTCCAGCGCGCCGATCTCGTGCTCGGCGAAGCAGTTCCAGGCGCTGCCGCGCGTATAGAGGCGCAGTGCCTCGTCGCGGTCGAGCAGGTTCTCGTCGGCGACGATCCGGTCGCCACCGATGGTGCGGCCGGTCAGGTAGAAGTGCAGCGAGGTGAACGGGTCGTAGGAGGCGCCGCGCATCGCGTCGGTGCCTGCGCTGACCGGAACCCCGGCGTCGAGCAGGGCGCGCAGCGGGGGCGCGTCGCGGACCCGGTCGGCGCCGAACGCGCCCACCACCTGGTCGCCGAGGAAACGCAGCAGGCTCTGGGTGAGGACGCCGAGTCCGAGTGCGCGGATGCGTCCCACCTGCGCCGAATTGATCATCTCGCCGTGCACGATGCCCCACCGCAGCGGTGCCAGCGGATGGCGGGCGTTCACCTCCTCGCAGGCCGCGATGACGGTCTCGATCACCTCCGGCCGGTGCGCGTGCATCTGTACCGGCCAGCCACCGGCCGCCAGGTCGGTGAAGACGCGGATCAGTTCGGCCCGGTCGGCGTCGGTCACGTCGACCCGGGTGTGCACCCGGTCGTGCAGGCCGTACAGCACGACCTCGCCGAAGCCGAGCAGCCGGAGCGTTCCGCTGCCGTGCCGGGGGCGACCGTAGCGCAGGTATCCGGCGATCTCCTCGGCCTCGCGCCCACGCGCCGACGCGTGCACGGTCAGGAACGTCCGCACGGTCAGGTCACCGCGCCGGTCCACCTCGTACACGGCCTCGTAGACGTCCGGGCCGGTGTTCACGCCGCCGCCGTCGATCAGCGCGGTCACCGCGAAGCGGTTGAGGTCGCGGGAGAGCCGGGCGGTCGAGGCGATCTGGGCTTCCAGTGTCTCCTTGGGCAGCCGGGCGTAGAGCCATTTGCAGCCCTCCATGCCCAGCACCCGGCCGGTCGGCCGGCCTTGGCCGTCCCACTCGAACAGGTGCGCTCCGGCCGCGCGGGCGGTCTCGGCGGTGAGACCGGCGGCGCGCATTCCCGCGGTGTTGACCTGGGCCCAGTCGTACATCATCTGCACGAAGACGGGGCGATCCGGCGAGACCTCGTCCAGTTCGGCGAGATTCGGTCCGCGTCCTTCCGGGAACTGGCGTTCGTGCCAGCCGCCGATCACCAGCACCCACTCGCCCGGCGTCCGGGTGCCAGCCGCCTCGGCGATGGTCCGCAGACCGGCGGCGAGGCTGGGGCAGCGTTCCCAGCGCAGCTCCGAGTTCCAGGTGAGCCCGGCCCGCACGAAGTGGATGTGGTTGTCGACCAGGCCGGGGATCACGCAGCGGCCTCCCAGGTCCACGACCCGGGTGTCGGAGTCGGCGTACCGGCGGATCTCGTCGGTGCTCCCGGCCGCGAGCACCCGCCCGGCGCGTACGGCGAGGCCACTCACCCGCCGCCCGCCCGCGCTGGTGGTGATGTCGCCGTCGACCAGGATGAGATCGGCCGTCATCGGGCGATCCTCGGCTCGCCCAGCAGCGGGCTGGTCAGCAGGTACATGCCGGAGTTCGTGAAGGCCCAGACCAGGCGGCGGTCCCACTCCACGAAGATGCTCTCGGTCGGCACGAGATAGGAGCGCGGGTCGCCCAGCTCGTCGGTCATCTTCGGCACGAAGTACCCTGCCAGGGCCGGTCGGCGGACGTCTGTGAGGTCGAACATCTGAACACCCGCGTTGCCGAAGGAGTACAGCGTGAGGTTGGGGTCGGCCGTCCCGGGGTGGGCGTTGGAGCCGAAGCGTTTGGGACCGAACTTGCCCCGCCGGAACACGAAGTCCTGGTAGGGCGCTCCGGCCGGCGGAACCGGCCGGGGGAACGTCGCCACGATGTGCGGATTCGCCGGGTCTTTGACGTCGATCACGTAGATGTCCTTGTACGGCTCGTACCCGTCCTCGTTCATCGGGCCGCCGTTGACGAACACGACGCCGTGGCTGGTCACCCGGCTCGTGTCCACCACGTCGCCTTCGATGCCGGCCCAGCTGTGCGGCAGGTCGAGATGGCCGCTGACCAGTGGGCGGCGCGGGTCCGCGAGGTCGAGCACGTACAGCCCGAGGCCGCCCATGACCGCGTAGCCGTACCGGCCGCCCTGCTCCAGGGGCACCGGCACCGACATGGGCACCCGCGCGCCGATCCACGAGGTCCGGTTGCCGTGCCTGCTCCACGACTCGTAGGCGCCGGTCTCACCCGCCCGCTGGCCGGGCACCCACCAGGTGGACAGGAGCTTCGGGTGCGCCGGATCCTCCATGTCGTACACGAGCTGTGCGGGTGTGTACGGGTAGGTGGCGAACTCCTGGTTGATGAACGTGTCGTCGGGGGCGGCGGCGATGAACATGTAACGGCCGCCGTCGTAGGCGGGCGTGTCCACTCCGCCGGAACCCTGATGGATCCCGGTGGCCGGGTCGACCGGGCCGGTCGGCACCTCGGCGAGCAGCTTCCAGTCGGTGGGGCTGGTCAGCTCGTAGACCCGGAAGCCGCGGAATCCGGGCGCCGCCATCAGCCGGGGCAGCACGGCGGGGTCGGCGTACTTGTCGGAGTCGGGCCCGTAGGTGCGCGGCACCTCGAAGCACTGCACCAGGATCCAGGCGTCCCGCTCCTTGTTGTAGGCGATGGCCGCCGCCCCGAACTCGCCGTCCCCGGGGCCGTACCGCTTTTCGAGCACCAGGTCGCGGGCCGTCGGGTCGGTGATGTCGTAGACGTTGAGAGCCTGTCGGTAGTAGTGGAACATGTAGCGTCGGCCGCCCATGTCGACGACGTTCTGCCAGGTGTGGGTAAGCCTGACGACCGTGGGCCAGCGGGCCTCGACGGTCATGTTGGAGGTGTACTCGCGGTCCTCCAGGTGATCCAGGCTCTGCGGCAGGGGCCGCGGTCCGCTCACGTACGGTGTGCTCTGCGGATGGACGAAGAGCCGGCGCTGTTCGTCCCACCCATAGTCCTTCGTGGTCAACGTTCATCCCCTCTACTGTGGACCGGCCACGCTCATCAGCGCGCGGACGCGTTCGCGGTCGCCGTGGAAGCCGGCGGGGTCGGTGTGCCAGGCGATCTCGCCCTTGACCATCACCGCGACGTTGTCGGCGAGTTCGAGTGCCAATCGCACGTTCTGTTCGACGAGCAGGACGGTGATGCCGTCCTCGCGCAACGCGCGGACGACGTCGGCGACCTGCCGCACCACCATCGGGGAGAGCCCGTCGGACGGCTCGTCGAGCAACAGCAGGCGCGGGTTGGTCAGCAGTGCCCGGCCGATCGCGAGCATCTGCTGCTCGCCGCCGGAGAGCTGGTCGCCGCGGTTGCCCCGCCGTTCCCGCAGCCGTGGCAGCAGTTCGTAGAGCCGCTCCAGCGTCCAGGGCCCCGGCCGGTTGCGGCGTATGGCGATGCGCAGGTTCTCCTCGACCGTCAGCGGGCTGAACACCCGCCGCCCCTGGGGCACCAGCGCGATGCCGGTCGAGGCGATCCTGTCGGTCCGCTCGCGGGTCAGCTCCCGCCCGGCGAACACGACACTGCCCGAGTACGCCCGTACGAGCCCGATCACCGACATGACCAGCGTCGACTTGCCGACCCCGTTTCTGCCGAGCACCGCCAGCACGGTGCCTTCTTCGATGGTCACGTCGACGCCCTGCAGCACCACGCTCCCGTCGTATCCGGCGCGCAGATCGCGTACCTCCAGTAGCGGGCTCACGGGGTCTCCTTCAGGTCGTCGTCGGTCGCCGACCAGGACAGATACGCCTCCTGGACGGCCGGGTCCGCCGACACCTCGGCCGGTGTGCCGGTGGCCAGGAGCTTGCCGTGGTGCAGTACGGAGATGTCGGTCGCCAGGCTGAACACGACGTCGAGGTCGTGCTCGACCACGATCACCGTCAGGTCGCCGGGAAGCGTCTTGACCAGCTGGACGAAGGCGTCCGACTCGGTCGCCGACATACCGGCCGTGGGCTCGTCGAGCAGCAGCAGGCGGGGCTTGGAGGCGAGCGCCAGGGCCAGCTCCAGCTGACGGCGCTCGCCGTGGGACAACGATGACACGAGGTCATCGCTCCGCTCGGCCAGGCCCACCGCGGTGAGACATTCCCCGGTGGCGGCGGTCCGGTCCGCGTACCGGACGGCGCCGCGCCACCACACGGTGCCGATGCCCTGCACCCGCTGGGCGGCGAGCGCGACGTTCTCGGCGACCGTGAGCGACATGAAGACGCTGGAGTGCTGGTAGGTCTGGGCGATCCCCATCCGGACCCGGCGCGGCTGGGAGTAGCGGGTGACGTCGTCGTCGAAGTAGCGGATCCGGCCGTCGGTCGGGCGGACCTCGCCGGAGAGCAGCTTGAACATCGTGGACTTCCCGGCGCCGTTGGGTCCGATCAGCGCGTGCCGGGCCCCGGCGCGGACCGTCAGCGTCACGTCGTCGACCGCGCGCAGCGCGCCGTACGCCCGGGTCAGGCCATCCAGCCGTAGTGCGGCGGTCATACCCGCTCCTTCCGTGGCGGCTCGGCGGTCGCGGTCGCGGGCGGGCGACGGCGCAGCGGGTTGCGGATCCCGGCGAAGC
Source organism: Streptosporangium sp. NPDC050284 (assembly GCF_044459525.1). Classification (NCBI taxonomy): domain Bacteria; kingdom Bacillati; phylum Actinomycetota; class Actinomycetes; order Streptosporangiales; family Streptosporangiaceae; genus Streptosporangium; species Streptosporangium sp. NPDC050284. Next base: position 302,232 of record NZ_JBITIZ010000010.1, read on the forward strand.
CGTCCGGCAGCGTGTAGACCACCACCACGAGCACCACGCCGAGGACGACGGGGCCGAGGCCCTGCATGGAGATCGGCAGCATGTTCTGCGCGACGATGATCAATGCGGAGCCGGCCACCGCGCCCCAGAGGCTTTGCGACCCGCCGACGATCAGCGCGAGCAGTGCCAGCGCCGAGGTGTGGAAGCTCATGTCGGACGGGGAGATGAACAACATCTGGGTCACCCACAACGACCCGGCCACGCCGGCGAACGCGCCGCTCACGGTGAACGCGGCGTACTTGTAGAGGGCGGTGCTGTAGCCGAGCGCGCGCATCCGCGGTTCGTTGTCGCGCACGCCGCGTAGCGCCCGGCCGAACGGCGAGCGGATCAGCAGCGCGATGAGGGCCGCCATGATGAGCACGGCTCCGGCGATGTACCAGTAGACGACGGCGATGTGCCGCAGCACGACGCCGGGCAGCAGTGTCAGTGCCGGGATGTTCGCGAGGCCGTCGGAGCCGCCGGTGAGGCTGACCCGCGCGATGGCCACCAGCGCGAGCAACTCGCCGATGGCCAGCGTCAGCATCAGCACGTACGTGCCCCTCACCCGGACGAGCAGCCAGCCGGTGGCGGCGGCGACCAGCGCCCCGGCCACCGCCGAGATCACCAGCAGCGTGGGTGCGCTGGTGGTCAGGTGGCCGGCCAGCAGGGCGGTCACGTAGCCGCCGACGCCGAAGAAGCCGGCCTGCCCGATGGTCGGCACTCCGGCGATGCCCATGAGCAGGACGATGCTCATCACCATGAGGGAGAAGGCCAGGATCTGGGTGAGGGTGGACACCGCGTACGGGCCGAGCAGGAACGGTGGCGCGGCGGCGGCCAGCACGAGCAGTGGCGGGACGAGCATCGGTGGGACGAGCGCGCCCGTGGCCGGACGTTCGAGGATGTTCATGTGGTCGCCTCCGCTCGGCCAAGGAGGCCGTGCGGCCGCACGACCAGGACCAGCGCCATCGCGCCGAATATGAGAAACGGGGCGACCTCCGGCGCGAGGGCCGTGCCGAGGGTCTGCACCTGACCGATCAGCAGGCCGCCGATCAGCGCGCCGCGAGCCGAGCCCATCCCGCCGATGACCACCACGACCAAGGCGATCAACAGGACATGGCCGTCGAGTCCGGGAGCGGCGCCGAGCATCGGGCCGCCGAGGACACCGGCCACCACGGCGAGTGCGGAGCCGGCGGCCAGCACGCCGTAAAGGATCTTCCGGGTGTCGATGCCGAGCGTGCTGACGATGTCGGCGTCGGCGACGATGGCCCGCACGACGGCGCCCATCATCGTGCGCTCCAGGATCACCTCGGCCAGCAGGGCGATGAGCAGCCCGAAGCCGATCAGCACCAGCCGGTAGACCGGGTAGGGGTTGCCGAGGATCGTGACGCTGCCGTCCAGGCCTGCCGGTGCCGGAACCGAGCGCACATCCGCGCCGAAGATCCACAACAGCAGGCTGGACCCGGCCAGCGAGATGCCGAGTGTGAGCAGTGCCTCCGCCATGTGGCCGCGGCGGGTCAGCAGCCGGGTCATCGTGGTGAGCCCGACCCCGGCCAGTGCGCCGACGACCAGCGCGATGCTGAGCGCCAGCACCCACGACAGCCACGCGCCGCTCGGTGCCACCACCACGGCGGCGACATAGGCGCCGGCGAGGAAAAGCGTGCCGTGCGCCAGGTTCAACAGGTTGAGCATGCCGAACACGAGCGACAGACCGACGGCCAGCGTGTAGAGCAGTAGCCCGTACGCCAGTCCGTTGATCACCGTGATGAGGTTGGCGTCGAACCATTGCGTTACTACGGACACGTTCCTCCCTTCAATGGATGCCTCATTGATGCCTGTGGCGGGCGGCGCGTCCTGTCGGGACGCGCCGCCCGCGGGCTTTTCAGGACTTCTTGCCGTCGCTGGAGTAGACGCCCAGGACCTCGAGCACCTCGTCGCTCATGACACCGTCGGTGTCGGTGGCCCGCCGCAGGTAGATGGTCTGGCTGGGTGCCTGGAAGGTGTCGAAGCGCCAGGTCCCGCGCGGCGTTTCGACATCACCCACCTTGCCCAGCGCCGCGTTGACGGCGTCTCCGGTGATCGCGCCGTCGCCGATCGACGCGATCGCCTTGTCCAGCACCGCGGCCGAGGCGTACTGGGCCTCGGAGTAGACGGACGGCCGCGCGTTGAACTTGGCCACGTACGCGTCGACGAACTCCTTGTTGACCGGGGTGTCGATGCCCGGGCTGTAGATCGAGTTCGTCAGCACGCCGGCGGCGGCCGAGCCCTGCGCGGCGAGGTTGCCCTCGGTCAGCGCCTGGTTACCGTAGAGCGTCGCCTGGTCCTTGAGACCGAACTGGCCGTACTGGGTCACGAACTTGGCGGCCTCGGCGCCGGCGTAGAACGCGTACACCGTGCCGGCCTTGCTCTTCTTGATCTCCGACAGATATGGCTGGTAGTCCTGGGTGTTGCCGAACGGGGTGAACGTGGTGCCGACGACCTCGACTCCGCCGGCCTCCAGGCCGGCCTTGACGTCGTCGATGATGTCGCGGCCCTGCTTGTAGTCCGCGCCGATCAGGTAGGCGGGCTTGTCCTTCGCCTGGGCCACGAGGTAGTCCACGATGGATTTGTTCATCATCGGATTGGTCCAGCCGACCCGCCACCAGAACGGGTTGTCGGCGACCTGGCCGGTGGAGACGACCGGGATCTTCGCGTCGGAGAAGACCGTGGCCACGCCGACGGCCGTGGCGCTGTTGACGATGCCGGTGACGACGCTCACCTGCTCCTGCTGCACGAGCCGCCGGGCGGCGGCCGTGCCGGTCTGCGGGGTGCTGCCCTCGTCGACCGTGACCAGGTCGACCTTGCGGCCACCCAGTTCGCCGTTGTTCTTGTCGAGGTAGATCTGCATCGCTCGATCGAGGTCGGTGCCGATCGAGGCGTAGATGCCGGACTTCGGCACCATGAACCCGATCTTGATCGAGTCGCTCGTGCCGGTTGATTCGGCACTCTCGCCGCCCGCGACGGTGCTGCCGCCGCAACCGGTCAGGGCGAGCGCGAGCGCGAGCGCGGCGATCCCCGATGCGGCCCCTCTGCCTGTCATGTCGTTAGCTCCCTGTGCTGTGGCACGGCCGGTTCCCTCCTACGGTCGGAGCCGGTGGCCACGCCCGTAACGATGCCTGACTTTGGTGCCTATTTATCTTCGGGTAAATACCGGTTTGGGTAATTATGTCGCTTCAAAGTGCCCTAGTGGCCATGTGGCTTAGCCAATTTAAGCGGATGGTCCGCCCCTGGTGTCAAGGTCGCCAACGGCTCGTTACCAAGCCGTAGCTACCGTCGACGGCCACGTATCCGGGTTCGAGGAACGCCTCGACGCCGGCCCGGGGCCACCCGTCGCGTGCGCCGCGACGACTGCCGCGAGCATGTCCCCGACCGTGCCGCCGGCGACCCCGGCGATGGCCTCGGCCGTCGCCGGGGTGGTCACCGGGACGTGATCGGCCGCCTCGACCCGCTAGCCCGCGACGAATGTTCCGGTCGACACGTCCACCGGAATCGCAGCGCTCACGTGGAGTCGGGCCGCAGACCGGCGTTGGCCGCCTGCACGTCGTACATGGACAGGAAGTCGTCGTCGCGGTGGCCCTGCCCGATCGCGGCCTGGATGATCTGGTGCACCAGGCTCGCCACCGGCATCGGCACCTCGTGGGCCCGGGCGGCGCCGAGGCCGAGATCGAAGTCCTTGCGCAGCAGCGCGGTCGTGAAGGTCGGACGCCAGTCCCGTTCCAGCAGGTCGGGTGTGCGGTGACGGACCCACTCGGAGCCGAGCACGGTGCCGCCGAGGAACTCCAGGAACGCGGCCCTGTCCACGCCGCCCTTCTCGGCCAGCGTCACCACCTCCACCAGGGACTCGACCATCATCCCCAGGTAGAGGTTGTGGCAGACCTTGACCAGCCGGCTCACCTCTCCCGGACCGGCGTAGACCGCGCTCTGGCCGATCGTCTCCAGCAATGGCCGGACCAGGTCGAAGCTCTCCCGGTCGCCCGACGCCACCAGGCGCGCGTCCCCGGCGGCGACCACATGCGGGTTCCCGCTCACCGGGGAGGCCACGAAACGCACGCCGCGCGCGACCGACTCGGCGCGCGCTTCGGCCGACGCCTCCGCGGAGACGGTCGAGCAGTCGACCACCGTGCCCGGCAGGGCTGTTCCCGCGTAGAGGCGGCGCAATACCTCGTGCAGGTCGTCCGAGGTCGAGACCATGATGAACACGACATCACAACCGCCCAGGTCGGACACCTCGTCGGCGACCGTCGCGCCGCGTGGCACCAGCGCCTCCGCCTTGGCCCGCGTACGGTTCCAGACCCGCACCGGGAGGTGGGCGTCCAGCAGGCGGCCGGCCATCGCCGTGCCCATCCGTCCAGCGCCGATCCAGCCGATCTCTGTCATCTTTTCTTCTCCGCTCACAGTAGGTCGGCGCCTCGCGTATACCGGATGCCCGTCACGTACAGTTGGTCGGCCGGGAATCGGGTGAGCAACTGGCAGCCGTCCGCGGTCACCACGACCTCCTCCTCGATGCGCGCGGCGGCGCTGCCGTCCGGCGTCGGCCAGTAGGTCTCGATCGCGAAGACCATGCCTTCCTGCAACGTCACCGGATGCTCGAAGGAGTGGTATCGGCTCATCAGCGGCCGCTCCCAGTTGGACAGGCCGAGCCCGTGGCAGTACTGGAGCCCGAACGCCTCCTCCTCGTTGGCGTACCCGAACTCCTGAGCGGCCGGGAAGTGCCGGACCACGTCGGCCGAGGTCGCGCCGGGACGGATCTCGGCGATCGCGTTGTCCATGAACTCCCGGGCCCGCCGGTACGCCTCCACCTGGGCCAGGCTGGCCCCTCCGACGTTGAACGTCCGGTAGTAGCAGGTCCGGTAGCCGTTGAAAGAGTGGATGATGTCGAAGTACGCGGTGTCGCCGGGCCGGATCAGGCGGTCGGAGAACACGTGCGGGTGTGGGCTGCAGCGGCCGCCCGAGATGGAGTTGACCGCCTCGACCTCCTCTGAGCCGTGTTCGTAGAGGTAACGGTTGACCAGCGCCACGCAGTCGTTCTCGCGGATGCCCGGCCGCAGGGTGCGGAACAGTTCCTCGTAGGCCCCGTCCACCAGGCCGGCCGAATGGTCCAGCAGGGCGATCTCGTCGGGGGTCTTGACCGCGCGGACGTCCTGCATGAACGAGTGCCCGTCAACGATGGTGAGACCGGCGCCCTCCAGGGCGCGCAGCACCGGCAACTCGACCACGTCGACACCGATCGGCTCGCCGGCCAGGCCGTGGTCGCGGAGCAGTTGGGCGATCCTGGCCGCGTTGCCCCGCTCGACACCCACCTCCTCGGGAATCGAGCCACGCCAGCTGGACAGGCCCGCCTGCCAGCTCTCCTTGCCGAACCAGGTCGCGAACCGCTGGTGTGTGCGCGCGGCCGAACCGATGTCCCACAGGATCGGCTCCTGGTCCCGCATCACCAGCGCGCACCGGAAAAGCTTGTCGCGCGCCCAGTTCCCGATGTGCGTGCCGGTCGTGTAGCGGATGTTGTTCATGTCGAACAGAACAAGCGCGCCCAGGTCGGACCGGGCGAACGCGTTCTGCACCTTGGCGAAGCGCTCCCTGCGGAGCCGGTCGAAATTGACTCGCTCCTCCCAGTCGACGCCCATGGTCGCGCCGAGCGAGGCGATCGAGCCGGTCTCCGCCGGTGGAGCATAGAAATTGGTCACAGGGCCTCCTGTATCAGACTGGTGAGTACTCGCCGACGGCGGCGGGACTTGTCGGGGCGACCGGCGCGGGGCCGCCCGGTTTGAGCACACCCCACACCGCGTCGACGATCGACTGGGTGGTGAGGTCGTAGGTCTGGAAAAGGTGATGGGCGGTCAGAGCACCCTCGGCGAAGGTGTCCCGCAGGCCGACCCGGCGTAGCCTGGCGCCGGACCCGGCCTCGGCCAGGGCCTCGGCGACGGCCGACCCCAGGCCGCCGACGATCGTGTGGTTCTCCGCGGTCACGACCACGCGTACCCCGGCCGCGGCGTCCACCACCGTGGCGGTGTCCAGCGGCTTGATCACGGGGGCGTGCACGAGGCCGCAGTCGATCCCGGCGGCGCCGAGTATGTCGGTGGCGACGATGGCGGCGGGAAGCATCATGCCGTTGGTGACGATCACCGCATCGCAGCCCGTCCGCAGCCGCTGGGCGCGGTGCATCGAGAACTCGTACCCCTCCTCGAAGATCACCGGGATCTCGCCGCGCTTGAGGCGCAGGTAGACCGGGCCCGGATGGTCGAGGATCGTGGGCACGACTTGTTGGATCTCCGTGGCGTCGGCGGCGTCGATCACCGTCAGGTTGGGCAGCGCACGCATCAGCGCCACGTCCTCGATGGCCTGGTGGCTCGGACCACCGGGGCTGGAGATGCCCGGCATGAAGCCGACGATGCGCACCGGCAGGTTCGGGTATGCGACGGCGTTGACGATCTGGTCGAGCGGGCGCCGGGTGGCGAAGACACCGAAGGTGTGCACGAACGGTATGTGGCCGGACCGGGCCAGCGCCCCGGCGATGCCGATCATGTTGGCCTCGGCCATGCCGACGTTGATGAAACGTTCCGGCAGCTCGTCGCGGAACAGGTCGATCTCGCACTGACGGGTCAGGTCTCCGGACAGGCAGACGATCCGCTCGTCGATGCGGGCCAGATCCAGCAGTGCCCTGCCGTACGGTTTCAGGACTGTGGGGTACGGCGGTCTACGCAAGGCGGGCCTCCAGTTCGGCGACGGCCTGCTCGGCCAACTTCGGGGGGAGCTTGACGAAGTGTCCGTCGATGGTGCTGGGCAGACAGTCCAGGCCGGTGGTCGTGGCGGTCCTGGCGATGACGACCGCGGGGCGGTCGGACCGGACGGCCTTCTCGAGCGCGGACTCCAGCGCCTCGATGTCGTGGCCGTCCACGTCCTGGGCGTGCCACCCGAACGCGCGCCACTTGTCGGCGACGGGCTCGATCGTGGTGATCTCCGCGACCGGGCCGTCCACCTGGGAGTTGTTCGCGTCGACGAGCGCGATGACGCCGCCGAGCCCGTGGTGGGCGGCGAACATCGCCGCCTCCCAGACCTGGCCCTCCTCCAACTCGCCGTCACTGACGAGCACCACGGTCCTGGCGTCGGTGCGGCCCAGCAGCCGGTCGGAGAGCGCGAAGCCGACCGCGGCGGACAGGCCCTGCCCCAGCGATCCGCAGGTGAGGTCGATCGAGGGGGAGCGTTCCGTGCCGATCGCTTCCAAACGCGAGCCGTCGTGACCGTAGGTCGCGAGCGCGGCCGGATCGAGCAGGCCGCACTCGGCCGCCGCCGCGAACGCTCCGATCACATAGTGGCCCGGTGAGATCACGATGCGGTCCATCTCGGGTCGGTACACCCTGCCGTAGACGGTCGCCAGGATCTCGGCCGACGACAGCGCCTGTCCCAGATAGCCAAGCCCATGCGTCGCCACCATCCGCACGGCGTGAAGCCGGATGCGGTCGGCCAACGCGGCGAGTGACTCGGTTTTTTGGTCCATGTCTGCTCTCTAGTGGTAAAGTGGCTATGCCGCTTTAGTACAACCACAGAGCTTATGCCGTGTCAAGCCCTCTTCCTGGCGGTTCCGTGGCGGGCGTACGCTCTCCCTCGTCTTGGTCAAACTGGAGGAATCCATGGCGCTGGCGGACCACGAAAACGGTTCACGCCCACGCAAGGTTGTGGAGTTCGGGGCTGTCCGAACCGTGTCGACCAGCCGGCTCGCAGACGACGTCGCCGAGCAGATTCGACAGCTCATCATCACCCAGGACATCGCCGAAGGTGCGCGCCTGCCGTCGGAACGCCACCTCGCGGAGATGTTCGGCGCCAGTCGGCCGATCGTCAGCCAGGCCCTGCGCACGTTGTCGCTCATGGGGCTTGTCGAGATCAAACAGGGCTCGGGGGCGTACGTGATGCGTCGCCCGGAGTCGGGCCTGGCCGCCTCCGTCAACCTGATGCTCGACCTCGACAGGCAGTCCCTGTCACGCCTGGTCGACCTGAGGCTCTGGCTGGAGACGCTGGGGGCGACCGAAGGGTTGCGAAACCCCGAAACCGACCTCGCCGAGGTGAGGTCGGCGCTGCAACGCCTCGAGGAGAGCATGGCCCACGGCACGTCGGCGTGGATCGCCGCCGACACGGTCTTCCACGCGGCGGTCGTCCGGACCTCCGGCAACCCGTTCCTGACCTCGATCTACGAGGCGGTCCACACCGCGATCATCTCTTACGAGTACGACGACTGGGTCAACAGGGACCTGATCCCCGACTGGCTGTTACCGGACAGCGCCGACGCTCAGATGGCCATTCACAAGCCCATCCTGGACGGGATGACCGCCGGTGACGACGACGCCACCCGCGCCGCGATCCGTCACCACCACGAGGTGATGCTCCAGCACATCGAGCGCAGCCGCCGTTAGCGCCGCGACAAGACATCGCGGGCCGCATGCCTTGAGGGGATCACGCCGGGAAAGACGGCGGACGGGTGATCCGGCCCTCAATCCGGCACGGGTGAGATCCATGTGACGGGACGATCGCCATCCGAGGCGTCGGATCCGCCACGACAGGATTCGGCTACTGGTCGACCTCGGCACTGCCGTTGACGCGGAGCTTGCGGCGGGCGCGGTCGTAGAAGCTCTTGGGGCCGAGCCTGACCACCCAGGCGGCGGCGCGGATCGCGGTGATGCCGAGCGCGTCCCCGGGTGTCAGGTGCGCGGCCACCGCGCCGTCCACCTCCACGGCGAGCCGCCCGCTCGTCGGCAGCAGGTCGAGCACGACCCGCTCGTCGGCCGACAGCACGATGGCCCGGTTGAACGACGAGTGCGCGGCGGCGGGAACCACCAGGAACCCCTCGACCGTCGGCGACACGATGGGACCGCCCGCGGAGAAGCTGTAGGCGGTCGACCCGGTGGGGGTGGCCACGATCACCGCGTCGGCCGCGTAGCGCACGAAGGGGTGGCCCTCCACGGTGATCGACACCGCGGAGAGCCCGTCACCCGGTATCCGCACCAGGGCGATGTCGTTGAACGCGGTCATCGTCGTGCCGTCGGGCAGGGTCGCCCGCACCGCCATGCGCGGCTCGACCCGGTAGTCGTGATTGTCGATGGCCGACAGCGCGGGAGGCAGCTCGTCGACGTCGATCTCCGCGAGGAACCCCAGCCTGCCGAGGTTGACGCCCAGGACGGGGATCTTGCGCTCCGAGACGAGCCGCATGGTGCGCAGCATCGTGCCGTCGCCGCCGAGGCTGACCAGCAGGTCGGCGCGGTCGACCAGGGTGGGGGCGTCGACCGCGACGGCGCTGCAGTCGATGCGCCCGACCTCGTCGGGCAGCCCGAGCACCGTGACGTCGCGGGCGCGGGCCCACTCCACGATCGTGTCGATGGCCACCTTCGAATCGCGCTGTGGGTGCAGAACCAGTCCCACGGTCTTGACCATCCCCATGCCTCACACTGTACGGGGAGCCGCCATCGGATCCGTACGCCGGAAATCCCGGGGCTTCGCGAGAGCGGGATCCGGCGGCGAGGAGCGGGCGAGAGCGCGAGTGCGGGCGGGAGCCTGAGCGGCAGGTCCTGCGGCGACTGCGGGCACAGGTAAGGGTCCGGCGGCGAGGAGTGGGCTTCCGGGCGTGGCGGAGGCGGAGAGCCTCAGCCCTGGCGCCGTTTCTTCATCCGCGCCTCGTGGAGGTGGCGGCGCCCGCCGGCGAGCCGCTCCCTGATCCGTCTCTCCACGCCGGTGAAGGCGGCGTGGTAGCCGTCCTCGTACTCCTCCACGATCTGGAAGGTCCACCTGTCGGGGATGACGTCGAGGCCGATCAGCTCGCGGGTCACCATGTCGGCCATCTCGGGGTGGCCCGCGGCGCGCAGCAGTTCCACGGCCTCGTCGAGCTGCAGGTCGGCGTGGCCGGTCAGCTGGTGGAAGGAGTAGAGGTGCCCGCGAGCCCTCTCGGTCGTCTCCAGGGCCTCGGAGAGCTTGCCCAGGGCCTCGGCGGTCGCGTCGTCGACCTCGGTGTCGGTCCCGGTGTCGGTGTCGGCCTCGACGCGGGGCGAGGCGTCGGGCGAGGTTCGGGAGGAGGCCGTCTTCGGCCGTACGTCGTGGGTCACCCGATCTCCTCCTCGCGGGGCGGCGGCGGGCTCGGGGCGGTGCGCCGGAGCTCGGTCGCTGTCGGCTGCATGCCCTATGAGCCGTGGGAACGTGTCCCTACCCCGCGTGGAGAGCGTGAATCACCGGCTTCGCGCCGTGGGCAAAGAGGTGGTCTTGAGTCAACTTCTCGGCCCTGAAGGGTTCGAGCTTGCAGCTCCTCGCCGTGCATGGGGTGCACGGGTCAGGCCGCGTCGTCGGCAGCGTGACTCACTGCCCTGCGACCGATGTTGATCGCAGCGTTGTGGTCGGCGGGGCCGGCGAACCCGCAGCCGAGGCACTTGAAGTCGTCCCGGTTGGGACGGTTGCGTTTGTCGCAGTGCCCGCACCGGTGGCAGGTGCGGGAGGTGTTGCAGGGATCGACCAGACGCACGGGCACGCCGGCGAGGGCGGCCTTGTAGGTCACGAAGGTACGGAGCTGGTGAAACGCCCACGAGTGCAGGTCGGCACGCTGAGCCTTACGAACCGTTACCCGATCCCGGATGCCTTCGAGGTCTTCGAGGGCGATGCCCGAGCGGGTGCCTTTGGCTTTGCCGACCAGATGCTTGCTGATCACATGGTTGGTGTTCCGGGCGAACCGGGACTCTTTACGGCGGCGCGCCTTGAGGAGGCGCTTGGCGGACTTGGTGCCCTTGGCCTGGAGGCGGGCGCGCAGGCGGGCGTTGCGCCGCCGCACAGCCCGCACCCCCTTGCCGGTGTGTGCCTGACCGGTGGAGTCGGTGGCCAGGTTGACGATACCGAGATCCACGCCCAGCCACTCGTTGGGCTCGCCACCCCGCGCTGGTTCGGGCACGTCGATCACGACCGCGAGGTAGGACATGCCGTCGCGGTAGACGAGATCGGCCTGTCCCCGCGCGGTGGCCCCGCTGGTTTTCAGCCACCGGCCCTGGTAAACGACGGGGACGACGATGCGGCCTGCGAGGGTGAGGATGCTGACCGCGCCGCGGCCTTTCCACGACAGGATGCGCTGGTCGTAGGCGACCGCACCCAGATCCCGGAAGGTCGGCTTGATCTTCTTGTCGCGCTTGTACGCCTCGCGCGCCTTGGCGATCGACCGGATGGCCATCTGCGCCGACAGGCCGAACTCGTGCCACAGGTCGGTGTACACCAGCTTTTGTAAGGCGATCTTGTTGGCGGTGTGGTGGGTGAACGCCACCTCGGCGGCGCGGTTGGCGGCGGCGTTGCAGGCCCACATCGTCGCCAGCAGCGCCTCGCGCTGCTCAGCGCTCGGGGCGAGTTTCAGCATCTCCGTCACCAGCATGCATTGAGTGACATCACTCAATGCATGCTGGTGCCTCGTTCATGACTGACTGGTCAGGGCACGCTCGGGCCTTGGTGGCCCTCCTGCTCCCGATTCCTCCCCGGCCTGAAGGCCGGGCCTTCTGGGGAGGTTCGGTGAACACACAGTTAAATGCCAGGAAAGGTGGCTACCCTCCGTGGGCATGGACTGGCAGCGCAAGGCAAACAACGCACTTGTCAAGCTAACCGGATTCCAGCTTAACCGAGTAGGAAAAGTTGGTCCACCGGCGGCGGTGAGGACACCCGCGGTGGCGGAGGAGTCGTTCAGGCCGCCCTCGGACCCGAAGGTCGACCGGCTGCTGATCGCTCCGATCTTCATCCTCTCGCCGGTGCGGTCCGGCTCCACGCTCCTGAGGGTCCTGCTCAACGCCCACTCCATGCTGCACGCCCCGCACGAGCTGCACGTCCGAAGGCTGCGGGTGGAGTTCGGCACCTCGCTGGCGGAGAAGGCGATGGGGGCACTCGGGCACGACCGGGCCGACCTGGAACACCTGCTGTGGGATCGCGTGCTCCACCGCGAGCTGGTCAGAAGCGGCAAGACGTTCGTCGTGGACAAGACTCCGGCCAACGCCTTCGCGTACCGGCGCATCGCCGCGTGCTGGCCGGACGCCCGGTTCGTCTTCCTGCTGCGCCACCCGGCGTCCATCGCGAGTTCGTGGTACGAGGCCGGCGCGGGCAAGAGGACGCCCGAGGAGGCGGCGCTCGACGCCCTTCGTTACATGAAGGCCGTGCAGCGGGCCCGAGGGGCGCTCAACGGGTGCACCGTGCGCTACGAGGACCTGACCGCCGACCCCGAGACCGAGGGGCGCCGTCTCTGCGACTTCCTCGGTGTTCCCTGGGAACCGGAGATGCTGACGTACGGAGAGCAGTCCGTGCTGGAGAAGGGGCTCGGCGACTGGAAGGACAAGATCCGCTCCGGGAGCGTGCAGCCCGCGCGCGAGCTGCCGACGACGGAGGAGATCCCCGAGCCGCTCAGACCGATGTGTGAGAGCTGGGGATACCTGCCGCGCGCCGCGGAGCCCGCGTGACGGCCCCGGGGGCGCCCGGATCTCCCGGTGCGATGAAGATCCGCTACATGCTTCTGCACGCGTACGGCATGGGTGGAACGATCCGCACGGTGATCAACCAGGCGAACGCGATGGCCGCTGCCGGACACGAGGTCGAGATCGTCAGCGTGGTGCGCCGTAGGGAGAGCCCGCAGTTCCCGATCGACGAGCGTGTCCGCCTCCTGGCGCTGTCGGACCAGCGGGAGGCCAGGCCCGTCGACTCGGTGGGGCGCAAGGCCTGGCGGCGGATCCGCGGCAAGATCGTGCCCGCAGGGGAGTTCGCGGCCTCCTACTTCACCGAGCGCGTGGAACGGGCCGTCATCGAGTACGTCTCCGCGCTCCAGGACGGCATCCTGGTCACCACCCGTCCCGCGCTGAACCTCATCTCCGCCCGGCGCACTCCCACGAGTGTCGTCAGGATCGCCCAGGAACACATGAACCTGGCCACCCACCCCGAGGCGGTCCGGTCGGCGATCGCCCGCCACTACGGCGGCCTGAACGCGGTGGCCGTGCTCACCGGGACCGACAGAAAGGAATACCAGGAGCTTCTGCCGGACACCCCCGTCGTGCGGATACCCAACGCGGTCGGCCCGGTGCGGCAGCCGCCCGCCGGCCGGGAGGGAAGGCTCGTGGTCGCGGCCGGGCGGCTCGTCGGGCAGAAGGGGTTCGACCTGCTGATCCCCGCGTTCCGGCAGGTCGTCGACCGCCACCCCGACTGGCGGTTGCGCATCTACGGCACCGGCCCGAAGAAGGACAAGCTGCGCGAGCTCCTGAAGGAGCACGCGCTGGGTGACAACGTCACTTTGATGGGACGGACCGAGCGCCTCGACGAGGAGCTGGCCAAGGCGTCCTTCTACGTGCTCAGCTCGCGGTTCGAGGGGCTGCCGATGGTGATGATCGAGGCGATGGCCCAGGCGCTGCCCGTTGTCGCCTTCGACTGCCCGACCGGCCCGGCCGACGTGCTCACTCCCGGCGTCGACGGGCTGCTCGTCCCTCCCAAGGACGTCGACGCGCTGGCGGCGGCGATGGTCCGGCTCGTCGAGGACCGGGAGCTGCGGGAGCGGATAGGGGCAGCCGCGATCGTCACCGCGCGCGACTACACGCCCGAGGTGGTCATGCCGCTTTGGGAGAACCTGTTCGCCGAGCTTCTGGACCGCGCGCCGGAACGGTAACGCTGACCGGCTTCGCCCGACTTTCCGCTTTTAAGGGAAATGTCGTTCTGAGTCATATTCCGCCTTTTTTGCTGTGCCGTCGCGTTTTCGTGTGAGGTCGACGGCATGTTCGGGCGCCCGGGATATGGCCGCCGGTGTGCCCGGGACGACCGAGGGGCGTCCGGGATCGGCCGTCGGCCTGTCCGAGGTGCGCCCGGGGGCGAGGACGTGACCGGGGCCCGTTTCACGCGAGGGGGTTTCCGCGTCGCGGCGCCGGTCGCCGGGGATGCGTGATGCCATGTCTGCCGTGACGGACATCCCGGCCCGCGGAGCCCGTCGTATGTGTGGCGCCGAGATGAATAAGACATTCAATGTTTTTCGGGCATTTGGCGATGGCGACTTTGTTAATTGTTGGCCGGATCCTATTCAATGCTTGACAGGTTATTTAAGGACCTCCCAATATTGAGGCGTCCACGATGGCGGTCCGTATCCGGCTCCGCGCATCGGGGGGTCAACGATTCTGCCGTTTCTGTCGCGGGTAATTGGCGTTCCCCCTGGCTGTTTCATGTCTTTTTTCTCCCCTGTCAGTACGAGTACGGATCGGTGGTGTGTTGTGACGGAGTTCGAGGCTGGCCGGTCGCAGCTGAGTTTGAGTACGGACGCCGCGCGTAACCTGGCGACGACGACCAAGTCGACTCCCCAGATGCAGGAGATCACCTCACGGTGGCTGCTGCGGATGCTCCCCTGGACGCAGGTCTCGGGCGGCACCTACCGCGTCAACCGGCGGCTGAGCTACACGATCGGCGACGGGCGGGTGAGCTTCACCAGCTCGGGGTCGCAGGTGGCGGTCATCCCGGCCGAGCTGTGCGAGCTGCCCCTGCTGCGCGGGTTCGACGACTCCGACGTCCTCGACGCGCTGGCGGGCAGGTTCGTCCAGCGCGAGTTCCAGGCCGGCGACGTGCTCGTGGAGGCGGGACAGCCGGCCGACGAGGTCGTGCTCATCGCGCACGGCAAGGTCAACAAGCTCGGCACGGGTCCGTACGGCGACGAGATCGTGCTGACCGTGCTCGCGGCGGGCGACCACTTCGGTGACGACGCGCTCGTCGGTGACGAGGGCGAGTGGCCGTTCACCGCCAAGGCGGTCACCAGCGGCACGGCGATGGTCCTGCCCCGGCACGCGTTCCTTGAGCTGGCCGGGCAGGCGGAGCCGCTCCAGGCCCACCTACGGCAGCGGGAGACGGCCGAGCGCGGGCCACAGAACAAGTACGGCGAGGCCGCCGTCGAGGTGGCCGCCGGGCACGCGGGAGAGGCCGACCTGCCGGGCACGTTCGTCGACTACGAGCTCACCCCGCGCGAGTACCAGCTGAGCGTCGCGCAGACGGTCCTGCGGGTGCACACCCGGGTGGCCGACCTCTACAACGACCCGATGGACCAGATCGAGCAGCAGCTCCGGCTCACGATCGAGGTGCTGCGCGAGCGCCAGGAGCACGAGCTGATCAACAACCGCGAGTTCGGGCTGCTGCACAACGCCGACCTCAAGCAGCGGATCCACACCCGCAGCGGCCCGCCCACCCCCGACGACCTCGACGAGCTGCTCAGCCGTCGCAGGAGCACGAGCTTCTTCCTCGCCCACCCGCACGCCATCGCCGCCTTCGGCCGCGAGTGCAACGCGCGCGGACTCTACCCGCAGGGCGTCGACGTCGGCGGCAGCGGGGTGCCCGCCTGGCGCGGCGTCCCCATCTTCTCCTGCAGCAAGATCCCCATCACCTCCACCCGCACCACCTCGATCCTGGCGATGCGCGTCGGCGAGGACAACCAGGGGGTCATCGGCCTGCACCAGACCGGCATCCCCGACGAATACCAGCCGAGCCTCTCGGTCCGCTTCATGGGCATCAGCGAGAAGGCGATCATCTCCTACCTGGTCAGCGCCTACTACTCCGCCGCCGTCCTGGTGCCCGACGCGCTCGGCATCCTGGAAGACGTCGAGATCGGCCACTGAGGACGGGCCGGGCGACCCACCACCTTCGGACCGGCCGCTGAGCGAGGGAGAGCAAGGATGACGACCATCGAGATGTCGACGAACGGGCGGTCCGCGGGTGAGGTGCTCGCCTGGAGCCGGGACATGGTCGAGGCGACCCTGCGCCCGGCGGCCGACACGCTGCCCGCCTCGATGCGGCGAATCGCCGGATACCAGTTCGGCTGGTGGGACGAGCAGGGCAGGCCGTCCACGATCGGCGGGGGCAAGGCGCTCCGTCCCGCGCTCGCCCTGCTCTCGGCCGAAGCCGTCGGGGGGGCCGCCGTCTCGGCTCTTCGGCCGGCGGCGGC
The DNA here is from genome assembly GCF_044459525.1 of Streptosporangium sp. NPDC050284. Classification (NCBI taxonomy): domain Bacteria; kingdom Bacillati; phylum Actinomycetota; class Actinomycetes; order Streptosporangiales; family Streptosporangiaceae; genus Streptosporangium; species Streptosporangium sp. NPDC050284. Next base: position 318,229 of record NZ_JBITIZ010000010.1, read on the forward strand.
CGTCGAGCTGGTGCACGACTTCTCCCTGCTGCACGACGACGTGATGGACGGTGACCGGACCCGCCGCCACCGCCCCACGGCCTGGGCGGTCTTCGGCGTCAGCCCGGCCATCCTGGCCGGTGACGCGCTGCTGACGCTCGCCTTCGACGTGCTCGCGACCGGAGGGCACCCGGCCACCGCCGAGGCGACCCGGATCTTCAGCACCGCCGTGCAGGAGCTCCTGGACGGCCAGAGCGCGGACGTCGCCTTCGAGGATCGCCGGGATGTCGGGCCGGCCGACTGCCTGAGCATGGCGACCGGTAAGACCGGGGCCCTGCTGGGGTGCGCGTGCGGGCTCGGCGCCCTGTTCGGCGGTGGCACTCCCGAGCAGGTCGAGCACCTCGTCGCCTTCGGCAGGGACCTGGGACTCGCGTTCCAGCTCGTCGACGACCTGCTCGGCATCTGGGGAGATCCCGCGACGACCGGCAAGCCCGTCCACTCGGATCTGCGCAGCCGCAAGAAGTCCGTCCCGGTCGTCGCGGCCCTCACCTCGGGCACCCCGGCCGGACGGGAGCTGTCGGAGCTCTACCACCGGGAGCAGTCGCTCTCCGACGACGAGCTGGTCCACGCGGCCACGCTCGTCGAGGCCGCGGGCGGGCGCGACTGGACGCGAGTGGAGGCCGACGAGCTGCTCGCGCGGGCACTGCGCCACCTGGAGGCGGTGGGGGCGCTGCCCCGGCCCGCCGCGGAGCTGACCACCCTCGCCCGTCTCGTCACCCGCCGCGACCACTAGACGGTGCGGAGGTGGGCGGGCACCTCCGCGTTCGCCTCCTCGGTGGAGCCCTCAGACGAAGGCGCCGATACCGGTGATCGCCCGTCCCACGATCAGGGTGTTGATCTCCCGCGTCCCCTCGTAGGAGTAGATCGCCTCGGAGTCGGCGACGAAGCGGCCGACGTCGTAGTCGAGGTCGATGCCGTTACCGCCCAGGATCTCCCTCGCCCACCCCACGGCCTCGCGCATCCGCGCCGTGCAGAAGGCCTTGGCCATCGCCGAGTGCTCGTCCCGGTAGACGCCCGCGTCCTGAAGTTGCGCCAGCCGCACCACCATGCCCAGCGAGCAGGTGATGTTGCCCAGCATCCGCACGAGCAGGTCCTGCACGAGCTGGAACCCCGCGATCGGCCGCCCGAACTGCTCGCGCGTCCCGGCGTACTCCAGCGCCAGCTCGTAGGCGCCCATCATGCACCCCACCGCCTGCCACGCCACGCCTCCCCGGGTCTGCCGCAGGATGGCGCCGGTGTCGCGGAAGCCGTTGGCCTTCTGCAGCCGGTTGATCTCCGGCACCAGGCAGTTGGTGAGGGTGATGTCGGCGTTCTGGACCGTCCGCAGGGCTATCTTGTTCTCGATCTTCGTCGCGGCGAAGCCGGGCGTACCCTTCTCGACCACGAATCCCTTGACTGCGCCGTCGGCGCCGTCGGTCTCGTCCTTCGCCCACACCACGATCAGGTCGGCGAAGGTCGCGTTGCCGATCCAGCGCTTGGCCCCGTTGAGCACCCACATGTCGCCCTCGCGGCGGGCCGTCGTGCGCAGTCCGGCCGCGACGTCGGAACCCCCCTCGGGTTCCGTCAGCGCGAACGCGCCGATCTTCTCCATCGCCGCCATCGGTGCCAGCCACCGCTCCCGCTGCTCCTCTGAGCCCAGCCGGTCGACGCTGCCCATCGCGAGACCGTTGTGGACGCCGAAGAACGTGCCCATCGACGGATCCACCCGGTTCATCTCCAGGACCACGAACCCGGTCAGCAGGCTCCGCGCGCCCCGATAGGACAGGCCCGCGATGTCAAGCTTGGCGAACCCGGGAACCAGCTCGTGGGGAAAGCGGGAGTTGGTCCACGCCTCGTTCGCGATGGGCGCGACCTCGCGCGCCATGAACTCCCGCACCCGGAGCACGATCTCCTTCTCGTGCTCCTCCAGCAGGTCGAAGTAGTCATAGAAATCACCGGTCGTCATCGGCGCGGCTTCCCTCCGGTAGTCGTGTCCCTGTCTTGGCCGAATGCCCGAAAGCCGGGGCATCAAGCGGAACACGCCGGAGACGATGAAGGCCCGGGATGTCCCCGGGCCTTCATGTTGGTCGCCGTCAGGTGTCGCCCGGCCGCGATGCGGTCTCAGGCGGGACTACCAGCGGCGGGTGTAAACACGCACCCCGTCGGTCCGGCTGCGGCTCTCCTCGAGCTTGTCGGTGCCGTCGAAGATCGCGCGGTAGTCACCGCTCTTGCTCGCGCGGGCCTTGGCGCGGAACGTACCCTGCCAGTTCGTGTCGGCGGAGGTCACGTACTTCCAGGCGCTGGAGCCGCGCTTGCGGAAGTAGATCTCCACCTCCTCGCCGCGTACGCCCTTCCAGCGCCTGTCGTCGACCTGGAGACGGCCGGTGAAGTAGACCGAGCGGCCCTTGCGGACGCGCTCGGGGTTCGCGGAGAACCGGTAGACGCGGGTCTCGGCCTTCTCGGCCTTCTCGTGCGCGACGGAGAAGTTGACCTCGTCGGTCACCTTCTTGCCGTCCTTGTCGTACGCGTCGGCGATCGCGACCCAGCGACCCTCGAAGTCGCTCTCGTCGAAGCTGGTCGTGAAGCGCCACAGGTCGCCCTTGTGCAGGAGCCTGGGCTCCTGGGCGGCCAGGGTACGGGCCCGGTCGGAGACCGGCCTGAGGCGAAGCTCGACGCGGGTGGCCTCGGTGGTACGGACCTCGATGGTGACCCTTGTGTCGTCGTCTCCCTTCACGACGACCGGGTTCGGGTCGATGTTGTCGATGCGCACACTGAGAGCGACTCGCTCCGCGGAGGCCGTTCCCGCGGACAGGAGCAGAGAGCTGCCCACCGCGGTCGACAGCAGGCCGATGGCGATTCGTTTCATCAAGACGCTTTCCTCTTCTCCCCGTTTCAGGAGACGGTCAGGGTTGACCGCTCCCGCATCCATAAGACGACACAGAAGCGGGTGATGTTGCCAAAAATCTCCAAAAAAGGGAGTTTAAGTCTCCGTAAGGTAACGTTTCTGGGTAGGAATGGCCAGGTCAGGCATCGGTCGCCGGGTACCGAAAATTTATTTGAAGTAAGTCTCTTATGTCCGATTTGTCGGAAATTCTCTCTGTGGAACGAAGGGGCTGCGAGTGGGTTTAGCATCGCCAATCGGACATAACGGACAATTGGGGTGTGGTGTCGCGGTGTCGCCGGACGGATAGCGTTTGCGTATGAGTGCCACCATCGTCACCAAGGATCTGGCCGCCGGACACGGCGACCGCGCGCTTTTCACCGGGCTCGACCTGGTGGTCGCCCCCGGTGACATCGTCGGCCTGGTCGGGGTGAACGGCGCGGGCAAGTCCACCCTGCTGCGGATCCTCGCGGGGCTGCTGCCCGCCGAGCACGGCTCCGTGCGCCTCAGCCCACCCTCGGCGTCGGTCGGCTACCTGCCCCAGGAGCGTGAGCGCCGCGCGGGCGAGACGATCGCGGAGTTCCTGGCCCGCCGCACCGGGGTGGCCGCCGCGCAGCGCGCGCTGGACACCGCCACCCAGGGGCTGGTGGAGGGCACCCCGGGCGCCGACGACGACTACGCCACCGGGCTGGAGCGCTGGCTCGCCCTGGGCGGCGCCGACCTGGAGGACCGGGCCGCCGAGGTCGTCGACGAACTCGGCCTCGCCGTGGAGCTCGACCGGCCGATGACGGCGCTCTCCGGCGGCCAGGCCGCGCGGGCGGGCATGGCCTCCCTGCTGCTCAGCCGATACGACGTCTTCCTGCTGGACGAACCCACCAACGACCTCGACCTGGAGGGGCTGGAGCGGCTCGAACGCTTCGTCACCGGCCTGCGCGCCGGGACCGTCCTGGTCAGCCACGACCGCGAGTTCCTGGCCAGGACCGTGAACAGGGTCGTCGAGCTCGATCTCGCCCAGCAGCTGGTCAGGGTGCACGGCGGCGGCTACGAGGCCTACCTCGCCGAGCGCGAGGTCGCCCGCAGGCATGCCCGCGAGGAGTACGAGGAGTACGCGGGCACCGTCGCCTCCCTCAAGCAGCGCGCGGGGATGCAGCGCGCCTGGATGGAGAAGGGCGTCAAGAACGCGCGGCGAAAGGCGCCCGACAACGACAAGATCGGCCGCAACCTCCGTACCGAGACGACGGAGAAGCAGGCGGCGAAGGCCCGCCAGACCGAGCGGATGATCGAGCGGCTGGAAGAGGTCGAGGAGCCCCGCAAGGAGTGGGAGCTGCGCATGGAGATCGCGGTGGCGCCGAGGTCGGGCGCCGTCGTCGCGACGCTGCGCGACGCCGTGGTCCGCCGCGGCACGTTCACCCTCGGCCCGGTGAACCTGCAGGTCGGCTGGGCGGAGCGGGTGGCGATCACCGGCGCGAACGGCTCGGGAAAGTCCACCCTGCTCGCGGCGCTTCTGGGCCGGCTCCCGCTGGAGGAGGGCAACGCCTCGCTCGGTCCCGGCGTGGTCGTCGGGGAGGTGGACCAGGCGCGCGGGCTCTTCCTCGGCGACGAACCCCTGGTGGACGCCTTCGGCGCGGCCGTGCCCGACATGGTCCCCGGCGACGTCCGCACGCTGCTCGCCAAGTTCGGCCTGCGCGCCGCGCACGTGCCGCGCCCGGCCGCCACCCTCTCGCCGGGGGAGCGGACCCGGGCCGCGCTCGCGCTGCTCCAGGCGCGCGGGGTGAACCTGCTCGTCCTGGACGAGCCGACCAACCATCTGGACCTGGCCGCGATCGAGCAGCTGGAGTCCGCGCTCGCCTCCTATCCCGGTACGCTGCTGCTGGTCACCCACGACCGCCGGATGCTGGAGGCGGTGCACACCACCCGGCGGGTCCACGTCGACGAAGGCCGGATCACCGAAAGGTGACCGAGACGCCTGCGGGACCTGACTGATGACGTAATTTTCGCAAGTCTCTGCAAGTAATTGCTTTTTTTGCCTTATAGTTTCATCATGACGCGACGGCTTGCAGAAGTGGCCAAGAAGGTCGGGATGAGCGAGGCGACGGTCAGTCGCGTGCTCAACGGGAAGCCCGGCGTGTCCGAGGCGACCCGTGAGGCCGTCCTCACGGCGCTCGACGTGCTCGGCTACGAGCGGCCGACCCAGCTGCGAGGTGACAGGGCGCGGCTGGTCGGGCTGGTCCTCCCCGAGCTGCAGAACCCCATCTTCCCCGCCTTCGCCGAGGTGGTCGGGGGCGCGCTGGCCCAGCAGGGCTTCACCTCCGTGCTGTGCACCCGGACCCTGGGCGGCGTCTCCGAGGCGGAGTACGTCGATCTGCTGCTCCAGCAGCAGGTGTCCGGGGTCGTCTTCGCCGGGGGGCTGTTCGCCCAGGCCGACGCCCCCCACGACCATTACGAGCTGCTGCGGGAGCGACGCCTGCCGACCGTGCTGGTGAACGCCGCGGTCGCGCACCTCGCCTTCCCGCAGGTCTCCTGCGACGACGCGGCCGCCGCCGAGATGGCGCTCGGCCACCTGCGGTCGCTGGGCCACGAGCGGATCGGCATGGTGCTCGGCCCTCCCGACCACGTGCCCTCGCGGCGCAAGCTGGACGCGGCGGACCTCGACCCCGAGTTCGTGGAGCACACCATGTTCTCCCTGGAAGGGGGGCACGCGGCGGCCGCGCGGCTGATGCGAAAGGGCGTGACCGGCGTCATCTGCGCGAGCGACGTGATGGCCCTGGGCGCGATCAGGGCGGCCCGCAGGGCCGGGCTCTCCGTGCCCGATGACGTCTCGGTGATCGGCTACGACGACTCCGCGCTGATGAACTGCACCGACCCGCCGCTGACGACGCTGCGTCAGCCGATCGACGCGATGGGCCGCGCGGTCGTCGACCTGCTCGCGGCCCAGATCGACAAGGCCCTCGTCCCGGCCGACGAGTTGCTCTTCGAGCCCGAACTGGTGGTCAGGGCCTCGACAGGCCCGGTCAAGCGCTGAGGGGCGCCGGTCGCGAGGCGCGGGATGCCGCCCCGCGCCCCGGCGCCCGATCCCCGGGGCTCTCGCCGGTCGCCTCGCTGGAGCTCCGGGTGTTCCGGGCGTCCGAGTGACGGTCGCCGCGCCGAGGGACCCGCTCCGGTCACGCCACGGACGAACTGGCAGTGTGCCGTCGCTATATTCCGAGCTTTCCTTTCTTTGTTACGAGTCTATGTCGTAAAAAATAAGTTGAAATGTCTCTGGCTTCCTAGGAAACATGTCCGACGGCGGCTCCGCGTACCCGGGCCGACTCGGGTGCCGAGAGGATCCGGGCCGGTTCGCGCAACAGGTGTCCTTCGCCGGTTCGTGTGACGGACGGGGACGGACCTGTGTTCGTGGCGGCGGTTCCGGGCGAGTTCGTGTGACGGGTCCGGACCTTCCGTGAACCCGCCGGAATAGCGCAGCATGCCCGCCTCCATCCCCTTCGGGGGTTTTGGTCGCCACCGGGACACCTCTGGGCCTACCGTTTGCCGTTTTCGTCACTCTGTGTAGTTATCGATCTCTTACAGTTGTCGTGGCGAGTGTGGAGGATCCATCGCTTGCCGCCCCCCGAAGACATGCTTCGTCATTCGGAAGGAAAAGATCTTGCGTAAGAGATTTGCCGTGCTCGCCTCGGCGGGCGTAGGCGCTTTCATGGTCATCCTGGCGGCACCGGCGGTCGCCGCTCCCAGCGCCGACACAATCGTCACATTCTCCGTGGAAGCAGGAAGCCTGGACATCACCGCGCCGGCCGGCCCAATCGATCTCGGCTCCGCTCCCCCCGGTGGCACGCTCACCGGGCAGATCGGCCCGGTGTCGGTCTCGGACACCCGAGGCGGGGCCACCTCGGTCTGGACCGCGACGGTGTTCGCGACGGATTTCACCGCCGCCGCCCTGACGATCCCCTTCGCTTCCGTGGAGTACTGGTCCGGGCCGAGGACCGCCAGCACCGGTGGCGGCACCTTCATCCCCGGACAGCCCACGGCGGCCGACGCGGTCCCGCTGACGGGCACGACGGCGGACGCCATCCCGGCCATGGCCCACACAGGAGGCACGGGTGGCAGCACGGCGACGTGGAACCCCACGCTGATCGTCAACATTCCCATCACGGCTCAGATCGGCGACTACAGCGGGACGGTGACACATCAGGTGGCATAGCCGGATAGCTGGACCGTTCACGCTGACGCTGCTGGCCGCGCTGTGTTCCGGTGTGGTCGGCGCGTCAGCCGACGGGAGTCGGGTCGCCGCGGACCCCCGGGGCACGATCGGCATCCGCCTTCTCGAAGCGCCGGTCAGCTACCGCGGCGATCCTCGCGCGCTCTCCTACATCGTCGACCATCTCAATCCGGGCACCACCATCCAGCGGAAGGTGGAGATCTCCAACACATCCAGGAGACCGCAGCGCGTCAGCCTGTATCCGGCCGCCGCCGACGTCGCGCGCAACAGCTTCAACGCGCCGGCGGGCCGCCCCAGGAACGAGCTGGTGAGCTGGATGTCGCTCGACCGAGACTCTGTCGATGTGCCGCCGGGCGGCACGTCGACCGCCCAGGTAGCGATCAAGGTGCCGCCCGTGGCCTCGCGCGGCGAGCGGTTCGGTGTCGTCTGGGCGGAGGTCGTCGCCGAACCCGACGACTCCCACCCCGTGCGCGTCGTCAACCGGGTCGGGATCCGCGTCTACCTCGATGTCGGGCCGGGCGGCGAACCGCCGTCGGACTTCCGGATCGAGACGCTGACACCCGCACGCGCCCCGGACGGCAGCCCGCAACTGGTGGCACTGGTCCGTAACACCGGGAAGCGGACCCTGGACATGAACGGGTCGTTGTCGCTCACGGATGGCCCCGGAGGTCTGCAGGCCGGGCCTTTCCCCGCCGACCTGGGGGTCACGCTGCTTCCGGACACCGCCGCCCCGGTGACGGTGACCATGGACCGGCACGTGCCCGACGGTCCATGGAAGGCCAGGCTGACCCTGATGAGCGGCATGGTGAAACGGATGGGCACCGCCACCCTCACCTTCCCGGAGGCGGGCGCGGGCCTCTCCGTCGAACCTGACGAGAACTACCTGCCCCTGGTGGGGCTGGTGGCCGGGCTGCTCCTTCCCGCCACCGCCCTCGGCATCGTGGTGCGCCGCAGGCGCCGGGCCGTCGCCTCGGTGAGCTGACGCTCCCGTCGAGGTGGCGGCCCGGTGGCCGTGCCGGGCGGGCGGACGGGCGGGGAGACCCCGCCCGTCGCTCACTTCGAGACGTAGAGGATCTTCCAGGTGCCCGCGTACAGGCAGTTCAGGGAGGGCTTGGAAGCCTTGGGCTCGGAGCAGACCTTGAGCTCGACCTGGTAGAGGTCGTGCTGGGTGAACGAGAACGACTTCGGGGTGCCGTAGGAGCAGTCGACGATGCTGCGGTGCTTGAACGGCAGGTTCTTGCCGTCGGGGGTGCGGTAGGTGAGACGGAAGACCGCCCAGCCGCAGGAGGAGCCCCTGGTCAGGTCGTAGACCTTGCCGGAGATCCTGCCTCTCTCGGCGGCGGGGATGACGGCGTGGTCCTCACCGTAGACCGTGAGCGAGCCGTGCGTCTTGGCCCTCCTGCCGGGGGCGTAGTAGGTGCCCCACGGGCCGGCGCCCTGCTCCGCCGTCGTGTCGGCGGTCGCCGGGCCGCTCCGTGCCGGCGCGGTCGCCGCCTGGGCGGTCGCCGGGGCGATGGAGACGAGTGCGGTGGCGAGGGCGAGTCCGGTGAGAAGGCGGCTGATCGTCATGGGAGGGATTCCTTTCCGGCTGTTGTGACCACAGTGTGTGATGGGCCGCTTTCAGCCGGGTTGACCGCTCACTGCAAACGAGTATCAGCCACTTATAAGGGGGAATGTGGAGTCAACAGGAGGTAAGTGCATGGAAGCGCTGGGAATAGACATCGGTGGGTCGGGGATCAAGGGTGCGCCGGTGGACGTCGCGAGAGGGCGGCTGACGCGGGAGAGGCGGCGCATCCCCACACCGAGCCCTGCCAAGCCCGAGGCCGTGGCCGAGGTGGTGGCGGAGATCGTCAGGCACTTCGCCTGGGAGGGGCCGGTGGGGGTCACCTTCCCCGGGATCGTGCTCGACGGGGTCGCCAGGTCGGCCGCCAACGTGGACAAGGACTGGATCGGCACGGACGCGCGGAGGCTGTTCTCCCAGGTGACGGGGCTGCCCGTCACCGTGCTCAACGACGCGGACGCGGCCGGTCTGGCCGAGGTGGCGGCGGGGGCCGCGAGGGGCAGGCCGGGGGTGGTGATGATGCTGACCTTCGGTACGGGGATCGGCAGCGCCCTGCTCATCGACGGCCGCCTGGTGCCCAACACCGAGCTCGGGCATCTGGAGATCAGGGGCAAGGAGGCCGAGAAGCGCGCCTCCGACCACGCGCGCGAGGCGCACGACCTCGACTGGGCCGAGTGGGCCGAGAGGGTGCAGGAGTATCTGGAGCACGTCGAGGCGCTGTTCTCCCCTTCGCTGTTCATCATCGGGGGAGGGGTCAGCAAGAAGGCGGACAGGTTCCTGCCCCTGATCAAGTTGCGCACCCCGATCGTCCCGGCGGGCCTCCAGAACGAGGCGGGCATCGTGGGCGCCGCCATGGCGGCCCTGGCGTAGCGGCGACCTTCCCTCAAGTCGCCCGCCCGAGGTACACACTTCGCGCGGGCGGCTCGCGAGACCGCTCACGTCGAACCATGCGTTTCTCACGAGACCCCGAAGGCGTTCGGTGCCTCAGGAAAGGCTCCCGGCGGTGCTCACCGGCGGCTATCACGCACGGTCCGGGAGCGGTTTCCGAGAGGAGTCTGAAACTTTCATTTCTCCAGAAAACTGTTCGGTGAGGTCAGAGGGTGGGAGGGGTTCATTCGAGGGCCTCCGACGTGCAACAAGCTGTACACATCCTCGAAACATCCGGACTATGGGAGCGCTCCCACCATCGTCCTGGAGATGATTACGAATGACAGTCAATCCGCGCCGCCATACCTGGCGCAACCGGGTGGCGACCATGGCGGCCATGTTCGTGGCCGCCGCCGGTCTTGCCACCGGGCAGGCCGCCACGGCACACGCCGCGGTCGCCTGCGACGTCGCCTACACCACCAATGACTGGCAGGGCGGATTCACCGCCAACATTATCCTGAAGAACCTCGGTGACCCGCTCACGAGCTGGACCCTGGGCTTCACCTTCGGCGCCGGGCAGACGGTCCAGCAGGGCTGGTCGGCCACCTGGGCACAGTCGGGCGCCCAGGTCACCGCGAAGAGCCTCTCCTACAACGGCTCCCTCGCCACCGGCGCCTCCACCAACATCGGCTTCAACGGATCGTGGAACGGGAGCAACCCCAAGCCCACCTCCTTCACGGTCAACGGCGTCACCTGCGGCGGGCAGGGCCCGGTCAACCAGCCCCCCACGGTCAGCCTGACCAGCCCCGCCTCCGGCTCCACCCACCAGGCCGGTGCCGCCGTGCCGCTCGCCGCGACCGCGAGCGACGACGGCTCCATCAGCAAGGTGGAGTTCTACGTCGACGGCGCGCTGGTCAACACCGACACCAGCGCTCCCTACTCCTACTCCGCCACCGGTCTGGCGAGCGGCTCGCACACCGCGAGTGCCAAGGCGTACGACAACGCCTCCCCGGCGCTCTCCACCCAGACCGCCGCGGTGCCCTTCACCGTGGGCGGCGGCAACACGACGCCGTCGATCGTCGCCTCCCCGACCTCCCTCAGCGTCCCCGAGGGCTCGTCGAGGACGGCCGCCTTCCGGCTCAGCCAGGCGCCGAGTGGCAACGTCACGGTCAGCCTGGCCAAGACGGGTGACAGCGACATCACCATCGCGCCCAGCACGCTGACCTTCACCACCGCCAACTGGAACACGGCGCAGAACGTGACGGTCTCGGCGGCCCAGGACGCCGACCAGACCAACGGCACCGCCACCATCACGGCCACCGCCGCCGGACACACCGCCGCCACCGTCGCCGTGACCGAGGCCGACGACGACGGCACCGACCCGACGCCGGTGCACGTCGACAACCCCTACGCCGGCGCTGACGGCTACGTGAACCCCGACTGGTCGGCCAAGGCCGCCGCCGAGCCGGGCGGCAGCGCGATCGCCAACATCTCCACCGCCGTGTGGCTGGACCGGATCGCCGCCATCGAGGGCACCTCCTCGAACAGGGGCGTGCGCGCCCACCTGGACGAGGCCCTGCTGCAGGACGCGGCCAACGGCAGCAAGCCGCTGACGATCCAGTTCGTCATCTACAACCTGCCCAACCGTGACTGCTCGGCGCTCGCCTCCAACGGTGAGCTGCGCGTCTCCGAGAACGGTATGAACCGCTACAAGACCGAGTACATCGACCCGATCGCCGCGATCATGGCCGAGCCGAAGTACGCGGGCCTGCGGATCTCGACGATCGTCGAGATCGACTCGCTGCCGAACCTGGTGACCAACCTCAACCTGGCGGCGTGCCAGGAGGCCAAGGACAGCGGCGCCTACGTCAACGGCGTCCGCTACGCCCTGGACAAGCTGCACGCGATCAAGAACGTCTACACCTACGTCGACGCCGGGCACCACGGCTGGCTTGGCTGGGACTCCAACTCGGGGCCGTCCGCCGACCTGTTCGCGAGCACCGTCGCCGGCACCGTCGCGGGCTTCGACAGCGTGGACGGCTTCATCACCAACACCTCCAACTACTCGGCGCTGCGTGAGCCGCACTTCACCATCAACACCAACGTCAACGGCCAGAGCGTCCGCCAGTCCAAGTGGGTCGACTGGAACTACTACGTCGACGAGCTCTCCTTCGCCCAGGGGTTCAGGAACACGCTGATCCAGAAGGGCTTCAAGTCCAACATCGGCATGCTGATCGACACCTCCCGCAACGGCTGGGGAGGCTCGGCCCGCCCGGCCGCTCCCAGCACCTCGACGAACGTGGACACCTTCGTCAACCAGTCGCGCATCGACCGCAGGATCCACGCCGGCAACTGGTGCAACCAGAGCGGTGCCGGACTGGGCGAGCGCCCGCAGGCCAGCCCCGCGACCGGCCTGGACGCCTACGTCTGGGTCAAGCCTCCGGGCGAGTCCGACGGCGCCAGCAAGGAGATCCCGAACAACGAGGGCAAGGGCTTCGACCGGATGTGCGACCCGACCTACGGCGGTAACGAGCGCAACGGCAACAACCCCAGCGGTGCCCTGGCCGACGCGCCGATCGCCGGCCAGTGGTTCTCCGCCCAGTTCCGCCAGCTGCTCCAGAACGCCTACCCTCCCCTCCCGTAACCCGCTGACCCCGGCTCCCGCCCCGGCGGAATCCGGGTGAGGCCCGACGCGACGGCCCCGTCACCCCCTACAGGGGGAGGCGGGGCCGTCCCCTTCCGGAGAAGGGGACGGCGTACGGGTCCGATATTGGGATGCGGTGGCGCGGTGTCTCGGGCAGCATGGGCGGTTGGGCCTTCGCACAGGGGCCTTCAGGTGTGGAGCCCCACACGCGCCTCACGACCGCGGGTGAGCCTTCACACGTGGGCCGAAAGTATCCTGGCTTCAGTATGGGAACGCCTCCTTTGACATCGTCTCTCTCCGACCTGCACGCGCGCCTGCCCGAGCTCACGCTGCGTGACCAGCGGCGGCTTCGCCGCAGGCTCGACGGGGCACGCAGGGTCAGAAACCGCGCCGCGCAGCAGAAGATCGCCGCGGAGATCACCTCCGACATCGAGCGGGCCGAACGGCGCGTCGCCCAGCGCCGCGCCGGTGTCCCCGTGATCACCTATCCCGAGGCGCTGCCGGTCAGCCGGCGCAGGGACGACATCCTGGAGGCGATCCGCGACAACCAGGTCGTGATCGTCGCCGGAGAGACCGGTTCCGGCAAGACCACCCAGCTGCCGAAGATCTGCCTTGAGCTGGGCAGGGGCGTGAGGGGCCTGATCGGGCACACCCAGCCCCGCCGCATCGCGGCCCGCACCGTGGCCGAGCGCGTCGCCGAGGAGCTCGACACCCCGCTCGGCGACGCCGTGGGCTACAAGGTGCGCTTCACCGACCAGGTGGGCGACGGCACCCTCGTCAAGGTCATGACGGACGGCATCCTGCTCGCCGAGCTGCAGAACGACCGCGACCTCGACCAGTACGACACGCTCATCGTCGACGAGGCGCACGAGCGCAGCCTCAACATCGACTTCATCCTGGGCTACCTCAAGCAGCTGCTCCCGCGCCGCCCCGACCTGAAGGTGATCATCACCTCGGCGACGATCGACCCCGAGCGATTCTCCCGGCACTTCGGCGACGCGCCGATCGTGGAGGTCTCCGGCCGGACCTACCCCGTCGAGGTGCGCTACCGGCCGATCGCCGAGGACGACGACCAGATCCAGGCGATCGGCAAGGCGGTCGACGAGCTGTGCGCGGAGGGACCCGGCGACATCCTTGTCTTCCTCAGCGGCGAGCGCGAGATCCGCGACACCGCCGAGGCGCTGTCGAAGCGCAAGGACGCGGAGATCCTGCCGCTGTACGCCAGGCTGTCCGCCGCCGAGCAGCACCGGGTCTTCCAGTCGCACACCAACCGCCGGGTCGTGCTCGCCACCAACGTGGCCGAGACCTCGCTTACCGTGCCGGGCATCAAGTACGTGGTCGACCCCGGCTTCGCCAGGATCTCCCGATACAGCCACCGCACCAAGGTCCAGCGCCTGCCCATCGAGGCGATCTCCCAGGCCTCGGCCAACCAGCGCAAGGGCCGCTGCGGCCGCGTCTCCGAGGGCGTCTGCATCCGGCTGTACGAGGAGGACGACTTCGTCACCCGGCCGGAGTTCACCGACCCGGAGATCCTGCGCACCAACCTCGCCTCGGTCATCCTGCAGATGACCTCGATCGGCCTGGGCGACATCGGCGCCTTCCCGTTCGTCGAGCCGCCCGACCAGCGCCAGGTCAAGGACGGCTACGACCTGCTGCTCGAGCTGGGCGCCTTCGACCAGGGGCGTCGGATGACCCCGCTCGGCCGCAAGCTGGCGGGCCTGCCGGTCGACCCGCGACTGGCCCGCATGGTGCTGGAGGCCGACCACAACGGCTGTGTCCGCGAGGTGATGGTCATCGCCTCCGCGCTGTCGATCCAGGACCCGCGCGAGCGACCGGCCGACAAGCAGCAGGCCGCCGACGAGAAACACCGCCGCTTCGCGGACAAGGAGTCCGACTTCGTCTCGTACCTGAACCTGTGGGAATACCTGCAGGAGCAGCAGAAGGAGCTCTCCTCCAGCGCGTTCCGGCGACTGTGCAAGGCCGAGTTCCTCAACTACCTGCGCGTCCGCGAGTGGCAGGACGTCTACGGCCAGCTCCGCCAGATGTCGAAGACCCTGGGCGTCACCCTCAACAGCACCCCCGGCGACGAGCAGAAGATCCACATCTCCCTGCTGTCGGGCCTGCTGTCGCACGTCGGCGTCAAGGACATCGACAAGAAGACCGCCGACGCCGGCGGCGGTCGCCGCCCCCCGAACGAGCCGCGCAGGCCCATGACCGAGTACGTCGGCGCGCGCAACGCCCGGTTCGCGATCTTCCCCGGCTCCGCGCTCGCCAAGAAGCAGCCGCTCTGGGTGATGTCGGCCGAGCTGGTGGAGACCTCCAGGCTCTGGGCCCGGGTGAACGCCAAGATCGAGCCCGAGTGGGTCGAGCCGCTCGCCCAGCACCTGATCAAGCGCACCTATTCCGAGCCGCACTGGGAGAAGAAGCAGGGCTCGGTGATGGCCTACGAGAAGGTGACGCTGTACGGCGTCCCGATCGTGGTCCAGCGCAAGGTCAACTACGGCCGCATCGACCCCGAGCTGAGCCGGGAGCTGTTCATCCGGCACGCCCTGGTCGAGGGCGACTGGGAGACCCACCACGCCTTCTTCGCAGAGAACCGCAAGCTTCTCGAAGAGGTCGAGGAGCTGGAGGAGCGGGCACGGCGCCGCGACATCCTCGTCGACGACGAGACGCTGTTCGACTTCTACGACCAGCGCGTCCCCGCCGACGTTGTCTCCGGACGCCACTTCGACTCCTGGTGGAAGAAGACGAGGACCGACCAGCCCGACCTGCTCAACTTCGAGAAGTCGATGCTGATCAGCGAGACGGCGGGCGACGTCAGCAGACGCGACTACCCCGACGTGTGGCGCCAGGGCGGCCTGCGCTTCCCGCTCACCTACCAGTTCGAGCCCGGCACCGACGCCGACGGCGTCACCGCGCACATCCCGCTCGCGCTGCTCAACCAGGTCAACGTCGAGGGTTTTGACTGGCAGATCCCCGGGCTGCGTGAGGAACTGCTCACCGCGCTCATCCGGAGCCTGCCCAAGCACATCCGACGCAACTTCGTCCCCGCCCCCAACTACGCCAAGAAGGCGCTGGAACGGGCCGAGCCCACCCAGGAGCCGCTGCTCGCCGTGCTGGAGCGCGAGCTGCTGAACCTGACCGGCGTCCAGGTGCCGCGCGAGGCATGGCAGCCCGACCTCGTCCCCGACCACCTCAAGATCACCTTCCGGGTGATCGACGGGCGCAGGCAGAAGCTGGCGGAGAGCAAGGACCTGGCCGAGCTGAAACGGCGGCTCGCCCCCAAGCTCCGCCAGACCCTCTCCAAGGCCGCCGGCCTGGAGAAGACCGGCCTGACGGGATGGACCGTGGGCGCGCTGCCCAGGACGTTCGAGCAGCGCAGGATGAAGGCCTACCCTGCGCTCGCCGACGAGGGCGCCACCGTGGCCGTACGGATGTACGAGACCGAGACCGAGCAGCGCCGGGCGATGTGGGAGGGCACCCGCAGGTTGCTGCTGCTCAACACCCCGTCACCGGCCAAATGGGTGCTCGGCCGCCTCGGCAACCAGTCCAAGCTCGCCCTGAGCCGCAGCCCGCACGCCGGCGCCACCGCGCTGTTCGACGACTGCATCGCCTGCGCCGCCGACCACCTCATGGCCGAGCACGGCGGCCCGGTCTGGGACGAGACGGCCTTCACCGCACTGCACGACAGGGTCAGGGCCGAGCTGTTCGACACCACCGCCGAGGTGGTCGCCCGGGTCGAGAGCATCCTCAAGGTCTGGCACACCGTCTCGACCCTGCTGCCCGAGTCTCGCTCCACCCGCGCGATCGAGGACATCCGCGACCAGGTGGCCAACCTCGTCTATCCGGGTTTCGTCACCGATACCGGTTACCGGCGACTGCCCGACCTGCTCCGCTATCTCAAGGGGGCCGAACGGCGGCTGGAGAAGGTGCACGAGGACGCGTTCCGTGACGGGGAGCGGATGGACAGGGTGCACGACATCGAGGACGAGTATCACGAGCTGGTCGAGAAGCTTCCACCGGCCCGTCGCTCGGACGACGACGTCCGCCAGATCCGCTGGATGATCGAGGAGCTCAGGGTGAGCTACTTCGCGCAGACCCTCGGGACTCCGTACTCGATCTCCGACAAGCGCATCCGCAAGGCGATGGAGAAGCTCTGAGGGCTGCCCCAAGGGGAGCCGTTCGGCTCCGGAGTGATTCCCGCGGAACCGTCGCCGCAGGCCGAGGCTCCGTCAGGGGGGCGGGAGTCACAGGAAGATCGAGGTGTCGAGGTCGAAGTCGACGGGGGAGGGGATGCGGAGCGGCTTGCCCATCTGGACGCGTGTGACGGTCTGGTAGGTCCCGTCCTCGGGGTCGCTCAGGACCGTGACCGTGGGAGGGGCGGCGATCGGGTCGACGAGCAGCATGACGGGCACCCCGCCCGTGGCGTAGACGCGGGGCTTGTCGTCACTGTCGACCCGCGTGCTCCCCGAGGAGACGATCTCGGTAACCATGATCAACCCGGAGGAGCGCAGCTCCAGTGTGCCCCAGCGTGGGCAGTCGGCGGGGGCGAGCACGAAGTCGGGGACGAGGCTGTCTCGGGGGCCGTCGACGCAGACGTTCACTCCGCCCAGGTGGGCGTGCCACTTCCGCTCTATGACGACCGGCTGCAGCGCGTAGGAGAGGAGTGTCGCGCTCCAGCTGTGTTCGGGGGTGCCCACGGGGCTCACGATCAGGTTCCCGTCGATGACTTCGGCGCGAAAGCCGGGGGTGGGGGGCAGGGTTTCGAGAAGATCCCGCGCCGTGCGAGCCAGTGCCGGATCCTTTCGGGGAATATGGCGGGCGGGACGGCCACGTGCCGTTGTCACCATAAGTCTCTCCCTCCGTGTCCGAGCGATGACTCTAAGTCTCGTATGGCTGTGCGGTGGGGCGCGACGCGTATGGTCCGTGGTCGCGGTTCGGCCTGGCGGCGACATGGCGCGGGCGTAGAGGCGAGGCCGGGAGCATGGGCGGGTCATGTGAGAAAAGCAGGACACACCCGTTTGGTGGGAGGAGGCGGGTTGACGCGGTCCCGCTCGGTGTCGTCCCGAGCGGCCGGACTACGATCGTGGGCCTGAAAAGGAAAGGGGGGCACCGTGGTCCGGGCGCTGGTGTTCGACGTAGGTGAGACGCTGATCGACGAGACGCGCATCTGGTCGCGCTGGGCCGACCGGCTGGGGGTCACCCGGTTCACCATGCTCGGCGTGCTCGGTGGCATGGCCGCGCTCGACCGCTCGTTCGAGGACGCCTTCCGGCTGCTGCGGCCCGGGTTCGAGGTCGAGGCCGAGCAGGAGGCGTGGAAGCGCGACGACCCCACCGGGCTTCGGGTGAACTTCGACGCCGACGACCTCTATCCGGACGTACGGCCCGCTCTCGCGGCGCTGCGCGACCTCGGATACGAGCTGATCATCGCGGGCAACCAGCCTCCGCAGGCGCGCGACGCGCTCGCCGCGATGGACCTGCCCGTCGACGCGATCCACACCTCAGACGGCTGGGGTGTCTCCAAGCCCGCCCCGGAGTTCTTCGCCAGGGTCGTCGCGGTGTCGGGCCGCGAGCCCGGCGAGATCCTTTACGTGGGCGACCGGCTGGACAACGACGTCCTGCCCGCCCGAGCGGCGGGCATGCGGACCGCGCTGATCCGCCGGGGGCCCTGGGGGCATCTCCACGCCGAGCGCCCCCGCGCCGCCGAGGCGGACCACGTGGTCGACGACCTGCACGCCCTGGCCGCCGCCCTCGCCCGCTGACCGCCCCGGGGACGAGACCAAGCCGACCCCGGGGCCTGACCGCATCGCCGAGTCGCGGGTTCGCGGGGCCCCAGGGTCCTCATGTGTCGCGGTGCCCGAGCGGGTGGCGTGCTCCCGGTGCTCAGGTGTCGCGGTACTCGATGTCGGGCTCGATGTGGACGGCGCGCTCCTCGGCCGACAGGTCGCCGTCGTCGGGGCCCACATCCGAGGCGTACTCCTCGGACGTCTCGTCGGGGCTCAGCCCCTCGTCCGGCGCCACCAGGCGGGTATCGTCGCGCGGGGCCCGCTCGCGGTCCGGTGCCTCGCGCCGGAGACGCTCGTCGAGGGTGTCACGGTGCTCGTCGTCGTGTTCGACGATCTCGTGGTTGAGGCCGAGGTCGTCGGTCCACTCCTCGACCTCGACCGCCTGCTCGTCACTCAGACCCTCGCGGTCTGGGGGCATTTCACTCATACCGCGGCCCTACCCGTTTTATCGCCTTGAATCCCAGGCCAGGTGTTCGTCCCCGTACCTCAGCGGGGCCCGTGACCGGGTGGCTCAGCCGCCGGTGTCCGAGAGGCCGCTCGGCAGGTAGACGGGACGCTGGCTCTCGCGGGCCAGGCGCCCCGCGGCGAGGCGTGGGGCGATGTCCCCCGGCAGGAGGGACATCGCGATGTCCCAGGGGAGGAACGCCGCCTCGTCGAGCTCCTCGGCCTGCAACCGGATGTGGGCGGTGTCGTCCAGGACGCCGCCGTCGAACATGAAGTGGATCACCGGGCGGGGACGGTCCTTCGCCGGCGGTGTCCACTGGACCACGAGCAGGTCGCCCGCCTTGACGGACACCCCGAGCTCCTCGGCCACCTCGCGCGTCGCGCCGTCGTGGGGCGCCTCCCCCTCCTCGACGACCCCGCCGGGGAAGTTCCAGCCGGGCCGGTAGTTGGGCTTGACCAGCAGGACACGGTCCTCCGCGTCGGTGATCAGCATGCAGGCCGAGACGAACACGGTGGGCAGGGTCGCGTACCACTCGGCGGGGTCGAGATAGGACTCGCTCATTCGTGTCACGCTACCTTCGCCGGCGGCCGGGCGTGGCCGGGACCCGCCGACGCGCGGCGGTCGTCCGTTCGACGGCCTGCCGCCGAACGGGCAGGGTGTTCCGGCCGTCGGTGCCGCTTCCCGCTCAGCCGAGTTTCTTGACCAAGATCTCGAATTCCAGGTCGTCCCTGGTCGGCAGGCCGAAGCTCTCGTCGCCGTAGGGGAACGGGGCCGTCTCGCCGGTGCGGGAGTAGCCGCGGCGTACGTACCAGGCCAGGAGCTCCTCGCGGACCGAGATCACCGTCATGTGCATCTCGCGCACGTCCCAGGTCTCACGGGCGAAGCGCTCGGCCTCGGCGAGGAGCGCCTTGCCGAAGCCGCCGTTCTGCAGGGTGGGACGTACGGCGAACATCCCGAAATAGGCGTATTCGCCGCGGTGCTCCACCTGGCAGCAGGCGACGAGTTCGCCGTCCACCTCCATGAGGATCATGTGGTTTTCCGGCTTCTCCAACTCGGCGGTCACGCTCTCGACGTCCGTCCGCCGCCCGTCCAGCAGGTCCGCCTCGGTCGTCCACCCGGCCCGGCTCGACTCCCCCCGGTACGCGGAGTGGACCAGGCGCACCAGGGCGGGCACGTCCGCGACGGTGGCCGCGCGGAAGACCGGCCGCGTGGTCCGGGAGGGGGTGTTCATCCGAGGAGTCCTTTCTGCGCAGGAGACCCTCGCCTTCCGGCGTGAAGGGGAAGGCGGGGGTGATCTTCTAGGCAGGCGGTGACACGTGCGGTCATCGAGTCGCCTGATCCTGCGCATCATAGCCAAACGGGCTGCTCAGCTCACTTGGCCGCCTGGAAGGCGCGGCCCGCGGGGGTGGCGACGCCGTTGCTCAGGAACAGGCCGCTGTTCGGCTCGGTGTCCGAGGAGGGCAGGCCGAACCAGGCGTAGCGCTGCACGTACGGCAGGGAGGCCAGCATCGTGGTGGACGCGGTGACGAAGGCGGCCTGCTGGGCGTCGGTGGGGAAGCGGACACCGTTCGAGAAGTCGATCAGGGCGTACTCGGTGAGCCAGATCGGCTTGCGATAGCGCTCGTACACGGCCTGGATGTACGACCTGAGCTGGCCGACCGCCGCCTCGGTGCGGAAGTCCCCGCCGTACCAGTGCAGCGT
This sequence comes from Streptosporangium sp. NPDC050284, assembly GCF_044459525.1. Taxonomy (NCBI): domain Bacteria; kingdom Bacillati; phylum Actinomycetota; class Actinomycetes; order Streptosporangiales; family Streptosporangiaceae; genus Streptosporangium; species Streptosporangium sp. NPDC050284. The sequence goes on from NZ_JBITIZ010000010.1 coordinate 338,345, forward strand.
GACGAAGTCGACGCGGTAGTTCCTCTGGGCCGCCCCGGACATGAAGCGGTCCAGCCAGCCGCCCGCCCTGTCACCGCCGTAGGCGACGGCGGGACTGCCGATCTTCTGGCCCGTCGCGGTGAGCCTCGGCCACAGCGACAGCGCCTTCTCCACGGTCATGTTGGACTGTTCGGCCATGTCCGGCTCGTTGAACCCGAGCAGGTAGGGACCGGCGTTCTTCGCCTGGGCGAGATTCTGGTCGGTGACGCTGTCGGCTCCCCAGATCATCGGGACGAACTCGGCCGACTTCGGAGTCGTGACGCCGTTGTGGTTCGTGGACCAGGTGTAATACCAGCTCGCACCGGAGGCCGCGAGGGCCGCGCTGACACCGGGCGCCTGCCACACGCCCACGCCCTTCTCGGCGGAGGTTTCCACGGGGACCTCCGGGGCCGGTGTGGTCGGGGTCCTGCTGGGGGTGGGAGTCGGGGAGGCGCTGGGGCCGGCGGTCGGGGTGCGGCTCGGGCTCGAACTCGGCGTCGGCGCGGTCGGGGTGACACCGGGTAGGGGGGTGGCCGAGCCCTTGCCGAAGACCTGGAACTCCCAGAGCGAGACGCCGTACCTGCTGGATCGTTGGGTGGTGTAAAGCCGTACGTACCTGCCGGTGGCCGACACGTTGATGGTCTGCACGCCGCCCCTGCCCGCGGTCGTGCGGTGGATCGTCTTCCACCGGCCGTCGCCGTTGGAGGTCTGGATCCGGAACGCGGTGGCGTAGGCGTGTTCCCAGTTCAGCACGATCTTGTTGATCGCGGTGGACCTGCCCAGGTCCACCCGCAGCCACTGGGGGTCGCTGAACGCGCTGGACCAGCGGGTGTCGCTCCTGCCGTCGACCGCGGCGGCGGCGGACAGGTCGCCGCGCTCGACCGAGGAGGCGACGGCGGCCCGGCCCTGCGACACAGGGGTCTCGGCCGCGCCCGCGCTCGTGGGGAGGGCGTTCACCACGGAGGCGCCCAGGACGGCGACGAGGGCGCCCGCGAGTACGGCGCGGCGTACCTGACGACCTGTTGCGGTACCGCGCGGAACAGTCTCACTCATGTGGATGAGGTCCTTCGTACGGAGGAGTGGGGATCGGACGCTGTCGGTGCATCGGAGGTTTGTCGGAGGCGCGCCGGTCGGGCCGGATCACGGATCTCCTGTCGGACGTGTTCGCTCCTGTTCAGGAGACCGGTGGGCGGATCGGAGACAACAGAAACGCGGTAGCCGATCTGGGATACTCCGGAAGTGCGACGTTCGTCCCGCAGCACTCTCCGGTTGATCGCCGATATCGCCGTCTCGCTCGCCGTCGGGCTGTATCTCGTCGCCCTGGTGATGGACGAGGCGGTGGCGCGTCCGGGACCGCTGGTGGTCCTCGGGATGATCGCGGGCGCGGCGCAGGGCGTGGCGCTGTGGTGGCGGCGATCCCATCCGGTGACGGTGATGGTGATCGCGCTCGCCGGAGGGCTTCTCGTCCACTACCTCGCGCCGCAGGGGCTCTTCCCGTTCGCGGGCCTCTTCGCGATCGGCTCGCTGGCCGCGCTCCGCCCGCCCCGCGTGTCGCTGCCCGCGCTCGCGGCGCTGCTCGTTCTCACCGCGCTGAACTTTCTCACCGCTCCCAGCCAGGACGCGCAGTTCGCGATGGCGTTCCCCATCCTCGCCTGGGCGCTCGGCGAGGTCGTACGCAACCGGCGTGTGGCGATCGACCAGGAGTCGCGCAGGGCGGTCAGCGAGGAGCAGGCGCGGATCGCCCGCGAGCTGCACGACGTGATCGCGCACAGTGTCTCGGTCATCGTCGTGCAGGCGGCCGCCGCCGACGACGTCTTCGAAGAACGCCCAGACCAGGCACGCGCCGCGCTGCGTTCGATCGAGGCGGCGGGGCGTGACGCGCTCGGGGAGCTGCGCCGGTTGCTGGCCGTGGTACGGCCGGGCGCGGAGGACGTGCCACAGCCTCCCCAGCCGGGACTCGATCGGCTCGTGGAGCTCGTGGAGCCGTTCCGCGCCGCCGGTCTGGAGGTCGCGGTGCGCATGGAGGACATCGGTGCCGATGGCGCGCTGCCGTCAGGGGTCGACCTCTCCGCCTACCGGATCGTTCAGGAGGCGCTCACCAACACGTTGCGCCACGCGGGCGCCGGTCGCGCGGAGGTGATCGTCAGGGCCACCTCGGGGATGCTCGAACTGGACATTCTCGACGACGGGCACGGTGGCGGGAGCGGCGGAGGCGGTGACGGCGCGGACAGCGGTGGCGATGGGAGCAACGGAGGCATGGGCGGCGGAGGCGGGAGCGGAGACATGGGCGACGGTGATGGCGGAAGCGGTGGTGGCGGCGGTCACGGGATCGCGGGGATGCGCGAGCGCGCCGTGATGCTGGGCGGCACCCTCGACGCGGGTCCGCGACCCGAAGGCGGATTCCGCGTCCGCGCCCGCCTGCCGTTGGGAGTGCCGCGATGAGCGTCCGGGTGGTCATCGTCGACGACCAGGCGTTGGTCCGCGGTGGTTTCCGGATGATCCTGGAGGCGAGGGCGGACCTTGAGGTGGTCGGCGAGGCCGGGGACGGCGGGGAGGCCGCGGCCCTGGTCGAGCGGCTGAGGCCCGACGTCGTCCTGATGGACGTGCGGATGCCCGGCGTCGACGGTCTGGAGGCGACCAGGAGGATCGTCGCCTCGGGAAGTCCGGCCCGGGTCATCGTGCTGACCACCTACGACGTCGACGAGTCCGTGTTCGCCGCCCTGCGCGCCGGGGCGAGTGCCTTCCTGCTCAAGGACGTGCGGCCCGCGGAACTGGTGGAGGCGGTCCGCGTGGTCGCGCGCGGCGACGCGCTGCTCGCGCCGTCGGTCACCCGCAGGCTGCTCGACCGGTTCGTCACCGTTCTGCCTGATCCTGGTGCCACGCCGCCCGGCCTCGGCTCGCTGACCGGGCGGGAGGTCGAGGTGCTGCGGCTGGTCGCGCTCGCGCTGTCCAACGCCGAGATCGCCGAGCGACTCGTGCTCACCGAGGCCACGGTCAAGACGCACGTGTCCTCGGTACTGCGCAAGCTCGGCCTGCGCGACCGGGTCCAGGCCGTCGTCCTCGCCTACGACGTGGGGCTCGTGCGCCCGCGCTCCCTTTGAGATTTTTCTCGGCCGGAATCCGTCCGAGGGGGGAGAGGTGCGGCCCGGCTCCGCCCTGGGAGGGGGGTGAAGGCCACTCCCGCGTTCGATGTGCTCGGAGGGCGTCCGGACCTAGCGTCGCCGCCATGACCGGAAATCCTCCCGACGACCGACGGCACGCGACCCAGACTGACCGAACGGCTCAGTTCTCCGAGCCCTCCAGGACCGCTGAGGCGGCCCGGACCTTCGAGCCGGCCCCGACACTTCAGGCGGCTGAGGCGGACCAAGCAGCCAGGGTGACGCGGCCGGCTCAGGCGGCCCCCGGCGGGCGTCCGGGGCCGTTGCGTCGGGTCGCGCCCGCGCTCGGGCTCTTCCTCCTCTCCCCGCTGGTCGCCGAATATCTGCTCGGCAACGTTCCCCCGTCCGAGCTCTGGGGCCTGGTCGTCCTCGCGCCGATGTACGGCGGTGGCGCGATCATCATCCGCGAGGTGACGCGCCGCGCCGGGCGCGGCTGGCCGACGATCATCCTGCTGGGGTGCGCGTACGGCGTGCTGGAGGCGACCCTGATCGACCAGACCCTCTTCAACCCCGCCCCGCTGTTCGAGGGGGACGTCTCCCGCGGTTCCACGCTCATCCCGGCGCTGGGGTTCAGCGCGGTCAACGCTCTGGGATTCACCGTGGGACACGCCGTCTGGAGCATCGGCGTCCCGATCGCCGTCGTCGAGACCCTGGTGCCCCGCCGCGCCACGACTCCCTGGCTGGGCATACCCGGCCTGCTCTTCACCTGCGTCGTGTTCGTCCTCGGTTCCCTTGTGCTCTTCGGCGGCATCCGCGACGACAGCGGATTCATGGCCTCGCCGCCACAGAGGATCGGCGCCGCCGCCGTGGTCGTGCTCCTGGCCGTCGCCGCGTTCCTCGTCGGCTGGCGCTCCCGGCCGGCGAAGGATGGGCGGTCGCCGAAACCCTGGCTGGTGGGTACGGCGGGATTCGTCGCGTCCGCGGCGTTCGTCGCCCGTCCCGAGGACTGGTGGGGGACCGCCGCGGGCATCGCGCTGATCGCCGTGACGGCGGTCGTGGTCGGCCGGTGGTCGCGAGGTGACGGCTGGGGCGCCAGGCACCGGCTCGCGCTGGCGGGGGGCGCGCTGCTGACTCAGGCGTTCCTCGGTTTCCTGCTGCTGTTCCTTCACGGCACCGCGACCACCGCCAACCTGATCGGCCAGACGGTCCTCGTCCTCGGCGCGCTCGCTCTCTTCCTGGTGGCACACCGGGGCGCGCGGGAAGCGGGCGAGGCGCGTGAGGCGGGACCGTGAGGAATCCGTCGGCGGGCCGTCGTACGGGGCCGGATCCGGTCCCGCGGGGATCCGCGATCCGCGCGTTCACCGTCACCGACTCTCCCGAGGAGGCCCTGGCCTTCAGGCCGGGGAGGAATCGGGAGCGGGAGGGCCGCCAAGGCCCGAGCGTGCCCTGACCGGCCAGGCATTCAGGTCAGCTTTCTTCCGAGTCATGCCAAGAAAACAAGGCACGGTGAAGTATTGAGTGATATTTTCAATACATGCTGGTGACTGAGATGCTGAAGCTCGCCCCGAGCGCCGAGCAGGGCAAAGCCCTGCTGGCGACGATGCGCGCGTGCAACGCCGCCGCCAACCGTGCCGCCGAGGTGGCGTTCGCCCACCACACCGCCAACAAGATCGCCTTACAGAAGCTGGTGTACACCGACCTGCGGCACGAGTTCGGCCTGTCGGCACAGATGGCCATCCGGTCGATCGCCAAGGCGTGCGAGGCCTACAAGCGCGACAAGAACATCAAGCCGGTCTTCCGGGATCTGGGTGCGGTCGCCTACGACCAGCGCATCCTGTCATGGAAAGGCCGCGACCGGGTCAGCATCCTCACCCTCACCGGCCGCATCATCATCCCCGTGGTCTACCAGGGGCGCTGGCCGGCCACCAGCGGCGCCACCATACGCGGCCAGGCCGACCTCATCTACCGCGACGGCGTGTTCTACCTCGCCACCGTGATCGACGTCCCCGAACCGCCGCAAGGTCCCGAGCCCGACGAATGGCTGGGCGTGGATCTCGGCATCGTCAACCTCGCCACCGACTCCACCGGCCAAGCCCACACCGGCAAGGGGGTGCGCGCCGTACGGCGGCGCAACGCCCGCCTGCGCGCCCGCCTCCAGGCCAAGGGCACCAAGTCCGCCAAACGCCTCCTCAAGGCCCGCCGTCGTAAAGAGTCCCGCTTCGCCCGCAACGTCAACCACGTGATCAGCAAGAAACTGGTCGGCAAAGCCAAAGACACCCAGACCGGCATCGCCCTCGAAGACCTCGAAGGCATCCGCGACCGGGTAACGGTTCGTAAGGCTCAGCGCGCCGACCTGCACTCATGGGGCTTCCACCAGCTCCGCACGTTCGTGACCTACAAGGCCGCCCTCGCGGGCGTGCCCGTGCGCCTGGTGGACCCCTGCAACACCTCCCGTACCTGCCACCGGTGCGGGCACTGCGACAAACGCAACCGTCCCAACCGGGACGACTTCAAGTGCCTCGGCTGTGGGTTCGCCGGCCCCGCCGACCACAACGCTGCGATCAACATCGGTCGCAGGGCAGTGAGTCACGCTGCCGACGACGCGGCCTGAACCGTACCTGCCAGGTACGGCGAGGAGCTGCAAGCTCGGCCCCTTCAGGGCCGAGAAGCTGACGTGAAGTTATCGTCGATAACAGAACGTGGGAAGGCGGGGGATGCGACACACGCGTGCGGCGGTGATGCGGGCGGCGCTGCGGCTGCTCGACGAGGTCGGACTGGACGGTCTGACCACGCGCGGGCTCGCGCAGGAGCTCGACGTACGCTCACCGGTCCTGTATCGCCACTTCGGCAGCAAGCGGGAACTCCTCGACCACATGGCCGCGACCATGATCGAGGACGCGTTCGCGCACCTGGCCCGCCCGGGGCCCGGCCAGGACTGGGCCGACTGGCTCGCCGAGCGGGGGCGGGCGCTGCGCCGGAGCCTGCTCACCTATCGCGACGGCGCGCGGCTGCACGTCGGTGCCCGGCCGGTCGGGAACCAGGCCGCGACCTCCGACTCCGTGGTCGAGGTGCTGGGCGAGGCGGGGTTTCCTCCGGAGGAGGCCCGGCGGGTGATCCTCGTCATCGGCCGCTACATCGTCGGGTGGGTGGTCGAGGAGCAGGCGAGCGCCGGTCGCCCTGTAGAGGGGGAGTCGCGCGAGGCGGCCGACGCCGACTTCGAGTACGGGCTGAACGCGATCCTGGCGGGTCTGCGCGCGAACCTGGACGGTGTTCGCGCGAGCCCGGACGGGGAGATCCGCTGAGGGGCGTCCCCGTCCGGGCCCGCGTGGCACCGAGCGCGGACGGTGAGACCAGGTGAGGCGGGCGGCTCCCTGTCCAGGCTCGTGCGGTGCCGAGCGGCCACCTCGCGCGGCCAGGCCGTCGCCGTACGATCGTCCTTTCAGGCGGGAGTTTCTCCGCTCTCTCCGAGCCAGACGAGATCGGAGTGGAGCCGGTACGCGGCGCTGTCGGCGCTCCGCCAGCTGCCGAACCCCCGGGCGGTCACACCCGACGGTGGCCGCCTCTCCACCTGGCAGCGCGAGCCCGTACGCCACCACCTCGGGGACGTCCTCGTCGAACTCCTGGACCAGGGCGAACACCCGAGGCAGACCACCGGCCAACGCCCTCACGTCCTCCCTGGTGGGACCGTGGTCGATTCCGTTGGGAAGGGCGTAGCCGTCACTTCCGGTTGCGCTCTCCCGTGAGCTCGCGCCATGGTAGACAGTCGGGTTGTCTGAACCGTTGAAGTGCTCCATCTCGGGTGCTTCCTTCCGGCTTTGTGGCCGGGGCGAGCAGGGCCTCCAAGCGAAGCCCGCCCCGGCTTCTTCTTTTTGGTGGTCTTTCTGTGATCACGCGACCCTTTTCGTGGTTGGACACGCCTTTTCTTCATCTCTCTGTGACCGGGTCGCTACTTTGAGTATAGTGACACGCGGTTACCGAAGTTCACAAGCTGTATCTGCCAGGTTGCTGAAAGCGCTGGCCTGTACAGCCCGGCCTGGAAGGTGAGCATGGCTGCTCCCAAGTGGGTAACGCTCCGAGCTCAGTGGCTCGGCCAGCAACTCCGTGAGCTACGTGAGGCCAACTCTCTGTTGCTCAAAGATGTGGCTGAGTACCTCCAGCGAGATCCGTCCACCGCCGGTCGCTTCGAATCGGGGGAGTATCCGATCCGGCGCCCTGACCTGCTCGCCCTCCTTGATCTGTACGGCGTGGCGGACAGCGGACGGCGTGAAAGCTTGATGAAGCTCAGCCAGGAGGTCTGGCAGAAGGGCTGGTGGGACGGGTACGCCACCGAGGTCGCCGGTGCGTTCGTCGACTATGTGTGGCTGGAGTCCCGGGCGCGTGAGATCCGGGCTTTCGATAACACTCTGCTGCCCGGTCTGCTCCACACCCCGGAGTATGCGAGGGCGGCGATCACGGCGGCTGAGTATGACGCGAAAGGCGAGCAGATCGACCGCTGGGTCGAGCTTCGCACGACTCGTCAAGGGATCCTCGCGGGAGACAACCCACCCCGTCTGTTGTCGATCATCGATGAGTCTGTGCTGCGCAGGCAGGTCGGTGGTGCCGTATGCCTGGCGAAGCAACTCGGAGAACTGGCCAGGCATGCTGCTCAGCCCAACATCGAGGTCCGCGTCCTGCCATTCAGCGCTGGGGCGCATGCCAGTCCGGCCGGTGCGTTCCGGATTTTCACGATGGAGAAGCCGTTTCCTGAGGTCGGCTACGCGGAGACTCCGAAAGGGGCTATTTATATTGAATCGCCAGATGCTCAGCGTTTCGTGCGGACGTACGATGAACTGCGGGAGCTGGCTCTGACTCCCGAGGAGTCGGCTGTATTGATCTCCGCGATAGCAGAGGAGCTATTGCGGTAAACGCGAGGGAAGGGTGTGAAATGCCTGATTCCATGAATTTAGCCCACGTTGCCTGGCGCATCAGTACGAAGAGCGACAACGGCGGCGGGAGCTGCGTTGAAGCTGGGCCGTTGGGGGACGGTAGCGGGCGGGTTGCGGTGCGGCATAGTCATCGGCCTGATGGTGAGGTGATCGTCTATAGCCGTGCGGAGTGGGAGGCGTTCGTCGGTGGTGTCAAGGACGGGGAGTTCGACTTCTCCGCCCCATGAGACATGCGACGGCGGCCTGAGTCCGGCCATGGCGCGGGCGACGCCACGAGTCACCGCATGAACGTCTCCATGTCTCACGCCAGTGAACGTTCATCGATCAAGACACGCCCGAACGGCCGCGAGAGATGACCGGACACCGGGACACGAGGACGGAAGAAGGCGTCCGCTGGATGGTCAGACCGCAGACGGGGTGGTGATGCGCCCACCGAGGAGCGGCCCTTCGAGGTGTGCGGGGATGAGCATGATGCCACTGATCCTCGATGCCGGTTTTCCGCTACAACTGCGAACCTACTGACGCTCCGAGAGCCTGTATGGCCGGGGGTGAAACTCTGTCGGGAGTGATGATTTCACGGTGTTTCAACCGGCACAGGGTTGCCTTGCTGATCGACGACGACCCTTCCCTCCAGGGGGCGATCAATTCGTACGGTTCCGCTTTTCAGCATGGCGAAGGCCGGCCGATCGCAGTCGGGCTGCGCGGTGCTTGGCTCACCGGTAAGGATCACCACGGCGGACTGGAGTTGGCCGGCTTCGAAATGATCGTCGCCGGTTGATCCATCGCAGGAAGTCGGAGCGACGGTGACTTTAAAGGAAAGTGAGGTTCTCGACGCGTCCAGGGAAACACTGTCGATCGCCGCCGAGCGCCTTGTCTGACCCAGGCGCCAAAACGCGTCAGGGGTTACCGCCGGCCAGCTTACCGACCCTCCGTTGTCCGTGCGGAAGCTCCATGAGGGAAGCGACAGCGAGCCCCTGTCCGTCATCCATTCCAGCTGGTTAAGGCGCGCTTCGACGACGGTTATGGTCTCTCCGGGTAACCCCCGAAGCCGCTCGGAAAGGCGATCGAAAGCATCTGCGGCCGATATCCGGGTTAGGCTTACCTTGTCTCCGTCGAGCAGGACATCCGGGCTCCCCGGTGGATCGTCGGACAGCTTTTCCCGTAAAGTGAACCGAGTTCCGGGCTTGGCTTCACCAACGAGTTTTGGGAGATCGTCAACGATGATTATCGGGCGTGGATCGCGTGTGTATGGAAAATCGCGCCATTGATCTGCCGCCGTGCTGGAGTCGCTGCCCGGTCCCGCTTGTCCGGAACAGGCCGACATGAACGCGATTGCGGAGCACAGCAGGATCATTTTTTGGCGGCGTGGACGTCACCCATGCCCGGAACGCTACTTCGTGGTCGGATGTCTCGCCAGTGCTGAATAAGTGACTGCGTATATCGAGGGGCGCGCACGGTGTCCCGGCGGTGATGGGCTCTTTTCGTCCGGTCGCGGCTCTCCGTACGGTGGGGCGGACGGGGATCCGGTGGTGGGATCCGGCGGGTGGCGGCGCGTGATTTGCTTTCCCCATGGATGAATCGCGGATCACTCGTTACCTGGACAGGTTGGGCGTGAACCGCCCCGCGGAGCCGGATGTCCAGGGCCTACGGACCCTGCAGCTCGCGCACCTCAGGGCGGTGCCGTTCGAGAACCTGAGCATTCATCTCGGTGAGCCGATCTCGCTCGACCCCGACACCCTGTACGACAAGATCGTCGTCCGCCGTCGCGGTGGCTTCTGTTACGAGCTGAACGGACTGCTCGCCGAGTTGCTGACCGCGCTCGGCTACCGGGTGACGCTGCTCGCCGCTCGCGTCTTCGGCGGTGGTGGTGTGCCGGGGCCGCTCTTCGACCATCTCGCGCTGCGCGTCGATCTGGACGAGCCGTGGCTGGTCGACGTCGGGTTCGGTGACTTCTCCGACGAGCCGCTGCGGCTCGACGGGCGCGCGGAGCAGAAGAACGGCGGGGGCGCGTTCCTGGTCGGGCTTGCCCCAGGCGACCACGGCGACCTCGACATCGCGCACAACGGCGACCCGGGTTACCGGCTGACCGCCCGGCCCTACGAGCTGGCGGACTTCGTCCCGATGTGCTGGTGGCAGGAGACCTCTCCGAAGTCGCACTTCACCAGGTCGCCGGTCTGCTCGATGCGCACGGCCGAGGGCCGGATCACGCTCCGCGACCGCAAACTGATCCACACCGTGGACGGCGAGCGCACGGAACGCGACCTGGACGAGAGTGAACTTCTCCCCGCCTACCGCGATCACTTCGGAGTCACCCTCGACCGGATCCCGTCCGCCAAGGCGTGACCTTCCGCTCCCGGCCCGCTTGGTGACCGGAGATGGGTGTGGTGTTCGAGGCGGGAACGGCTGGCCGGAGGACGCTGCGACGGAGGGCCGAACACGGCTTGGGTCAGGCGGAGGTGAGGGAGCGGTCGCGGTTGACGAGGGCGGCGTAGGGGCCGTCGGCGGCGAGGAGTTCGTCGTGGGTGCCGCGTTCGACGACGCGGCCGTGGTCGAGGACCACGATCTGGTCGGCGTCGCGGATCGTCGACAGGCGGTGGGCGATCGTGATGGTGGTACGGCCCCGCGACAGGGTGTCCAGGGCTTCCTGGACGGCGCGTTCGGTCTGGGTGTCGAGGGAGCTGGTGGCCTCGTCGAGGATGAGCACGGGCGGGTCGCGCAGCAGGGTCCTGGCGATGGCGAGGCGCTGTTTCTCGCCGCCGGAGAAGCGGTAGCCGCGCTCGCCGACCACGGTGTCGTACCCGTCGGGCAGTGCGGCGATGTGGTCGTGGATCCGCGCGGCCCGCGCGGCCGTGACGATCTCCTCGTCGGTGGCGGAGGGGTTGGCGAACCTGAGGTTGTCGGCGATGGAGGAGTGGAACAGGTAGGTCTCCTGCGAGACCACGCCGACCGTCTCGGCGAGGGACTCGAAGGTGAGGTCGCGCACGTCCACCCCGTCGATCGTGACCCGGCCGCCCGTCACGTCGTACAGGCGGGGCAGCAGGTAGCTCAGCGTGGTCTTGCCGGAGCCGGTCTCGCCGACCACGGCCAGGGTGGTGCCGGCGGGGACGGTGAGGTCGATGTCGGAGAGGGTCGGGGTCTCGCCGTAGGCGAAGTCGACGTGCTCGAAGCGGATCTCACCGCGTACGGTCTCCGGGGTGCGGGTGCCGGGGTGGATGTCCACCGGCAGGTCCAGATACTCGAAGATCCGGGCGAACAGCGCGAGGGAGCTCTGCACGTCGACGCCGAGGCGCAGCAGTGACACGGCGGGCCGGAACAGGTTCATCTGCAGCGTGGTGAAGGCGACGACGGTGCCGATGGAGACGACCGAGGTGAGCCCGGTGGCCCAGTAGATCACCGCGGGCATCGCCGCCATGATGATCTGGATGGTGGACTGCCGCCAGCGTCCGGCCATGCTGGAGCGGACCTCCAGGTCGGCGAGCTCGTCGGAGGCGGTGGAGAACCGTCCGGCGAGCTCGGGGCCGCGGCCCATCGTCCGGCCGAGCAGGATGCCGCTGATCGAGAGCGACTCCTGGACCATCGACGACATCGCGGCCATCTTCCGCTGCCGCTCGGAGGTGATCTTCCTGCGCTCCCTGCCGACCCTGCGGCTGATCGCGACGAAGACGGGGAGCAGCAGCAGCGACACGATGGTGAGCCGCCAATCCAGCACGAGCATCGCGATGATCGTCGCCACCACGGTGGTGAGGTTGGAGACCATCGAGGCCGCGGTGGAGGTGACCACCAGTTGCATGCCGCCGATGTCGCCGGCGATGCGCGACTGCACCTCGCCGGTCCTGGTGCGGGTGAAGAAGGCCATGGACATGCGCTGCAGGTGGCCGTAGACGCTGGTGCGCAGGTCGTGCATGACGCGCTGGCCGACCCCGGTGGAGATCAGCGTCTGGACGACGTCGAGCACGCTGGTGACGACGGCGACCGCGACCATGCCGAGCGCGAGCAGCGTGAGCAGGCCGGTCCTGCCGTGCGGGATCGCGTCGTCGAGCACCGCGCGGAGCATGAACGGCGAGGCGAGCGAGACGAGGGAGGACAGTCCGATGAGGATGCCCACGATGGCGAGGCGGCCCCGGTAGGGGCGGAACAGACCGATGACGCGTCGCAGGGGGGCGCGAGGTTCGTCGTTCACCTCAGGTGTTTCGTGCCGTATGGCACTTTTGGTTTGTTCCTCCACGGAACTCCTTTCTGATGTACTCTCAAACAGTGGTTAACTCACATTCATTCCTATGGCACTGGGATAGGTTCGGCGCTGTGGAGACGGAACTGGCCGACCTGGTGCACGGCGTCGGCCGTCGGCTGCGGCAGGGGTACGGTGAGCGGCTCGGCCCGCTCGGCCTGAGCCCCGGTCAGGCGCGGGCGCTTCGGGTCATCGTCGACTCCGAGCCGCCGCTGAAGATGGTGCAGCTCGCCGAGAGACTGCGGATCGTGCCCCGCTCGGTGACTCCGGTGGTCGACGCGCTGGAGGAGGCCGGGCTGGTCCGCCGCGAGGTCGATCCCGCCAACCGCCGCTCCACCCTGCTCGTGGTCACCGGCGAGGGCCTCAAGCGGTACGAGCAGGTGCGCGAGGCGCGCAGGCGGGTGGCCGAGGAGCTGTTCTCCGTGCTCACCCCCGAGCAGCAGGACCGGCTCGGGGAGCTGCTCGGCACGGTCGACGCGCAGTCCGTCTGACCCGACCGCCACCGGGGACGCGGGCGGCGGGCTTCGGCTTTCCCTCGTTCCGGTGGAAGCGTCAGCTGGTTTCCAGCGGTCCGGCGGAAGCGGCTGACGGGGTTTCGGCCGGACCGCTGGACGCGGGTGGCGGGTTTCAGCCGATCGGGTGGAAGCGGCCGGCGGGGGTTCAGCCGGTCCGGTTGAAGCGGGCGACGGCGAGGGCGAGCATGAGCAGGCCCGCGCCGCCGACCAGCAGGAGTTCGAGCGCCATCGGGACGATCCATCCCGACCAGGACACCCCGGGACCGTACACGGCCATCACCTCGGGCGGGACGGACAGGTGGGCGAAGACGACCTGGCGAGCGGGGTCGACCGCGTACGTCAGGGGGTTCAGCAGCGTCACGGTGCTCATCCACCCGGGCAGGTTGGTGAGCGGGAACAGTGCCCCCGACAGATACATGAGCGGCATGATCGCCATCTGGGCGATCCCCTGGAACGACTCCATGCTCGTCATCCGCGCGGCGACCAGCACGCCGAAGGCCGACATGGTGAAGGCGGTCAGGAACATCACCCCGACCAGCGAGACGATGAGGACCGGGTCGTAGGGTACGCCGACCAGTCCCGCCATGGCCACGATCACCAGGCTCTGCAGCGTCGCGACCAGCGCGCCGCCGAGTATCTTGCCGACCACGATCGCGGTACGGCTCACCGGGGCGACGAGCATCTCCCGCAGGAAGCCGAACTCGCGGTCCCAGACGATCGACGAGGCGGAGAACATCGCCGTCAGGATCACCGTCATCGAGATCACGCCGGGGAACATGAAGGTCTTCAGGTCCACGCCGTCGGGAACCCCCGGCATCAGGGATCCGAATCCCGTGCCGATGATGAAGATCCACATGAATGCCTGGAAGAGCATCGCCGTGACCCGCTTGCCGTCGGTGGCGAAGCGGATCATCTCCCTGCGGAGCACCACCTTCACCGCGCGCAGGTTGTGTGCGGCGCCGCGCAGCGGGACGCGGGGCGTGGCCGTCTCAGCCGCGACCATGGGCCGGCACCTCCTCGTCGTGGGCCTTCCCGCCCGCGGTGTGCTCGGCTTCGGCGTTCGCGTCGTCCCCGATCTCGGAGGAGGGCTTCGCGCCCGCGGTGTGCTCGGCTTCGCCGTTCGTGTCGTTCCCGGTCTCCGCGGAGACCTTCGCGCCGACCTGTCCGGGGCCGCCGGTTCTCCCGGTCTCCGCGCTGTCCTCCGCGTCGGTGCCGTCGGTGTCCTCCGCGTCGCGGATGGTCGAGCCGGTGTAGGAGAGGAAGACGTCGTCCAGGGAGGGGCGGGTCATCTGGACGGAGAGGATGGGGACGCCCAGCTCGGCGAACAGGCGCGGTACGAACTCCTCGCCGCTGGGGACGGAGAAGGTGAGTCCCCCGTCGCGTGCCACGGCCTCCACCGAGAGGCGTTCCCGCAGCATGACGGTGGCGGCCGGGTCGTCGCCGGTCTGGATGCGGATCCGGTCCCTGCCCACCGCGGCCTTGAGCGCTTCGGGGGTGTCCAGCGCCACGACGGAACCGTGATCGATGATCGCGATGCGGTCGCAGTGCTCGGCCTCCTCCAGGTAGTGCGTCGTCATGAAGATCGTGATCTTCTCCAGGTCGCGGAGCTCGGTGATGTACCCCCAGATGGCCGCGCGGGTCTGCGGGTCGAGCCCGACCGTCGGCTCGTCGAGGAAGAGCACCCGAGGGGAGTGCAGCAGGCCGCGAGCGATCTCCAGGCGCCGCCGCATGCCACCGGAGTAGGTGTGCACCCGGTCGTCGCGGCGCTTCCACAGGCCGACGATGTCCAGGACCCGCCTGATCCGGTCGTCGATGGCGTTCTTGGGCAGGCCGTACAGCTCGGCGTGGAAGCTCAGGTTCTGCGCGCCGGTGAGGTATCCGTCGACGGTCGGTTCCTGGAAGACCAGGCCGATGTCGCGCCTCACCTCGTCGCGCCGGCGCACGATGTCGTGCCCGCCGACGGTCGCGCTGCCCCCGCTGGGCCGGATCAGCGTGCACAACATGTTGATCGTCGTGCTCTTGCCCGCCCCGTTGGGACCCAGCAGGCCGAACACCTCGCCGGGGGCGACGTCGAAGTCGACGCCCCTGACGGCCTCGATCCTTCCGTACTCCTTGCGCAGTCCCCTCACGGACACCGCCGCGCCGTCGTCCACCTCACCGCCCTCCGCGGGGGGAGAAGAACGGCAGGAAGGGAGCAGTGGTCCCGGCGACCCCGCTCGCCTGTGACATGGCGAGCAGGACGCCCGCGCCACCCGTCGCCAGGTCCATGGAGATCCGGAAGCCCCTGGTGCCGGTGAACGCGAGGTGCCCCCGGAAGGAGACGGCGTGCTCGCACAGGTCCCGCAGCCGCCGGTCCTCCGCCGTGTCGTCGTCCGTCCTGCCGTTCGTCCCGTCGTCGGGCGTGCCGTTCGCGAGCCGGGAGAGTACGGCCACCTGTCCGGCCATGCCGCGGAAGAGGTCGGCCTGCAGCGAGACGCGCGTCCGGCAGGCGCGCAGCAGGCCGGGGAGGCTCGCGCGGACCCGGTCGTCCTCTCGGTGGGCGAGGAGTTCGGCGGCGACGAGGGCGATGCCCGCGCTGCCGACGTCGAGGTAGGGCATCGTGCGCACGCCCGCCTCCTCGACCACGAGCCAGTCGTCCGCGGTCGTCACGCACCGGTCGAGGTCCAGCCCGACGGCTCGGGCGGCGTGGTCGAGGAGGGCTGGGTCGCCGGTCCGCTCGAACAGCCGGACGAGGAAGAGGGCCACTCCGCACCAGCCCCGCATGAGGCCGGCCTCCAGCGGGCGGGTGGGGGCAGGGAGCCCTGGGCCGCGTGCCGTGCCGGGGTCTCCGCGTTCCACCGCGTCGGTCAGCCGGTCGGCGACGGCCAGCGCCGCGGTGAGGTGGTCCTGCCTGCCCCGGGTGCCCGCGAGGTGCGTCAGCGCCGCCCCGATGCCCGCGTACCCGGAGAACATCGAGATGTTCGCGCGGTCGGGCACCGGGTGGCGGTCGAGCAGCTCGGCCGCCTCCTGCGTATATCCCAGGTGGTCGAGGACGTAGGCGATGCCGGCCGTACCGTCGTAGAAGCCGGGGCGGCGCGGTCTGTCGCGCCGCACGGCGTCGACCAGCCACCTCTCGTGCTCCGGATGCCTGCCGTGGCCGGTCACCTCCAGGGCCCACAGCACCCCGGCGGCGCCGTAGGCGAACCCGAGCCCGCCGGAGACGAACTGGTGCACGTCGCCGGGGAACAGACGGTCCTCACGTTCGGGGGTCGCGGAACTCAGGATTCCCCTGGCCAGGGACTCGCGCACCGCCCGCCAGTCCACGGCGGGGGCGTCCGGACCGGCGGGCCCCACCTCCACCTCCACCGGCTCGGCGGCGGGGGTGTTCGGGAGCTTCCGCGAAGGGGCGAGGTGGGAGAGGATCGTCTCGGCCCAGCCGGCAGGAACCGGGAAGTTGTCGCACATCGTGCGTACGAGCCGGTGGACCCGGTCGGGCCGCAGTGCGGTGATCTTGCTGAACGGCAGGAACATGGTGAGGCGCAACGCGGCGAGGGCGTACAGGTCGCGGGCCACACCGTTGGTGTCCCGGCCGGCGAAACCGGTCGCGGCCAGTCCCGGCCGCCAGTCGGTGTCCGCGATATCGAACGCCAGTTCGAAATCGACCAGGGCCACCGTCTCGTCGGGCCGGACGATGACGTTGCCCAGGTGCAGGTCGCCGAAGACCACCCCGCGGGCGTGTATCTCGGCGATCAGCGCCTCGACGCGGTCGGTGATGAGCACGGCCCTGCGGGTGTAGGACTCGATGTCCTCGGCCGTGGGCTCGGCCATGACCACCCATGGATGGGCGGTACCGCACCACACGTTCAGGGGCTGCCCCTCGACGTACTCCTCGACCAGGAAGCGGTGACCCGCCACGTCGAGCTCGTCGTACAGGGCGGGGACCCCGGGGATGCCGCGCAACGCGGTGAGGGCCCAGCTCTCGCGTTCCATCCTCGTCGTCGCGTCGTGATGGTTGGCGTCCACCGCCGCGTGCGGGCGGGCCTCCTTGAGCACGACCTGGCTGTCGTCGGTGCGGCGGGTGGCGAGGTAGACGCCCCCGGCGTTGGAGAAGTGCAGGGCCCGGCGCACCAGGTAGGGGAGCTCGGCGCCCGCGCCGTCGCGACGGGAGTCCAGGTGCGGCTGGAGGAAGCCGGGCAGTTCCACCCACTTCGGCGGGTCGAAGAACGGCCTGCGCCGGTCGGGCAGCAGGGTGCCGTCGGGGTGACGGATCGCGAAGACGGTCTCGCCGTGCTCGTCCACGCACGTCATCTCGGTGAAACCGCCGTAGCGGACGTACAGCGGGCCGTCGCCCCAGCGCAGGTCGCTGAGGATGTACGGACCCTGCTCGCCCTCCAGTTCCGCCGACAGGTCCGTCAGTACGGCTCGCAACTCCTCCTCGTCGCGCGGGTAGACGGTGACCAGCTTTCCGCTGGAGCCGCGCGGTGAGTACTTGGCGTTGAAGACGAGCAGCATGTTGCGGTCGCGCAGGTGTTTGAAGGGGATGCCGCGCTCGACGCAGTAGTCCCAGGCGGCGGAGCAGAGCCGGTCGGCGTTCTCCAGTGTCGCGGACAGGTGGACCTTCCAGCCCTGCTCTGCGGTGGTCTGGCCCTGCGGGCGCAGGGACACCCAGACCCCGCGCTCCTTGCGCACCCACCCTTCGGGAACGGCCGTGCCCGACACGGTGAACGCGTGGTCCCGGATGAAGCCCACCCCACCCGACCAGCGCGTGGGCTCCTCGAAGAAGAGGGGGTCGGCCAGGGTGTAGATCTGCATCATGTCCTGCACGCGTGGTGCTCCTCGCCCGTGTTCTTCGCTCCCGCGCCGTCCCCGCCGCTCTCGCCGTCCCCGTTGCTCTTTTTGTCCGCTTTGCTCTCGCGGTCTCCGTTGCTTCCGCCGTCCGTGTCGCTCTCGCCGTCGCCGGAGAGGGACACGCGCAGCCGCTCCAGAAGGCCGATCATCGTCGACAGCGGGGGCGCGCCCGCCGCGTCCTGGCGTCCGGTGGTCAGGCTCCTCGTCGCCCGTACCGGTGCCACCACGACGTTGCGCCGCTCGGCGAGGGTCCGCAGATGGCCCCGCAACGTGGGGTTGTCCAGCGCCCCGGGGGGCAGCGAGGGCGCCAGCGCGATGGGAGCGGAGGTGCACTGCAGGGACAGCAGCGCGGGGGTGTCGGCGAGCCCGAGCGCGAGCCTGGAGATGAAGTTCACGCACGCCGGATAGACGATGACGCTGTCACTCCACTCGGTGAGCCGCACGTGCAGCGCGTCCGGCCGCGCCTCCTCGGGCCACCGGTCCCGCACGACCTCCCGGCGGACGAGCACGCTCAACGCCTCCCCACTCACGAAGCGCTCCGCGCTCGGGGTGAGGACGACCTGCACCTCAAGGTCCCGGTACGCCGTGATCAGCCAGTTGAGCCAGAACGGCAGGTACATCGCGGCGATGGCGCCGGTGCCGATCACGAGCAGGCGCTCGCCGCCGAACTCGGGGGGCCGGCGGTCGGCCGGTGTGTCGGTCACCGCGCGTACTCCTTCGGGCTCGTGGCGGGCTTCGGCCTGGTGACGAGCCACCTGAGGTGGTGGATGAGCGCCCTGATGCCCCGGGGGCGCTCGGCCTCCGGCCCCCGGACCAGCCGGGTGAGAACATCCGCGCCCTGCTTTTCCCACATATGCCGATAAATGGCGTAGAAATGCACGTCCCAGAGGCATCCCCGGAAGAACATGTGCTTGGGGAGGGTCGCCTCCTTGGGAATGAGGTCACCGACCCAGCCGATCCGGTCGATACTGGCGTCCGTGGTGACGAAATATACTTTTCTTATATCTTCCCAGGTGGCGAACGCGTAATTCACGAGAAGCATCATCGCCTCGCCGCCGAGGCCGTATCTGGCCTTGTCGGTGTCGGTGAATATGCCGACCTGGATGTGTCCGGCCGGGTCCATCTCGTGCAGGGTCCCGAACCCGACGGTCTCCCCGCTGTGCCGCAGCTTGATCGCGAAAATCGCGGAGATGTCCTGCTTTTTCAGCTGGTCAACGAATACCTTGAGCGGCGGCATGCTGTGCAGTCCCAGGCCGAGAAGGAGCTCGTAGAGGGCGACCCCGTCCGACGGGTCGGCGATGGTGAGCGCCGTCCGCTGAGTCTCGACATGGGGAATGAGCACGACTCTGTCACCTTGAATTCTTTCGGCGGCGATGGTTTCCGGACCCGATGGTCCCGTGGGATCGAACCGTCCTGAGCTCGTCGATATATGGACACTAGGTTTGGCGTTCCCGGGTCGTCAACGTTTCGCTATCCGGGGCTATGAGAAAGCGGCGCGCCCGTGAAATGCGGAATCGTTATCCGGCGTTGTCTCGCCGGCGGGACGGGGCAGCCAGCCGAGTTCCTGAGCCCGCAACGCCAGCTGAAACCTGCTGGTCGCGCCCGCCGACCGCATCAGCCCGTTGACCTCGCGCCTCACCGTCCGTTCCGCGACGCCCAGCCGGGCAGCGACGCCGCCATCGGTCAGCCCCTCGGCCAGGAGGCTCAGCACGGCGCCGCGCCGCTGCCGGGACCCGGTCTCCTGAGGTGGTGGCACGTGCGCGGTGCTCCACAGGTGGCCGAAGATGGCCAGCAGCGTGGAGAGGTGACCGGCCCGCGTCACCAGGGTCACGGGCGCCACCTCCCCCGGTGGGGGCCGCAGGCTCAGCAGCGCCACCCGCCGGTCGGCGATCACCACCGACAGGGGGGCCGAAGGCAGCGTCCTGGTCCGGGCGTGCCGGGGATCGAGGGAAGGGGCCGCGAGAGGTTCGCTCTCCTCGCCGCCCCCGGCGCGCACGACGGACACCGGGCAATTCCCCTCGACGAGCAGCTCTCCCACCCGGCCGGACAGGAAGCGCCCCAGCGGATCGTCGGAGAGCACCACCAGGACTTCCCGATACCGGCTCTCCGCCATCCGGGAAAACACTTCACGCAGTTCCTGTGGTGTGATTATCCGATCCTCGCTGCTGTTTGTATCGGCGTGGCGCATGAAAATATAATGTCATGGCTAAAGTCTCGGGACCGTCGTCGTTTCCGACTTATGGAAACGCCGGGGATGGCCGTTTTAGGACAGGCCGTTGCGCATTCCGGGGTTCCATAACTATGTTTCGTCAGCGGAACGGCCGGGATTAACGCCTTTATGGCGCTTTCGCTCGTCATCGTTTTTCGGTGTAGGTGTCACGGTGCAGGCTCCGTGAAATCCGTGGAATGCGCGCGGTTCACCCTCCGAAGTCGGCGAGGGCGGCGGTGTGCCAACGAGGAAGACCCGGCCGGCCCGGGGCCGCCACACGGCCGGTCTGACTTTCGAGCCCTCGAAGGAGGTGTCTTAATGGACCTGTCCAACATTCTTGAGCTGCAGGAGATCGACGTCGCACCCGAGTACGCCGATCTCCCCAGTAGCACCATCAGCAACAGCACCTGCTGATTCCCCCGTGTTCGCGGGGGGCGGACCTGTGCCTCCCCCCGCGTTCGCGGTCACCGGCACACCCGGTGGACGCGGATCTCGTGGCCGGACGCCGGGTGCCCTCCTCAAGGCGGGGCACCACACTCCGTGACGGGCCGCGCGACCGCCGATGAGACGGCGAAACGCGCCGCGATCCTTTCTGACTTTCCCTTGCCTTGTGCCCCGAGAAGGGGCCGTGTTCAATTGGGCCCCATGAGCGACATCATTCTGGCGTGCGAAGGACTGCGTAAACGTTATGGCCAGATGGTCGCGGTCGACGGAGTCGGTTTTTCCATTGCGGAGGGCGAGGTCTACGGCCTGCTCGGTCCGAATGGGGCGGGAAAGACGACGACGATTTCGATGATTGTCGGAGTTGTCGAGCGCGACGAGGGCACGGTTCTCATCGACGGGCAGCCGCACGACGCGCGGAACACGAAGACGAAAGCGCTGATCGGTTACGTGCCCCAGGAGCTCGCGCTTTACCAGGATCTCACGGCACGTCAGAACCTCTGGTTCTTCGGGCAGTTGTACGGCCTGCGAGGACGCCAGGGCAGGAGCAAGGTGGGCGAGGTGCTTGAGACGATCGGGCTGGCCGACCGCGCCGACGAGGCGGTCTCCGCCTACTCGGGAGGCATGGCCCGCCGCCTCAACATCGGGATCGGGCTGTTGAACCGGCCACGCCTGCTGATCCTGGACGAGCCGACCGCCGGAGTCGACCCGCAGAGCCGCAACTCCATCCTGGAGAGCGTGCGGCGCCTGACGGGGGAGGGGGTGGCCGTGCTCTACACCACCCACTACATGGAGGAGGCCGAGCGGCTCTGCGACCGGGTCGGCATCGTCGACGAGGGCCAGATGAAGGCCGAGGGCACCCGCCGCGAGCTGGTGGACATGGTGGGGGAGAACGACCAGGTGGTCCTGCAGGTGGACGGCGACCTGGACCGCGTGAGGCGCGCGCTCACCGGGCTGCCGCAGGTCCGCAAGGTGAGCGGCGAGGGCCCGCACATCGAGCTGCTCGTCGAGGGGGCGAGGGCGATCCTGCCCGGGATTTTCGAGGTCGTGGCCGGCCAGGACGCGGCGATCCGGTCCGCGGAGGTGCGCGAACCCGACCTGGAGGCGGTCTTCCTGCACCTCACAGGTAAGGCGCTTCGGGACTGAGTGGGACGGGGCCTACGGTGCGTGGAATGATCATCATCCTGCTGAAGGACCTGCGCCAGCGGGCGAAGGACAGCACCCTGATCGTTTTCGCGATCGTGCTGCCGCTGGGCATGGCGTTCATCCTCAACGCGGTCCTGGGCGGAGCGGGCGGCGACTTCACGGCCCGCTACGCGGTGGCCGACGCCGACCGCGCCGCGGGCGGCGGGTTCGTCCAGCAGGTCCTTGAGCCCATGCGCGAGTCGGGCATCGTGACCCTGCGGCCGGTGGCGACGGCCGAGGAGGGACGGGCGCTGACGCAGCGCGGCGAGGTGGAGGCCACCTTCGTCATCCCCGCCGGCTTCTCCGCCGACGTGCGGGCGGGACGTGCCACCACCCTGGAGATCATCGGAAGTGTCGCCGCGCCCGTCGCGGTCCAGGTCGCCCGCGAGGTCGGGCAGGCCTACGCGACCGGGCTGCGCTCGGTCCAGCTGGCCGTGGCCGTGGTCTCCCCCTCGGGGACGGCGCCGGACGCGGAGCGGGCCGCCCAGCTCGCGGAGCGGGCCGGTGCGCTCCCCGTGCCGGTGTCGGTGCGCGAGGACGCCTCCGCCGTGCGGCGGCAGCTGGACGTCACCACCTACTACGCCGCCGGCATGGCGATGTTCTTCCTCTTCTTCGCCGTCGTCTTCAGCATCACCAGCGTCTTCGACGAGCGCAGGGCGGGGACGCTGACCAGGATGCTGGCCGCCCCGATCTCCCGGCCGGCGATCGTGCTGGGCAAGCTGCTCAGCGGCGTCCTGGTGGGCATCGTGAGCATGACGATCCTCGTCGTGGTCACCACCCTCGTCATCGGCGCCCGCTGGGGCGATCCGCTCGGCGTGGCCGCGCTGGTGGTCTCCGGCGTGCTCGCCGCCACCGGGCTGATGGCCGCGCTCGCCACGTTCGCCCGTACCGCAGAGCAGGCGTCGAACTGGCAGTCGGTGGTGGCGATGGTGCTGGGCATCCTCGGCGGGGTGTTCTTCCCCGGCGCGCAACTCGGCGGGCTCACCGCGCTCGGCTATCTCACGCCGCACAAGTGGTTCATGCAGGGGCTGGCCGACCTGGCCGGCGGAGGGTCGGTGCAGGCCGTGGCGGTCCCGGTCGCGGCGCTGCTCGGCTTCGCCGTACTGGGTGGCGCCCTCACCCTGTTCCGTGTCGGAAGGATGGTGCACGCGTGAAGGCCCTCGCCATAGGGATGGTCAACCTCCGCCGGGTCTTCAGCGACCGCACCAACATCTTCTTCGTGATCGTCGCGCCGTTCCTGATGGTCTTCGTGCTCGGGCAGATGTTCGGCGTCGACCAGCAGCTGAGACTGGGCGTGGTGAGCGGCCCCGGGCCGTTGACCGAGCAACTGGTCGGGGCACTGGGCTCCGGCGAGCGCGTCACGGTCGAAAAGG
Organism: Streptosporangium sp. NPDC050284; assembly: GCF_044459525.1. Classification (NCBI taxonomy): domain Bacteria; kingdom Bacillati; phylum Actinomycetota; class Actinomycetes; order Streptosporangiales; family Streptosporangiaceae; genus Streptosporangium; species Streptosporangium sp. NPDC050284. Next base: position 361,164 of record NZ_JBITIZ010000010.1, read on the forward strand.
CCGGGGACGAGTCCGAGCTGCGCACCGCGGTGGAGCGCGGCGAGCTGCGGGCCGGCGTGGTCGTCCCGGCCGACTACGACGCCCGGATCCGCGAAGGCGGCCAGGTCGAGGTGCGCTACCTGACCCGGCAGCAGGATCCGGGAGCGGCCGAGATCGGCACCTGGGTCCGCTCCGTCGTCCCCCAGCAGGCCGCCCTGCTGCGGGCCGCCCGCTTCGGGCAGCAGGAGGGGGCGGGAAGCTTCGACGAGAGCCTGAGCAAGGCGGGGCAGGCGAGCGTCGCCGAGGTCCAGGTGCGCGTCACCACCACGGGCCGGAGCCTGTTCCCCGAGGGGTTCAACCCCTTCGCCGCCTCGGCTCCGCCGCTGCTGCTCCTCTTCACCTTCCTCACCTCGCTGACCGCCGCGATCGGGCTCGTCGAGACCCGGCTGCTCGGAGTGGCGCGCCGGATGTACGCGACCCCGATCTCGGCCCGCGCCATCGTCGCCGGAGAGGCACTCGGACGGATGGTCATAGCGCTGACACAGGCGCTGCTGATCATGCTCGGCTCCGCGCTGATCTTCGGGGTCGACTGGGGCGACCCGCTGGCGGCGGCGGCGCTCGTCGTCGTCTTCTCCCTGGTCGGGAGCGGGGCCGCCATGCTCCTGGGGTCGGCGTTCAAGACGCCGGGAGCGGTGATCTCCGTCGCCATGATCCTCGGACTGGGGCTCGCCGCGCTCGGCGGCTCCATGCTGCCCCTGGAGTCGTTCGGCGGCGTGATGCAGGTCGTCGCCCACCTGACCCCACACGCCTGGGCCTACGAGGCCTTCGCCGAACTGGTCAGGAACGGCGGCACCATCGTCGACATCCTGCCCCAGTTCGGTGTCCTGAGCTGCTACGCGGCGGTCCTGTTCGCCCTCGGCGTCTGGCGTCTGCGCCGTGTCCTCACCCGGTAAAGCCGAGACCATTGGAGATGACATGCGTTTCCTGCCCGATCGGGAGAACATCACTGCCGCGGTCCTCGGCCTGGGATACGTCGGCTCGTGCGTCGCCGCCGTCCTGGCCGACCGCGGCGTGAACGTGATCGGGGTGGACACCGACCCCGTGCTCGTCGAGGAGCTCAACGCCGGGCACTGCCGGTTCAGCGAGACCGGGCTGCCCGAGCTCGTGGCCCGCCACGCGGGCACCGGCCGGCTGCGCGTCACCACGAGCTACGAGAGCGTCTCCGAGGCGGACGTCGTCATCGTCGCGGTCGGCACGCCCACCGGTGAGCGCGGGGTGATGAAGGAGAGCCAGCTGCGCGGCGCCTGCGAGGAACTGGGCCGGCACATCAGGCCGGGCCAGCTCCTGGTCTTCAAGAGCACCGTCCCGCCGGGGGTGACCCGCTCGCTCGCCCTGCCGCTGCTGGAGCGCGGCGGCCTGGTCTGCGGTGAGGACTTCGGCCTCGCCTTCTGCCCGGAGCGCCTCTCCGAGGGGACCGCGTTGCGCGAGCTGCTCAGCTTCCCCATCATCGTCGGCGGGTGGTGCGCCGACAGCACACAGGCGGCGGTGACGTTCTGGCGCGGGGCCGTCGGGGTGGAGGTGATCCCGGTGGCCTCCCTGGAGGCGGCCGAGATGGTCAAGCTCGCCGACAACTGGTGGATCGACCACAACATCGCCCTGGCCAACGAGCTCGCCCGGCTCTGCGCGGCGCTGGAGGTCGACGTCCTCGACATCATCTCCGCGGCGAACTCGATCCCCAAGGGCAACGGCAACGTCAACATCCTGCTGCCGAGCGTGGGAGTGGGCGGCTCCTGCCTGACCAAGGACCCCTGGATGGTCTGGCGAGCCGCCAGGCAGCGCGGCATCGACCTGCTGACCATCCCGGCCGCCCGCGAGGTCAACGACTCCATGCCGCACTACACCAGCGACCTCATCGTGCAGGAGCTGGCCAAGCTCGGCAGGTCGCCCGTGGGCGCGAAGGTGGCGGTCCTCGGGCTCGCCTTCAAGAACAACACCGGCGACCTGCGCGAGACACCGGTCAGACCGGTCGTGGAAGAACTGCGCAAAGCGGGCGCGGAGGTGAGCCTGTACGACCCGCTGGTCGACGGAGACGAGGCGGAGAAGCTCTTCGGGCTGCCGAGGGCCTCCTCGCTGGAGGAGGCCGTGCGCGGGGCCGACTGCCTGGCGGTGCTCGCCTGGCACCGGGAGTTCGAGGACATCGACCTCGCCGCGCTCCGCGAGCGGGTCGCCCCCGCGTGCGCGGTGGTCGACGGCCGCGCCTACTATCCGCGCGAGACCATAGAGCTGCTGCGCGGGGCCGGGTTCGCCTACCGCGGGATCGGGAGGTAGGGGCCGTGGCGAACGTGGTGGTCACAGGCGGTCTCGGTTTCCTCGGCGGTCATCTCGCCGGCGCCCTCGCCCGGCGCGGGGACGAGGTGACGGTCTTCGACGCGGGGCCGCCCCCGCCCGGCCGCGACGGCGACTCCCCCCGCCATGTCGACGGCGACATCAGGGACGTGGGGGCGCTCGCAGGTGCGATCACCGGCGACGTGGACACCGTCTACCACCTCGCCGCCGTGGTCGGCGTCGACCGCTACATCGACCGGCCGCTCGACGTCATCGACATCAACCTGTCGGGGACGAAGAACGTCCTGGAACTCGCCGAGAAGGCCGGTGCCCGGGTCGTCCTGGCCAGCACCAGCGAGGTGTTCGGCAAGAACCCGGCCGTCCCGTGGGCCGAGGACGACGACCGCGTCCTCGGCAGCACCGCCACCGACAGGTGGAGTTACTCCTCCAGCAAGGCGCTGGCCGAGCACCTGACGTTCGCCTACATGCGCCAGCGCGGACTCGACGCCACCATCGTGCGCTACTTCAACGTCTACGGGCCCGGCCAGCGGCCCGGCTTCGTGGTCAGCCGCAGCGTCCACCGCGCCCTGCGCGGCCTGCCGCCGATCCTGTACGACGAGGGCGGGCAGACGCGCTGCTTCACCTTCGTCGACGACGCGATCGAGGCCACGATCGAGGCGGGCACCGCCGCCGCGGCGCTGGGGGAGTGCTTCAACATCGGCAGTTCCGTCGAGACGACCATCCGCGCGGTGATCGAGCTCGTGGTGGAGCTGACGGGCGGGGACGAGGCGGTCCCCGTCGACCCGCGCGACGGCTTCGGCGACGCCTACCAGGACCTGTCGCGGCGCGTTCCCGACACCTCCAAGGCACTCGCCGTGCTCGGGTGGCGCAGCACCACCACCCTGCGGGACGGCCTGGCCAGGACGATCGACTGGGCGCGGGCCAACCCCCGGTGGCTGGAGCAGCCCGACAGCGGTTCCACCTGACCGGCGGCCGCGGGACGGCGCAGGCTCCCTGGCGAGGATGCCGATGACGGGTTGACGATCGGCTACGACCTCGGGGCACAGGCTCATGGCGGGCGGGGAGGGGCGCCCGCGCCGCGGGCTCGGGGCACAACCGCTGCCGGACGCCTCCGCTCAGAGGCAGGCCGCGCGGGTCGCGGCGACGACCGCGTCCACCGCCCGGTCGTCGAGGTGAGGGCCGATCGGCAGGCTCAGTACCTCGTCGGCGAGCCGCTCGGCCAGCGGCAGCGATCCTGGCGGGTACCCCTCGCGGGCGTAGGCGGGGGAGAGGTGCACCGCGATCGGGTAGTGCACGAGCGTGCCGATCCCGGCGGCGGCGAGCCGCTCCTGGAGCTCCCGCCGGCGGGCGGTGCGCACCACGAACAGGTGCCAGACCGGCTCGGCCCACGGGGCCGGCACGGGCAGCAGCAGGTCGCCCACGCCTTTGAGCTCGTCCAGGTAGCGCGCGGCCACGGCACGGCGGCGATCGTTCCACTCGTCCAGCCACGCCAGCTTGACCCGCAGCGCGGCGGCCTGCATCTCGTCCAGCCGGGAGTTGGCGGCCACGACCTCGTGCCGGTACTTCTCGCGGGCCCCGACGTTGCGCAGCAGCCGCACCCGCGCCGCCAGCTCCGCGTCCCCCGTCACGACGGCGCCGCCGTCGCCGAGGGCGCCGAGGTTCTTGCCGGGATAGAAGCTGAACGCGGCGGTGGAGCCCGACCCCACCCGGCGGCCGTGCTCGCGGGCGCCGTGGGCCTGTGCCGCGTCCTCCAGGACGCGCAGGCCGTGCCTGGCCGCGATCCGCTCGACGGCGCCCAGGTCGGCGGGGTGGCCGTACAGGTGCACCGGCATGATCACCTTGGTGCGGGGGGTGATCGCCTCCTCGATCCGCGCGGGGTCCAGGGTGCAGGTGCGCTCGTCCGGCTCCACCGGCACCGGCCGCGCGCCGACCCTGGAGATCGCCACCCAGCTCGCGATGAACGTGTGGGACGCGACGATCACCTCGTCGCCCTGGCCCACGCCCATCGCGCGCAGGGACAGCTCCAGCGCGTCGCAGCCGCTGCCCACCGCCACGCAGTGCGCGTTGCCGCAGTAGGCCGCGAACTCCGCCTCGAACGCCTCCAGCTCGGGACCCATGAGATACCAGCCCGAGCTCAGCACCCGCTGGAGTGCCGTGTCGAGGTCGTCCCGCAACTCCTCGTACGGGGCCCGCAGGTCGAGGAAGGGGACCTTCACGCCCCGCTCCGCGCGTCTCGCAGGAACTCGTCGTAGTCGCGGTAGTAGTCGCCCTCGTCGTAGGGCTCGGAGACCAGCCACAGACCGACCGTCCCCGGTGCGAAGTCGACCATGTCCCGCCAGACCATCGGGGTCATGTAGAGCCCCAGCCGGGGGTGGTCGAGCACGAACGTGCGCCGGTTGAAGCCGTCGTCCACCTTCACCTCGAAGCGGCCGTGCACGGCTATGATCAGCTGCCGCAGGCGGCGGTGGCCGTGCCCGCCGCGCCGGGTGCCCGGCGGCATGTCGAACATGTAGTAGGCCCGCTTGACGTCGAAGTCGATCTCCTTGCCGGACTCGACCACGCACAGGCTGCCCCGAGGGTCGACGATCTCCGGAAGCTCGACGAGGCGGCATGGCTCGACCCTGCCGACCGCGAGGTCCTCGTCGCCGTTCACAGAAGAACTCATCGAGCCTCCACCCTCCCTCGGACGAGGGGTCGTTCCGCCCCGTCCCGTCTCGCCAGCGGGACAAACGCTATTTTTCGAGAACCCGGCGGTCAAGTGATTCTCGGCGCCTTGGGAGCCCTCGGGAAGAACGAATGCAATGGACTAACGAGATTTATATAATTACTCTCCGGCGAAGGCCGTGCGATCCAAAGACCGGAGGGTCGGAATATGACCAGCCTCCCCCAGGTATCACATTCTCTGCGCCGGGAGAATAACGAATTCAGAGCCCGCCTCACGAAATCGTCCATGGCCAGGGACAGCGCCGTCCTGCCGCTCGCCGAGTTCAGGGAGTGGTTCGCCGAACGTCACCGCACGGAGCGCGCCGAGGTCACCAGGATCCCCTTCGCCGACCTCGACGGCTGGAGCTTCACGCCGGGCAGCGGCAACCTGGTCCACCGCAGCGGACGGTTCTTCTCGGTGGAGGGGCTGCGGGTCAGCACCCGCTCGGACCCGGCGGAGGGCTGGTCGCAGCCGATCATCAACCAGTCCGAGATCGGCATCCTCGGCATCCTCGCCAAGGAGATCGACGGCGTCGTCCACTTCCTCATGCAGGCGAAGATGGAGCCGGGGAACGTCAACTCCGTGCAGCTGTCGCCCACGGTGCAGGCCACGCACAGCAACTACGTCGGCGTGCACCGCGGCGCGGGCGTGCCCTACCTGGAGTACTTCATCCGGCCCCGGCCCGGCAGCGTGCTCGTCGACGTGCTCCAGTCCGAGCACGGGTCCTGGTTCTGGTGCAAACGCAACCGCAACATGGTCGTCGAGGTGACCGAGGACATCGAGGTCCGCGACGGCTTTCGCTGGCTCACCATCGGCCAGCTGCAGGAACTGCTGCGCGTCGACAACCTCGTCAACATGGACTCCAGGACCGTGCTCGCCTGCGTCCCCTTCGACGGCGCGACCCTCGCCGACGGCGACCGCGAGGATTGCGAGGACTTTCTGGGAGCGCTGCGCCGCTCGGTGGTGAGCGGCGGGGCCGCCCTGCACACCACCTCCAGCCTGCTGAGCTGGTTCACCGCGGCGAGAAGCACCAAGCTCGTCGACCGCTGGTGCGTGAACCTGGAGCAGGTCACCCGCTGGAAGCGTTCCCGCGACGAGATCGCCCACGAGGAGGGAAAGTACTTCACGGTCGCCGCGGTCGCGGTGAGCGGGGCCGGCAGGGAGGTCGGCTCGTGGAGCCAGCCCCTGTTCGTGCCGGTGGGTCAGGGCGTGGTCGCCTTCGTCGTCAAGCGGATCCACGGCGTGCTGCACGTGCTGGTCCACGCCAGGATGGAGGGCGGCCTGCCGGACATGGTCGAGCTGGCCGCCACCCTGCAGTGCGCGCCGGAGAGCTACGAGGGGGTGCCCGCCGACCGGCGCCCGTACTTCATGGACTACGTGCTGAACGCCGACCGCTCCCGGATCCGCTTCGAGTCGCTGCTGTCGGAGGAGGGCGGACGTTTCATGGGCGCGGTGATCAGATACCTGGTGATCGAGGCCGACGACGACTTCCCCGTCGAGGTGCCCGAGGACTACACCTGGGTCACCGTCGGCCAGCTGTCCGGGCTGCTGCGGCACAGCTACTACCTCAACGTCCAGGCCCGAACGCTCGTCGCCTGCCTGCAGGGACTCTGGGGAGGAGAGCGTTGACGACGACCTCACCCGTACGCATGGGCGTGCTCTCCTGCGCGGACATCGCCTGGCGGCGCACGCTCCCGGCGATGACGGAGGCCCCGGCCGTGCTGCCGGTCGCGGTCGCCAGCCGCGACGCGGCCAAGGCCGAGACCTTCGCCCGGCGCTTCGGCTGCGACGCGGTGACCGGGTACGGAAACCTCCTGGAGCGCCCCGACGTGGAGGCGGTCTACATCCCGCTGCCCACCGGGCTGCGCGCCGAGTGGGTCGACCGCGCGCTGCGGGCGGGCAAGCACGTGCTGGCCGAGAAACCACTGGCCACCAGCCGCGCCGAGGCCGAGAGGCTGCTCACCCTCGCCGAGGAGCGCGACCTGCTCCTCGTGGAGAACCTCGTCTTCCCGCACCACTCCCAGCACGAGGAGGTGCGCCGGCTGCTCGACGGCGGGACGATCGGGCGGCTGCGCTCCTTCGCCGGTGACTTCGGCATCCCCCCGCGCGACCCCGGCGACTTCCGCTACCGGCCCGAGCTCGGAGGCGGCGCCCTGTTCGAGGTCGGCGTCTACCCGATCCGCGCCGCGCGGCTCTTCCTCGGCGACGACCTCGAGGTCTGCGGCGCGTTCCTGCGCTACGACGCCGCCAGCGGGGTGGACGTCGAGGGAAGCGCGCTGCTGTGCTCGCCCGCGGGCGTCACCGCGCAGATCCGGTTCGGGTTCGAGCACTCCTACCGCAGCTCGTACGCGCTGTGGGGCTCGGAGGGGTCGATCCTCCTGGACCGCGCCTACACCCCTCCGGACTCGATGCGCCCCATCGTGCGGATCGAGCGGCAGGACCTCCTGCAGGAGCGGACGCTCGCCGCCGACCGCCAGTTCGTCAACATCCTGGAGTCCTTCGCGCGATCCGTGAGGGAGGGCGGCGGCCAGGCCGAGCACACCAAGCCGGCCCTCGCCCAGGCCGAGCTCGTCGACGCGATCCGCGAGCGGGCCCGGCGGATAACGATATGACCGCCAAAAGCGAGGAAAGTGGCCGCCGGCCGCGTCCCCGTGCCCTGATAAAACGCTCCCGCGCCTCTTTGTTTCGTACGCAGGCGGCGGGCCGCGATGCGATTTACAGCTGATTCACCCTGTGCCATCCAGAATCGAGGAGCAAAGTATGTCTGCCACGTCGCGGTGCCGTGTCTGCGCCGGATCCCTCGCTGAATTCTTCGACTTCGGGCGCCAGCCGCTCTCCGACGCGTTCGTCCGTCCCGACGATTTCGCGGACGAATTCTTCGTGCGGCTCGCCGTCGGGATATGCGAGTCGTGCACGATGGTTCAGCTGATGGAGGAGATCCCCCGCGACCGCATGTTCCACGAGGACTACCCGTACGTGTCCTCGGGTTCGGCCGTCATGCGCGCGCACTTCGAGAAGCTGGCCAGGCGGCTGCTCGCCACCGAGCTGACCGGCGAGGACCCGTTCGTGGTCGAGCTCGGCTGCAACGACGGGGTGATGCTGAAGGCGATCGCCGACGCCGGGGTGAGGCACCTGGGGGTGGAGCCGTCCGGAGGGGTGGCGGAGATGGCGCACGCCAAGGGCATCCGCGTCCGCAAGGACTTCTTCGAGGAGACGACCGCGAGGGACATCCTCGCCACCGACGGCAGGGCGGACGTCATCTACGCCGCCAACACCCTGTGCCACATCCCCTACATCGAGTCGATCCTGCGCGGGGTGACCGCGCTGCTCGCCCCGACCGGCGTCTTCGTGTTCGAGGACCCCTACTTCTCCGAGATCGTCGAGCGCACGTCCTTCGACCAGATCTACGACGAGCACTTCTACTTCTTCACCGTCCGCGCGGTCCAGGCGATGGCCGCCCGCTTCGACCTGGAGCTCGTCGACGTCGAGAGGCTCCCGGTGCACGGCGGCGAGGTCCGCTACACGCTGGCCCACGCGGGCGCGAGGACGCCGACGGCCGCGGTGGCCGAGCTGCTGGCTGACGAGAACAAGCGCAACCTCGCGGCCATGCCCACGCTGAAGGGCTTCGCACGCAACGTCGAGCGGATCCGCGACGACCTCGTCGCCCTGCTGCGCGACCTGCGCGACGACGGCAAGCGGGTCGTGGGCTACGGGGCGACCGCCAAGAGCGCGACGGTGACCAACTACTGCGGCATCGGCCCGGAGCTGGTCCCGTTCGTCTGCGACACCACAGTCGCCAAGCAGGGCAAACTCACCCCCGGATCGCACATCCCGGTTCGTGAGCCCTCGGCGTTCGCCGAGTCGTACCCCGACTACGCGCTGCTGTTCGCCTGGAACCACGCCGAGGAGATCATGGCCAAGGAGCGCGCCTTCCGCGAGGCGGGCGGCAAATGGATCCTGTACGTGCCCGAGGTCCACGTCGTCTGATCGCCCGCGCCCGGCCTCAGCCCGCCGTGTCGCGGTGTTGGGCGGTGAGTCTTTCCAGTTCGGGGACGAGTTGGTTGGGGCCGGGGGTGGTGAGGGTTTCCTGGCGGAGTCGCTGGGCG